>NZ_JARVSE010000001.1:0-581987 GCF_030209315.1 Pseudarthrobacter sp. efr-133-R2A-89 | reverse complement strand
CGGGGTGGTCCTTGCCGCGGAAGAAGTGGTTGAACCCGACCTCGTACAGGGTCGCTGCCCCGGCGTAGGTGGAGATATGCCCGCCGACGCCGATCTCGGGCCGCTGCGCCCGGTGCACCATGACCGCGGCGTTCCACCGCATGTACGCCCGGTACCGGCGCTCGAATTCCTCGTTGCCCGGGAACTCCGCTTCCTGGTCCACCGGGATGGTGTTCACGTAATCGGTGGTGGTCACCATCGGCACCCCGACACTCTGCGCGCCCGCGCGCTGCAGCAGGCTCCGCATGATGTATTGGGCACGCTCAGTGCCCTGTTCCCTGATCAACGCATCCAGGGACTCAACCCACTCGGCAGTCTCTTCCGGATCACGATCAGGCAGCTGGTTAGTCAACCCGCTGAGGATATGGGAGGTATCTTCTCCTGCAGCCACGTCCAACCTCTCTTTGCGCGCATGAATCGGCGCACTCAGGCCAGGCAGGGTGACTGCCCGGCGTATATACGCCGTGTGCGACGTATCGGTTACAACAGCCCGGTCATGTGTGCCGGGCAGCTTCCTAGCGCTCCTATGCCTGTCCGGAGTCACAGGGGTGTCGTCCCGCGGGCATAGTTGTCACCAGCCACTCTAGCCCTGACGGCAACACGATGCGTAGCCGCGGTCCCGGTGCTGCTGTTGTATTTCGTTCGTCATACTGGTTGTGTGGCCAATACCCTTGCCGGGGCGCCGCCGTAGCTGGATGTGACGCAGAATATGCGCAATCCCGGGGGCGGCAGCTTGAAGCGCAGGCGCAAAGGGTGTTGGCTTGGGAGTAATGGAAATCACTATGCACAACGCATATATGACGTATTGGAGGAACACGTGAGCGAGGCCGACGCCGCCACTTCGGTAAATGTGGCGGAAAAATTGGGTTTCAAAAATGGGGATCTGATTCAGGAGTTCGGTTACGACGACGACGTCGATTTCGACTTGCGTGACGATATTGAAGACCTCACAGGCTCGGAGCTGCTGGATGAGGACGACCACGAGGTGGCGGACGCTGTCATCCTTTGGTGGCGCGACGGCGACGGTGACCTCGTCGACAGCCTGATGGATTCCCTCACCACCCTGAGCGAGAATGGGGTCGTCTGGGTCCTGACCCCCAAGTCGGGCAGGGACGGTTACGTCTCGCCGGCAGACATCCAGGAAGCAGCACCCACGGCCGGCCTGCATGTCACCACCTCTGCAGGTGTCTCAAAGGACTGGAGCGCGGCGCGCCTGGTCAGCAGGAAGAACAAATGACGGCAGCGGTCGAGGCCGCTTCCGCAGTTGTTCCCGCAGTGGGCACAACCGCGCCCGACTTTGAGCTGGCCAACCAGTATGGTGAGCCGGTGCGCCTCTCGTCGTTTCGCGGACAGAATGTGGCCCTGGTGTTCTATCCGTTTGCCTTCTCGGGGATCTGCACCGGAGAGCTCTGCGAGATACGTGACAACCTTGCCACGTTCGAGGATTCGAATGCCGTAGTCCTGGCGGTTTCCGTTGACAGCAAGTTCAGCCTTCGCGCCTACGCGGCGCAGGAAGGGTACGGCTTCGACCTGCTGGCCGATTTCTGGCCGCACGGGGCCGTGGCCGGCTCCTACGGCGTGTTCGACGCCGGCAGCGGCATGGCCAAACGGGCCACCTTCATCATCGATGCAGAGGGAACGGTCCGGTACAGCGTGGTGAATCCACGGGGCCAAGCCCGCGACTTCGGTGAGTACCGGGCGGCGTTGGCGGATTTGAAGCGGGCCTGAGGCGGCATGGCTGAGCAGCGGCGGGGGACGGGCCTGACAGGCTTTGCCAGCATGCCGCCGGTGGCCCCGGCCCCGCCCTCCGGTGAGGACCTTGAGGTGTTGGGCCGGATCCGGGACCTGCTCGCGGGGGTACGTTTCGCCCTGCTGACCGGGGCCGGGCTCAGCACGGATTCCGGGATCCCCGACTACCGCGGCCCGGACTCTCCGCCCCGTTCACCCATGACCTACCAGGAGTTTGTCCGCGACGCCGCCAACCGGCGCCGATACTGGGCCAGGAACCACATTGGCTGGTCCCACATGCGGCATGCGGATCCAAACCAGGGCCACTATTCCGCAGCCGAACTCGAACGGCGCGGCTTCCTCACCGGACTCATTACCCAGAATGTCGACCGGCTGCACCAGGACGCGGGCAGTTCAAACGTCGTCGACCTCCACGGCCGCTATGACCAAGTGATCTGCCTGGACTGCGGCCGGACCTATTCCAGGCGCCTCCTGGCCGGTGTTTTCGAGGAACTCAACCCCGGCTTCCTGGAGCGGGCGGCGGCATCCGGACTCGTGGAAATGGCGCCCGACGCTGACGCCACCGTTGAGGACGAGGCGCTCATCCACAGCTTCGTGGTGGCGCTCTGCCCTGCGTGCGGAGGGACCCTGAAGCCCGACTTTGTCTACTTCGGTGAAAACGTGCCCAAGGACCGGGTGGAGCGGTCCTACGCAATGGTGGACGAAGCAGCCGCCCTGGTCGTGGCCGGTTCTTCGCTGACGGTCATGAGCGGCCTGCGGTTCGTGCGGCACGCCGCCAAACAGTCCAAGCCGGTAGTCATCATCAACCGGGGCGCCACCCGCGGCGATGACAAAGCAACCATCAAACTCGAAGCCGGGGTCAGCCAGGCATTGGGCTATCTCGCAGCTGAACTTCCTCCGCTGTAGTGCGGGACGCCCCCGGGCGTGCCGATTCGCGTTCGCGGTCCAACGTCGGGTACAGTTTATGTTCGTTGGTTGCGGCGTTAACGCCCGAAACCGCGTGATTTGGGTCTTTAGCTCAGCTGGTAGAGCGCCACGTTTACACCGTGGATGTCATCGGTTCGATCCCGGTAGGACCCACTCATATGAAACCCCGTTGTCCCGCCTTCCGGCGGGCGGCGGGGTTTTTGTTTTTCGGCTTTCCAGTCCCATTGTCAGTGCCCCGCCATACCTTTCAGGGATGGAACACGTCATAGTGCACACAGACAGCGATGGAATGCCGACGGCGGTGCTGAGCCGCGGCAGGGAATGGGCGGTGGGTGCCGCGCCCGTGAGGTGGTACGAACGCGTCAATTGGTGGGAGACCAGCCGCCGCATGCCGAAGGGCAACAGCGGCGTGGACGTGGAAGTCCTGCAGTTGCAGGTGCGGCTGGGAAATAATATCCGGTCCGCGTTGACCACCATGTATCTCCAGCGTGACGGCCTGGGCGGCGGCTGGCGGCGCAGGGAGTCGGAAGCGGATGCGGCC
Source organism: Pseudarthrobacter sp. efr-133-R2A-89 (assembly GCF_030209315.1). Taxonomy (NCBI): domain Bacteria; kingdom Bacillati; phylum Actinomycetota; class Actinomycetes; order Micrococcales; family Micrococcaceae; genus Pseudarthrobacter; species Pseudarthrobacter sp. efr-133-R2A-89. The sequence goes on along the minus strand of NZ_JARVSE010000001.1, from coordinate 578,731 downwards.
TGACCTGCCCCGCTTGGTCCGCCCGCCAGTGGGCATTGGAAAACCCTCCACCGCGACTATTGGGGGATGCCGCGGTGGAGGGCCTGGGATGAATATACCGTGAACTCCCGGAAACAAAAAGTCCCGAGGCGCCCGTGTCATCGCGCGGGCGTCGGGCGGCACGGCAGGTCCGCCAAAGCCAGCCACTATGATGGGTTGTGTTCAGCTGAATGGACAGAGCTGATGAGTGCATGCGCCTACCGAAGGAGAATCATGGCCGATTCCCGCACCCCACGTTCCTCCGACGGGCCCGCAAGCGCCTCGCCTGCGCCGGCCGTTACCCGCGCTGCCGCCGTCCTGGAGGCACTGGCTGCGTCCGCAGGTGGGCGGCTGACCCTCAGTGACCTTGCCCGCGAGCTGGGAATCCCGAAATCCTCCACCTCCAACCTGCTTTTGGCGTTGGAGGACGCCCGCCTCATCAGCCGGCAGGGCTCCGAATTTATGCTTGGCCGCAAGCTGGTTGAGCTTGGCGCGGCCTACCTCAGCCGCATGGACGAGGTCCAGGAGTTCTACCGGTACTGCGAGCAGGCGCCCACCCTTTCCGGCGAGACGGTGCGGATTGCCATGCTGGACGGGACCAATGTCATCTACCTGGCGCGCTACGAGGGACACCCGGCTGTCCGGCTCACCTCCAACATCGGCGACAAAATGCCGGTCTCCCTCTGCGCCGTGGGCAAGGTCCTGATCGCCAGGCTTCACGACCATGACATCGACGCCTTGTTCGCCGATGATGCCGAGTTGCCCGTCCTCACCCCGAAGTCCCTGCGGACCGGTCGCGAGCTCAAGGATCAGCTGCGGTCCATTCGGGAGCAGGGCTATGCCTTCGAGGACGAGGAATCCACCACGGGCGTGGTCTGCCTGGGCGTGGCTGTCCCCACCCGCGGCTCCCACGGACCCAGCCTGGGGTTGTCGGTGACGGCGCTGAAGGCAACCTATACCCCCGAGCAGGGTGCGCAGATGGTCAAGGAACTTCAGGAACTGGCACGGTCCTTGGGCAATCCCATGAGCTAGGAAGGCGTCCCCAAGGGAAAGTAGACGTACCTTTGCCTCAACCGCTTGCCAGTTGTCCAACTTGCTGTACTCTGTTCAACATAGTGATCGGCATCTCGGGTGCCGTTGCTGACCCGCCAGGCCAACGGGGGCCTGGCGCGTGATGAGGGAGTTCTTGTGACAACTCGTACTAATGCACCGCAGGCCGCGGACGGCACCGTCGTCGACGCCGACCAGCTGCGAAGGGCAACTCTTGCAAGTTCCGTGGGGTCCGCACTGGAGTACTACGACTTCTATATCTACGGCCTGGCGTCCGCGTTGATTTTCGGCCCGCTTTTCTTCGCCCCGCTGGGTGAAAGCGGCGCCGTCATTGCCTCCTTTGCCACCTATGGTGTGGGATTTGCGGCCCGGCCCTTCGGCGGCATCGTCTTTGGCCACATTGGTGACAGGTTCGGGCGCAAGATGGTCCTGATCCTCACCATCGGCCTCATGGGAATGTCCAGCTTCGCCATTGGACTCCTGCCCACCTTCGATCAGGCCGGAATGCTCGGCGCGGTCCTCCTGGTGAGCCTCCGCATCATCCAGGGCCTTGGGGCTGGCGCCGAACAGGCGGGCGCCACCACGCTCATCTCCGAGGTTGCGCCGCGCCGCCGTCGTGGTTTCTTTGCCGCGCTGCCCTTCGTTGGCATCCAGTTGGGCACCCTCCTGGGCGCCGGAACATTCGCCTTGATGGCCATGGCCGACAAGTCCGTCCTGCAGGGCTGGCTGTGGCGTGTGCCGTTCCTTGCCAGCATTATCCTGATCGGCATTGCGGTCTTCATCCGCCTTCGCCTGAAGGAGACGCCGGTCTTCCAGGAACTCGAAAAGCACAAGGCTGTGGTGAAGAACCCGGTGTCGCAGATCTGGCGCCATTCCAAGAAGAACGTCCTGGTGGGGATCGGCCTGCGCATGGGTGAAAACGGAAACTCCTCCATTTACTCCGCCCTGCTGGTTTCGTTCATCAGCATGCCTGCCGGTGTCTTTCCGGGCGACAAGTTCATCGGACCCACCGGACTGCTGATCGCGGCCGGCTTTGCCGCCGTCATGGTGGTCGCATTCGGTGCCCTGTCCGACCGCTACGGCCGCGTCCCCGTCTACCGCTACGGTGCCCTGTTCCAGGCGGTCATCGCGCTCCCGGCTTTCTACCTGGTGACCCTCGGCAACGTCACGCTCGTCTGGGTCGTCATGGTGGTGGGCATCGCCCTGGGCGTCCAGGCCATGCTCGGGCCGCAATGTGCCCTTCTGCCCGAGCTGTTCGGTTCCCAGCACCGCTTTACCGGGGTTGCCCTGAGCCGTGAACTGTCGGCCGTCCTCGCCGGCGGCTTCGCCCCGATGATCGGTGTCGCGCTGCTGGCGGCCACCAACCACTCCTGGCTGGTTCCCGCCCTGTACTCCCTCGTCCTGGCTTTGATCTCGTTCATCACCACGTTCTTCACGCCGGAAACCGGCGGCCGGGACCTGGTCCTCGTCGAAGACGCCAGCTGACGCCGGCCTGACGCCCGGTCCGGATCATCCGGGCCGGGCGTTTGGCGTGTGCGGGAGACAAGCCGGCCGGCATCGCGGAGGTCGGGAGGTTCCGCGGGGCGCCGTTGTTGCTGCGGCCTGATGGGCAGCAGTCGGGCGCCACAAAAAGTAAGGCCGCTGCATCCCTTGGGCAGGGGATGCAGCGGCCTTGCCGGTGCCTTGGCCAAGTGAAGGGTCAGTAGAAGTGGACCGTGTCCACGAGGTGGGGGAGTTCGCCGCCGTCGAGGAAGGTTCGCAGGTTGCTGCAGAAACGGTCGGTGATCAGCCTGTTCTCTGCGGCGCTCAAAGCTGACGTATGCGGCGACACCAGAACTTTCGGGTGGCTCCAGAGCGGGCTTTCGAGGGGGAGCGGTTCCACTGCGAAGACATCGAGGCAGGCGTAGGAGACCTGGCCGTTATCCAGGGCCTGGAGCAGCGCTTCCTCATCCACAACGGTGCCGCGTCCGACGTTGACGAAGACGGTGCCGGGTTTCATGGCAGCAAAGACGTCCCGGTTGAACAGCTTCTCCGTATACGGGGTGCCCGGCAGGGTGTTCACCACGGCATCGGCGGTGGCAAGGAGGCGGGGAAGGCCGTCGTTTCCGGTCACCTGGTCGATGCCTTCCAGGGGCTCCGGGGTCCTCTTGGTTCCGCTGACGGCCATGCCGAGGGCGCGGGCAAGCCTGGCCGTCTCAAGGCCGATCTCACCGAGCCCCGCAATGACCAGCCGGGAACCGCTCACCAGCCGCGTTGGGGTGCGAAGTTCCGGCCAATTCCTGGCCCGCTGGTCCAGCGCCAGCTCGGCGGTGCGCTTGAACCCGTTCAGGATGCCCATGGCTGCAAACTCGGCCAGGGGAAGCGCGTGCACGCCTGCGGACGTTGTGACCTTGAACTTTTGCAGGACCTGCTGGTCCAGGCCGGATGCTTTAACCGCCCCGCCTGCGCCGGCTGCCATGGCGTGGACCCACTGCAGGTGTCCGTTGTCGGTGGCAATCCGGGCCAGGCCCGACGGGCTTTCGTTGGGGAATCCGTAGAGGACCTGTGCGCTGTTCAGCATCGACCAATAGCGTTCTTCCTGTTCCGGGGTCCGCCGGAAGTCCGGATCTCCGGCGTGGTCCGCCGGGAAGCGCTCCGGCGGCAGGAGGTCGGGCTCGTACAGGACGGTCACGGAGGGATCAACGGCCCTGATCCGGTCCACCAGCTGGGCTTCGAGCGGCACGGCAATGGCCACGGTAGTTATGGAAGTCATGGTGTTCATCATACTGAATCATGGCTAGGATATTGAACAAATCTTTTAGCACGATGACGTGAGGCTGGGTCATGGAGGACAAACGCGCAGGCTTTGCAGGCCTGGGATTGATGGGCGGACTGATGGCGGCAAACGCCCTCCGCAGCGGATGGCAGGTCACGGGCTGGAACCGGTCTCCAGAGGCAGCGGGCCGGTTGCGGGACCTCGGCGGAACAATTGTCCCCGCGGTGGAAAACCTGGGCGATCTTCCGGTCATCGTTTTCATGCTTCCGGACCTGCCACACATCGAGGAGGCCGCGGCCGGGCTCCTAGCCCGGTGGAAAGAAGAGCCGCCGGCGCCCCACACCGTCCTGCTGGTCATGAGCAGTGTCTCGCCCACCGGCGTGCAGGCTTTCGGGCGCCGCGTCACCGAGCTCACCGGCGGGCGCGCCCAGGTTGTCGACGCCCCGGTCCGCGGCGGCACCAAGGGCGCCGCGGACGGCACCCTCGCTATCATGGCCGGCGGCGAGGAGTCTGCGTTCCGCAGGGCAGAGCCGCTCCTGCACGCCATGGGCACCACCGTCCGCCGCCTTGGTCTGCTTGGCGCAGGGTCGCTCGCGAAGGCGTGCAACCAGCTGGTCGTGGGAACGACGACGGCGGCGCTCGCCGAAGCTGCCGAACTGGCAGAGCGTTCCGGGCTCGATCCGGCGGCGCTTTTCGACGTCCTGTCGGGCGGTTTGGCCGGCAGCAGAGTGCTGGATATCGTCGGACCGCGCCTGGTCAGCAAGGACTACGCCCCCACGGGCCCGGCAAAATTCATGCACAAAGATCTTTCCTTCGTCCTCGACGCAGCGCGCGCAGCGGGAACGGCCACCCCGATCGCCACTGCCGCCGCCGAACTCTATGCCGAACTGAAACGCCGGGGCCTTGGCGACCAGGACCTCGCAGTAGTGCGCCAAACCATCTCCAACCTCAGCCAAAAAGCCGCGGTTGCGGCGGAAGGAACAGTTGCTCCATGAGTTCACTTTTTGATTTGTCGGATCGGGTTGCGTTGGTGACGGGCTCCAGCCGGGGCATTGGTTCCTCGCTCGCCCGGGCGTTGGCCGACGCCGGTGCCACGGTGGTGCTGAATGGCGTTAACCCGGAGCGGCTTAAGGAAGCCGAAGCCGCGCTCGCCGCCGACTTTCCGGCCGGCCGCATCGCCAGCGTCGCGTTTGACGTTACCGACGGTGAGGCGGCAGCCCGCGGTATCGCGTGGATCGAAGAGCATGTGGGTCCGTTGGAGATTCTGGTGAATAATGCCGGGATCCAGCACCGGGTGCCGATGCTGGAGTTGGAGGTGGCGGATTGGGAGCGGGTGATTTCCACGGACCTGACCAGTGCGTTCCTGGTGGGGCGGGAAGCGGCCCGGCACATGATTCCGCGGGGCCGGGGGAAGATCATCAATATTTGTTCGGTGCAGACGGACCTGGCGCGCCCGACGATCGCCCCGTATGTTGCGGCCAAGGGTGGGCTGCGGAACTTGACCCGGGCGATGACGGCCGAGTGGGCCGCGTCCGGTCTGCAGGTGAACGGGATCGCGCCGGGGTATATCCATACGGAGATGACGCAGAACCTGGTGGATGACGAACAGTTCAATGCCTGGATCCTGGGCCGGACCCCGGCCCATCGCTGGGGCACGCCGGAGGATCTGGCCGGGCCGGTGGTCTGGCTGGCTTCGGACGGGTCGGATTTCGTGAACGGGCAGACTATTTTTATCGACGGTGGAATGACGGTGGTGGTCTGATGCCCGCGAACACACCTGTCCAGGCAGGGGCCCAGATGTTGCCCGGCTCCGGGCCGGCCGTGGTGGCGCACGCCGCGGGGGACCTCCGGGTCGATGAGGTTCCGCTGGCCCGGCCGGCGGATGACCAGGCCGTCGTTGAGGTCTTGTATGGCGGGATCTGCGGGTCGGACCTGCATTACTGGCTGCACGGTGCGGCGGGGGAGTCCATCCTGAAGGCGCCCTTGATGCTGGGCCATGAGATTTCCGGTGTGGTGGTCCGCGCCGCGGCCAACGGCCAGGGGCCGCAGCCCGGAACCGCCGTCGCCGTCCACCCCGCCACCCCGGGGCCGGGTGCGGCCCGGTACCCCGTGGACCGGCCCAACCTCTCACCCGGGTGCACGTACCTGGGCAGCGCCGCCCGCTACCCGCACACCGACGGCGCCTTCAGCCGGTACGTGAACCTGCCCGTCCGGATGCTGCGGGCCCTGCCCGAGGGCATCGACCTGCGCACGGCCGCCCTGGTCGAGCCCGCGTCCGTGGCCTGGCACGCGGTCTCCCGGGCCGGGGACGTGGCCGGGAAGACCGCGCTGGTGATCGGCTCCGGCCCCATCGGTGCCCTCGCCGTCGCGGTCCTCAAACGCGCTGGAGCCGCGCACATCACCGCTGTGGACCTCCATCCCAAACCGCTGGAGATCGCCCGGGCCGTCGGCGCGGACCAGGTCATCAACGCCGCAGACACCGAAGCGATCGCCGCCGTGGAGGCCGATGTCGTGATCGAATCCTCCGGCAACCACCACGGCCTGGCCTCCGCCATCCGCGGCGCGGTCCGCGGCGGGACCGTGGTCATGGTGGGGCTGCTGCCCACCGGCATGCAGCCGCTACCCATCTCGCTGGCCATCACCCGCGAACTGGACCTCAAAGGCTCCTTCCGCTTCAACGACGAAATCGACGAGGTCATCGCGGCGCTTGCCGACCGGTCACTGCACATCGACCCCGTCATCACCCACCAATACCCCGTGGAGGACGCCCTGCACGCCTTCGAAATGGCCAAAGACTCCACCAGCTCCGGCAAAGTCCTCCTCAGCTTCGACGGGAAAGGAAGCAGCTGACCGTTACTGCCGGACGGGGATGAACACCCGCGGTTGCTCCGTCCAGGTATCCGCCATCTGTGACATGGTCCGCCGCATGATCCGGTCTGATGCCTCGCGGGCAGCGGGAGCGTCCCCCTTGGCAATTGCCTCTGCCACATCTTCGTGCCATTGCAGGGCGGCCTGGTGGGGATGGTCCGGCATCAGGCCGTGTACCGTCCGGCCCGTCAATGTTTCGGCCACCTGCCCCATGAGGTTGGCGAACATCTCGTTGCCGGAGCCGGAGAGCAGCAGCGAGTGGAAGCGGATATCCAGTTCCAGGAAGCGGGCAACCTCGCCCTGGTTGCCGGCTTCCCGCATGGCGCGGGCAACGTCCACGAGTTCCAGGCGCAGCGGCGCCGGCGCGTTCTCTGCTGCCAGTTCGGCGGCTGCCGGTTCCACGGCGGCACGGAGTTCGGCGAGGGAGCGCAGCTGCGCTCCGCGTGCATCGCTGGCCAGCCGCCACCGGATCACCTGCGGGTCAAAGGGGTTCCAGCGGCTTGAAGGCAACACCCGGATCCCCACCCGCTTGGTGGTCTCCACCAGTCCCAGGGACTGCAGGACGCGCACGGCTTCACGGATCACCGAGCGGGAAACCTTCAGTTCATCCTCCAGCCGCTCGGCGAGCATGACGTGTCCCGCGGGGAGATCCCCTGAGATGATCCGGGTGCCCAGGTTCTCGATGGCACGGTGGTGGAGGCTGCTGGTCATGCTGCTAAGCCTAGTTGCTGGCGGGTGCGGGATTGCCGGCTGACCGGGACGGCCGGGACACGGAAGGGCGGCAGTCCTAGACTGGCAGCGACACAAACGGTTTCATGACGCGGACGTTACTTTCGCGTCACCGCCAGAATATATATGCTTTATTCCGACCCCCTGATATGCCCCGGCGTCCCAACCCGCACCGGAACCCTGGATCCGGGGCAAACAATGAATTGGAGTTATTGATGTCTGCACACATCGGTGTCACCGGCCTCGCAGTGATGGGCGCCAACCTTGCCCGCAACCTCGCCCGCAACGGGTTCACGGTTGCCCTGCACAACCGGTCGGTGGAAAAGACCGACGCACTGCTGGAGAAGCACGGCTCGGAGGGCGATTTCATCCGGACCGAATCCCTGCAGGAACTGGTCGATTCCCTGGAGAAGCCGCGCCGGGTGCTGATCATGGTCAAGGCCGGGAAGCCGGTGGATTCGGTGATCGAGCAGCTGGAGCCGCTGCTGGAACCGGGCGACATCATCATCGACGCCGGCAACTCACACTACGAGGACACCCGCCGCCGGGAAGCCTCGCTGGCCAAGAAGGACCTGCACTTCGTGGGCGTCGGTGTCTCCGGCGGCGAAGAGGGTGCCCTGAACGGTCCGTCCATCATGCCCGGCGGCTCCAAGGAGTCATACAAGGCCCTGGGCCCGCTGCTGGAAAAGATTTCGGCAAAGGTGGACGGTGAGCCCTGCTGCGCGTGGATTGGCACCGACGGCGCCGGCCACTTCGTCAAAATGGTCCACAACGGCATCGAGTACGCCGACATGCAGGTCATTGGTGAGGCCTTCGACCTCCTGCGCTCCGGGGCCGGCATCGAACCGGCCGAGCAGGCAAAGATCTTCTCCGAATGGAACCAGGGCGAACTCTCGTCCTTCCTGATCGAGATCTCCGCCGAGGTCCTGGGCCATGTCGACGCCAAGACCGGCAAGCCGTTCGTCGATGTGGTCGTCGACGCCGCGGGCCAGAAGGGCACCGGACGCTGGACCGTGATCTCGGCCCTGGAGCTCGGTTCCCCCGTGTCCGGCATTGCCGAATCGGTCTTCGCCCGTGCGCTCTCCTCCCAGGCCGCCCAGCGCAAGCTTGGCCAGGAGCTGCTGGCCGGCAACGAGGCAACGGTTGAGATCCCCGAGACGTTCGTTGAGGATGTCCGCCAGGCGCTCTACGCCTCCAAGCTGGTCTCCTATGCGCAGGGCCTGGACATGCTGACCTCCGCAGCCAAGGAATACGGCTGGGACCTCAAGCTGGACGAAATCGCTTCCCTGTGGCGCGCCGGCTGCATCATCCGCGCGGAGCTCCTCAAGGACATCACCAAGGCCTACGCAGCGGACGAGAAGCCCGCAAACTTGCTGTTCGCACCGGCGTTCACCAAGGCCATTGGCGACGCCCTCCCGGCGTGGCGGCGGGTAGTAGCCACCGCCGTGCAGCTTGGCATCCCGGTGCCGGTGTTCTCCTCCTCGCTGGCGTACTACGACGGCCTGCGCCGCAAGCGCGTTGCGGCTGCCCTGATCCAGGGCCAGCGCGACCTCTTCGGCGCCCACACCTACGGCCGTGTGGACACCGAAGGTACGTTCCACACCCTCTGGGGCGAAGACAAGTCCGAAATTTCGGCAGTCGACACGCACTAGCCCACAGCGCTTCCGGCGCGGCGGCCGGCGCTTCCCCGATACTCTGGGGGCGCCGGCCGCTGGCATTTCCGGCGCCCTTCCATCAGTATCCCGCCCTCCCCGGGCGGCGCCCCAAGGAGTCCGCCATGAACCAGCCCGTCGCTTTCGTCACCGGTGCGTCCACTGGAATCGGCTTCGAAGCTGCCCGGAAGCTCGCGGCCCGCGGATTCACCGTGTACGCCGGCGCCCGGCGGGTGGAGAAGATGGAACCGCTCAAGGCCGACGGCGTCCGGACCCTGGCGCTCGATGTGACGGATGAGGCGTCGATGGTCGCCGCCGTCGGGGAAGTCTTGTCGGCCCACGGCCGGATCGACGTGCTGGTCAACAACGCCGGCTACGGATCCTACGGCTCGCTTGAGGACGTCGAACTGGCGGAGGGCCGCCGGCAGTTCGATGTGAACCTTTTTGGACTGGCGCGGATGACGCAGCTCGTACTGCCGGGCATGCGGGCCGCCGGCCGGGGGCGGATCATCAACATCTCCTCGATCGGCGGAAAGATGTACGAGCCCCTGGGCGCCTGGTACCACGCCACCAAGTTCGCCGTGGAGGGCCTTAGCGATTCGCTGCGGGTGGAGCTCAAGCCACACGGCATCGATGTGTCCATCATCGAACCGGGCGGCACCCAGTCCGAGTGGGGCGCCATTTCCGCGGAGGGCCTGCTGGCGAATTCGGGGACCGGACCGTACGCCGCCCAGGCCAAGGTGGTGGCGGCCGCGCTGGCTTCAACCGACGGTTCGGCGTTGTCCTCGCACCCTGCCGTGATTGCGGACGCGATCGTCCATGCCGCCACGTCGCCGCGGCCAAGGACCCGCTACCCGGTGGGCAAGGGCGCCCGGGCCATCCTGCTGCTGCGCCGGCTGCTTCCGGACCGCGCCTTCGACACCGTGTTGTGGAGCATCTACAAGCGTTTCCCCGGCTAGCAGGGCAGAAGCCAGGCTATGGCCCGAACTTCGCGTCCCCCGGCACGGCGGGGCCACCCGATGCTTGGTCCCGCAGGAGGGGTCCCCCTGGACATCTCGCGGAGCCGGGCAACGCCGGACCCTAGATCCGGTACTCGATATCGTATTCGGCCGGATCCACTGCGGGTTTGGTTTCCCGCTGCGCATCGCGGTGCCGCCACTTGGCAGGAACGCCGGTAACGATCGACTCCGGCGGCGCGTCCTTGACCACGACGGCGTTGGCACCAACGGCGCTGTCCCGGCCAATGGTAATGGGCCCCAGGATTTTGGCTCCAGCACCGATCGTCACGCGGTCCCCGATGGTGGGGTGGCGTTTGATCCGTGCCAGCGAACGGCCGCCCAGCGTGACGCCGTGGTAGATCATGACGTCCTCGCCAATTTCCGCGGTCTCACCGATCACCACCCCCATGCCGTGGTCGATGAAGAACCTGCGGCCGATGGTGGCGCCCGGATGGATCTCGATGCCGGTGGCAAACCTGCCCAGCTGCGACAGGAGCCGCGCCGGAAAACGCAGGGCAGGGTTCTGCCACAACCGGTGCGTCAGCCGATGGATCCAGATGGCATGCAGGCCGGAATAGGCGAAAAAGTTCTCAAAAGAACCTCGAGCCGCCGGGTCGTGGGACCGGGCGGCCTCGAGGTCTTCCTTCAGTCTTGCGAAAAAGCCCACAAAGTTCTTTCTACAGGAAACGGGCGGGCAGCTGAGTCTGCTTAGCCCCGGATGTCGTCATACAGCACGGTGGAGATGTAACGCTCACCGAAGTCGCAGACCACGGCCACGATCAGCTTGCCCGCGTTTTCGGGGCGCTTGGCCAGTTCCAGCGCACCCCAGACGATGGCGCCGGAGGAGATGCCGCCGAGGATGCCTTCCTTGATGCCCAGCTCGCGGGCAACGCGGACCGAGTCCTCCAGCGAAGCGTCGATGACCTCATCGTAGACGGTGGTGTCCAGCAGTTCCGGAACAAAGTTCGCGCCGAGGCCCTGGATCTTGTGCGGGCCCGGAGCGCCGCCGTTCAGGATGGGGGAGTCCTTGGGTTCCACGGCCACGATCTGCACGCCGGGCTTGCGCTCCTTCAGCACCTGCCCTACGCCGGTGATCGTTCCGCCGGTGCCGACGCCCGCCACGAAGATGTCAACGGCACCGTCGGTGTCGGCCCATACCTCTTCTGCGGTGGTCTTCCGGTGGATCTCCGGGTTGGCTTCGTTGGCAAACTGCTGTGCCCAGATGGAGTTCTCCGTGTTGGCCACGATCTCCTGGGCCTTTTCCACGGCTCCGCGCATACCCTCGGAGCCCGGGGTCAGCACGATCTCGGCGCCGAAGGCGCGCAGCATGACGCGGCGTTCGGTGGACATGGTTTCCGGCATGGTCAGGATGACTTTGTAGCCGCGCGCGGCACCGACCATGGCGAGGGCGATGCCCGTGTTGCCGGAGGTGCCCTCGACGATGGTGCCGCCGGGCTTCAGTGCACCCGACTTTTCCGCGGCGTCGATGATGGCGACGCCGATACGGTCCTTGACGCTGTTGGCCGGGTTGTAGAACTCCAGCTTGACCGCAACGGTGGCGTCCAGTCCCTCGCTGAGCCGGTTCAACCGAACCAGCGGGGTCCCGCCGACCAGTTGCGTTACATCGTCATAGATCCGTGCCATGTACATACGCCTATCTCTAAGGGGTGAATACTGAGGTCAGCCTAACGAGGCCGCGTAACGCTGGCTAAGCGTTAAGCCATGCAGAGTAATATTTCCTCGCCTTGGCCAGTTTGGGGTTGATGATCACCTGGCAGTACCCCTGTTCGGGATGCTTGGCGTAATAGTCCTGGTGGAATTCCTCCGCCACGTGGAACCGGGGCAGGCGGCTGACTTCGGTGACGATGGGGTGCTTCCACAGCGCCTGGTTGCGTTCGATCGCTTCCTCGAACAGGATCTTCTCCTCCGTGGTCTCGTAGAACATGGAGGAACGGTACTGGGTGCCCACGTCGTACCCCTGGCGGTTCAAGGTGGTGGGGTCGTGCAGGGCAAAGAACATGTCCAGGATGACTTCGGCCGGAATGACCTCCTCGTCGAAGGTCACGGCCACAACCTCCGCGTGTCCCGTGGTTCCGCTGCACACCGAGTAGTAGTCGGGATGGGGATCGTGGCCGCCGGTATAACCGGACACCACCGAGGTGACGCCCCTGGTCTTCTGGTAGACAGCGTCGAGGCACCAGAAGCAGCCCCCGCCAAGAACAAAAGTTTTCATGACCTCTTCAATGGTTGACGGCCCCGGATGATTCCCGCCGGCCCTTCCCGGCACCGCAACATGCGGCGCCGGGAAGGCGATGGGGTAAAACTAAGACTATGGAACCTGTGGACACCGACGTTACCGGCCAGGCAGATCACGACGGCGAAGACTCCTCCGACGCGCTGGGCCACGACAGTGCCGCCGAGGCTCCCACCCTGGCCGAATTGTTGCTTGCCGTTGAGGAACTGTGGCCTGAATCGCTGGCGGAGAACTGGGACGAAGTGGGGCTCGTGGCAGGCCACCCGTCCGCTCCCGTCAGCAAGGTGATGTTCGCGGTGGACCCCACCCTGGAGGTCATCGAAGAAGCCATTGAGTGGGGTGCCGGCCTCCTCATTACCCACCATCCGCTGCTGCTGAAGGGTGTCACGTCGGTGGCGGCAACCACGGCGAAGGGACGGGCTGTCCACCGTCTGATCGAGTCGGGAACGGCACTGCTGACCGTGCACACCAACGGCGACTCCGCCGTCGGCGGCGTTTCCGATGTCCTGGCCGACGCGCTGGGACTGCAGGATGTCGCCCCGCTCACCGCGGCGGCCAACGGGCTGCCGGAGGAAGGCATTGGGCGGGTCGGCGACCTGGCGGACGCCATGAGCCTGGGCGATTTCGCTGCACGGGTGTTCGGCATCCTTCCCTCAGTGGCCGGGGGTGTGCGCGTTTCCGGGGACAAGGACGGCGTGGTGCGGCGGATTGCCGTGTGCGGCGGCGCCGGCGATTCCCTGTTCAACGAGGTCAGGGCCAGCAACGCGGACGTGTACGTCACCGCGGACCTTCGCCACCACCCCGCGTCCGAGGCCCGGGAAGCTGCCCTCAACGGCCGGCCCTACCTGGTGGACGTCTCGCACTTTGCCAGCGAATGGCTCTGGTTGCCGGCCGCCGCCGCAGCCCTGGGCAACGTCCTGGCGGACCAGGGGCACGACCTGGAGATCCGGGTCAGCACCACCAACAGTGACCCTTGGGACTTCATCCTCACTCCGGGCTGAGCCCGGCAGCGAGGCAACGGTTCAGCCCAGGCGATAGAGTCTAGGAAGCGCCCGCAGGGTGCCCGGCCCGGGCCGGAAGGGATCAAGCGGAGGTAACAGTGGCGAAGGCAGCACCGGCGGAACAGTTGAAGTTGCTCGAACTGCAAGGACTGGACGCCAGGCTGACCGGCCTCGCCAACCGCCGGCGGACGCTCGAAAATGATCCCCGGATCAAGGACCTCGAAGCGGCCCTGTCCGTGGCAAACGGAGAACTGGGCGCTGCCAAGGTGGCCATGCATGACGCCGAAGCCGCGCTCAAGCGGGCGGAAGCCGACGTCGAACAGGTCGCCTCGCGCATCGAACGGGACGAAGCCAGGCTTAACAGCGGAACAGGGCTGTCCAAGGACCTGGTGGCCTTGCAGAAGGACATTGAATCACTGAACAAGCGGCGCTCAGACCTCGAAGACGTGGAACTGGAAATCCTGGAGCGGCTGGACACGTTGCGGGAACGGCAGGCCGCCCAGCAGGCGATCGTCGATGACATCCAGGGCTCGTTCGGCACTATCCGGGCCGAGCTGGACGCTGCCCTCGCCGAGGTGGCCGCCGAAGCCGAAGGGCTCGTGGGCCGACGCACAGAATTCGCCGGAAGCCTGGATACCGGCATGCTGGCCGTCTACGAGAAGACCCTCGCCAAGCGGGGCGTAGGCGCCGCGCGGCTCTTCCACGGGACCTCGGAGGCTTCGGGGATGAAGCTCAGCCCAGGCGACCTCGCCGAGATCAAGGCGGCCGCGGCGGATGACATCGTGTTCTGCCCGGATTCCGGCGCCATCCTGGTCCGTTCGGACGAATGGTCCTGAACCGCCGGCGCCTCAGCCCGGCAGGATGATATTCAGGGCATGGGGCCTGCGTGCCGTACCCGGCACCAGCTCTGCGTCCCACTTTTCGCGTGCCACCTTCAACAGGTCCGACGCCGCTGCCGGAGCCTTCCCTCGGCGCGCCAGCAGGTGCCGGGCCAGTTCGCCCCGGGTGTGCTTGGCGAAATGGCTCACCACTTTCCGGACTCCGTCGGCTTCGGTAAACACGTTCACCGTGGCGGTCTGCTCCGGCGGCGCCGCCCATGCGGCCGCGTAGGTGCTCGACCGGCAGTCAACCACCAGGTGGCCCTCCGCGGCGCGGCCCAGCGTGTCATCCAACTGCGCCTTCCAGAACGGAGCCAGCCGCCCGACGTCGGGCAGTGCCGTCCCCATCGAAAGCCGGTAGGCGGGCAGGCTGTCGCCAAAGCGGATCGCCCCCCACAGCGCGGAAACCACCAGCACGGACGCGTCGGCCTTGCGCCGCTGCGCGGGCGTTAGGCTCCGGTATCCCAGGGCGTCGTACAGGACGCCAGAGTAGATGCTGTGTGCCGGGGCGGCAGGCTCGGCATGGAGGCGGGTGTTGCGTTCGACGTCGTCCCGCAGTGAGGCGCCCACGCCCAGCAGCGTGAGGGCGTCCGGATGCCCGCTGACCGCTTCCAGCGCCGCCAGGACCTTGGCGCGGCAGGGATTGAGCTCAGGGAAACTCAGCGAGGGCCAGTCGACGGCGGACCCGCGGCGCGCGGGTGTCTTGCCTTCGGAAGGGGGAAGCAGAATCAGCACCGTCCGATCCTACCGGCGACCAAAGCGGTCGGGGGCGCCGGTAGACTGGACCCGGATGGGACAGCCAGACGGCCGCGCGCCACGCAAGTGGCTCGAGGAACGTCCGGGCTCCGCAGGGCAGGGTGGTGGGTAACGCCCACTCGGGGTAACCCGCAGGCCAGTGCCACAGAAAACAGACCGCCTGCATCTCCGGCCTTGGCCGGAGAGGGCAGGTAAGGGTGAAACGGTGGTGTAAGAGACCACCAGCTTCCCGGGTGACCGGGAAGGCTAGGTAAACCCCACCCGGAGCAAGGCTAGACAGGACACGTTCGAGGGCTGCCCGCCCGAGTGTCCGGGTAAGCCGCTGGAGGGTGCCGGCAACGGTACTCGTAGATGGATGGCCGTCGCTCCCTTGCCGGCAACGGCAGGGGAGAACAGAACCCGGCGTACCGGCTGTCCCATCCGCAAAACCTGGTTTGACCTTGGGCGCTGTGTTGGGGATGCTGGACCGTGCCCGTTATTAGTGATCTCCGGCCGGCCGCCGGAACAGCCGGAACCGTACCCGGCCTGCGTTCCCAAATTGTCGCCTTTGCGGGGTTCCTTGGACTGTCTGCTGCGGCCTGGGTGCTTGCCTCGATCCCCATCATCCTCAATTCCACGGGCTGGTATGCCGGCTCACTCAAGGCGCCGTGGATGCCGCCGTCGCTGATGTTCCGGATCACCTGGATGGTCCTGTACGTCGGAGTGGCCGCCGCGGCGTGGCTGGTTTGGCGCAAAGGCGGATTGACCGGTCCGGCACTGGCGGGCTATGCCGTCCAGCTCGTGCTCAACGCAGCGTGGCCGGCGGCGTTCTTCGCGATGTACCCCATGGCCGGCGCCGCGGCGTTGTGGGCGGCATTCCTCGTCATCTGCACGCTGGCCGCGACCCTGGCGTTCCTGATCGTCCGGTTCGGCCCGGTGGACGCCACCGCAGGGATGCTGGTGTTGCCGTACTTCTCCTGGGTGGTCTTTTCCGCCACCCTCAACCTGTATGCCGCCGTCCACAACTGAGCCCACGGGGTGAGCCGTGTGAGTGATTTCACGCAGCGCAGGCGTGTTCGGGGAGCTGCGCCAAATTAGAATGGATCCCGGACGCAGGAGTTCTACCGCCGAAAGTTGCGTTCGCAGCCGGCGGTTTTTCTTTGCACGCGATCCAGGTGCCTGGGGGCCGACCCCTGCAGGTGCCGGTGCCCCTGGACATCATCAGGTGGCCTACATCTGTGTACGAGGACGTACACGGCTGACCCGAGGAAGGTATTTCTGTGAGCCAGACGTCTGATTCTTGTCTTGATACGTGGATGGGCCGGGAGGCCCTCGCCGAGGCCATGATCCCGGTGATCGGCAGGCTGTACCGCGAAAACAACGTGGTGACCAGCATCCACGGCCGGAGCCTGATCAATAAGTCCACCATGAACATCCTCAAGGCACATCGCTTCGCGCGCCGGATGAGTAAGGACGAACTGCTCCTGGAGGACACGGCGCCGCTGCTTAACACGCTGGCCGGGCTGGACCTGGGTGCCGCCGCGATCGACATCGCCCGCCTGAACCAGAAATTCAAGGAAGAGGGCAACGGGGCCACCCTTGAAGAGTTCCTCCGCGCCGAACTCGCCGAGATCGTTGGCAAGCGTGGCGGCGACGAACGCACCAGCACCGATGTGGTGCTCTACGGCTTCGGCCGCATCGGCCGGCTCCTGGCGCGCCTGCTGATCGAAAAGGCCGGTGGCGGCCACGGCCTGCGCCTGCGCGCCATCGTGGTCCGCCGCGGGTCCGACAACGACCTTTCCAAGCGGGCCAGCCTGCTCCGCCGGGACTCCGTCCACGGTTCCTTCGAGGGCACCATCCGGATCGATGAAGAGGCCAACACCATTACGGCCAACGGCGTCCGTATCCAGGTGATCTACTCGAACGATCCCGCCACCATCGACTACACCGCCTATGGGATCAAGGATGCCCTGGTGGTGGACAACACGGGCCGCTGGCGCGATGCCGAAGGACTGTCCCAGCACCTGCAGAGCAAGGGCGTTGCACGCGTCCTGTTGACGGCTCCGGGCAAGGGCGAACTGAAGAACATTGTCCACGGCATCAACCACCGGGACATCGACGATTCCGACCGGATCGTGTCCGCCGCCTCCTGCACCACCAACGCCATCACCCCGGTCCTGAAGGCCATCAATGACAAGTTCGGCGTGATTCACGGGCACGTGGAAACCGTGCACTCCTTCACCAACGACCAGAACCTGATCGACAACTTCCACAAGGGCGACCGCCGCGGACGCTCCGCCGCCCTGAACATGGTCATTACCGAAACCGGTGCCGCCAAGGCGGTGGCGAAGGCACTGCCCGAGCTCCTGGGCAAGCTGACCGGCAGCTCCATCCGCGTTCCCACCCCGGACGTCTCCCTGGCCATCCTGAACCTCAGCCTGGAGAACGGCACCACCAAGGATGAGGTGAACAACTACCTGCGCGAGATGTCGCTGCACTCGGACCTGCGCAAGCAGATCGACTACATCGACTCGCCCGAGGTGGTCTCCACCGACTTCGTCGGCTCCCGCCGCGCGGGCATCGTTGACGGCCTGGCCACGGTGTCCACGGACAAGAACCTGGTCCTCTACGTCTGGTACGACAACGAATTTGGCTACAGCTGCCAGGTGGTCCGGGTCATGGAGGAAATGGCCGGCGTGAACCCGCCGTCGTTCCCTGCCAAGGAAAGCGCGGCCGCCCTGGCCGCCATCGCCGTCTGACCACAAAGCGACACGTCCGGCCAATTCCCGGCTGGTTCACTGGAATCAGCCGGGAAACCGGACCAGACTGGTGGCATGGACAACGAATCGACGCTTCAGCACGAAACCACCCTCGAACACGCACTCGACGTGGCGAAGGCCAACCACAAGGAAGCCCTCAGGCTCCTGGAGGGTGCCCGCGCCGCCCACCAGGCCGGGGACGCCAGCGAGGAGCGCGTGCGCCAGCTCGAGGAACTCCTGGCCACCGCGGAGGAGGACCTCCGGAGGGTCACGCGCGAGCAGTAGATGCCGCGGGCGGATAAGGGATCACTCGTCCTCCACAGTGTGGATATCGGCCCCCGGCCATGCTCCCCGTCCTAGGCTTTTGGGGTGTTTCCCATTAGCGATCCGGCATCAGGGCCGTGACTGTCAGCTGGTCCGCCTACCGCCGTGCCCGCCGCCGGTCCCGGCAGGCCTGGGGGCTGCTTGCCGCCCTGGCCGTCTCCGTCATGGCCGCGCTGTCCTGGTTCTTCACCGCCGGACAGTTCGCGGCGGCCGGACCTGCGGCCGCCGGACCAACGGAAGCGCCGGTGTTCGATTCCGCCTGGATGAGGCCGGTGGCGGAGCCCCATCCGGTACCGGCAGGGGCCGCCCTTTCTGCCCTGGATGGCCTGGCCGTGAAGGGCAGGGCACCGAATACCGGCTACAGCAGGGAAGCCTTCGGCCAGGCGTGGCTGGATGTGGACCGGAACGGGTGCGATACCCGCAACGACATCCTGCGCCGCGACCTCGCCGGAGTCATCTTCGCCGACGGTTCCACGTGCAAAGTAACGGGCGGCTATTTCCAGGAGCCGTACACCGGACAGGCCATTGAATTCCGCCGCGGCGCCGACACCAGCAGCACGGTGCAGATCGACCATGTGGTGCCCTTGGGCGACGCCTGGCAAAAGGGCGCGCAGGGCCTGACCCCGAAGGAACGCCAGGGCCTTGCCAACGATCCGCTCAACCTGATCGCCGCCGACGGGCAGGCGAACCAGAAAAAGGGTGCCGGTGACGCTGCAACGTGGCTGCCAAAAAACACCGCGATCCGCTGCCACTATGTAGCCCGGCAGATCTCCGTCAAGGCCGCCTACGGCCTGTGGGTGACACCGGCGGAAAAGGACGCCATGAAGAAAGTGCTGGCAACCTGCCCTGCGCAGCAGACGATTACCGCCGGCTGAATGGCGGCCCGGGAACCGCCTAGTGGCCGAACGGGTCGGGATCGACGCCGGGCATCCATGTCAGCCCCGGAACGCCCCACCCGTTCTTCTTGGCCTGCTTCAGGGCCTTCCGGGCATAGCGGTCCATCAACCGGTTGACGTACAGCTTGCCATCCAGGTGGTCGAATTCATGCTGGATGACCCTGGCAAACCAGCCCGTCGCCTCGAACTTCACCCGCTCGCCGAAACCGTCGTAGCCTTCCACCCTGGCCCACTCGGCCCGCTTCAGCGGGTACTGCCCGCCGGGGAAGGACAAGCAGCCTTCTTCCTCCTCGTCCGGGTCCGGGGCGGCGCCGGAAACCTTGGAGAGGGTGAGGACGGGATTCACCAGCACACCGCTGGGTGGAGCGCCGTCGTCATTGGCGTACTTGTAGACGAAGATCCGCTTGCCCACGCCGACTTGCGGAGCTGCGAGTCCCACGCCGTTGGCGGCGTCGTTGGTCTCGAACATGTCGGCAATCAGGGTGCGCAGTTCGTCGTCGAAAACCTCGACTTCCGCTGCCCGGCGGTGCAGGACGGGCTCGCCCCAGATAGTAATCGGCAGAACGGTCATAGCATTAGTCCTTCGGCTTCGGGGCCGGCAGCGCCGGCGTCCCTGCACGTACCTTGGTGGGACACAACAAAGGAGGCCGCACCGGATATCCGGTGCGGCCTCCTTTGTTGACGGCTGCAAGTGCCGCCCCGTGAGGGTGAGCGACGGGGGTTGAACCCGCGACCTCCTGGACCACAACCAGGCGCTCTGCCAACTGAGCTACGCCCACCATGTGTTTCAAGGTCAGGCCGTGTTACCGGCCCCCGTGAAACGCAACTCAAATAGCTTACCTGCTCGGAAGGGGTGCTTTGTCCACTTTCGGCGATTTCCGCGAAATTTCCTCCAAACGTGGCGCAGATTACTCGCCGGCGGGGACGGTGGCATCGCCGCTGGTGATGCGCCGGGCGATCTTCTGGGCGGTGGCGCTGTCCGGGCCCGGGGCCGGCACGAACACCGCTTCGCGGTAGTAGCGGAGTTCATCGATGGAGTCCTTGATGTCGCCCAGCGCGCGGTGGCCGCCCTTTTTCGCCGGTGACTGGAAGTACGCCCGAGCGAACCAGCGGCGGGAGAGTTCCTTGATGGTGCTGACATCGATCACCCGGTAGTGCAGGTGCTCCACGACGGCGGGCATGTCGCGGGAGAGGAACACCCGGTCGGTGCCCACGGAGTTGCCGCCCAACGGAGCTTTCCGCGGATCGGGAACCCACGCGGAGATGTACTCCATGACAGCGGCCTCAGCCTCCGCCATGGTCTTGCCGTGGGGGAGTTCCGCCAGGAGCCCGGACTTGGTGTGCATGTCCCGGACGAAGTCGGACATCTGGGCGACGGCCGCGTCTTCGGGCTTGATCACGACGTCGACACCGTCCCCGAGGATATTCAGTTCCGAATCGGTGACCAGGGCTGCCACCTCGATGAGGGCGTCGTTCTTGATGTCCAGGCCGGTCATTTCGCAGTCGATCCAGACGATTCGTTCGTTAGATATAGGCACCCGACCAGCCTACCGTTACCGCTCCGGACGCCCCGCCGATGCTAGGATTTCGGGTACGCGGCGGGTCGCCCCGCCGCCTTCGAATATGTCCCGGCCGCCCACGCGGTCCGCCGGGCACCAGCGGAAACGCAAGAAGATTGGACATTCCTGAGATGACGGCGCCTGTGCCCGCAGCGGGGGAGATGGCGGCGGCTGGTACTGCCCCGGTGGGCGGTGCCGAGGTGGACAATCCCCGCTCTCCACTGCTTGCCGGCTTCCTCGGGTCGATGTTCATGATGTTCGGTTCAGCCGGCGTGGGTTGGCTCGCGCCTGTCTCCGAACTCCGCCGCATGTCCCTGTTCATTTGGATGCGCACCGAAGCGCCGGGCGTTGCCCTGTCCATCGTGCTGGTCGCGGCAGGGGGCATGCTGCTGGTGCGCGCCTGGCTGCGGCTCGGCCAAAAAGTCCGGGTGTGGGGCGACCAGGCCCGTCGCGCCACGTTGGCGGCGGTGGTGGCGTGGGGGCTGCCCATGATGTTCAGCGTCCCGTTGTTCAGTCGCGATGTCTATGCCTACATCGGCCAGGGACGGCTGATGGTGGAAGGGTTCAACCCGTACGAAAACGGGATCTCCGCCCTGTCCAACTACTTCCAGCTGGGAGCCGACAAACAGTGGACCGAAGCTCCGGTTCCCTATGGCCAGCTGTTCCTCTGGATCGAGCAGTTCGTCGTGTGGGTGACCAACGTCCAGCCGGAAGCCTGCATCATGCTGTTCCGGCTGGTTGCCTTGGCCGGCGTGGTGCTCTGCGTGATCTACGTACCCCGGCTCGCAGAGCTGCACGGCATCAACCCGCACCGGGCCCTGTGGCTCACCGCGGCCAACCCGCTCTTCCTGACCAACTTCATCGCCAGCGTGCACAACGACTCGCTCATGATCGGCCTGGCCCTTGCAGGGCTTTACTACTGCGCGACCCGCCGGGAGGTCCGCGGCGTAGTGCTGGTCACGCTGTCCATCGCCGTCAAGCCCATCACCATCGTCTTCCTTCCGTTCATCGGCCTCCTTTGGGCGGGCAGGAACGCAGGGTGGCTGCGGAAGGTCGCATTCTGGGCGCTCACGGCCGGCCTGAGCCTGGCGTTGCTGGCCCTGATGAGCCTGGTCAACGGCTTCGGCTTCGGCTGGATCAACGGACTCTCCGCCCCCGGCAGCATCTCCATCTGGTACGCCCCGGTGGGCCTGCTCGGCATGGTGGTGGGGTCCCTTGCCAACGCTTTCGGGCTGGACGGCTCAGTCCCGGCGGGCTGGGTGTTCGACGCCGGCAAGCTGCTTGCCGTGGCCATCCTTGCCTGGCAGATCCTCAAGGGCGACCATGACCGCCTGATGCGCCGCCTCACCCTCGGCCTGGCCGCCGTGGTCCTGCTGGCCCCCATCATCCAGTCCTGGTATGTGGTGTGGCTGATTCCGCTCTTCGCCGTGACGGGCATTCGTAACGACTGGCAGGTCAAGGCGCTGTACTTCGTGGTGTCGTTCTTCATGATCTACGCAATTTCGGACCAGCTGGACGTCTTTCCCTACCTGCAGACCCAGGACCTGGGCTTCGCCCTCCTGCTGGCCCGGATTGCGGCGGCCCTGACCGCCTTGCTCTTTGGGCTTTACCTGATCTTTTGGGATCCCGGCACCCGCCGGCTGTTCCGGAAGTCGCACGAGCCCGTCGTCGAACGTCCCGTCATTTAGCGGCGGGGACGTTATGGCCGGCCGGCGCCGATCCTGCGCAGGGCCTCCCTGCGGGACAACGGACTCAGCTCCCGCCCGTGCACGGCGACGAATTCCTGCACCCATTCCGGCACCGTTTTGGCGTATTCACGCAGCGCCCAGCCAATCGCTTTGCGGATAAAGAATTCCCTGTCCGACAGGTTGGGTTCAATGACATCGGCAAGCAGCACCGTATCGGTGGCTTCCTTCGCGCGCAGCTGCGAGGTGATGGAAGCGCGCCGAATCCAGAAGTCCTGGTCATGGCTCCACGTCCTCAGCACAGCGGACATCTCCGCCGGGTGCGCCAGCAGCAGGGCGCAGATCCTGCCGGACACGCCGTCCGCAAAATCCCACCATGCCCCGGTGCGGATGATTTCCTCGTACACCGGCAGCATGTCCAGGTCTTTGGCAACCAGCCGGCTGCCGGTCAGGTCGACGGCCGCATAGCGTTCTTCCCGGAACGCGGCCGTGCGCCACAGTTCCAGCGCCGTGGCACGCAGCCCGGCGCCTGATGCCGGAGGAAACTCTTCCATGGCCTTCACTGCGATCCGCCGGACATCCGGGACCCGGACACCCAGGGACGGGACGGAAGACTTCATGTACGCCTGCGCGCCGGCGGCACGCGCGGGGTCGGACAGCTCCCACAGTGCACTCCGGACGGCGGCGATAAGGTGCTGGTCGGGGGCTTCTTCCATGGGGCAACTCTAGCCAGCCGGGTTCCGGCGGGATGACATATGCTGTTTAGCGCTAACAGAGTTCATTGTGGAGGATGCCATGCCCGGAACCGAAGTCCGCCTTGCCCGCGGACCCTACACCGCCGTCGTGACCACCCGCGGTGGCGCCCTCCGGGAGCTGCGCTGCGGGGACCGGGACCTGGTGGTTGGTTTTGGGCCCGAGGGCGAGGTTCCGGACTACCGGGGCGTGATCTGTGCGCCGTGGCCCAACCGGCTCGCTGACGGAACCTATGATTACGCCGGCCAGTCTTATGCGGCCGCCATCAATGAGCCGGAGCGCGGGGCGGCCCTGCACGGGCTGGCCATCCACCAGGCCTGGGACATCCTGGAGGCCTCGGCGGACCGGGCGGTGCTCGGCTGCCTCGTTCCGGCCGGGCCGGACTACCCGGGCAGCCTGGAACTCACGGTGGCCTATTCCCTCTCCGATAACGGCCTCCGCGGTACGGTCACCGCCGTCAACACCGGTACCCGGGCCGCGCCGTATGGCGTGTGCCCCCACCCGTACCTTGTCGCCGGCACTGCTCCACTGGATGAATGGTCCCTGGAGCTTCCGGCAGATGCCTACCTCGAGGTCACCCCGGACCGGCTGCTCCCGGTGGCCGTGCGGCAGGTGGAGCAGGATGCCTTCGACTTCCGCCTCCCGCGCCGGCTGGGACCGGTCAGGATCGACCACGCCTTTACCGGTATCTCCCGCGATGCAGCCGGGCTGGCGCGCGTCCGCGTACTCGATCCCTCGGGAACGGGCGTGGAGCTGGAATGGGGGCCGGAGTGGCCTTGGGTCCAGGTGCACACGGGGGATAAGCCCGTTGGTCCGGACCGGCTGGGCCTGGCGGTTGAACCCATGACCTGCCCGCCGGACGCTTTTAATTCCGGTACAGACCTGGTCCGCCTCGAGCCGGGCGGGTCGCACTCGGCGGGCTGGACCATCCGGGCGGTGGACCGGCGGAACTAAGTGGGGCGGGCTGCTGCGGCCCGGGTTGTTGGCGCCGCGGACTCCGCCCAGCCGGCACGAACCAGCCAGGACGCACACAGGGCCGTCCACTGTCCGGAGCCGGGGTCCGCGGCTGCCAGTCCGAGCCCGTGCCGCCCCTCAGGGAAGACGTGCAGTTCGGTAGGAACGCCGGCGGCGATCAGCGCCTTGGCGTAGTTCAGGCTGTTGGCCACCGGGACAGCTTCGTCGTCCGCGGTGTGCCAGAGGAAAGCGGGCGGAGTCCGGGCTGTCACGTTCAGGTCCGCGGAGAGGCCGCCAAGGAGGACCGACGGCGGCGCCTCGCCCAGGAGGTTGTCCACCGACCCCTGATGCGTGTCCTGGATCAGGGACACCACCGGGTAGCAAAGGACCGAGAGGTCCGGTACGGCGGCATCGACGTCGAGGTCCCGGTTGCCGGTGGCTGCTGCGGTGGCCAGCGTGGCCGCCAGATGCCCGCCGGCCGAGAATCCCAGGACGCCCACACGCTCGTGGTCCACCGCAAGGCCGTGCGGTCCGCTCCGGATGTAGAGCATGGCCTCCTTGGCGTCCTCAAGGGGCGCCGGGTGGCGGGCCGGGGCCACCCGGTAACGCAGGACGAAAGCATGGATACCCAGCGATGCGAGCCATTCCGCGACCGGCTCCGCCTCGTGGTCCGCTTGGCGCGCGTAACCGCCGCCCGGCAGGACAAGGATGGCCGGGCGGGGGCCCGCGGCTTCAGCGCAGGCCGGAACCGCGGTGATCCCTCGCGGCATCATACGGCGGCGGCCTCGGTGCTGCGCCGCAGCGTGACCTCGCCGGTAACGGCTTCGTCAGGGGCCGCTTCCTGGTCCTGGCCGGCCGGCCGGGGGCGGGTGGCCCTGGTAGCCAGCCGTCCAATATCTTCGAGCGGCAGGCGGACGGTGGACAGGGCCGGCCGGAAGTCCCGCAGCGTTTCAATGTCGTCGAAACCAGCGATTGACGCGTCGCGGGGAATCCTCAGCCCCTCAGACCGGAGGGCTGCTGCGGCGCCGATCGCCATCACGTCGTTGACCGCGAAAATGCAAAGCTTCGGCGCGGCGGGGTTCCCGGCCGCGGCTGCCTTGATTCGTGCGGCCAGTTGCAGGCCGGCCTCGTAGCCGCCCGAACGGTTGAAAGCGCTCCTGAGCACCTCCGCCGGGCGGTGTCCGGCGCGTGCCAGGCCGTCCTGGAAACCCCGGACCCGGTCATCGGAGGTGTACAGGCTTTCGGGCCCGGCAATGATGACGAAGTCGCCATCCCAGCCGGCGGCAAGCTCCGTGGCCAGCCGGCCGGCAAGCTCCTGGTTGGGGATTTCGACGACGTGGTAGCCCTCCAGTGCGGTGGCGCCCACCACGGGATGCCCCACCACTGCCACCCTGCCGCCGTTGCGGCAATACCGGTCCAGCTCGGCGGCCAGCTGGGCGTTGCCCTCCTGGTCCTCGGCGCGGCAGGAGCGGGAACCGGCGATCACGATGGAGTCGGCACGGCGGGCGGCGAAGGCAGCCACTGCTTCCTTTTCTTCCGCGGGGCCGCCGCCTGTTGTGGCAAGGAGCACCATCTTGCGCTGTTCCCGGGCAGCATCCTGCACGCCGCGGGCAATGGCGGCGAAGTACGGGTCGGCGATGTCGTGGACAATCAGGCCGATCAGGCCCGAGCTGGATTTGGCAAGGCCCTGGGCTTGCGCGTTGGGGATGTACCCCAGTGAGTCCGCCGCCTGGCGGACGCGCTCGGCAATGTCCTTGCCGGGGGTCCGGGCCGAGCCGTTCAGCACGCGGGACGCCGTGGCAGGCGAGACGCCGGCCAGGCGGGCAACCTCGGTAAGGGTACTAGCAGCCACAGCATCTCCTGGTGGTCGGGGCGGCCTCAAAAGGCTACGGACATTATGACAGTTCAAACTACTTCCGGAAAGCGCTTGCCAAGCGGAACGGCGCGGTGCATCATGGAAACAGAGGGAATGCGCTTTCCCAATTCGTCTTGAGTACACCTTGCTCACTCACCGTGGAGGACACATGGGCTTCGAAACTAAAACGATCCGTATTGCCATGAACGGCATCACCGGCCGCATGGGCTACCGCCAGCACCTGCTGAGGTCCATCCTGCCCATTCGCGACGCCGGCGGCTTCACGCTGGAAGACGGCACCCGGGTCCAGGTGGAGCCCATCCTGGTGGGGCGCAACGAAGCCAAGATCCGCGAGCTGGCGGAGCAGCACAAGGTGTCCGAGTGGACCACGGACCTCGACGCTGTGATCAATGACCCCACGGTGGACGTCGTTTTCGACGCGTCCATGACCAGCCTGCGGGCCGCGACGCTGAAGAAGGCCATGCTGGCGGGCAAGCACATCTTCACGGAAAAGCCGACGGCAGAAACCCTCGAGGAGGCCATTGAACTGGCCCGCATCGGCAAGGAAGCAGGCGTCACGGCCGGCGTTGTGCACGACAAGCTGTACCTCCCCGGTCTGGTCAAGCTCCGCCGGCTGGTGGATGAAGGCTTCTTCGGCCGGATCCTGTCCATCCGCGGAGAGTTCGGCTACTGGGTCTTCGAAGGCGACATCCAGGCTGCCCAGCGCCCGTCCTGGAACTACCGCAAGGAAGACGGCGGCGGAATGACCACCGACATGTTCTGCCACTGGAACTACGTGCTCGAAGGCATCATCGGCAAGGTCAAGAGCGTCAATGCCAAGACCGCCACCCACATTCCGGCACGCTGGGACGAAGCCGGCAAGGAGTACAAGGCCACGGCCGACGACGCCTCCTACGGCATCTTCGAGCTCGAAACCCCCGGCGGCGAGGACGTCATCGGCCAAATCAACTCCTCCTGGGCTGTCCGGGTATACCGCGACGAACTGGTGGAATTCCAGGTGGACGGCACCCACGGCTCGGCCGTCGCCGGCCTGAACAAGTGCGTCGCCCAGCAGCGTGCCCACACTCCCAAGCCCGTCTGGAACCCGGACCTTCCGGTGACGGAGTCATTCCGCGACCAGTGGCAGGAAGTACCCGCCAATGCCGACCTGGACAACGGCTTCAAGCTGCAGTGGGAGGAATTCCTGCGCGACGTCGTCGCCGGCCGCGAACACCGCTTCGGCCTGCTCTCTGCCGCCCGGGGGGTCCAACTCGCCGAGCTGGGCCTGCAGTCCAACGACGAACGCCGCACCATCGACATCCCGGAGATCACGCTCTAATGACTTCCCTCATCCTTCCCTCCGAAGACGGCGGCACCCGGGAGTACCGGCTGCAGGGCGGCGCTACGTGGGCCCGCCCCACGGCACCCCTGACCGCACGCCGGGCGTACGCGGCAGCCCACGTCATCCCTGAGGTGCTCGCCGACAACACCCCGGGTTCCCCCGCTCGGCTGGATTGGGACGCCACGATGGCGTACCGCCATGAGCTGTGGTCCTACGGACTGGGCGTGGCCGATGCCATGGACACCGCCCAGCGGGGCATGGGCCTGGACTGGTCCGCCACCCAGCAGCTCATCAAGCGGACGGGGGTGGAAGCTGCCTCCGTGGTTTCGGCCGGCAATGCGGCCACCGCCGGCAAGTCCGTCCGCGACCTCGTCTCCTGCGGCGCCGGCACCGACCAGCTGGACATCGACGCCCTGACACCCGGCGAAGCCGGCATCAAAGCCGTCCTTGAGGCCTACCGCGGGCAGATCGCCGTCGTCACCGAGGCCGGACCCAAGGTCATCCTCATGGCCTCCCGCGCCCTGGCAAGGGTGGCACGCGGCCCCGAGGACTACCTGAAGGTGTACTCCACCCTCCTGCAGGAAGTGGACCAGCCGGTCATCCTGCACTGGCTGGGCACCATGTTCGATCCCGCCCTCGCCGGCTACTGGGGGTCGGACGACGTTGCCACGGCCACCGAAACGTTCCTCGGCCTCATCAGGGACAACGCCGCCAAGGTGGACGGTGTCAAGGTCTCGCTGCTGGATGCCGGCCACGAGGTGGCCCTGCGGGCGGCCCTGCCCGAGGGCGTCCGGCTCTACACCGGCGACGACTTCAACTACCCGGAACTCATCGACGGCGATGGCAGCCACCGCTCCGACGCCCTGCTGGGCATCTTCGCTGCAATCTACCCCGCCGCGTCGGTTGCCCTGCAGAACTACGACGCAGGCAACGCCGCCAAGGCCCGCGAAATCCTCGACTCCACCCGGGAACTGGGCAAGCACATCTTCAGCGCCCCCACGTTCTACTACAAGACGGGCATCGCGTTCATGTCCTGGCTCAACGGCAAGCAGCCCGGTTTCCAGATGGTGGGCGGCCTGCATTCGGGCCGCTCGGTCTGCCACCTGGCCAGGACCTTTGAGCTCGCGGACCAGGCCGGACTGCTGAAGGACCCCGCGCTGGCGGCCTTCCGGATGTCCGACTACCTGCGCATCAACGGGGTGGGCGTATGAGCGACTTCGCGCGCCTGTCCATCAACAGCGCCACCACCAAGAAGTGGACGCTCGCCCAGGTGGTGGAGGGGTGCGTCAACGCCGGCATTCCCTCGATCGGCCCGTGGCGGGACCGGGTGGAGGAAGCCGGCCTGGACAAAGCGGCCCGCCTGATCAAGGATGCCGGCCTGCGTGTATCGTCGCTGTGCCGCGGCGGGTTCCTCACCGCGGCGGACGCCGACGGCCAGGCGGCTTCGCTCGCGGACAACCGCGCGGCGATCCTTGAGGCCGTGGCCTTGGAGACCCGGGAACTGTTCCTGGTGGTCGGCGGCCTGGCGCCGGGGGAGAAGGACGTCGTGGCGGCGCGGCAGCGCGTTGCCGACCGGTTGGCGGACCTTGTTCCGTTCGCGGCGAAGCACGGCGTCCGCCTGGTGCTCGAACCGCTGCACCCGATGTATGCGGCCGACCGTGCCCTGATCTCCACGTTGGGGCAGGCGCTGGACCTCGCCGAGCAGTTCGATCCCTCAACGGTGGGAGTCGCCGTCGACACGTTCCATGTCTGGTGGGACCCGGAACTGAAGGCGCAGATCGCGCGCGCGGGCCGGGAACACCGCATCGCCTCCTACCAGGTCTGCGACTTCAACATGCCCATCGCCGCGGACCCGCTGCTGTCCCGCGGGTACATGGGCGACGGCGTGGTGGACTTCGCCACGATCGGCACTTGGGTGCGGGACGCCGGCTACACCGGGGACATCGAGGTGGAGATTTTCAACCAGGAGATTTGGGACACGGACGGCAATGCCGTCCTGGCCACGGTCAAGGAGCGGTACGCGGAGCTCGTCCTCCCGTTCGCCTGACCGGATACAGACCGCGGGCTCCTGCCGACGTTTTCCGCAGGCAGGAGCCTGCGCCCCATATGGAAGGACCCGGACCGCCGCAGGCGGACCGGGTCCTTCGTGGTTTCGCGGACCGCCCTAGGCGTACGCCAAGGCGAACCTGCGGTAGCGGGCCAGCACGCCGGCGTCGTCCGTTCCCCCGGGCAGCTCGACGGCGTCCGCGGACCAGGCGGGGAAATGCCCCGTGAGTGCGGCGGCGGCCTGGCGGGCCGCTCCGTCCGCAACATACTCGCCCGGGCGGGGAACCGTGACACGGGTTCCCAGCAGTCGCGCTGCGACGTCCTGCACGGCGTCGGACTGGGCGCCGCCGCCCACGAGGAGGATCCGCTGAGCGGCCACGCCTTGGTCCTGCAACGCCGCGAGACCGTCGGCCAGGGAACAGACCACGCCTTCGACGGCGGCGCGCGCCAGGTTGGCGGGGGTGTAGTTGGCCCGCGTGATGCCATGCAGGGTGCCGGTGGCGTCCGGGAGGTTGGGCGTCCGTTCCCCGTCGAAGTACGGGACCAGGGTCAGGCCTCCGGCGCCCGGTTCGGCGGAGAGTGCCAGCCTGTTGAACTCCGCCAGGTCGACGCCCAGCAGGGCGGCGGTGGCATCGAAAACGCGCGTGGCGTTCAACGTGCACACCAGCGGAAGGTAGTGCCCGGCTGCATCGGCGAACCCGGCCACCAGTCCCGATGCGTCTGCCGGCGCCGTGTCCGAGATGGCAAATACGGTTCCGGAGGTGCCCAGGGACATGACGACGTCGCCCAGTTCCGCGCCGGCGCCGAGCGCGGCGGCCGCGTTGTCCCCGGCACCGGCTCCCAGCAGGGAGCCTGCGGGGGTGCGGCCCGCCGGTTCCATTGGCCCGAGGACCTTGGGGAGGGTTGGGACGTGTCCCAGCGCGGACGCCAGGACGTCCGGCAGGTACCGGCCCTCCGCCGACGAATAGTACCCGGTGCCCGAGGCATCAGAACGATCTGTTGCCAGTGCGACCAGGCCCGCCGCGCCGCTGCCCGGCCCGTAACCGGCGAGCCGCCAGGTCAGCCAGTCGTGCGGGAGGCATACGGCCGCGACCTTGGCGGCATTGTCCGGCTCGTTCTCCGCAAGCCAGCGCAGCTTGGTCACTGTCAGTGAGGCCACGGGGACGGTGCCGGTGGCGCCGGCCCAATACTTGGCGCCGGCACCGGGGTCTCCGTTGCCGGCGCCGTTGATGAGCTCCACCGCTGCCCCGGCGCTGCGGGTGTCGTTCCACAGCAGTGCCGGACGGACCACCCCACCGGCTGCGTCGAGGCAGACCATGCCGTGCTGCTGGCCGCCGACGGAGATGGCCGCCACGTCATCCAGGCCGCCCGCTTCGGCGATGGCTTTCTGCAGCGCCGTCCACCAGTGGTCCGGATGGACCTCGGTTCCGTCGGGGTGGCCGGCGCGGCCCTGGCGGACCAGTTCTCCGGTGTCCGCGTCGCGGATGACAACTTTGCAGGACTGGGTTGAACTGTCGATCCCTGCGACGAGTGCCATGGCCTAGCGGGCGCCCAGGAGGTGCTCGATGGCGAGCTGGTTGAGGTGGACGAACGCGAAGGAGCGCTCGGCGGCCTTGTCGGCGTCGAAGTCCTCGAAGGAGGCGGTGTCGGCGAGCAGGTCCGCGGTGCTTTCGCCGGCGTTGAGCGTGGGTTCGCCGAGTTCGAAGACGCCGGAGGCCTTGAGCGCTTCCTGGACGTCGGGGTCGGCGCGGAAGGCGAGGGCACGCTCCTTGAGCAGCAGGTACATGGACATGTTGGCCTTCGCAGATTCCCAGACGCCGTCGTAGCCGTCGGTGCGGGAGGGCTTGTAATCGAAGTGGCGGGGGCCGTCGTACTTCGGTCCGCCTCCCGGGAAGCCGTTTTCGAGCAGGTCCACCGTGAAGAAGGCGCTGGTCAGGTCGCCGTGGCCGAAGACGAGGTCCTGGTCGTACTTGATGCCGCGCTGTCCGTTGAGGTCGATGTGGAAAAGCTTGCCGGCCCAGAGCGCCTGGGCGATGCCGTGGGTGAAGTTCAGCCCGGCCATCTGCTCGTGGCCGGTTTCCGGGTTCAGGCCCACGATGTCGCCGTGTTCCAGCTGGGCGATGAAGGCCAGGCCGTGTCCGACAGTTGGCAGGAAGATATCGCCGCGGGGTTCGTTGGGCTTGGGTTCCAGCGCAATCCGCAGGTTGTAGCCCTTGTCCTTGATGTAGCCCGCGGCCGTGTCCACGCCTTCCTTCATCCGGTCCAGCGCGGCGGCCAGGTCCTTGGATCCGTCGTATTCGCTGCCTTCGCGGCCGCCCCACATGACGAAGGTTTCGGCGCCCAGTTCCGCGGCGAGGTCGATGTTGCGCAGGACCTTGGAGAGGGCGAAGCGCCGGATGGAGCGGTCGTTCGAG
This sequence comes from Pseudarthrobacter sp. efr-133-R2A-89, assembly GCF_030209315.1. Lineage (NCBI taxonomy): Bacteria > Bacillati > Actinomycetota > Actinomycetes > Micrococcales > Micrococcaceae > Pseudarthrobacter > Pseudarthrobacter sp. efr-133-R2A-89. The sequence continues at coordinate 547,206 of NZ_JARVSE010000001.1, read as the reverse complement.
GTAAAGCCGCCGTCCTTGAACACCGGGTGGCTGAACAAGTTGGTGGTGACCATCGGAACCTTCAAGCCGGTCTCTGCCAGGGCAGCGCGGAAGTTCTTGTGGATCAGCTCCCGTTCGGAGGCGGTGGCGTCAAAAGGGACAAGATCGTTGTCGTGGAACGTGATGCCGTAGGCGCCCAGTTCGCTGAGCCGGTGGACTGCTTCCACGGGATCCAGGGCGGCGCGGGTGGCCACGCCGAACGGGTCGGCGCCGGTCCAGCCGACGGTCCAAAGGCCAAAGGTGAACTTGTCAGCGGGGGTGGGGGAGTGAGTCATGATGCGTCCTTGCAATCGGGTGCTCCGCCGGATGCGAAGCTTTAGTTTATTGCCTGAACTATATGGGCGGACGTAGGGTGGGGTCAAGGGGTCCGGCGGGCAGATGACGGCCGGGCCCATGTGCTGACGGAGGAGCTTTGTGATGGTGATGCCGGCGCCCGGCGTGGCGGGATCCGGGGGGTCGGCCCCTGGAAGCGTGGGTGACGTCCGGCGCAGCAACCTGGCCCTGGTGCTGGGGCGAATCGCCGAGTTCCCGCCGGGGGCCCATCCCAGCCGTGCCCAGCTGGCAGCCGCCACCGGCCTGACCAAGGCATCCGTGTCCAGCCTGGTACTGGATCTCCTCGATGCCGGCATCATCCGCGAGATCGGCTTCAATCCGCAGGGGCGCGGCCGGCCGGGTGTCGGGCTGGAACTGAACCCCGGCCGGGCAGTCATGGGGATGGAGGTCAATGTGGACTACATCTCCGCTGCAGTGGTTGACCTGGCCGGAAAAGTGCTGCTCCGTGAGGTGCAGGAACGCGATAACCGCAACAGCGTGGACGGTCCCGTCATGGCAGCGCTCGCTGTTTTGGCGGCCCGGGTACGGAGTGCGGCCGGGGAACGCGGGGTTGAGGTCCTGGGCGGCGGGCTCGCCGTGCCCGGGCTGGTGGACCCTGCTGCCGCGCGGGTGCTCACGGCACCCAACCTGGGCTGGGCCGGCGTCGACCTTGACCTTGGCGCCCTCCTGCCGGAGGCGCCGTTGGGGGTTGCCCTCTTCAACGAAGCCAACGCTGCTGCCTTGGCCGAGCTGCGGCACCGCCCCGATGGGGCATCGGATTTCCTCTTTGTCTCCGGCGAGGTGGGCGTCGGTGGCGGCCTGGTCATCGGATCTGAACTCTTCACGGGCCCCGGCGGCCACGCCGGCGAAGTGGGGCACATCGTGGTGGACCCCGACGGTGCACGTTGCTCGTGCGGCGGGACGGGCTGCCTGGAAACCGTGGCCGGCCAGGACGCCATCTTCGAGGCGGCCGGGATCGGATCCGTGGAACATTCGCGTTCGGCCGCCATGGCCAAGCTTCTCCAGGCGCTGGATGCACGGCAGCCGGGGGCGCTGGCCGCCGTCGAGCGTGCGGGGCGCTGCCTTGGCATAGCGCTCGCGTCGACAGCCCGGGTGGTCAATATTGCCTCCGTCGTCCTCGGCGGCCACTTTGCCGTCCTGGAACCATGGCTCCGCAGTCCGCTGCTCCAGAGTCTGCAGAAGTACGCTCCAGGCAGGTACGCGTCCGGCCAGGTCTCGGTTTCGGCCGTGGGGGAGTCGGGAGCGCTGCTGGGTGCCGCCGGCAGCGTCATCCGGTCGCTCGTCGAAGCGCCGCACCAGCTGCTGTCCTAGTGAGGGTTAAAGCAAAAACGCCCCGGTCCGAAGACCGGGGCGTATCCGGGTGCCCCAGGAGGGAATCGAACCCCCGACCGGCGGATTAGAAGGCCGCTGCTCTATCCCCTGAGCTACTGAGGCATCGGGTTCCGGCCTGTACGCCGGCGCCTCGAAAAGTTTACCTTGCCGGAGCTGCCGGCGCTGTCATCCGTCACCCACTGTCCCTCCACAAGGGCGCCTGCACCCACGTTGTCCACATACACCAACCGGCCCCTCCTTCCGTCCGCCGTCGGGCGCAATGCTGGTGTTGCCTGCACAGGGCAGCACCATTGAGACAGGACGAAGAGATGAGCGAAACGATCACCATCCGGGGCTTCGTGGCCACCGAGATCACGAGTTCCACCACGCCGGGGGGAGTGGCCACGGCTTCTTTCCGCGTCGGTTCCACCAGCCGCCGTTTCGACCGGGAATCCAAAACCTGGCAGGACGGCCACACCAACTGGTTCACGGTCCAGGGCTACCGCCAGCTCGCGGGAACCCTTGGATGCAGCATCAGGAAAGGACAGCCCGTCATCGTGGTTGGCAAACTGAAGATCCGCACCTGGGAGAAGGACGGGCGCGTCTACCATTCCACCGTCATTGACGCCGACACCGTGGGGCACGACCTGTCCCTGGGCTCGGCCAACTTCATCCGGACATCTTCACGGCCGGCGCTCTCGCTCGTGGAGCAACCACCGTCCCCCGATTCCGGCCCCCACCCGGGCTTGGACCAGCTCCCGGATGAGCCTGAGGACAGGGACGACGAACACCCGGACGATGAGGGCCATCCGTCAGTGGTCATCGAGGACAGCGACGGTGCCATGGCCTCGCTTGACCTCGAAACGGGAGAACTCGCAGAAGTCTAGGAACCACCCATCAGGCTTCAGCGCGTCCCATCCGGTCCCGGACGGGCGGAGCGGCGGCACCCCCCGGCCGTCCACCGCCCGTCCGCTTACGGTGGCCATGGCAGAATGGCACCATGCGGCACACCCTTTCCCACCGGCAGAACAACCGGGCCGGTGCAGCGCTGGCGTGCGCCGTTCTGGCCACACTCTTGACGGGGTGCGTTGCCGGTCCAGCATCGAATGATCCCACCACGCAGCAGCCCGGCGACCCGGCGCCGTCAGCTGCCGCGTCGGGCACGCAGGAACAGTCCGCCAGGCCACAGGCCTCGGCGGCCACTGGTGAAAACAGCGGCGGGGCGCTCGCGGACACCTCCGGAGCTTCGTCGGCGGCCGCCAACGCCGCGGCCACCGAGACGGTGAAGCGGACGGTCACCGACGCCCTGACCAAGTTGGCCGCAGGTGCCCCCAAACCCGCCACGGGGCAGGTAAGCGACGCCCTGACAGGAGCCGGCATTGCGCCGGGCGCGCTCCAGGTCTCGCAAAGCCGCACGCCGACCGGGCTGGAAGCGGACGCCATCGAGGCGGCGGTGCTGCAAGGCAAGGACTGCGTGATCGGACAGGTCCGTGAAGGCGCCGTGACCGTCACCGTCCTGCCCGTCCTGGCCAGCGGGAAGTGCTTCGTCGGGTCCTGATCGATCCGAAAGATCCCCGCAAATGTGAGATCTGCCCGCCGACCCACTAGATTTGAGACCATGGCGGAATTTATCTACACAATGACCAAGGCCCGCAAGGCCGTTGGCGAAAAGCTCATCCTTGATGACGTAAGCATGTCCTTCTTCCCAGGGGCCAAGATTGGTGTTGTGGGCCCCAACGGTGCCGGTAAGTCCACCATTCTCAAAATCATGGCCGGGCTGGACACGCCCTCCAACGGTGAGGCCAGGCTCAGCCCCGGATACAGCGTGGGCATCCTGCTTCAGGAACCGCCGCTGAACGAGGAAAAGACCGTCCTGGGCAACGTCCAGGAGGGCGTTGGCGAAATCTACGGCAAGATCCAGCGCTTCAACGAGATCTCCGAGGAAATGGCCAACCCGGACGCCGACTACGACACCCTCCTCGAAGAGATGGGCAAACTGCAGGAAGCCATTGATGCCGCCGACGCCTGGGACCTCGACTCCCAGCTCGAGCAGGCCATGGACGCCCTCCGCTGCCCGCCGGCCGACGCCGACGTCACGAACCTTTCCGGTGGTGAGCGCCGCCGCGTGGCACTGTGCAAGCTCCTGCTGCAGAAGCCGGACCTGCTGCTCCTCGACGAGCCCACCAACCACCTGGACGCCGAAAGCGTGCTCTGGCTCGAACAGCACCTCTCGAGCTACCCGGGCGCTGTCCTCGCCGTCACCCACGACCGCTACTTCCTCGACCACGTCGCGGAATGGATCGCCGAGGTGGACCGCGGCCACCTCTACCCCTACGAGGGCAACTACTCCACCTACCTGGAGAAGAAGCGCGCCCGCCTTGAGATCCAAGGCAAGAAGGACGCCAAACAGGCCAAGCGCCTCGCGGAGGAACTGGACTGGGTCCGCTCCAACGCCAAGGGCCGCCAGACCAAGTCGAAGGCACGTCTGGCCCGGTACGAGGAGATGGCGGCGGAAGCCGACCGCACCCGCAAGCTTGACTTCGAAGAAATCCAGATCCCACCGGGACCCCGCCTCGGCGGCGTGGTGCTGGAGGCAAAGAACCTTCAGAAGGGCTTCGAGGACCGGACCCTCATCGACGGGCTGTCCTTCAGCCTGCCGCGGAACGGCATCGTGGGCGTCATCGGCCCCAACGGTGTTGGCAAGACCACGCTTTTCAAGACCATCGTTGGCCTGGAACCGCTCGACGGGGGCGACCTGAAGATCGGCGAGTCGGTCAAGATCTCCTACGCGGACCAGAGCCGTGGCGGCATCGACCCCAACAAGACCCTGTGGGAGGTCGTGTCCGACGGGCTGGACTTCATCCAGGTCGGCAACGTGGAGATGCCCTCCCGCGCCTACGTTGCAGCATTCGGCTTCAAGGGCCCGGACCAGCAGAAAAAGGCCGGCGTCCTGTCCGGTGGTGAGCGGAACCGCTTGAACCTTGCCCTGACCCTGAAGCAGGGCGGCAACCTGCTGCTCCTTGACGAGCCCACCAACGACCTCGACGTCGAAACCCTCAGCAGCCTGGAAAACGCCCTGCTTGAGTTCCCCGGCTGCGCCGTCGTCGTTTCCCACGACCGGTGGTTCCTCGACCGGGTGGCCACCCACATCCTTGCGTACGAAGGTGACGAGGAAAACCCCTCGAAGTGGTACTGGTTCGAGGGCAACTTCGAATCCTACGAGGAGAACAAGGTCGAACGCCTCGGACCCGACGCTGCCAAGCCGCACCGTGTGACCCACCGCCGCCTCACCCGCGACTAAACCGCGGGCCGACAAAGCGGCCTACCCACGCAGACATAAGGGCGGCACCCGAGAGGGTGCCGCCCTTATGTCGTCCAGGGATTCCCTATGACCCGGATTCGGGTGGTCCCGCCGTGTCGAGCGGGACCCGCACCATGCCCTCCTGGGCCACGGAGGCGACGTGCTGGCCTGCCCTGTTGAAGATCCTGCCGGTGGCCAGGCCGCGGGCGCCCTGGGCGCTGGGCGACTCCTGGACGTACAGCAGCCAGTCGTCCACCCGGGCGGGACGGTGCCACCACATGGCATGGTCCAGGCTGGCAACGTTCATGCCGGGGGTGATCCAGCTCAGCCCGTGCCTCCTGAGGATTGACTCGAGCAGGGTGTAGTCGCTCGCATAGGCCAGGGCCGCCCGGTGCAGGTTGGGGTCGTCCGGCACGGGACCGAGGGTCTTCATCCAAACGGCGTTGCGCGCCTCGCGCGGACCATTGGCCGAAACGTACAGGGCAGGGTCGACGTGCCGGATGTCGAAGGGCCGCTCATACGCCCAATGCCGCGCCACGGGATGGTCGAACTTCCCCAGCAGGTCCGCAGTGCTGGGAAGCGACTCCGGATCCGGGATCCCGGCGGGCATGGCGGCAGCGTGCTCAATGCCCTCGGCTTCGACCTGGAAGGAAGCAATCATGGACAGGATCGGCACACCGTCCTGGTAGGCATGGACACGCCTGGCCGAAAACGACCTTCCGTCCCGCAACCGCTCCACACCGAACGTGATGGGCTTGTTGGCGTCGCCAGGCCGCAGGAAGTAACCGTGCATGGAATGGACCAGCCGGTCCGGATCAACCGTCCTGGTGGAAGCAACAAGGGACTGCGCCAGCACCTGGCCGCCGAAGACCCTGTGATGCGGCTGCCGCTGGGAGGGGCCAAGGAAGATGTCCTCGTCCGTCCGGGCGCCTTCGAGATCACCAAGGTCCAGCAGTTCGATCAGCGATGAGGTGGGATCGCCGCTGGGGGGCGCCAGCAGTCCGGCTTCGGCTTCAGTCATGGTCCGACTCTAGACGGCGGCCGCGGAACCACTCAACCTGCCCGCAGCCGGTAGTGTTCTTGTTGTGTCTGATCTCCTCACTTCGTCCTTCCGTTTCGCCGATCCCAGGGATCTTGCGGACCTGAAGACGTTCGCCACCCGCGCCAAGGCAATTGACGACGGCGCCATCCGGCTCCAGGCCGCCGGCTCCGTCCTGGCGGCCTACGTGTGCGTCCTGCGGCCCCGGCTGCTTGGTGAATCAACCCCCACCATCCTGGGCCTGCGCACCATGGCGCTGGCGGAGCCGTCAGCGACAGACGTCACGGTGCCCCTGGCGGCCGTCCTGGACCGGCTTGCCCGCGCCGGCGCATCCGACGTCGACCTGCCGGTTCCGCCCACCACCGTCACCGAATCCTGGACCGGGGTAGGCGCCCCGCGTGGCGGATGGGAGCCGCTGGGCGCCATCAGCGACGCCCGCCTGCGGGAGGCCGCCGAGTCAGGCATCGGCGAAGTGGCGGGCATCGTGCCGGACAAACCCGGCGCCCTGATCGTCAACAACGCCCGGGCTGCCGTGTGGGGACGCGAACTGGACCACTCCGGCCTGCCGGCCGGCGCAGCTTTCGCAGCACTTGCACTGGGGTTCCTTGCCGACGGCGAACAGGCACTCTACCGTGCCGGCCGCTGGTTCAGGCTCAGTGGCCCGCGCGGGCACGTCCTGGCGCGCACCGGCAGCGGTCTCCTGTAAACCCGGGCTCCTGGCGGGCGGGCATCACGCGCCGGACGGACTGTTCACCATGGAGAGGGCCGCACGCTCCATGTACTCCCACAGTGTTCCCTCATAGAGCGGCGGCAGGTCCAGGGCGTCCACTGCCGCGCGCATGTGGAACAGCCACCGGTCCTTTGCTTCCGGCGTGACCTTGAAGGGCATGTGCCGCATCCGCAGGCGCGGATGCCCGCGCTCCTCACCGTAGGTTGTGGGTCCGCCCCAGTACTGCTCAAGGAACATCAGGAACCGGCGCTTTGCCGGAGCCAGGTCTTCCTCCGGGTACATCGGCCGAAGCAGCGGATCGGCGGCGACCCCGTCGTAGAAAACATCAATGAGCTTCACGAACGTCTCGTGGCCGCCCACGGCTTCGTAGAAACTGTCGGTGTACGCCGTCTGGCTGAAGGGGTCGTTCTGCATCAGCTGGGGCCGCTGTGGCTGGAGGGGGCCCGGGACCCCGGGGCGTGGTTCGATGGGAAGAGTCATGCTACTCGCCGGCTTTCTGGTCAGTCTTTGGGGTCTCCACGTGGGCAGAGGCCTGGTCGGTGGTACCGTCCTCGGACTCGTGCAGCGGAAGGTAACGGCCCTGCGAGCGGTTCCCCACGCGCAGGATTTCGCCATTGCGCAGGTACCAGATGGCGCCGTCGTCGGAGCGGACCCGCGTGATCCGGAGCCCCATGGACTCCACTACGCCCACCACCTCGCTGGTTTCGATGACATCGCCGATGCCGTACTGGTCCTCGATGGTGATGAAGATCCCGGCCAGGAAGTCGCGGATCAGCTGCTGGGCGCCAAAGCCGATGGCCACACCCAGGATGCCCACGCTGGTCAGCAGCGGAGCGATGTTGATGTCCAGGTTCTGCAGGACATACATGCCGGTGATGACTGCCACCAGGACCCCGACGATGCTGTTCAGCAGCGACCCGATGGTTTCCGCCCGCTGGACGCGCCGTTCGTGGTCCAGGGCCCTGAAGGCAGGCGCCGCCCACTTGAACGTTGGTTTCTTGAAGAAGTTGCTTCCGGACGCCACCCGCTTGGTGATGCGCGAGATGATGAAGGTGGCAACAAGCCAGACACCGACACCGACGCCGAGGCTGATCACAATGCCCGGAACGCTGACGCCGCCGGGCTGGCTGGATACCGGGGGAATGATGGACAACATACTGACCATGGGGGGAAATAGCTCCTTGGGGGTTTGCGCTGTTCTCTTTCAACCCTAGCGCCGTAGCGTGGAGCAATGCGCATCCTCATCCTGGGCGGTACGGCCTTCCTGTCCAGGCACATTGCCGTGCAGGCGTTGGCCGCGGGACACAAGGTCACCTGCCTGGCCCGGGGGACCGCGGGTGCGCCGCCGCGGGGCACGGCATGGGTGCAGGCGGACCGGTCCGCCGGCGCTGCGGCATATGCCCAGGTGGAAGGCGAGTGGGATGCCGTGATCGAGGTGGCGCGGGACCCCGGACCTGCCCGCGACGCACTCAAGGCGCTGGCCGCCCGGACGGGGCACTGGACCTTCGTTTCCAGCTGCTCGGCCTACGCGGACCATTCGGTTCCGGGCGCGGCAGAGGACGCACCCCTCCTGCCTCCGCTCGCTCCGGGGATCCCGTCCGCGCCGGAGAACTATGGAGAGTCCAAAGTGGCCATCGAGGCGGCCACCCTTGAGGCGACTGCCGGGAACGCCCATCTGTGCCGCGCCGGCCTGATCAGCGGCCCCGGCGACCCGTCCGACCGATACGGCTACTGGCCCGCGCGCTTCGCCCGTAACCAGGAGCCGGTTCTGGTCCCGGATATTGCCGCCCATCCCACCCAGGCCATCGACGTCCGGGACCTGGCCGCCTGGATCCTGGCCGCGGCAGGACAGGGCACCACCGGTGCTTTCAACGCCTGCGGGGATGAGGTGCCGTTCGGCGCCCTGATGGATGCCTGCCGGGAAACTGCAGGCCACCAAAGTACCCCGTCCCCTGCCGACGAAGCGTGGCTGGTGGCGCAGGGGATCAACTACTGTTCAGGTCCGGACTCCCTGCCGCTCTGGCTCCCGCCCGGGCATGAGGGTTTCATGGCCCGGAGCAACCAGGCCGCCAAGGCCGCAGGAATGGTGCTGCGGCCCTGGCGGGAAACCCTGGCGGACACCTTGGCCGACGAACGCGCCCGGGGGCTGGACCGGCCCCGCAAGGCCGGCCTGTCGCCCGAGGCGGAGCAGCGGCTGACCGGTATGCTCCACCAAGGCAGTGCCTAGCCTGCCACCGTGATGGGCTGGTGCCTCACCGGGAAGTTCACGCTCCGGGCAATGAAGCACACCTGGTTCGCCTCATGGTGCAGTCCGGCGGCCAGCTCAAGCTGGCCGGCGTCGGCCACGGTGACCCTGGGGTGCAGTGTCACCTGTTCGAACTGGCCGCTGCCGTCGCGGTTGAGCCGCATTACCCCGGAGGCCTCGTCCCGGTAGTCAGTGACCACCACGCCATGCTTCACGGCCACGTGCAGGTAGGACAGCATGTGGCACTGCGCCAGGGCCGCCAGGAGGAGCTGTTCGGGGTTGTACCGTTCCCGGTCCCCATGGAATGTCGGGTCCGCCGAGCCCTTCAATACCGGCAGGCCCGGGATGAGCACGTCATGGTCCCGGGAGTAGCTCCGGTACGACGACGTGCCGCCACCCCGGTTGCCGGTCCACTGGACCGTCAGCGTGTAGGTGTGTTCGCCGATGCTCACCCCGCGCTGCCATCCGGCAGGACGTCGACGGCGCGGGCGCGCAAGGCCCGGGCCACGCCGTCGCGGTTTTCCAGCATCATCCGCCGCAGCGCGGCGCTTTCCGCGGGCAGCGACGCCAGGAAGGCGTCGGTCTGGTCGATGGTTGCCTGCGTGGTCAGCAGCGCCGGGTAGAGGCCGACGACGATCTGCTGGGCGAGTGCGTGGGTCCGGGTCGCCACGATGGCCGGCACCGCCGCGAAATACTTCTCCGCGTAGGGCTCCAGCAGCGACCGGTCCCGGACGCGCATGAAGCCGGCCACGGCCGATCCCTGCAGGGCGTTGGACAGGTCACCCTTGACCACGATCGACTCCCAGGCGGCCGCTTTGGCCTCCGCCGTGGGAAGCGCGGCCTTTGCCAACGCCGCTGCGTTCTGGCCGCTGGACGTGTTGTCCCGCTCCAGTTCGGCGTCGATGCCGTCCTGGCCCATCCGGCCGCCGGCCACCAGGGATGCCACGAGCTCCCACCGGAGGTCCTGGTCAACGGCCAGCCCGTCCAGGACCGCTGAGCCGTCCAGCAGGGCCGCCACCCGGTCGAGCTGGGACGCGCTGCCGGCAAGGAGGGCAAAGGACTTCACGAACTGCAGCTGCGCGTCGGAGCCGCCGGGGACTTCCGATGCCAGCTCCCACAACCTGTCTGCGGCTGCCACCATGGTGGCTTCGCGGTGTTCTTCCGCCACGTAGAAATTCAGGGTGGTGGCCAGCTGGCGGAGCTGGACCAGGATGACGGACGAATCGGTCTCAGCGGCCACATTGGCCAGGATCAGCTCCACGTACTTCCGTGCCGGGGCCTGGCCGTCCCGGGCCGCATCCCATGCCGAGTTCCAGACGAGGGTGCGGGGCAGGCTGGCCTCGAAGTCCTTGAGGTGTGCAGTGGCGGTGGCCAGGGATTTCGGGTCCAGCCGCACCTTGGCGTAGGCGAGGTCATCGTCGTTGACGAGGATCAGGTCCGGCTGCGCCAGGCCGGCCACGCCCGCCACCTCCGTGCGTTCGCCGTCGACATCCAGCTCCTCGCGGTGCACCCGCTCCAGCTTTCCGGCGTCGTTGAGGTTGTAGAACCCTACGGCAAGGCGGTGCGGCCGGAGGGTGGGCCACTCCGGAACGGCGGACTGCACGATCGCCAGGGACTTCAGCGTCCCGTCCTGGTCCACCTCCAGCTCGGGGGTGAGGGTGTTCACGCCCGCCGTCTCGAGCCACTGCCGGCCCCAGCCGTCAAGGTCGCGTCCGCTGGCCTTCTCCAGCTCCACCAGCAGGTCGCGCAGCTCGGTGTTGCGCCAGGAGTGCTTGGCGAAGTACTCCCGGACGCCGGCCATGAACTGTTCGGGACCCACCCAGGCCACCAGCTGCCGGAGCACCGAGGCGCCCTTGGCGTAGGTGATGCCGTCGAAGTTGACCTCAACATCCTGCAGGTCGTTGATCTCGGCGAAGATGGGGTGGGTGGTGGGCAGCTGGTCCTGGCGGTAGGCCCATGACTTCTCCACGGACGCGAACGTGGTCCAGGCGCTGGTGAAGGACGTGGCCTCCACCGCGGCCAGGTGGGACATGTACTCCGCAAAGGACTCGTTGAGCCAGAGGTCGTTCCACCACCGCATGGTCACCAGGTCCCCGAACCACATGTGGGCCAGCTCGTGGAGCACCGTGATGGCGCGCCGCTCGATCTGTGCGCCGGTGACCTTGCTGCGGAAGACGTAGCCCTCCAGGATGGTCACCGCGCCGGCGTTCTCCATGGCGCCGGCATTGAATTCCGGCACGAACAGCTGATCGTACTTCTCGAACGGGTAGGGGCAGCCGAACTGTGCTTCGAAGAACCCGAAGCCCTGCCGGGTCAGTTCGAAGATGTTCTCCGCGTCCAGGTACTGCATGAGCGACTTCCGCGCGAACACGCCCAGCGGGATGACGCGCCCGTCCGAGCTGGCCACCTCGCTGCGGACGGACTGGTATGGTCCGGCGATCAGCGCGGTGACGTAGGACGACAGGCGCGGGGTCGGCGCAAATGCCCATACCGACCTGGCTCCGCCGTCCTCCGCGGGCGGGGCCTGCACCGGCTCCGGGGTGGGTGAATTGGACACCACATCCCAGTGCGAGGGTGCCGTGACCGTAAACGCGAAGGTTGCCTTCAAGTCTGGCTGTTCGAACACGGTGAACATGCGGCGCGAATCCGGAACCTCGAACTGCGTGTACAGGTAGACCTCGTTGTCCACCGGATCCACGAACCGGTGCAGGCCTTCGCCGGTGTTCATGTAGGGCATGTCGGCCACAACGGTCAGCTCGTTGTGCTCCTCCAGCCCGGGCAGTTGGATCCGCACGCCGTCGGACACGGTTGCGGGATCCAGGACGCGGTTGTTCAGCGTCACGCTGTGCACGGTCCGGGTCACGGCATCAATGAAGCTGGACGATCCCGGTACGGCCGTGAACTTCACGGTGGTGGTGCTGCCAAAGACCTCTCCGCCCCGGGTCAGGTCGAGGGTGACATCGTAGGACTCGGCGGTGATCAGTTCGGCGCGCTCACGGGCTTCGGCGCGCGTCAGGTTCATACCTGGCAAAGGAGGGCCTCCAGAGAAGTTTCGGTTTCCGGCCGGTGGTCGGTTCCGGCACTGTGCTGCATTCTTTCATCCTTGCAGTCCTTGGCAAGTTGCCCGGGTCACAGCTTGCCCGGGTCACAGCGCGCCGCAGCCCCGGCCGCGTGATTTCCGACCGGGTTGCGGGGGTAGCGTTGGATGCATGGGAAAGCTGCTGGATTCGGTGGATGCCAAGGCGCTGCGCTTTGCCCTCGGGTTCCCCGTTGCGCTCGCCGCCGCCTTCGCTTTCTGCGCCTGGCTGCTCCGGCCTGACCTTCCGGACCCGCTCGCGGTGCGCTGGACGGCCGACGGCGGTGCCGCCTTCGCCCCGTTCGGCGCCTATGTGGGTGCAGGGGCCGCGGCGATTGTGGTTGCCGGCTGGGTGGTCCTGCTGCAGGCGGTGCCCCTGGGCAGGCCCGTGCTGATGCGCAGGATCATGATGGGTACCGGTTTCTTCCTCAGCCTCTTCATCACCTCGGCCCTGGCGGCAGGCCTCATCGGCCAGGTGGGGCTCGCTGACGCCCGGCAGTCACGCGTGGACATGACCGTTCTGGCACTCGGGAGTGGCGCTGCCGTTTCCCTGGGCGTCACCATGGCCATGGTCTACAAGGCTGACCGGCAGTGGTCCCCGGACGACGACCGCGCCCTGCAGACCGCCATCGCCAGGGAAACGGACCCGGATCTGGCCCTGGACACCATCCGGTTGTGGGTGCACGCCCGGAGCTCGGTTTTCGTCATGATCGGCATCGCCACGCTGTTCCCGGCGGCGCTGCTCGCCGTCGTCGTGCCGTGGCTCGGGATCCTGCTGATCCTCCTGGCCGCTGTCAGCACGGCGTTCCTGTTCGCCCGCGTCAAAGCTGACCGCGGCGGCCTGAAGGTCCTGCTTGCCGGAGTGGTGCCAGTCATGGATGTCCCCGCCGGCGCCATTTCGGCCGCCAGCGCAGCGGAGGTGCGGGCCGCTGACTACGGCGGGTGGGGCTACCGGCACCATCGCGGCACCGCGGCGATGCTTGTCAGCAGCGGGCCCGCCGTCGTCGTGCGCAAGACGGACGGCCAGCGCCTGGCCGTGAGCGGCGGCACCCAGGCCTCTGCGGCACGGCTGGCCGATGTCCTCACCAGGGTTGCGGCCAGGGCACGGCGCGCGGGCGGGCCGCCGGCAGCCGGGCAGCCCGGGCCGTGACCCCGGGGCAGTCCTAGTATCCTTATCCGTGTTGTTCCGGCCCCACCCGGCCGGCCGCCAGCCCACCGAACCGAACGGATCTTGCTCGTGACAACTTCCCCTGCCTTCCCGCGGGTCCACATCGCCACCGACCACGCCGGCATGGAGCTCAGCGCCCACCTGGTGTCCCACCTGACGGGCAAGGGGTACGAGGTGGTGGACCACGGGCCCAAGGTCTACGACGCCCAGGACGACTACCCCTCCTTCTGCATCAACGCCGCTTTGGCCGTGGTCGCCGACCAGCAGGCAGGCGTGCACGCCCTGGGCATCGTGCTGGGCGGTTCCGGAAACGGTGAGCAGATTGCCGCGAACAAGGTCAAAGGCGTACGTGCCGCCCTGGCATGGAACCTTTCCACCGCCACCCTCGCCCGCGAGCACAACGACGCGAACGTCGTTGCGGTGGGCGGCCGCCAGCACTCGGTGGAAGAAGCCACCGAACTGATTGAGGCCTTCCTTGCCGAGCCGTTCAGCAACGATGAGCGCCATGTCCGCCGGATCGGCAAGATCGCAGCCTACGAGGCCACGGGCGAGGTCATCGAGTAGTGCCAGAGGGACATTCGGTCCGCAGGCTCGCCCGGCAGTTCGGAGACGTCTTCCTTGGCGAAACCCTGGCCGTTTCCAGCCCCCAGGGCAGGTTCGCCGGGGGAGCGGCCCTGCTTGACGGGCACGCCCTCGTCGCCGCCGAGGCACACGGCAAGCACCTGTTCCTGCACTTTGACAACGCGTTGGTGCTGCACGTCCACCTCGGCCTGTACGGCGCCTGGAGCTTCGGCGGCGCCTGGAGCTTCGGCGGCGACCGCACCTTCGCCGGCGCCTCCAGTATTGGTGCGCCCCGCCGGGTGGGGGAGCGGGAAGCCTTTTCCAGCGGGGATGACGACGGCGGCGAAGCGTACGAGGGTCCGCCGCCACCGGTGGGGGCCGTCAGGGTCCGGCTGGCCGGGAGCCATGGCTGGGCGGATCTGCGCGGGGCAACCACCTGCGAAACCATCACCGCCGCGGAGGCGGACGCCGTCCTGGCCCGGCTCGGACCGGATCCGCTGCGGAACCTGCGGGGCGACGCGGGCCGGTTCGCGGCGAACCTTCGGGCCCGGAAGACGCCGCTGGCCGCGCTGCTGATGGACCAGAAGATCATTGCCGGGGTAGGCAACGTCTACCGCGCCGAACTGCTGTTCCGGCGCCGGCTGGATCCGTGGCTTCCCGGCGGCGCCGTCGCGGACCTCGATGCCCGGAAGCTGTGGCGTGACGTCGTCGCCGTCATGGCCGACGGCGTCGCCGACGGGCGGATCATCACCACGCCGCCAAAGTACTGGAATCTCAACGGAACCACGGCGGCCAAGGCCGCTGCGGCCGGGAATCCCGTGCCGCCCAAGGGCGCGCACTTCCCCGCCCGCGAGGACGTCCACTTCGTCTACAAGCGGCAGGGCCTGCCCTGCAGGGTGTGCCGGACCACCGTGCTCGTCACCGACCTCGTGGGGCGAAACCTCTACTGGTGCCCCTCCTGTCAGCGGCCGGCCGAGTAGGAAAAACGAAGAAGGCCCCGCCATGGAGGGGCCTTCTTGTGTTTATGGAGGGGACGACGGGAATCGAACCCGCGTAATCAGTTTGGAAGACTGAGGCTTTACCATTAAGCTACGTCCCCGAAGGAAGATCCGCTTTTCGCGGCAACTCCGGGCTGGCTGTTGAAGCCGGATACAACTAAACCTAATCCATGGCCTACGTGTCAAATGTGCATTCGCGACGCGTATCACCGTAGACTTGCCTGTGCACTTACGGGGTGTAGCTCAGCTTGGCTAGAGCGCCTGCTTTGGGAGCAGGAAGTCGCAGGTTCAAATCCTGTCACCCCGACTCTGCGGCCCGGACCAGCAGGCCTGGACATCCAACGCGTTTTGCAGAAACCCATCCCACAACCCAGGAGTACTTAGACCGTGAAGAGCGCTGTCGAGAACCTCACCCCCACGCGGGTCAAGCTCAATGTTGAGGTCCCCTTTGAGGAACTGAAGCCCAGCATCGACTCGGCCTACAAGACCGTTGCCTCGCAGATCCAGGTTCCCGGGTTCCGCAAGGGCAAGGTTCCCGCCAAGCTCATCGACCAGCGCGTCGGCCGCGGCTACGTCCTGGAAACCGCCATCAACGATGGCCTCAACGGCTGGTACCAGGCTGCCGTGCAGGAATCCGGCATCCGCCCCCTGAGCCGTCCCGAGGTGGAGATCACCGAGGTGCCCGATCCCTCCGCAACCGACGGCGGCCTCAAGTTCGCCGCCGAAGTTGACGTCCGCCCCGAAATCGAACTCCCGGACTACGCCGGCATCGAGGTCCAGGTGGCCGCCGCGGAATCCTCCGAGGCCGACGTCGACAAGGCCCTCGACGAGCTGCGCGGCCGTTTTGGCACGCTCAAGTCCGTTGACCGTCCGGCCGCCGACGGCGACTTCCTGACCATCGACATCACCGCCACGATCGACGGCGAAGAGGTTGACTCCGCTGCCGGCCTGTCCTACCAGGTGGGTGCCGGCACCATGCTCGAGGGCATGGACGAGGCCGTCACCGGACTCAGCGCAGATGAGGACGCCATCTTCGACACCACCCTGGTGGGTGGCGACCACGCCGGCGAAGCCGCCCAGGTCAAGGTCGTCGTGAAGGCCGTCAAGGAACGCGAACTGCCGGAAGCGAACGATGACTTCGCCCAGCTCGCCTCCGAATTCGACACCCTTGGCGAGCTCCGCGAGGACCTCGCCAAGCAGGCTGCCGACTCCAAGATCGTCGAGCAGGGCGTCGAAGCCCGCGACAAGGTCCTCGACAAGCTCGTCGAGCTGGTTGAGGTTCCCGTTCCCGACTCGGTGGTCGAAGAGCAGCTTGAAGCCCACTTCCAGGAGGGCAACGGCCACGGAGACGGCGAACACGACACCGAAGAGCACCGCGAAGAGGTCCGCGCCAACACGGCCCGCGCCTTCCAGAACGAAATCATCCTCGACGCCATCGCGGAGAAGGAAGAAGTCAACGTCAGCCAGAGCGAGCTGATCGACTACATCGTCACCACCGCCAGCCAGTACGGCATGGACCCCAACCAGTTCGCCCAGATCATCGATCAGAGCGGCCAGGTCCCCATGATGGTCTCCGAGGTCCGCCGCCGCAAGGCACTGGCCGTCGTCCTTGGCCAGGCCACCGTGACCGACACCGAGGGCAACGCAGTCGACCTGAGCGACTTTGTCCGCCCCGGCGGCGAAGAAGTTCCCGCCGAGGAAGCCCCGGCTGAAGCTGACGCCACCGAAGCTGTGGAAACCGAAACTGCCGAGGCAGAGGAAACCACTGCCGAGGCCAAGGCATAGTCCTTCCCAGCAGCAGCGAACGGCCCCTGGATCCTTCCGATCCGGGGGCCGTTCGCGTTGGGCCGCAAACCGGAGCGGGCGCTGTCCGCCGATCGTGCGCCGTCAGCGAACAGCAGTCAGTGCGCGAACAAATCGTCCGGGAAACCGGTTAGTGTCCAAGTAGTGATTTTCAGTGATGTCACCGTCACCAGTGAGAGGTAAATAAACATGTCACAGCACTCAGAGGCCCCCCGGATGGCGACCGTCGATCCTGCAGCCCAGGACAACTACATTTACAACCGCCTCCTCAAGGAGCGGATCATCTGGCTGGGCTCGGAGGTGCGTGACGATAACGCCAACGCCATCTGCTCGCAGCTGCTGCTGTTGTCCGCGGAGAATCCTGAAAAGGACATCTACCTCTACATCAACTCGCCGGGCGGTTCCGTGACGGCAGGCATGGCCATCTACGACACCATGCAGTTCATTCCCAACGACGTCGTCACCGTGGCCACCGGCCTGGCCGCCTCCATGGGCCAGTTCCTGCTGTCCTCCGGCACCAAGGGCAAGCGCTACGCCACGCCGAACGCACGCGTGCTGATGCACCAGCCCTCCGGCGGCATCGGCGGCACCGCCTCGGACATCAAGATCCAGGCCGAGCTCATCCTGCACATGAAGAAGGTCATGGCGGAACTGACTGCCGAGCAGACGGGCCAGACCGTGGAGACCATCCTCAAGGACAACGACCGCGACAAGTGGTTCACCGCCACCGAAGCCCTTGAATACGGTTTCTTCGACAAGATCGCCGCGCACGCCGGGTCGGTTTCCGGCGGCGGCGGAACGTCCAACGGATCCTCCGGCGAATCAGCCTCGCAGAACTAACCGGCATCAAGAACCCCTTCGATCAGGAGTAAACACAATGAACTACAACTTTGGGTGGTCCGCCGGGAATCTTCCGTCCAGCCGCTACGTCCTCCCGCAGTTCGAGGAACGCACGCCCTACGGCTTCAAGCGCCAGGACCCCTACACGAAGCTCTTCGAGGACCGCATCATCTTCCTCGGCGTGCAGGTGGACGACGCATCTGCGGACGACATCATGGCCCAGCTTCTGGTCCTGGAGTCCACCGATCCGGACCGCGACATCACCTTGTACATCAACTCTCCCGGTGGATCGTTCACGGCCATGACGGCCATCTACGACACCATGCAGTACATCCGGCCCGAGATCCAGACGGTCTGCCTGGGTCAGGCCGCCAGTGCGGCCGCCGTCCTGCTGGCTGCTGGTACCCCCGGCAAGCGGCTGGCACTGCCCAACGCCCGCGTCCTGATCCACCAGCCGGCGCTCTCCGGCGGCCAGGGCGGCCAGGCCTCCGACCTGGAGATCCAGGCGGCAGAGGTCATGCGGATGCGCTCCTGGCTGGAGGACACCTTGGCCCACCACTCCGGACGCACATCGGAGCAGGTCAACAACGACATCGAGCGCGACAAGATCCTCACGGCCGCTGAAGCGCAGGCCTACGGCCTGATCGACCAGGTGCTTGATTCCCGCAAGATCAAACCGCAGGCGATCACGCGCTAGCAGCTCCAACAGCCGGTGCGGCCAAGTTCATTTGGCCGCACCGGCCTTTTCATTCCACCCTTGGCGTCCAATGTGACCTAGAGTGGAAGATGTCACAAACCGGTCCCCGCTGGCCGGAAGAGATTTTTCAGCAACGGCGCAGGGCTGCCTGGCAGCAGGATACTAAGGGGTTCACATATGGCTCGGATTGGCGAGAGCACTGATCTGCTGAAGTGCTCTTTCTGCGGAAAGAGCCAAAAGCAGGTCCGGAAGCTCATTGCCGGGCCCGGTGTCTACATCTGCGATGAATGCATCGAGTTGTGCAACGAAATCATTGAAGAGGAACTCGCTGAAGTCGCAGACCTGGGCAGCTTCGAACTTCCAAAACCGCGGGAGATCTTCGACTTCCTGCAGGAATACGTCATAGGCCAGGAGCCCGCCAAACGTTCCCTCGCCGTCGCGGTCTACAACCATTACAAGCGCATCCAGGCCGGGCACGCACCCAAGTCCGGAAGCCTCGGCGACGCCGGGCACCATGACGATGTAGAGATCGCCAAATCCAACATCCTCCTCATCGGTCCCACCGGTTGCGGCAAGACCTACCTCGCGCAAACCCTGGCCAGGCGCCTGAACGTCCCGTTCGCCGTGGCGGACGCCACCGCCCTGACGGAGGCCGGCTACGTCGGCGAAGACGTTGAAAACATCCTGCTTAAGCTCATCCAGGCCGCGGACTACGACGTCAAGAAGGCCGAGCAGGGCATCATCTACATCGATGAGATCGACAAGATCTCGCGGAAGAGCGAAAACCCTTCCATCACCCGGGACGTTTCCGGCGAGGGTGTCCAGCAGGCACTCCTGAAAATCCTGGAAGGCACGGTGGCGTCGGTGCCGCCGCAGGGCGGCCGGAAGCATCCGCACCAGGAATTCATCCAGATCGACACCACGAACGTCCTGTTCATCGTGGCCGGTGCCTTCGCCGGGCTGGAAGAGATCATCGGCTCCCGCTCCGGGCGCAAGGGCATCGGGTTCGGCGCCCCACTCAATGAGGCCAGCAAGAAGGTCGACTCCTACGGCGAAGTCATGCCCGAGGACCTGCTGAAGTTTGGCCTGATCCCCGAATTCATCGGCAGGCTTCCTGTGATCACCACCGTCTCCAACCTTGACCGCGACGCCCTGATCCAGATCCTGTCCACGCCAAAGAATGCCCTGGTGAAGCAGTACCAGAAGATGTTCCAGATTGATGGCGTGGAACTGGTGTTCGACGACACCGCCCTGGACGCCATCGCGGAGCAGGCCCTTGAGCGAGGCACCGGTGCCCGCGGCCTCCGCGCCATCCTGGAGGAAGTCCTGCTTCCGGTGATGTTCGACCTGCCAAGCCGCGAGGACGTTGCCAGCGTGGTCGTCACCGAAGACGTGGTGCTGCGGGGCGCCGAACCCACCCTAATTCCGCACGCGGCCAAGCGCCGCAAGTCTGCCTGACCGAGAGGATTTTCGTGACTGCACCCGCCAAGAACAAAGCCGACTTCTGGTTCGACCCACTCTGCCCGTTCGCGTGGATTACGTCCCGCTGGATTGGCGAGGTGGAGGCCGTCCGTGACATCGAGACCGAATGGCACGTCATGAGCCTGGCCGTCCTGAACGAGGGCCGCGATCTTGAGCCGGCCTATCGGGAATCCATGGACAACGCCTGGGGTATGGTCCGCGTGATCATCGCGGCTCGGGAAGGGCATGGCCCCCAGGTCATCAAGCCGCTCTACGACGCCATGGGAACCCTGATCCACGAGCGTGGGGAGAAGGACCGGTCGGAGGTCATTGCCAAGGCCCTCGCCGAATGCGGCCTCCCCGAGTCCCTCGCCGACGCGGCCGCCAGTGACGCTTTTGACGCTGAGCTGCGGGCCAGCCACGAGGAAGGTATCTCCCTGGTGGGCCAGGACGTTGGTACGCCGGTGGTGGCCTTCAACGGAACAGCCTTTTTCGGCCCCGTCCTCACCCGCATTCCGCGCGGCGAGGTTGCCGGGCAGCTGTGGGATGCCACCACCGCGATCGCCGGCTACCCCCACTTCTTCGAGCTGAAGCGCAGCCGCACTGAGAGCCCCGAGTTCAACTAGAACGCTGGTCGACTGCACTCCAAGGGCCCCGGGGGAACTACATGACAGTAGTTCCCCCGGGGCCCTTGCACGTGGCCCGTCGCGGGAGAACAATGGTTCTTACCCACTTCGAAAGAAGCGGGACGCAGGAACCAAAGATTCAGTGATATGCAATTTCGACGCAGCCATCGGCAAAGTCGAATGCAAGCTGCCAGTGACGGAGCAGTAAGACCTGGAAACTCAGCGGATCCTGCCAGACCATTGGAAGAACGTCACCAGATGGCCGAAAGTCGAAGCCCCACCAACGGCAAAACGCTGATGGGGCTTCCCCTTTGCCCTGGAACGGGCGCAGCCGGACGGGACCGGGAGTCAGGCCTTGGCGGGCTCGTCGCTCGCGGCGAGGGCAACATTGGTGACCGCAAGATCCCCGTCACCCACCACCAGGGTAATTTCTCGGGCGTTTGATGCCGCCTTCAAATCCGCCAGCCCGGCCCGCAGCTGTGCTTTGAGGGCCTCCGTTGCGGTGATCGTGGCGGATAGCACCTCGGTCCGCTGCTTGACCTTCGCCTCGGATTTGGCCTTGCGGACGCCGCTGAGGGCAATCCCCACCGTGGCCAGCATGGTGGTGTCACCGCCGGGAATCTCCAGCGCCGACGGCCATGCGGCGCGGTGGACCGATCCGCTGCGCCACCAGCTCCAGACTTCTTCCGTGGCGAACGGAAGGAAGGGGGCAAAGAGCCGCAGGAGGGCGTCCAGGGTGGTTGCCAGGGCGGCCAGCACCGATGCCTGCTCTGATTCGCCGGCGGCACCATAGGCGCGGTCCTTGATCAGTTCCACATAATCGTCCGTGAACTGCCAGAAGAACGATTCCGTGAGCTGCAGGGCCCGGGCATAGTCGTAGTTTTCAAACGCCTTGGTGGACTGGGCGACGACGTCGGCAAGTTGAGCCAGCAGGGCGCGGTCCAGGGGGTTGGTCAACACCGAAAGATCGTCCGAGAGGACGGAGTTTTCGGTGGCGCCCAGGTTCAGCACGAACTTGGAGGCGTTCAGCAGCTTGATGGCCAGACGCCGGCCGATCTTCATCTGCGCAATCTCGTAGGCGGTGTCGGCCCCGAGGCGCGCAGAGGCGGCCCAGTAACGGACCGCATCCGAGCCGTACTCATTCAGCACGTCCGTGGGGACAACGACGTTGCCCTTGGACTTGGACATCTTCTTGCGGTCCGGGTCCAGGATCCAGCCGGAGATGGCCGCATGCTTCCAGGGCGCACTCTCCTGGAGGGCGTCGGCGCGGACCGCGGAGGAAAACAGCCAGGTGCGAATGATGTCATGGCCCTGGGGGCGGAGGTCGAACGGGTACACCTTCGCGAAGAGGTCCTCGTCGCGGCTCCAGCCGCCCACGATCTGCGGGGTTAGGGATGACGTGGCCCAGGTGTCCAGGACGTCGGCATCTCCGGTAAAGCCGTTTGCCTGGTCGCGCTGCGTCTCGTCGAAGCCGGGTGCGGCGTCCGCTGCGGGATCCACGGGGAGCATGTCGTCCGAGGGGAGGATGGGGTGGCCGTAATCCGGGTTGCCCTGCCCGTCCAGCGGGTACCAGACCGGAATGGGCACGCCGAAGAACCGCTGCCGGGAGACCAGCCAGTCGCCGTTCAACCCGGCGATCCAGTTCTCGTAGCGGGACCGCATGAACGAGGGGTGGAAGTCGATCTCCTTGCCGCGGCCGATCAGGCGTTCGCGGCGGTCCTCGTCGCGGCCGCCGTTGCGGATGTACCACTGGCGTGAGGTCACAACCTCGAGCGGCTTGTCGCCCTTCTCGAAGAAGTTCACCGGGTGGGTGATCTTCTTCGGATCACCGTCCAGCAGGTCGGCTTCCTTGAGCAGTTCCACCACGGCCTCCTTCGCGGAGAACGCCGTCTTGCCGGCAATGGCCGCGTACGCCTCCTTGCCGGACTCGCTGGTGATCCACTCGGGGGTTTCGCCGATGATGCGGCCGTCACGGCCCATGATGGCGCGTGTGGGCAGTTGCAGTTCGCGCCACCAGGTGACGTCGGTCAGGTCGCCGAAGGTACAGACCATGGCGATGCCTGAACCCTTGTCCGCCTTTGCCAGCGGGTGGGCCTTGACCTCCAGTTCGACGCCGAACAGGGGAGACCGCACGGTCTTGCCGAACAGTGGCTGGTACCGCTCGTCGTCGGGATTCGCCACCAGGGCGGCGCACGCCGCCAGCAGTTCCGGGCGGGTGGTCTCGATGAAGATCTTGTCGCCGGATTCGGTGAAGAAGGGGTAGCGGTAGTAGGCGCCGGGAACCTCGCGGTCCTCCAGTTCGGCCTGGGCCACCGCCGTGCGGAACGTCACGTCCCACAGGGTCGGGGCCTCGGCCATGTAGGCGTCGCCGGCGGCCAGGTTGGCCAGGAAGGCGCGCTGTGACACGGCACGGGACGTGTCATCGATGGTGCGGTACGTCAGGTCCCAGTCGACGGACAAGCCCAGGGTCTGGAACAGGTTCTCGAAGACCTTCTCGTCCTCAACAGCCAGTTCCTCGCAGAGTTCGATGAAGTTCTGCCGGGACACGACGTCGAAATCGCGCTGGTTCTTGGCCGGCTGGGCCGGTGGCCGGTAGTCGGCGTTGTACGGAACGGCGGGGTCGCACCGCACGCCGTAGTAGTTCTGCACGCGTCGCTCGGTGGGCAGGCCGTTATCGTCCCAGCCCATGGGGTAGAAGACGTTCTTGCCCGTCATGCGCATGTAGCGCGCCTGGACGTCCGTCTGGGTGAAGGAGAACATGTGCCCCACATGGAGGGAACCCGACGCGGTGGGCGGGGGAGTGTCGATCGAGTAGACCTGCTCCCGGGTGGTGTCGGGGTTGAACTTGTAGGTTCCTTCGGACAGCCAGCGCTGGGTGAGCGTGGCTTCGAGGCCTTCGAGGGCCGGCTTGTCCGGAACGTTGATGGGGGCGGTGGTGGGCGTGTCTGTACCCTGCGTGTCTTCAGCCATTGGGCAATTCTTTCATGCCCGCTTCAATCCCACCCAACCAACCCCGGGCCCTCCGGACGGCAACGCTCTCCGGCATTGCTTCCGGGCGGACGGACCCGGCATCCCGGACGCTGCTTGGTTACGTTCCGGGACGTCCCGCCGCCCGGCCCCGTTAGGGTGGTGCCATGACTGAGGACTTGCAGAAAAGGGCAGCATTGGTGACCGGAGCGAGCAGCGGAATCGGGGAAGCGGCTGTCCGTGCCCTGCGCGCGGACGGCTGGACGGTCTTCGCCGTCGCGCGCCGGGCCGACCGTCTCGCCACCTTGGCGGGCGAGACAGGCGCCGTGGCGATCCCGGCCGATATCGCGGAGGACGACGACGTGTCCCGGCTTCTTGCCCGGGTCACCGACTCGGGCGGCATCGACACGCTTATCAACATCGCCGGCGGGGCCCGCGGCGCCGACAGGGTCGGAGATGCCAGCACGGCGGACTGGGAATGGATGTTCCGGGTCAACGTCCTGGGGACGATGAAGCTGACCCGCGCCTTCCTGCCAATGCTCCGCGCCACCGGCCGGGGCACTGTGCTCAACCTGACGTCGACGGCGGGACTGGATGCCTATGAGGGCGGCGGCGGCTACAACGCGGCCAAGTTCGGCCAGCACGCCATGACGAATGCCCTCCGCCTGGAGGAAGCGGAGCACAACCTGCGGGTTATCGAGGTGGCGCCGGGACTGGTGCAGACCGAGGAGTTCGCGCTTAATCGGCTGGGCGATGCGCAGGCGGCCGGCAAGGTCTACCAAGGGGTGGAAAAGCCGCTGACGGCCGCGGATGTCGCAGACGTGGTCCGATACGCCGTCTCTGCACCGCACCACGTCAACCTGGACCAAATCGTTGTGCGGCCGGTGGCGCAGGCCGCGACACACAAATTGATCAGGAAGGGCTAGGAGCCCCTGATGTGCAGGGTGGCCACCACCGCCGCATGGTCGGTTCCGGGAACCCGCTGGACTGAATAGTTCGAGCCCCTGATCTCCGGGCTGGTCACAAGATGGTCCAACGTGATGCCGGGCAGCCGGTAGTCGCGCATTGGCCAGGTTGGCGCGAGCCTCGCTCCCAGCGTGGCGGCCACATCCACGAGGCTTCGGGTTCGGCCGTTTCCGGACAGCAGCGACCGGAATTCGTGGTGGTCGTAGGTGGCGTTGAAGTCTCCGGCCAGCAGCAGCGGCCCGGAGCCTGTGTCCACCCTGCCCACGGACGAGAGGTCGCTGCGCCATTGCATGACGGCGTCGCCTACGGGGGCCAAGGTGTGAACGGCCACCACCCGCAGGGCCGTCCTGCTGTCATCGGCCAGTTCGAGGCTGGCCACGGGCATGGTGAATTGGGTGCCGGGCAGCACTCCGGACTCTTTGAGCTTGTAGGTGGAATAGATGGCGGCGCCGCCTGCGCCCTCCCTGGCATGGGCAACCCGGTGGGGGAGCACCTGGTCCAGGCCGGACTCCGTCAGCCTCCGTGCGAGCGCGGGCGTGTACTCCTCCACAGCCAACAGGTCCACGCGCCGGTCGCGGACCATCCCCACGATGCTGGATGCGTCAGCACCGCCGAGTTACGCGTTAATGGTCATGGCCACCAGCGTGACCGGTGCTGCGGCCTCGGCCGCATGCTCTTGGATGTCCAGCGGAAAAAGCCACAAAACCTGGGCCCCCAGCAGGACGGCTGCCACAGCCTGTTGCCAGCGGCGCTGCCCCGCGAAAGCCAAGGCAAGTGCTGCGGAGCCCGGGACTGCGAGCCACGGCGTGAAGGCCACCAGTTGCACCCCAAGCACCGGCCAGTCGGCTGGTACTGCACGGAGGGCTGTTCCCACCGCCACAGGCAGGACCGCCGGGAGAAACAGCCACCTGCACACTGCGACCGCCCGCGCGCCCGGGGAAGCAGCCTTCGATGCTGTCATGGGGCGAGTCTAGGCACCCCACGCGCCGAGGTCAGCCCCACGGCGGAATTCCCCTGCAAGATGATTTGGTAAACCTCTTGACCGGCATGTCACGTTCTCTGTAACGTTTCAAAGAAAGCGCTTTCCCGTTGGGGAGGACGGCGCTTGCCCGGTGCGCGCCCCAAAGATGGGTACTTCTGCATGCGCCGGGAACGCACAACACCGGATTGCGCAGGCAATGACGCCAAAAGGAGACCTCCATGTCCAACACGATCGCACGCCGTACCATCCTCAGCCTCTTGGGTACCGCCGCCGGGGCTGCCGCGGTTACCGGGCTGGCACCCGCCCGGGCCGCAGCTGCGGGTGCTCCCGACGTCACACTCGTTGACAACGGCACCTCCGTGACGCTGGACAACGGCATCGTCCGCTTCACCGTGACCAAGTCCACCGCGAAAATCACCGACCTCCGGCTGGTGGGCAGCAGCCAGGGCAACGGTGCGACCAACCTCTTGTCCGGTTCCCACGGAAGCGGCTACACAACGTTCAACTACTCAGGCGCCTCCGGGGCTGCAGGCCTTTCCGGGGCGGCCTTCCGGGTGGTCAGCCAAAGCGCGGACCGCATTGAGATCTCGATGCTGGCCAACGACCCCGCCCGGCTTACGTTCTACCTGGATATCCGGATGGCCCTCGAGCGCGGCGCCTCCGGCCTCCACTCGTACTGGATCGCCAAGTACCCGGACAACATGCCGGACGGGTTGGCGCTCGGGCAGCTGAGGTACGCTTTTGCCGCCGATGACCCTGCGTTCCGGTGGTTCGTGGTGGACGATGCGCGTGGGGTCCAGCAGCGTCCCACCATTGAGGACACGCGGAACTGGGTCACGTTGCAGGACACCACCTACGCGCTGCCGGACGGATCGATCTACTCCAAGTACCAGAACTCCTCGAACCTCGAAGGCGACAACCACGTCTTCATGATCTCGAACGGGAAGGTGGGGTTGTCCCTGGTCCAGCCCAGCAAGGAAGCGTTCGGCGGCCCCACGCGCCAGGAGTTGACCTGCCACGACTATTACAACGGCATGATCCTCCTGTGGCATCCACTGACCGGGCACTACGGCGAGCCCGATGTCCAGCCGGCCAAGGGGTGGGAAAAGGTCTATGGTCCCTTCTACCTTCACGTTTCCGAAGCCGCCGGCGGCGACGAGCGAAGCAACGTCGCGACGCTGTGGACCGATGCCAAGCAGGCGGCCGAACGCGAACAGGCGGCATGGCCCTACAACTGGGTCACCGACCCGGCCTACGCCGCAGCGGAACGCTCCACCGTCAGCGGCAAGCTCTCGGTCGCATCACTCGGTGCGGTGGACAACGGGTGGGCAGTGCTCTACCAGCCGAAGGGAGACCGCGCCTACCAAGGGGTGACCCTAGCCGGAGACGACTGGCAATACCTGAACCTTGACTACATCTACTCGGCCAGGATCGACAAGGCAGGCAGGTTCAGCCTGGCGGGCGTGCGGCCCGGAACCTACACCCTGGCTGCTTTCACCGACGGGGTGATGGGGGAGTACCGCCGGGCCGGCATCACAGTTGCCGCGGGAACAAGCACCGACACCGGAACCCACGTCTGGGTCCCCTCCAGCCACGGGACAACCCTGTGGCAAATCGGCACCCCCAACAGGTCGGCTGAAGAATTCCACGTCCATGGCGGCAAAGACGGCTTCCGGAAGACACTGACCTGGCTGGAATACCCGTACGAGTTCCCCGCCGGGGTGGACTTCACGGTGGGCGTGGATGATCCGGCGAAGGACTGGAACTACTTCCAGCCCGTCGTCCAAACCCCCGGTACGCCGACGCAGCTCCAATGGCGGGGCACCGCGCCGGACCAGTCGCTGACCACCTGGCGGATCCGGTTCGACGCCCACCGCTACCAGCGTGGACACGGGTACCTCGACATTGCGCTGGCGGGGCAGGTCTTCGCCACCCTGGGGATCGCGCTGAACGGAACGCAGATCGCGTCCATCGACCCCCTGCCCGGCGTCCCGGGCGACAACTCGTCCTACCGGCTGGTGCCGCGGGCCATGTACCGCCAGCTTTCCACGATCACCTTCCCGGCCAACCTGATCCAGGACGGCGAGAACATCCTGACGCTCACACCCACGAGGCCGGCCAAGGCGCCCACCAGCGACAACTGGATGCAGCCGATGGCGGGAATCATGTACGACTCCCTCCGCCTCCAGGTTGACCAAGGCAGCTGACCGGAGGCCGCCACACCCGGCGGCCCCGGCCGGGGGTGCAGGCAACGTGCCTGGACCCCCGGCCTTCGGAATGGCACTGGACGCGGCGGAAATAGTAGACTGGCCTGTGGCTATGACCCGGCAATCACCGGTGAGCTTCCGGAAGAACACGCTGTCGCCCGTCAACGGCGGCCGCGCCAGTAGAACCGGACGGGTAAGCCCGTCACAGCAGTCAACGAGAGGCCGGTGCGGCGCCCGTTCCGCAAGGGACACGCAGTGCCGGTAAGTGAGGTGGTACCGCGGTGAGCGTGCAGTCCCAGGACCGCACGGACGCCGTCCTCGCATCCTGAACGGAACAGCCGGCCCGCGCCGGAGGTTCACCGCGCCCAACCCAGGATGTCGAACATGACCTTTTACCCCAAGGCCTCAGCCTCCAGCACCCCAGCCAGCGGCAATGCCGGCGTTTCCGCCTCCGTGAAGTTCCCGGAGATCGAAGAGCGCATCCTGAAGTACTGGGACCAGGACGGAACGTTCCAGGCCAGCATCGACCAGCGCAGCGCGGACGCCCCCGGCGGCGAGCCGGGCAGCAACGAATTCGTGTTCTACGACGGCCCGCCGTTCGCCAACGGCCTGCCGCACTACGGCCACCTTCTCACCGGTTACGCCAAGGACCTCGTTGGCCGTTACCAGACCCAGCGCGGGCGCCGCGTCGAGCGCCGCTTCGGCTGGGACACGCACGGATTGCCCGCCGAGCTCGAAGCCATGAAGCAGCTGGGCATGACGGACAAGACCCAGATCGAAGCCATGGGCATCGACAAGTTCAACGACGCCTGCCGGGCATCCGTCATGAAGTACGCCGACGAATGGCGCAGCTACGTCACCCGCCAGGCACGCTGGGTGGACTTCGACAACGACTACAAGACCCTGAACGTCGAGTACATGGAGTCGGTGCTCTGGGCCTTCAAGCAACTGCACGACAAGGGCCTGACCTACAACGGCTACCGCGTCCTGCCGTACTGCTGGAAGGACGAGACCCCGCTGTCCAACCACGAGCTGCGCATGGACGACGACGTCTACAAGAACCGCCAGGACCAGACCGTCACCGTCACGTTCCCCATCCTGGCCGGCGAATCCGCGCTGTCCAAGCAGCTCGACGGCGTCCAGGCCCTCGCCTGGACCACCACGCCCTGGACGCTGCCCACCAACGCCGCGCTCGCCGTCGGCCCCGCCATCACCTACGCGGTGATCCCCGCCGGACCCAACGGCGTCAAGGCTGCCTCGGCCGACGCCCCGGTGACGGGCAGCTTCCTGCTGGCGGCCGACCTGCTGGGCAACTACGCCAAGGACCTCGGATACGACAGCTTCGAGGACGCCGAAGCGGCGGTCGTTTCCACCCACACCGGTGCCGAACTGGAAGGCCTGGAGTACCGGCGGCTCTGGGACGACTTCGCCGACAACGAAAAGTACGGCATGGAGAACGCGTGGCGCTTCCTGGTGGCCGACTACGTGACCACCACGGACGGTACGGGCATCGTGCACCAGGCTCCGGCCTACGGCGAAGATGACCAGAAGGTCTGCGAGGAAGCCGGCATCCCGGTGGTGCTCTCCGTTGACGAAGGCGCAAAGTTCCTGCCCCTGTTCAAGCACGGCGAACTCCACGACATTGCCGGACTGCAGGTCTTCGAGGCCAACAAGCCCATCACCCAGGTGCTCCGCGCCCAAGGCCGGCTGGTCCGCCAGGCGAGCTACGAGCACAGCTACCCGCACTGCTGGCGCTGCCGCAACCCGCTGATCTACCGGGCCGTGTCCTCCTGGTACGTCGAGGTCACCAAGTTCAAGGACCGGATGTCCGAACTGAACCAGGAGATCAACTGGATCCCCGGCAACGTCAAGGACGGCCAGTTCGGCAAGTGGCTGGACAACGCCCGTGACTGGTCGATCAGCCGCAACCGCTACTGGGGCAGCCCCATCCCGGTGTGGCAGTCCACGGATCCCGAATACCCGCGCACCGACGTCTACGGTTCGCTCGCCGAACTCGAAGCGGACTTCGGCCGCCTGCCCCTGAACAAGGACGGCCAGGTGGACCTCCACCGCCCGTTCATCGACGAGCTCACCCGGCCCAACCCGGACGACCCCCGCACCCCGGAAGAGGGCCAGTCGGTGATGCGCCGGGTCGAGGACGTCCTGGACGTCTGGTTCGACTCCGGCTCCATGCCATACGGCCAGGTCCACTATCCGTTCGAGAACGAAGCCTGGTTCAACACCCACAACCCGGCAGACTTCATCGTGGAGTACATCGGACAGACCCGCGGCTGGTTCTACATGCTGCACATCCTCTCCACGGCGCTGTTTGACCGCCCGGCGTTCCGGAACGTCATCAGCCACGGCATCGTGCTGGGCTCCGACGGGCAGAAGATGTCCAAGAGCCTGCGCAACTACCCGGACGTCTCCGAGGTCCTGGACCGCGATGGCTCCGACGCCATGCGCTGGTTCCTGATGTCCAGCCCCATCCTCCGCGGCGGCAACCTGATCGTCACCGAGCAGGGCATCCGCGACGGCGTCCGCCAGGTCATCCTGCCGCTCTGGAACGTCTACAGTTTCTTCACGCTGTACACCAACGCAGCGGACGGGGGCCGGGGTTACGACGCCACGCTGCGCTACGAGGGTTACGCCGACACCCTCGACCAGTACCTGCTGGCCAACACCGGCGACCTGGTCCGGAACATGACGGCGCAGCTGGACTCTTACGACATCTCAGGTGCCTGCGACTCGCTGCGCAGCTACCTGGACATGCTCACCAACTGGTACGTCCGCCGCAGCCGGCAACGGTTCTTTGACGAGGACAAGGACGCCTTCGACGCCCTGTACACGGCCCTCGAGACCGTCACCCGCGCCGCCGCGCCCGTGCTGCCGCTGGTGTCCGAAGAGATCTGGCGGGGCCTGACCGGCGGCCGGTCAGTGCACCTGGCCGACTGGCCGGACGCGGGCCTCTTCCCCGCAAACCCCTCCCTCGTCGAAGCCATGGACCGCGTCCAGCAAATCTGCTCCACCGGTTCCTCGCTCCGCAAGGCAGCCAACCTGCGCGTCCGGCTGCCCCTGCAGGAGCTCACCGTGGTGGCACCGGGTGCCGGTGCGCTGGACGGTTTTGCCGCCGTCGTCGCCGATGAACTCAACCTGCGCGCAGTCCGCCTGCTCGACGCCGAGAACGCGTCCCCGGAGGAATTCGGCATCCAGCAGAAGCTGGTAGTCAACGCCCGCGCCGCCGGCCCGCGGCTGGGCAAGAACGTCCAGGCCGCGATCAAGGGCGCCAAGTCCGGCGATTGGTCAGTGGACGACGACGGTGCGGTCACCGCGGGCGGGCTTCGGCTGGAGCCCCAGGAGTACACCCTGGAGACAGTCGTGGCGGATTCCGATGGCGGTGACGGCGGCTCCAAGGCCGTGGCCGTGCTGCCCGGTGGCGGCTTCGTGGTGCTGAACACCGAGGTGACCCCTGAACTCGAGGCCGAAGGCCTGGCCCGCGACATGGTCCGCGCCATCCAGCAGGCCCGCAAGGATGCCGGACTCAACGTCAGCGACCGGATCCGCACCACGGTAACCGCGGCGCAGAACGTCGTGGCCGCCCTGCTGGCGAACGCCGAACTGGTCAAGGGCGAAACCCTGACCGTAGACCTGGCTGCCGAACCGGCAGACGTGGACGAACCCGCCGTCGTGGTGGAAAAAGTGGAGGCCTAGGACATGACCGACGAATTTTCGGTGGAAAGCGTCTACGCGGAACTGCTGGGCCGGGCGCCGGAAAACAAGATGGAGCCGCGCCTGGCTCCGCTGTTCCGAGCCATGGACGTCCTCGGCGAACCCAACAAGGCGTTCCCGATCATCCACGTCACGGGAACCAACGGCAAGACCTCCACGTCGCGGATGATCGAGTCGGTACTCCGCGCCCATGGCCTCAGTACGGGACGGTACACCAGCCCGCACCTGTCCAAGGTCACCGAGCGGATCAGCATCGACGGACACCCCGTGCCTGATGAGACTTTTGTGCGGATCTGGGACGAAATCCGGCCCTACCTGCAGATTGTGGATTCGGAACTGGAAGCCGAGGGCCAGCCGCGGCTGACGTACTTCGAATGCCTCACCATCCTCGGCTTCGCCATCTTCGCTGACCAGCCGGTCAACGTGGCCGTGATCGAGGTGGGCCTGGGCGGCATCACCGATGCCACCAACGTCGGGGACGGCCAGGTGTCGGTGGTTACCCCGATCTCCCTGGACCACACCGACCTGCTCGGCGACACGACGGAGGACATCGCCCACGAAAAGGCAGGCATCATCAAGCCCGGCGGCTACCTCATCAGCGCCGCCCAGCCCATCGACGCGGCCCAGGTCCTGCTGGAGAAGGCCAAGGAAGTAGGCGTACCCTTCCGCTTCGAAGGAGTGGAGTTCGGCGTCGAGTCACGCACCGTGGCCGTGGGCGGCCAAATGGTCACCATCCAAGGCATCGCCGGGCGCTACCCGGACCTGCTGGTGCCCCTGCATGGATCCCACCAGGCCCAAAACGCCGCCGTGGCGGTCGCCGCACTGGAGGCGTTCTTTGGCGGCGAAAAGGAACTCGACTTCGAGGTCCTGCAGGAAGGATTCGCTGCAGTGACCTCGCCCGGCCGCCTGGAAGTGGTGCGCACGGCGCCCACTATCGTCGTGGACGCCGCGCACAACCCGGACGGCATCCGGGCCTCCGCCGCCGCCCTGCAGGAAGCATTCACGTTCACCAAGCTGGTTCCGGTAGTGGGCGTACTCAAGGAGAAGGACGCCGAAGAGATCCTGCGCGAACTCAAGGAATCCCTGGGCGGCCTGGCCGACGAGTACTGCTTCACCCAGTCCAACTCCCCGCGCGCAGTTCCGGCAGCCGACCTCGCCGAGCTCGCCATTGACCTTGGCTTCGGCGAAGACAAAGTACACATCGCCGAGAAGCTGGACGACGCACTGGAATGGGCCGTTGAGCGGGCCGAAGCAAACGACGACCTCTCCGGCGCCGTGCTGGTCACGGGCTCCATCACCCTGGTGGCTGAGGCACGGATCCTGCTCGGGAAGACTGAGGCGTAACCCATGGCCAGACTGACAAAGGCACAGCGCGAGTGGCGCCCCGGGATGCCGAAGAAGCGCCGCTCCACCAAAGTCATGTTTGCCTCCACGGTGCTGCTCCTGGAAGCGTTCGTCATGTTCTTCGCCACCCTCGCGGTGTTCGGCCTGCGACGGGAGGAGTTCCCGCCCGCGCTCATTTTGGGCGTGGGCCTTGCCCTGAGCGCCGTCATGGTGGCGGCCTGCGCGGTCCTCAATAAGCCCTGGGGGGTGGCGCTGGGGTGGATCCTGCAGGTCATCCTGATCCTGACCGGGATCTTTGAGCCGGCCATGTTCCTGGTGGGCGCCCTGTTCGCCATCGCCTGGTGGTACGGGATCCGCACGGGCATCCGGCTTGACCGGGAAGCTGCGCAGCGCGCCCGCGAGCAAGCTGAATGGGAAGCCTCCCACCCGGACCAGGCCGCCGGCCCGGCCCAGCCATAGTCCCCGTAGACTTGACCTGAAACCCCACCCGAACCATTGGAGCAGTTGTGACCACAGAGCGCACCCTCGTCCTGATCAAGCCCGACGGCGTCGCCCGTAACCTGGCCGGCGCCATCCTGGCCCGGATCGAAGCCAAAGGCTACAGCCTTGTTGAGCTGAAGAAGGTTGACGCCACCCGCGAACTGCTGGAGCAGCACTACGAAGAGCACGTGGGCAAGCCCTTTTACGAGCCGCTGGTGGAGTTCATGCTCAGCGGCCCGGTCGTCGCGGCCATCTTCGAAGGCCACCGCGTCATCGAGGGCTTCCGTTCACTGGCCGGGACCACCGATCCCACGACGGCGGCACCGGGCACCATCCGCGGCGACTTCGGCCGCGACTGGGGCCTGAAGGTCCAGCAGAACCTGGTCCACGGCTCGGACTCCACCGAATCCGCCGAGCGCGAGATCAAGATCTGGTTCCAGGGCTGACAGGCCCCGGAACAGCAAGAAGCCCTTGGTTCTTCGGAACCAAGGGCTTCCGTCATCTGCGGCCTAGAAACCGGAGGTACCCGCGAACACCTGGATGAACGCAAAAAAGATGGTGGCGATGACGGCAACATACAGCAGCACCGTGATGATCCAGCCGGAATCACCGAGGATGCGGGTTGCCCGGGCGGGCAGGGGGATGACTCCCGCGCTGATGTTCCTGATGGTGGTCCAGACGAACAACGGGATCATGGCCGACCACACGATCATGCAGAACGGGCAAAGGATGTGGATGGAGTAAAGGGCCTGGGACCACAGCCACACCACGAATGCGAAGCCCAGCGTGACGCCCGCCTGCAGGCCAACCCAGTACCAGCGGGCGAAGGTGGCGCCCGCGAGCAGGGCCATGCCCACGGTAATGATGATGGCGAAGGCCACGATTCCGATGAACATATTGGGGAACCCGAACAGTGAACTCTGCCAGGTCTGCATGACCTGGCCGCATGAGATCCAGGGATTCACGTCGCACACGGTGGTGTGGTTGGGGTCCTTGAGTACCTCGAGCTTCTCCAGGACGAGGGTGCCGGAGGCAAGCCATCCCACGATTCCGGTGATGACCAGAAGCCAGCCGAACGGCCGGTTCCGGGTCATCCGGGGGAGGTTTTCGGCAGCAGCGGTGCGCGGCTCGACGGCTCGATCGCTTTCGTGGGCGCTGACGGGGGAGATGCTGGGCATGGGTGTGGCGTCCTTTTCATCCGGTGCTCCTGTGCCTGATTGTAACGCCGGTGGCTGGGCCCGCCACCCAGAAAGGCAAGGGCGGCGCGGGCCTCCGCGGCGATCCGGTCCGGGTATGAGAGAATGAACGTGGCTGGAAGCCGATCCACATTCGGACTCCGGTCCGGTGGTTTGTTCCCAAGACCGCCAATGATGAGCAGGGCAGGCTTCGGAATTCTCCGGCACTCCCGCGACTCCATTGAGCGGCACCTGGTTGTGGCACGCAGAACAACGGGTTTTCAGAACATCCACCGGCTCCTGTGGGCTGCCGCACCCCAATGCCGGTGCGAACCCGGGAGCATCCATTTGACTTCTGTCAACGCCTGCGGGTTTTGACAATATGTGCCCCAATGGGTGCCGGATGTGGCGGTACGTCAGGGGCAGGAGTGTAGCCACATATGGATAATGATCGAGAACTGGCCGTTAATGACGAAGCAGTGGCAACAGAGGCCGCTGCTGCACCGAAGAGGGCTCCGCGGACCCGTCGCAAGGCGGCGCCCAAGGCTGCCGAAGCCGTAGCGGACGAGGCCAGCGCACCAGACCCTGCGGCCGACACGCCGGTGGAAGAACCCGCCGCGGAGAAAAAGGCACCCGCCCGCCGCACCCGCGCCCGGAAGAAAGCCGACGCCGCCGAACCCCTTCCCGCGTTCGCCGATGACACTGCGCCGACCACCGGAGCAGCCGTTGCCGCAGTTGAAGTATCCGCACCGGCGCCGGCCGATGAGGGCCCGGCTGCCGGCCCGGATACGGCGGCGGACGCCGAAACGAAGCCTGTACGCCGCCGTCGGGTAGCCACCCGCAAGGTCGCTTCCCCGGCTCCGGCCCCGGAAAGTGTAGCGGCGGCAGCTGCTGCCGCCGCTCCGGTGCAGGACGCCGTGGAAGAAACCGCAACGGAGGAAACCCCCGAGGCGTCTGTTGCTGCCCCGGAAGCCGCCGCCCCCGCCGTCGAGGAGGTCCCGCAGGCGCCGGTGCAGGCACAGGAGCCCGCCGCCGCTCCTGCAGCTCCCGAGGCCGGAAGCGACGCCGCGTCCACGGCGGCAGCAAGCCCCTTTGGTTCGCTGTTCCTGGAACCGGGTTCCCCCACGTCAGTCCTCTTCCAGGCGCCGGACCTGAGCACCGTGGTCCGCCCCGCAACGCCCGCGGCGGAAGAGACCGGCGAGGAAGAAACCGACGAGGCAGACGATTCCGCCAGCCGCCGCCGGCGCCGCAGCCGTGGCCGCCGCGGACGCAGCCGCATCGGCGACCGGACAGATGAAGACGTCGAAGGCGGCACCGGTGACGCCGATGCCGACGACGAAGCCGACGAGGACGCCAACGGGCCGGTGGAAGACGGTGTGACCTCCCGCCGTCGCCGTCGCCGCCGCCGCGGTGACCAGGACCTGGAGCTGACCGGTGGGGAAGGCGACGATCCGCCCAACACGGTGACGAGGGTCCGTGCGCCGCGCGCCGTCAGCGAAGCGCCGGTCAACAACCGGGTCACCAGCGTCAAGGGCTCCACCCGCCTTGAAGCCAAGAAGCAGCGCCGGCGCGAATCCCGCGACACTGGCCGCCGCCGCACCGTGATCACCGAAGCCGAGTTCCTGGCCCGCCGCGAATCCGTGGACCGCCAGATGATCGTCCGGCAGCGCGACGACAGAATCCAGATCGGCGTCCTCGAAGACGGCGTCCTGGCCGAACACTTCGTGTCCAAGACCCAGCAGGACTCGCTGATCGGCAACGTCTACCTGGGCAAGGTCCAGAACGTGCTGCCGTCCATGGAAGCTGCGTTCGTTGACATCGGGCGCGGCCGCAACGCCGTGCTGTACGCCGGCGAGGTCAACTGGGAAGCCGTCAACCTCGAAGGCAAGCAGCGCCGGATCGAAAACGCTCTGAAGTCCGGCGACACCGTCCTGGTCCAGGTGACCAAGGACCCCGTGGGCCACAAGGGTGCCCGCCTCACCAGCCAGATCTCCTTGCCCGGGCGCTACCTGGTGTACGTGCCCGGCGGCTCCATGACGGGCATCTCGCGCAAGCTGCCCGACGTCGAACGCAACCGCCTCAAGCGCATCCTCAAGGACCGCCTCCCCGAACACGCCGGCGTCATTGTCCGCACCGCGGCAGAGGGCGCATCCGAGGAAGAGCTCACCCACGACATCAACCGCCTCCGCGCGCAGTGGGAAGGCATCGAGAGCCAGTCCACCTCCACCAAGGTCCTCGCCCCCGAACTGCTGTACGGCGAACCTGACCTGACCATCAAGGTGGTCCGCGACGTCTTCAATGAGGACTTCTCCAAGCTGATCGTCTCCGGCGAGGAAGCGTGGGACACCATCGAGGCCTACGTCACCTACGTCGCCCCGGACCTGGTGGGACGCCTCGAGAAATGGACCAAGGACCAGGACATCTTCTCCGCCTGGCGGATCGATGAGCAGATCCACAAGGCGCTCGAGCGCAAGGTGTTCCTGCCCTCCGGCGGCTCGCTGGTGATCGACCGGACCGAAGCCATGACCGTGGTGGACGTCAACACCGGCAAGTTCACCGGCAGCGGCGGCAACCTTGAGGAAACAGTCACCAAGAACAACCTCGAAGCTGCCGAGGAAGTGGTACGCCAGCTGAGGCTGCGCGATATCGGCGGCATCATCGTGATCGACTTCATCGACATGGTGCTCGAATCCAACCGTGACCTGGTCTTGCGCCGCCTCGTCGAGTGCCTGGGCCGCGACCGGACCAAGCACCAGGTTGCCGAGGTCACCTCCCTGGGCCTGGTCCAGATGACCCGCAAGCGCATGGGCACGGGCCTGCTGGAAGTCTTCGGCGAGCAGTGCGAGGCGTGTGCCGGACGCGGCGTCGTGACCCACGACGATCCCGTGGAGCACCGCCGCGCCAACATCGTGGCCGCCGAACACCACGTCCAGCGCGCCGACAACCGTCCCGAAGTCCGCGGGGAGGCCCACCGCCCCGACGGGCAGCGGACCGATGCCGGGCAGCCCGGTGCACGCCCCGAGCGGAAGCGCCGCCGTGGACGCGGCGGCCAGCAGGCCGAGGCAGTACCGGCGCCCGCAGTGCACGTGCACACTGTGCAGCCGGATCCCAGTGACGCCGAGCGGCACGCCAAGGCTGAAGCCACCCGGCTTGCCCTGGCCAACATCGCTGCGGCGGCCCACGCGGCGCACCTCCACGACGACGAGCTGGCAGCTGCCCGGCACGCGCCGGCAGAGGAGGCTCCGGACCCGCAAGCACCGGTCCAGCCTGCACCGGCAGCTGACGGGGAAAAGCACGACGCCGATACACACGGGCGTCCCGCGGCGGTCCTGACGTTCGGCGGCGAGAAAGTCCCGCTTCCGTTCGTGGAGCACGCGGAGGAGCAGCAGCCCAAGCCCGCCCTGACGCTGGACCGGCTCGCGGAAGCATTCGCGCACCTCGGCCAGCCGGTTTCCGCCGTCGAGGACGCTCCGGAAAATCCTGCAGCGGCTGAGCCGGCAACGGAACAGGCCGCACAGGAGCCCCGGCCGCAGGGCGGCGAAGCCCCTGCACGGGCCGCGGAAGCACCGGCTGAAAAGGACTACTCCGACCACACGCTGGAGCAGACAAGGCAGCGCAGGCCGCGCCGCCACCGGGCCGCCAGCCGAGCCCAGGGCGCCGCGAACGAAACCGCCGTCCAGCACCATGAGAACGTCCAAACCGCCACTACCGGGCACTCGCACGCAGCCAAGGCCCCCGAGCCCGCGAACCAGCAGCCTGCTGATAGCGGCAAGCGTTCCGAGGAACCCATCATCCTCGGGGTGGGCGTCCCGGCTTCGGAGCTCTAAATTCCGGCAAGCCACGGCGTCGACAGGTGAAGTCCCCGTCTCGTGGACCATTCCCCCCGAAAGTACAGGGGGAACAGTCCACGGGGCGGGGACTTCCGGCATCCCGCCGCTGTCACCTTCACTATGCCAACGCGCCAACGGCTAGGCTGGGAAACCGACACGGGGTGCCGCGCAGAAGGCCGGCTGAGATCCACACCCGTTGAACCTGTCCGGCTAGTACCGGCGAAGGGATGTCTGTGTTGTCTTCGACCCTCTCCATGCCCCTGCCAAGTGCCTCCACTGACGCCACCGGCACCCCTGCCGGCCGCGACGTCCCACGGGTCCTCTCCATCGCGGGCTCGGATCCATCCGGTGGAGCAGGAATCCAGGCGGACCTGAAAAGCATTGCAGCGCACGGCGGATATGGCATGGCCGCCATTACGGCACTCACCGCGCAGAATACCCGCGGCGTTGTGGCCGTCCACGTCCCGCCTGCTGCGTTCCTGGCCCAGCAGCTCGATGCCGTCAGCGACGACATCACCATCGACGCCGTCAAAATCGGCATGCTCGGCGACGAAGCGGTGATCCGCACAGTCCAGCAGTGGCTCGAGAAGGTGCGTCCCGCCGTCGTGGTCCTGGACCCCGTGATGGTGGCCACCAGCGGCGACCGGCTGCTGAAGGAATCCGCCGAAGCCGCCCTCCGCGACCTGCTGCCCGTTGCCCACCTCATCACCCCCAACCTGCCCGAACTGGCCATGCTCGTGGGCGAAGAGCCCGCGGGGGATTGGGAAGCCGCGCTGGACCAGGGCAGGCGCCTGGCGGATGCCACCGGCGCCACCGTCCTGGTCAAGGGCGGACACCTGTCAGGCGAAGGCTGCCCGGACGCGCTGGTCAACACCGCCGGTGTGCTGGCCCGGGACGTCGTGGAAGTGCCCGGCGCCCGTGTCAACACCCGCAACAGCCACGGCACGGGTTGTTCGCTGTCCTCTGCCATGGCAACGGTCCAGGCCCGGCTGGGCGACTGGGAAGCGTCGCTGCGGACGGTCAAGCCATGGCTGGCCGGAGCGCTTGAGGAGTCCGGCCGGCTGGAGGTCGGCCAAGGAAACGGGCCCGTGCACCACTTCCACCACGTGCGGCCCCACCTGCCGGAAGGCGGCTTCGCTGCCGGGCTCTGGGCCGAAGCCCGGCAGGACCTGGCGGATATCTACGCCCTGGACTTCATCCACGGCCTGGTTTCCGGCGAACTGGCAGAGAAGGACTTTGCCTACTATCTGGCCCAGGACGCCCAGTACCTGAACGGGTACTCCCGGGTCCTGGCCCGGGCCAGTGCCCTGGCCCCGTCCGAGGCGGAGCAGCTGTTCTGGGCAGGCTCGGCCCGGCAGTGCCTGGAGGTCGAATCGGAACTGCACCGCTCATGGCTCAGCACCCGGCCTGGGCAGACGGGCCTGGGGCCTGTCACCAAGTCCTACGTTGACCACCTCACAGCAGTCTCGGCATCGGGGAGCTATGCGGTCCTTGCCGCCGCCGTCCTGCCCTGTTTCTGGCTCTACGCTGAGGTCGGCAGGACACTGCACGCCCAGTTCCTCGCGGCGGGCGAACCGGAAGGGCACGCCTACGCTGCGTGGCTCCGCACCTATGCCGACGAGGGCTTCGCCGAGGCCACCCGGCAGGCCATCGCCATTGTGGACGCGGCCGGACGGAAAGCCTCCGACCATGAACAGGCCGCCATGGTGACGGCGTTCAAGCAGTCCTGCCGGCTTGAAGTGGAATTCTTCGGCGCGCCGCGCATTCACTCCTGACGTCCAACGGCGGCGCCCCGGCTACAATGGATACGCACGGTTGCGGCGCTGCATGCCAGGCTGTGGTTACTATCACAGCCGGCCCTCCGGAACCAGCCTCATTTGCGGCTGGAGACGGATTTAGCGTATTCTGGATCTTCGGTGCTTACGCCAACACTTGGGTTATGACCCCACGGCGTTGAGGCACAGCGAGAAACCAGGCTTTTATTGAGTCGGTTCCGCACGCAAATTTTGTTATAAACGTCGAGAGAAGTGAGTTCCCAAGTGGTGTACGCGATTGTCCGCGCAGGCGGCCGCCAAGAGAAGGTTTCCGTTGGAGACTTCGTTACCCTGAACCGCGTCGCCGGTGGAGCCGGCAGCACCATTGAGCTGCCCGCACTGCTCCTGGTTGACGGTGACAAGGTCACCTCCGCAGCGAAGGACCTGGCCAAGGTAACTGTTACGGCTGAAATCCTCCAGGACCTGCGTGGTCCTAAGATTGTCATCCAGAAGTTCAAGAACAAGACCGGCTACAAGAAGCGCCAGGGTCACCGCCAGGAACTGACCAAGGTCAAGATCACCGGCATCAAGTAACCACCGGTTACTGTTCAGGCATTTCAACAGATTCCCCAGAATTTAGAGGCAGGCATTTCAGATGGCACATAAAAAGGGCGCGAGCTCCACTCGCAACGGTCGCGATTCCAACGCACAGTACCTCGGCGTCAAGCGCTTCGGCGGCCAGGTTGTTTCCGCAGGCGAGATCATCGTCCGCCAGCGTGGCACCCACTTCCACCCGGGCGCCGGCGTCGGCCGTGGCGGTGACGACACCCTGTTCGCACTGACCCCGGGCGCCGTTGAATTCGGCACCCGCCGCGGACGTCGCGTGGTCAACATCGTTGCTGCTGCAGCCGCAGAGTAACAACAAGTCTTGAAGCGGTGGAGCGGGCCTGAGGGCCCGCTCCACTGTTCTTTTAACCGCATTACAATCGTTGTGGCGTCCCCGGGCGCCGCGTAAACAGCATTCTGAGGAGAT
Source organism: Pseudarthrobacter sp. efr-133-R2A-89 (assembly GCF_030209315.1). NCBI lineage: Bacteria > Bacillati > Actinomycetota > Actinomycetes > Micrococcales > Micrococcaceae > Pseudarthrobacter > Pseudarthrobacter sp. efr-133-R2A-89. The sequence goes on along the minus strand of NZ_JARVSE010000001.1, from coordinate 506,511 downwards.
CCACGTGGCCAGCTTTGTAGACCGGGTAGTACTGCACGTATCCGGCGGAACCGGCGGCCATGGATGCGTTTCCGTCCACCGGGAGAAGTTCAAGCCCCTTGGCGGGCCCGACGGCGGCAACGGCGGCAACGGCGGCGACGTGATCCTTCGGGTGGACCACCAGACCACCACCCTCCTCGACTACCACCACGCGCCGCACCGGCACGCCAGCAACGGCGGGCCCGGTATGGGCGACTGGCGCGGCGGCAAGAACGGCGAAACCCTGGTGCTTCCCGTTCCGGACGGTACCGTGGTCAAGTCCAAAGACGGCACCGTCCTGGCCGACCTCGTGGGTGAAGGCACCGAATACGTGGCCGCCGCCGGCGGTATTGGCGGACTCGGCAACGCCGCCCTGTCCTCCCAGAAACGCCGCGCTCCCGGGTTTGCCCTGCTGGGAATCGAAGGCGACTCCCGCGATGTGGTCCTGGAACTGAAGTCCATTGCAGACATCGCCCTGGTGGGTTTCCCGTCCGCGGGCAAGTCCAGCCTGATCGCCGCGATGTCCGCCGCCCGGCCCAAGATCGCCGATTATCCCTTCACCACCCTGATCCCGAACCTGGGTGTGGTCCAGGCGGGCGATGTCCGCTTCACGATTGCCGATGTCCCCGGCCTGATTGAAGGCGCCAGCGAAGGCAAAGGCCTCGGGCACAACTTCCTGCGCCACGTTGAGCGCTGCGCCGCCCTGGTGCATGTGCTCGACTGCGGCACGCTCGAATCCGACCGCGATCCGCTCTCGGACCTCGCCATCATCGAAGGCGAACTCGAAAAGTACGCGGTGGATATGAGCTACGCAGGCTCCGACGGCCAGGTGGTCCCCCTTAACCACCGCCCCCGCCTCGTCGCACTGAACAAGGTGGACCTGCCGGACGGCAAGGACATGGCGGAATTCGTGCGCCCGGAACTGGAATCGCGCGGGTACCGCGTCTTTGAGGTTTCCGCCACCAGCCACGAGGGCCTGCGCCAGCTCGGCTTCGCCATGGCCGAAATCGTCCAGGCCGCCCGCGACGCCGTCGCGGCCGAACCTCCCAAGGTCCAGCCCGTCGTGCTCCGGCCGCGCGCCGTCAATGAAACCGGGTTCAAGATCCGCCGCGAGGAAAAGAACCTGGAGCCGCTGTTCCGTGTCCTCGGCGAGAAGCCCGAGCGCTGGGTCAAGCAGACCGACTTCACCAACGAGGAAGCCATCGGCTACCTTGCCGACCGGCTGGCCAAGCTGGGCGTGGAAACCGAGCTGTTCAAGCAGGGCGCCAAGCCGGGGGATACCGTGGTCATTGGCGAGGACGACGGCGTCGTCTTCGACTGGGAGCCCACCATGATGGCTGGCGCGGAACTCCTGGCTTCACCCCGTGGCACAGACGTCCGGTTCGCCGATATCGGCGACCGCCCCACCCGCAGCCAGAAGCGTGAGGAGCAGCAGGAACGCCGCGACGCCAAGGCTGCCGCCCGCGCCGAACTCGAGGCCGAGCGCAAGGCCGGTATTTGGACCGAGTCCGTCAGCGGACGCCGTGCTGCCCGCCCCGTCCAGGACAGTGGAATGGAAGCGGACGATGACCTCTAGGGTCGTGGACACGGCGCCCGTTGCGGGCTCCGTGGACAGAAGCCTGCTGGCGGATGCCCGCCGCATCGTGGTCAAGGTGGGGTCTTCCTCACTGACCAGCATCAAGGGCGGCATTTCCGAGGAGTCCCTCACCGCCCTGGCCGACGCCCTCGCCGCCAAGCGCAACGCGGGTGCCGAAATCATCCTGGTTTCCTCCGGCGCCATCGCCGCGGGGTTGGCCCCGCTGGGGCTGGAAAAACGTCCCCGGGACCTGGCCACCCAGCAGGCGGCGGCCAGCGTGGGCCAGGGCCTCCTGATGGCCCGGTACACCCAGGCGTTTGGTGCCCATGGCGTTACTGTCAGCCAGGTCCTGCTCACGGCCGAGGACCTGATGCGGCGCAGCCAGCACACCAACGCCCTCCGCGCCATGGACCGGCTGCTCAACCTCGGGGTGGTCCCCGTCGTGAATGAAAACGACACCGTGGCCACCCACGAGATCCGCTTCGGCGACAACGACCGGCTCGCCGCCCTGGTGGCACACCTGGTGCGCGCCGACGCGCTCGTGCTGCTGTCCGACGTCGACGCCCTCTACGACGGTCCGCCCGCCCACGGTGCCAAGCGCATCCCGCTGGTTACCGGAGCGCAGGACCTTGAGGGCGTTTCCATTGGGAAAACAGGCAAGGCCGGAGTGGGCACCGGCGGAATGATGACCAAGGTGGAAGCGGCCAGCATGGCGGCAGGCTCCGGAATCCACGCGCTGGTGACATCCACGCCCAACGCTGCCGCCGCCCTGAACGGCGAGGACGTCGGCACCTGGTTTTCCGTGAACGGCTCGCGCAAGCCCGTCCGCCTCCTCTGGCTGGCCCATGTCGCGTCCGTGCAGGGCCGCCTGGTCCTTGACGACGGCGCGGTGCGGGCAGTGCGCCACCACCACACGTCCTTGCTGCCGGCCGGCATCTCGGCCGTGCACGGCGACTTTGAAGCGGGCGACGCCGTTGAACTTGCCGGTGCCGACGGCACCGTAGTTGCCCGGGGACTGGTGAACTACTCATCCCAGGAGCTGCCGCACATGCTCGGGCGCTCCACCAGGGAGTTGGGCGAGGAACTCGGCAGCGGCTATGACCGCGAAGTTGTTCATGTAGATGACCTGGTGCTGGTCTAAGCAGCCGGCTCGCCTAAACTTGGACTATGACTGAAGCCCTGATCCACTCTGCCGTTGATACCGGAACCACTGCTGACCTCGCGCAGCCGGGCCCGGCGGCAGGGGGGCCGGCCGCCGCGGCAGACGTCGAAGCGGCAGTCCACGCCATCGCGGACCGCTCCCGTCACGCCGCCCGCAGCATGGCCACCGCCAACCGGGCATGGAAGGACCGCGGCCTCCGCGCCGTGGGAGCGGCCCTGCAGGAGAACGTGCGGGCAATCCTGGCGGCCAATGCCATGGACGTCCGGCGCGGCCGGGACAACGGCACCTCCAAAGCGCTCCTGGACCGGCTCACCCTCACCGAAAGCCGTGTTGACGGCCTGGTGGCGGCCCTTGAGAACCTGGCCAACCTCCCGGACCCCGTGGGCAACGTGGTCCGCGGCCAGACCCTTCCCAACGGTCTGCGCCTCCGCCAGGTCAACGTGCCCATGGGCGTCGTGGCAGCCATCTACGAGGCACGCCCCAACGTCACCGTGGACATCGCCGGGCTGGCGCTCAAGAGCGGCAACGCCGTCATCCTGCGCGGCGGCAGTGCAGCCGAAGCCACCAACCAGGTCCTGGTACGGGTCCTGCGCGAAGCCCTCGAATCCGTGGGCCTGCCGGCCGACGCCGTCCAGACCGTGGACCAGTTCGGCCGCGCCGGCGCCAACGTTCTGATGAAGGCCCGCGGCAAGGTGGATGTACTGATTCCCCGCGGCGGCCGCGACCTTATCCAGACAGTGGTGACCAATTCCGCAGTGCCGGTCATCGAGACGGGAGAGGGAAACGTCCACATCTTCCTGGACGAATCTGCGGACGAGACCATGGCGGTGGAAATCCTGCTCAACGCCAAGACACAGCGGCCCAGCGTCTGCAACACCGTCGAAACCCTGCTGGTCCACTCCGGCGCGACCGTGCTGCCCGCCGTCGCAACGGCCCTTCGAAACGCGGGGGTCCGATTGCATGTGGACCAGCGGATCGGTGCAGCCTTGCCCGCCGGGATCGACGCGGAGCCGGCCACGGACGAAGACTGGGCCACGGAATACATGGACCTGGACCTTGCGGTGGCCATGGTGGACAGCCTCGACGACGCCGTCCAGCACATCCGCACGTGGTCCACGGGCCATACCGAAGCGATTCTCACCAACAGCCTCGCAAACGCTGAACGGTTCATTGCGGAGGTGGACTCCGCAGCGGTCATCGTCAACGCCTCCACACGCTTTACCGACGGCGGCGAACTGGGTCTGGGCGCCGAGGTGGGGATCTCCACCCAGAAGCTGCACGCCCGCGGCCCGATGGGACTGACCGAGCTGACCACCACGAAGTGGATTGTCCAGGGCGAAGGCCAGGTCCGCGGTTAGCAACGCGGTAACATAGACCAGAACCTTAGAAAGCAGCGGAAGGTTCCGCTGCCTGAAAATCCTTGAACATAGGGGAGAAAATGCTGCTCCAGCAGATCGTCACGTCCATCGCCGCGGCAGGCGACGCAGCCCATGAGGAGCCGGCGCCGCTGCTGGCGGAGCCGTGGGTCTTCGGCGTGTCAATGTTCGCCATCCTGGTGGTCCTCATGTTCATTGCATGGTCCTACAACAACCTGGGCAACCGGCACACGGCCACCGAGGAGCACGCGGATCCGCACCGCCAGCACCCCAACAAGCACGATCGCGGGCAGGGCCACTAACATTTCGCACAACCTGCACCGCAATGGTGCCCGAGGAAGGCTGCGGCTTGGTGTCATGGGCGGGACATTCGATCCCATCCACCATGGGCACCTGGTGGCGGCCAGCGAGGTCGCGGCCGAATTCGACCTCGATGAGGTGGTCTTCGTGCCCACCGGGCAGCCATGGCAAAAGTCCCATAAACAGGTCAGCGAGCCTGAGCACCGTTACCTGATGACCGTGATCGCTACGGCCTCCAATCCGCGCTTCACCGTCAGCAGGGTTGACGTGGACCGGCCGGGTCCCACCTACACCATTGACACCCTGCGCGACCTCCGGGCCCAGCGGCCGGATGCCGACTTGTTCTTCATCACGGGTGCTGACGCCTTGGCGCAGATCCTGTCCTGGAAGGACATTGACGAGCTCTGGTCGCTGGCGCACTTCGTGGGAGTCACCCGCCCGGGACACGTCCTGGACGGGATGGGCCGCGAGGACGTCAGCCTCCTGGAAGTGCCAGCCATGGCCATTTCGTCCACGGATTGCCGTGCCCGCGTGGCAGCGAACCATCCGGTCTGGTATTTGGTCCCGGACGGGGTGGTGCAGTACATCGCCAAGTACGATCTCTATGCCGATCCGCCGGCAGGCGCGGATGAACCACTTTCCGAAGCACGCGAACCAGCCAGTACTGAATGAGTTCTCAATGAGTCAGGAACAGCCTCCCATCCGCAGCCGCCGGGAACTACGGAAGGCCAGGGACGCCCAACAGGGCACCCCGGCCACCACGGAGCAACGCCCGCCTGCCGCGAATCGGCCGGCCGAGGATGCGCCCGAACCTGCCGCGCGCCCACAAGCTGTTCCAGGCCAGTCAGCCCCGCAGCGCTCATCCCAGATCCGTGCCCGCGACCGTGCCGCCCTGCGCACCATCAAGGAGCTCGAAGAGAAGGAAGGGCAGTTGTCCGCCGGCGGTCCGCCCACCCGGCGCCAGTTGCGGTTGCAGCAGCTCAAAGAGCAGGCCCTGACGGCCGCGAATCCGGTGGTTCAACCAGCGACCGGCCCAACCTCCCCTCCGGGCGGCGGAACGCCTGCGCCCGAAACCCGGCCCGGCGGTGGAAAGAACGCTGCGGCAAAGGAGACCGTCAACCCCGCGGCCAAGACGGGAGCCGGCAATCCCGCGCCGGACGGCATGACCGTGGAGCAGGCCCTGGAAGCGCGTGCGCTCATCGCAGCGCAGGCGCGGAACCAGATCGCCAAAATGGAGCACATCGCCTCCCAGGACCCCGAAGCGGTGGATCCGGGGATCCTCGCCGAACAGATCGCGCTGGCCGAGAGGGCGGCGGTCATGAACCGGCGGGCGATGGCCCGGCAGAAACTCGCCGAACAGGCCGGGGGCCAGGCCCAGGCCGCGGGTCCCGCAACCCCACCAATGGCCGGCGGCACCCAGGACACATCCGGCCCGTCCACCGCCAGCAACCTTGCCATGGTCACGCCGCTTGAGTTCGTCCAGGTCCCGGGCGTTGAGCGCCCCGTGATGAAACCGCCGGCAACCTCGCATGTTCCGGTCACCACCCGGCCCGGTACGAAGGTCCAGGGTGCGGGCAAGCGCCGGCCCGCGGCCCGTACCAAAGCAGCGGCTGCCGAGTCCGGCACCGGCCGGTCCCAGGTGATTGCCAGGGCCGAAGCGGCCGCGAAGGCGGCCAGCCGGCCCAAACCGGCTGCGCGGCCGGAGGGCCAGTCCGAAGACCTCTTCGAGGACCTGCCCCGGGTACCCGCACGGTCCGCCTACGGCCTCGATCCGCTGGATGCCGCGACGGCGGGGCTCACCAGGGCACGGCGCAACCGGGTCCTCCAGTTCTGCATCCTCGCGTTCGGGATCCTGGCACTCGTTGCCGGCATCATCCTGATCGTCACCGGCATGTCCCGCTGATTCCGCAGCGGCAAAACACTTAACCCAAACAAGGAGTCCCGTGACTGCAACACAAACGTCCATCGCTATGGCCCGTACGGCCGCCAAGGCTGCCGCTGACAAGATAGCCCACGACATCGTGGCCCTTGACGTGAGCGAACGGCTGGCCCTGGCCGACGTCTTCCTCATCGCCTCTGCACCCAGCGAACGCCAGGTCAACGCGATCGTGGATGGCATCGAGGAAGAACTTGCCAAGCAGGACCTCCGCCCGGTGCGCCGTGAAGGCCGCTCCGGTGGCCGGTGGGTGCTCCTGGATTACTCGGACATCGTCATCCACGTCCAGCACGAGGAAGACCGCGTGTTCTACGCCCTCGAGCGGCTCTGGAAGGACTGCCCGGTGGTGGACCTGCAGCTCGGCGACGACGTCACCGCCCAGGCCGGCGCGGCGGCCGGCGGCGAGTAGGCGAGACGCCAGATCCGTGAATATTCCCGATTTGGAATTTTCGGAATTGCTGTTCTAAGATATTTGAGTTGCTTCGGGGGAGACCCCGAACAAAGCTTCTCGGAGCGGCAACATTCCGGGGCTGTGGCGCAGCTGGTAGCGCACCTGCATGGCATGCAGGGGGTCAGGGGTTCGAGTCCCCTCAGCTCCACCGGTACATCCGCCGGAACCATCACGGTTCCGGCGGATTTTTTGTTTTGGGTTGTTCACGGCCGCCAGTGGTGCAGCTTCGGCGGCGGTCCACAGCCTCCGGCGTGGCGGGAAACGCCCGATTGGCGTCCAGCGCAAAAGTGCATTACTCTGGTCAGGTTGCTCCGGGGAAAACGACCGGAAGGAACGCGTTGTACGGGGCTGTGGCGCAGCTGGTAGCGCACCTGCATGGCATGCAGGGGGTCAGGGGTTCGAGTCCCCTCAGCTCCACCGTGCAAAGTAGGGAAAAGGGAACCATCACCTGGTGATGGTTCCCTTTCTCGTTGCTGCCCGGAAGCGGGCCGGCCCTGGTGCAAAACCCTTCCCGCGCAGGTCAAACGGGGGTACAACTGATCATGGAGGGCACAGCGTCCCGCCGCGGGCCTTCATTCACCAGAGTCCAGCCCCGGGACGTCGCTGACGAGGAGGTCGCAGATGTCCCAGGCGAATGATTCCGGTTACGGTGCGAACGGCGAAGGGGTTCCCCGCGGAACGGCGCTGTCGCGTGATACAGCCATCCGGGGACCGTCCAGGCCGGCTCCGTATATTGGGGCCGGCCTCCTGCTGGCGGCAGCCATACTCCTCCCGCTGATACCACAGCTGTACTCCTTTGACGCACCCCGGCTGGGCGGCATGCCGTTTTTCTACTGGTACCAGCTGGCCTGGGTACCAATTTCTGCCGTGCTGACCGGCACAGCCTATTGGCTGGTCACCAGGGAAGACCGACGACGGCGGGCTAAGGCACGGGCCGGCGGCCCGCCGAGGGCGGGTGGCGCCTCCGCCCGGACCGGCCGGGGAGGGGACCGGCCGTGAACGGGCGCGAAATCAACTGGACTGCCTTGGTCATCGTGGTGCTGTTGTTCGTCGTGGTGGCCGTCATGGGGTTCCTCGCTGCCAAGTGGCGCCGCGGATCCGCGGTGGAGGGCCTGCACAGCCTCGACGAGTGGGGCCTGGGCGGCCGCGGGTTCGGAACCTGGATCACCTGGTTCCTGCTGGGCGGGGACCTTTACACCGCCTACACGTTTGTCGCGGTCCCGGCGGCGATGTGGGCCACGGGGGCGGTCAGCGGTTTCTTCGCCGTCCCGTACACAATCGTCCTCTACCCGATCATCTTCATCATCATGAGCCGGTTGTGGTCGGTCTCCCACCGCCACGGCTACGTCACCTCGGCCGACTTCGTGGGCGGCCGGTACGGGAGTCGCTGGCTTTCGCTGGCGGTGGCAGTCACCGGAATCGTCGCCACCATGCCGTATATCGCGCTGCAGCTGGTCGGGATCAAGGCGGTGCTCACGGTCCTGGGCCTGGGCAGCTCCGGCAACGTGCTGTTGACCGACCTGCCATTGATCCTGGCTTTCGTGGTCCTGGCCGCCTACACGTACACCTCGGGGCTGCGTGCACCGGCCATGATCGCCGTGGTCAAGGACCTGCTGATCTACCTCGCCGTCATCGTGGCCGTGATCTACCTGCCCATCAAGTTCGGCGGCTGGGACACGATCTTCAACTCCGCCCAGGCCAAACTGGGCACCGTCAGCCAGGCCACGGGCAAGCCGGCCGGCGTCTTCATCCCGGGCGCCGCCAACTACTCCGCCTACTGGTCCCTCGCCCTCGGATCAGCCATGGCACTGTTCATGTACCCGCACTCCGTGACCGCCGTGCTGGCGTCGAAGGCGCGGAACACCATCCGCCGCAACGCAGCGATCCTCCCGCTGTACTCGCTGATGCTCGGCTTCCTGGCCCTGCTGGGATTCGTTGCCATCCAAGCCGGGACCAAGCCCATCGACCTTGATGGATCGGTCAACCCGCAGCTGGTGGTCCCTCAGTTGTTCCTTGACCACTTCCCGGCCTGGTTCGCGGGCATTGCACTGGCCGCAATCGCCATCGGTGCCCTGGTGCCGGCAGCGATCATGTCGATCGCCGCCGCGAACATGTTCACCCGCAACATCTACCGCGACTTCATCCGGCCCGACGTGGACGCCAGGACCGAGGCGAAAGTATCCAAGATCGTCTCCCTGGTGGTGAAGGTGGGCGCACTGGTCTTCGTCATCGCCATGGACCAGTCCGCCGCCATCAACATGCAGCTGCTGGGCGGCATCTGGATCCTGCAGACGTTCCCGGCGGTAGTGGCCGGCCTGTACACGCGCTGGTTTGACCGGTGGGCCCTCCTGGCCGGCTGGGCAGTGGGCATCGTGTTCGGAACAGTATCCGCCTACAACGTGGTCAACCCTGTGACCAAGGCGCACTTCGGCGGCTCGGTGGCCGCCTTCCCGGGGACGGACTTCAGCGTGTACATTGCGGTATCCGCCTTCGCGCTCAACCTGGTGGTCGCCGTCGTCCTGACTGTGGTGTTGCGGGCGCTGAAGGTCCGGACGGGAGAGGACCTGACGCGGCCCACGGACTATGACGCCGACGAGACGGACCCGAAAGTGGTGCAGATCGAGCAGACCCAGCATTACACCCAGCCGGGCGGCCCGTCACCGGTCGCTTAACCGCCCATCCGGGCCGGGTGTCACAACCAATCGGCGCGGCGCAGTGGCGGCTCCGCCCCGCCCGGCCGGCGGGCCAGGACCTGGTTGACGCCGGTCAGCCCGTTTTCGAAGCCCAGGGCGCTGGCCGCCATGTACAGCCGCCATACCCTGGCGCGCCCGGCCCCGGCGAGGGCCACCGCTTCGTCCCAGTTCTCTTCCAGCCGCCGGACCCAGGCCCGGAGGGTCAGGGCGTAGTGGCGGCGGAGGGCCTCGACGTCGAGGACTTCGAACCGGGCTGTTTCCAGGGCGGCCACCATCTCGCCCAGGCTGATCATTTCCCCGTCGGGGAACACGTACCGGGGAATGAACGAGTCGGGATCGGGGCTGGTGGGACCGGCGTTCCAGGAAATGGCGTGGTTCAGCAGGCGGCCGCCGGGCCTGAGCAGCCCGAAGAGCGCAGCTGCGTAGGCAGGGGTCTGGGCCCGGCCCACATGCTCGGACATGCCAATGGAACTGATGGCGTCGAACGGTCCGTCGTGCACATCCCGGTAGTCCTGAACCCGGATCTCCACGGTGCCGGTGAGGCCGGCATCCGCAGCCCGCTTGCGGGCCAGGGCGGCCTGTTCCGTCGACAGCGTCACCCCCACCACGGTGACTCCGTACCCGGCGGCCGCGTGGAGGGCGAAGCTGCCCCAGCCGCAGCCCACGTCGAGGACCCGCATCCCGGGCTGGAGGCCCAGTTTGCGGCAGACAAGGTCCACTTTGGCCTCCTGCGCGGCGTCCAGGCCCACGTCCGGCGCCTGCGAATCCGGCGCGCCGCCCGCCGGCCATACGGCGCAGGAATACACCATGGAGGGTCCCAGCACCAGGGCATAGAAGTCGTTGCCGACGTCGTAGTGATGGGAGATGGCGGCAGAATCCCGGCCCCTGGAATGCATCCTGCCCTTCCGTGCAATGCGGGCCTCCTCCGGCGGCGGCACCGGGTTGGGACCTACCGCGCCCAGCCTGACCGCCGTCCGTGCCAACAGCAACAGTTCGCGGGCAGTGGGCGGACGGAAGGGGCCGGGCTCGGCAAACTTGCCTGCCGAGCTCAGTGCCCCGAAGGCGGCGAACACGTCTCCCGGGGCGTCGATCTCACCCGCGACATACGCCCGGCTCAGCCCCAGTTGCCCCGGTGACCAAAGCATCCGCCGGAGGGCCCGGCGTGACCTGAACTCCAGGACCGGGGCGTCCGCTGGCCCGGCCTCGGAGCCATCCCACGCCCTCAGGCGCAGAGGGATCCGATCCGTCCCCAGCACCACCCCCAACGCTGTTGCCAGCCGGTCAGCATGTCCCGTGGCCTTGGCGGCTCCTGCAGTGTCCATGGGCCCACCCTAAGGCTGCGCCGCCCTCCGCGACTATCATTGGGGAGTGATTCCTGAGCCAACCGATGTTGTGGTCATCGGGGCGGGCCAGGCCGGCCTGTCCGCCGCCTACCACCTGCAGCGCCGGGGATTCGATTTCGTGGTGCTCGACGCAGAAGAAGGTCCGGGCGGTGCCTGGCGGCATCGGTGGAAGAGCCTGCGCATGGCAACGGTCAACGGAATCAGCGACCTGCCGGGGATCCCCAAACCGGAAGTCGATCCCGCCGAGCCCAGCTCCGAATTCCTGACCCGCTACTTTGGCGGCTACGAGGCCGCCCTGGGCCTTGCAGTGCACCGGCCCGTCAAAGTGCGTGCTGTCCGGCGGGAAGACGGGGACCCGGCCGGCCGGCTGAGGGTGGAGACGTCCGACGGCGGCTGGAGCGCCAGGGCGCTCATCAATGCCACCGGCACCTGGACCCGCCCGTTCTGGCCCATCTACCCGGGCCGGTCCTCGTTCCGCGGCCGGCAGCTCCACGTGGCCGACTACGTCTCCGCCGCTGAATTCACGGGCAAGCACGTGATTGTGGTGAGCGGCGGCATCTCCGCCGTCGGCCTGCTGGACGAGATTTCCCGCGTCACGTCCACCAGCTGGTTCACCCGCCGGGAACCGGTTTGGCGGGATGCCCCGTTCGATGCCCGGGCCGGGCACGACGCCGTGGCCCTGGTGGAGGACCGTGTCCGCCGGGGCCTCCCGCCGCAAAGCGTCGTATCGGCGACCGGGCTCATCTGGACTCCGGCGCTCCGCGCAGCCCGGGAGCGCGGCGTCCTTGACCGGCAGCCCATGTTCACGGCCATCGAACCGGACGGAGTCCGCCGCGCCGATGGCAGCTTCCTGAAAGCGGACATCATCCTCTGGGCCACCGGCTTCAGGGCCGAACTGGAACACCTCGCCCCGCTCCATCTCCGCGGACCGGGCGGCGGGATCGCAATGGATGGAACCCAGGTGGCAGCCGAGCCGCGCGTCCACCTGGTGGGCTACGGGCCGTCGTCGTCCACCATCGGCGCCAACCGGGCCGGCCGCGCAGCAGTGGCAGCCATCGCGGCACTGCCCCGGATGGCTCCGGCGGCGGAAACGGTAACGTGGGGGTGACCCCGGGGAACCCGGGGACGGCACGGACGACAGAAGGCGGCAGGACACCGGTGGCAGCACATACCCTGGCGGAGATTTTCGATGTCCTGCGCCGGCGGCCCGATGTTGAAGCGCCCAACCTCCACGCCTGGGACGCCACGGACCGGCTGCTCCTGGACACCGCTGTGCAGCTTGGCCGGTCCGGCAGCACCATTGCCGTAATCGGCGACCGTTACGGCGCCTTGACCCTGGGCGCATCCGCCGTCCTCGCCCCGGCCTCCCTGCGCGTGCACCAGGACCTGGTGACGGGGGAGCGGGCGCTGCGGTTGAACGCCGCGCAATGCGACGCACAGTTGCCGGGATTCGCCGGTGAAAGCACGGAATTCGCCCAGCTGCCCCTCGGGCCTGAGCTCCTGGCAGGCGCGGACACAGTCCTGCTGCAACTGCCCAAGACCCTGGCGGAGCTGGAGGAGATTGCGGCTGCCGTCGCCCGCCACGCGGCCCCCGGGGTGCTGCTGCTGGCCGGTGGCCGGGTCAAACACATGTCCCTGGGCATGAACGCGGTCCTGGAACGCTTTTTCGCATCCGTCCAGCCGCAGCTCGCCCGGCAAAAGTCGCGGCTGGTCCTGGCCGCCGGAGCAAAACCGGCCGCACCGCCACGCTTCCCGGTGGTGGAGCACGTCGCTGAGCTGGACCTGGACGTTGCCGCCCACGGCGCTGTCTTCGCCGGCGCCAAACTGGACATCGGCACCCGATTCCTACTGACGTTCCTGCCCGCCATGAAACCGGCACGGCACGCCGTCGACCTCGGCTGCGGCACCGGCATCCTCGCCGCCATGTACGCGCGCCAGTTCCCTGGCGCCGCCGTCACGGCCACCGATCAGTCTGCGGCCGCCGTGCAGTCGGCCCTCGCCACCGCACGGGAAAACGGCCTGGCGGACCGGATCACCGTCCTGCAGGACGACGCGCTCAGTACCTTCCCCGACGGCGCTGCCGATGCCGTCCTGCTGAACCCGCCCTTCCACGTTGGTGCCGGCGTCCATGCCGGCGCCGGGATCAAGATGATCGAGGCGGCAGGACGGGTCCTGGCCCCCGGCGGTGAGTTGTGGACGGTCTTCAACCGGCACCTTGCCTACCTGCCGGCGCTGGAAAGGCACGTCGGGCCCACCGTGGTGGAAGGCATGAATCCCAAATTCACCGTCACGCGAAGCGTCCGCCGCTCCCGCTGATCCGGGCCAGTGGCCGCCACCCGTGGACCGGCACCCACCGCCAAACCGCCGCTGACGTGGACCGTTCCCGCGCCGCGCCGCCGCGCGGCCATGTGGGCGCGCGCCCGCCCGTAACGTACGATTCAAAGCATCACCGTATGCAGGTAGCCGAAGACGTTTAGGGGACACCGTGTCTGAGATCCGCCAATCTTCTCCGAGGCGCGGAACCAACTTGCCCAGGATGGGGGATTTCAACCTCACCGTCATCCTCGACGCGATCCGCAGGACCACCGGCGGGTTGAGCCGCGTGGAACTCGCGCAGATCGTGGGCCTGTCCCCGCAGACCATCTCCAATATTTCCCGGCGCCTGCTGGACCAAAACCTGATCGTGGAAGCCGGCAAAGAGGGCAGCGGACCGGGCAAGCCGCGCACCATCCTGCGGCTCAACCCCGCCGGCATGTACGCCCTGGGTGTCCACCTGGACCCCGCCGTGACCACGTTCGTCGTCTTGGACCTGGTGGGCGCGGTGGTCCGGCATTCACGCATCAAGACTCCGGGCGGGAACGATCCCTCCGCCGTCATCACCACCATCGCCGCGGAACTGGCGCAGCTCGTCACCGATTCCGGCGTGGACCGCAGCCGCATTGCAGGCGTGGGCGTGGCCGCTCCCGGCCCCATCGACCTGGACAACGGCACCGTGGTGGACCCGCCGCTGCTGCCGGGCTGGGACCGGGTGGAACTGCGTGAGGCGCTGGCCAGGGCCACCGGCTACTCGGTACTGGTGGACAAGGACGTCACCAGCGCGGCCGTGGCGGAAACCTGGGCGGGCGGCCCCAGCGGCGCGGGGAGCTTCGTCTTCATGTACATGGGAACCGGCATCGGCTGTGGCATCGTCCTCAACGACGAGGTTATTCGCGGAACCTCCGGCAATGCCGGCGAGATCGGCCACATCGTGGTGGATCCGGACGGTCCTCCCTGCGACTGCGGCCAGCGGGGCTGCGTCAAATCCTCCTGCATTCCGCAGGTGCTGGTGGCGGAGGCGGAGGCGGCCGGCATCCTGGAAGGGCCCCCCGCCAGCAGTGCCGCCGAAATCAAGCAGAGCTTCGCCGACCTCTGCGCACGCGCCTACAGCGGGGACGAACGGGCCTCCGCCATCCTGGACAAGTCAGCCGTCCTGGTGGCACGGGCAGTTTCAGTGGTCACCAACACCCTGGATGTTGAACGGGTTGTCTTCGGCGGCCCGTTCTGGACCTGCCTGTCGCAACGCTACCTGGAGCTGATCCCGTCCCTCCTGGACACCAACAGCGCCGCCCGCCTGATCCACCCCATCGAGGTTGTGGGCACCGGCGTAGGGGAGGACGTGGGCGCCATCGGCGCAGCATCGCTGGTCCTGGAACATACCCTCGCGCCCCGCGCCCAGCGGCTGCTGCTGGAAAGCTGACCGGACCATGCTTCGCCGGGTATCCGCCACGGTGTCCCTCCTGGCCGCCGCAGCACTGGCCCTTGCCGGCTGTACTTCCGCCGATCCTGCAGGCGGCAAGACGATTAAGGTGGCCTACCAAAAGACGGATTCCTTCACCGCACTGGACACCATGTTCCAGGACGCCAAGAAGGAGTTCGAAGCCGCGCACCAGGGCGTCACCGTTGAACTCCAACCCATCCAGGCCAACGACGACGACTACGGCACCAAACTGGCCCTCGCGCTCAGGTCGCCGGCCACCGCCCCCGACGTCTTCTACGAAGACACGTTCAAGGTCCGCTCGGACGTGGATGCCGGGTACCTTTTGAACCTGGACAGCCGGCTGACGGCATGGGAAGACTGGGACAAGTTCGACGCCGGCGCGAAAGAAGCCGGGAAAGCCGACGACGGCGGCACCTACGCGGTGCCGTTGGGCACCGACACGCGGGCCATCTGGTACAACAAGAGGGTTTTCGAAGCCGCGGGCATCGCGCTGCCCTGGCGCCCTGCCACCTGGCAGGACATCCTGGACACCGCCAGGAAGATCAAGGCCTCGAACCCCGCCGTGATCCCGTTCAACATGTATGCCGGCAAAGGCACCGGCGAGGGAACAGTGATGCAGGGGTTCTACGAACTGCTGTACGGCACCGGCGCCGGCCTGTACGACCAGGACGCGAAAAAATGGGTCGTCGGCTCAGCTGGCTTCAAGGATTCCCTCACCTTCCTCCAGGCGCTCTACCAGGAGAACCTCGCGGTGCCGCCCGCTGATGCGCTGGACCCGAACGTCTGGAAGAAGGTGTTTGGAGACTGGTTCCCGAAGGCACAGTTGGGCGCCACAGTGGAAGGCTCCTATACGCCGTCGTTCTGGCAAATAGGTGGAAGCTACGAATGGCCGGCGTACGCGCAGGACATGGGCGTGGCCCCATTCCCCACACAGAAGGGCGGGGCACCGGGCGCCGTGAGCATGTCCGGCGGCTGGACCTTGGCCGTGGGCGCGGAAACCAAGCAGCCTGACCTCGCCTTCACATTCCTGACCACGGCGCTGAACGCAAAGAACTCCCTGAAGTTCACGGTCGCCAGTTCACAAATCGCCGTCCGCACGGACGTCGCAGCCGATCCGGGCTACCAGTCCGCCAACCCCTTCGTCAAAGACGTGTCCAGCCTGGTGTCGGTGACCCGGTACCGCCCCGCCACCTCGGACTACCCCCGGATCTCCGCTGCCGTCCAGGAAGCCACCGAAGCCGTCATCACGGGCAAGAGGACCCCGGAGCAGGCGGCTGCCGACTACGACACGGCCGTGGCAGGCATCGTGGGCGGCGACAAGACCGTCCGGAAGTAGCGGTGGCACGCCACCACCAACGGCGGCAGTTCGCCCGCTACCTGCCGGTCCTGCCGGCCGTCCTGCTGCTTGTGGTCTTCCTGGCGGGCCCGGTGCTGTGGGCCTTCCAGGCCTCGCTGACCAATGCCGGACTGACCGGCAGGCATGCCAGGAACCCGGAATGGGTGGGTCTGGGGAACTACCAGCGGCTGCTGCAGGACCCGGTGTTTCCGCTCTCGCTGGCCCTGACGGTGGTGTTCGTGGGCGGGTCCGCCGTTCTGGGCCAGAACGTCCTGGGACTGGCGCTGGCGGTCCTTCTGCGCCGGGCCCGGCCCGCGGTCTCCGCGGCGGTGGGTACCGCCGTCGTTGCCGCCTGGGTCTTGCCCGAAATCGTGGCCGCTTTCGCCGCCTACGCTTTCTTCAGCCGCGACGGCACGCTTAACCAGTTACTCGGCGGGCTGGGACTGGCGGAAATCGACTGGCTCTACGCCCTGCCCATGCTGGCCGTGATTATGGCGAACGTGTGGCGGGGCACCGCCTTTTCCATGCTGGTGTACCGCGCGGCGCTGGGCGGCGTACCGGCCGAGCTCACCGAAGCGGCACACATGGACGGGGCCGGCGCCTGGCAGCGGCTGGTGTTCATTACCCTGCCGGTGATCCGGGGCAGCATCGCCACCAACCTGATGCTGGTCACGCTGCAGACCCTGGCCGTGTTCACCCTGATCTGGGTCATGACCGCGGGCGGTCCGGCCAACGGCAGCTCCACGTTGCCCGTCATGGCCTACCAGGAGGCCTTCAAATTCGGCGACATCGGCTACGGCACGGCGGTGGCTTCGGTGCTGATCCTGATCGGGGCAGTGTTCGGGGCCGCCTATCTTCGCCTCTTGCGGGAGCAGAAGCCGTGACGGCCGCACGGACTGCCGTCCGGCCACGGGCCCGCCGCCGTCCGCGGGGGAGCGCTGTGGCGGATGCCGTCCTGCTGGTGATCGGCGCGTGCTTCGTGCTGCCGCTGCTGTGGCTGGTCCTCGGTTCGCTGGACCCGGCCGCCGGGCATGGCACCAAAGTTCCGCTGCGGCCGGCCCTGGACAATTTTTCCGCAGTCCTCACCCCGGAGCTGCTGTTCCGGCCGCTGTGGAACAGCCTGGTGCTTTCTGCAGGGACCGGTGCCGTGACCCTCGCGGCGGCGGTCCTGGCGGCCTACCCGCTCTCGCGCTACCGGTCGCGCTTCAACCAGCCGTTCATGTACGGGATCCTGTTCGGCACCTGCCTGCCGGTGACGGCCATCATGGTTCCGGTGTACGGATTGTTCGTTCAGCTTCAGCTGTTGGATTCCTTGCCCGCCACAGTGCTGTTCCTGTCCGCGACCAGCCTGCCCATGGCCATCTGGATGACCAGGAATTTCATGGATGCTGTGCCTTTGGCCGTGGAGGAGGCCGCTTGGGTGGACGGGGCATCCCGGCTGGCTGCCTTGCGTTCAATCGTGCTGCCGCTCATGGGCCCGGGCCTGGGCGTGGTGTTTATCTTCGTGTTCATCCAGGCCTGGGGGAACTTCTTCGTACCGTTCGTGCTCCTGCTCTCTGAAAGCAACCAGCCGGCGGCGGTATCGATCTTCAGCTTTTTCGGCCAGTACGGGGCCGTGGCGTATGGCCAGCTGGCCGCGTTCTCCATCCTCTACTCCCTGCCGGTGCTGGCCCTCTACGGCATCGTGGCGCGCGGCGCCGGCAACTCGTTGGCGCTGTCGGGAGCTGTCAGGGGCTAGTCGATGTCCTCGAGCACGACGCCGAAGGGGAGGGTATCGTCCAGGTGGGCTTGGTGGCCGTGGTGGGTGTCCACCACGCGGACGCCGTGCAGTTTGTCCGCCGCGGACTGCATCAGGACGGGCCTGACCGTGTCCACGAACAACTGGTTCTTGCCGGCGAGGTACTCCTTGTAAGTGTCTGGAAGCTCGATCATGGCAAAAGGATAGACCTGCCCGGCCCGCATGGGGAGGGGTGCCCATTGCCGTTCCGGGCCCCGCGGTCTTGGATAGGATGGCGGGCGGGACACGGCCGGCCCGGCCCGCGACTCCATCACCGTCACCAGGGGGAATACCAGTGCTTTCGACCAGCGTGCCCGCAAGAATCGAACCGGCGGAGCTGGCCAGGGCGCAGCAGGTGGTCGCGAACATTTCCCGCAGTTTCGACGCCAAGGTGGTGGGGCAGTCCCGGCTGCGCGAATCGCTCCTGGTGGGCCTGCTGACCGGCGGCCACATCCTCCTCGAAAGCGTCCCGGGACTGGCGAAGACCACTGCGGCGCAAACGGTGGCCGAGGCTGTCAGTGCGGACTTCCGCCGGATCCAGTGCACCCCGGACCTGCTGCCCAGCGACATTGTGGGAACCCAGATCTACGATGCCGCCAAAGGAACTTTCGTCACCCAGCTGGGGCCGGTGCACGCCAACATCGTGCTGCTGGACGAAATCAACCGCTCCAGCGCCAAGACCCAGAGCGCCATGCTGGAGGCCATGCAGGAACGCCAGACGTCCATCGGCGGACAGGACTACCGGCTGCCCTCACCGTTCCTGGTCCTGGCAACCCAGAACCCGATCGAGCAGGAAGGCACCTACCAGCTCCCTGAAGCCCAAATGGACCGCTTCATGCTCAAGGATGTGCTGGACTACCCTTCGCCGGCGGAGGAAGCGGAGATTATCCGCAGGATCGATGCCGGCATCTTCACCGCGGACCAGAAGCCTGCTGCCGCCGCCTCCCTCGACGCCGTCACCGACATCCAGGCCCTCGCCAAGCGGATCTACATTGATCCTGCGCTGATCAACTACATCGTGGGGCTGGTGTACGTGACCCGGCATGCTTCGCAGTACATCGATGCCCGGCTTGCCGGATTCATCGAATTCGGCGCCAGCCCCCGCGCCAGCATCGCCTTCAGCCAGGCCTCCCGTGCGGTTGCCCTGTTGAACGGCCGCGACCACGTCATCCCCGAGGACGTCAGGTCGCTGGCCCACCGGGTCCTGCGGCACCGGCTGATCCTGAACTTCGATGCCGTGGCCGAGCAAGTGCCTGTCGAATCGGTGATCGACGCCATCGTCGCAGCCGTCCAGACCCCCTGACCCCGCATGCCAAGCCTGCTCCAGCGCGTGAAGTCGAAGATGGCCATCTTCGCGCACCGGAAAGCCCGGGGAATGCTCGACGGCGAATACGGTTCCGTCTTCCGTGGCCGCAGCCTCGACTTCGATGACCTGCGTGCCTACGTTCCCGGGGACGAGGTCCGCGACATCGACTGGAAGGCGTCGGCGCGCCACGGCTCACCCCTGATCCGGCGCTATGTGGCAGTCCGGAGGCAAACGGTCCTCCTCGTTACCGATACCGGGCGCAACATGGCCGCAGAGGCCTGGTCCGGGGAAACAAAAAAGGACATTGCCATCCGCGCGCTGGGAGTCCTGGGCTACCTGGCGCACCGCCACGGTGATGTGGTGGGCCTGGTCTGCGGCGACTCTTCCGCCACCCGGTCCCTGCCCGCAAAGGGCGGTGAGGAGCACCTTGAGCGACTGCTGAGGCACGTCGACACCCACACCAGGCTGGACGGCCCCCCGAGCCGGCTCCAGGACCAGTTGGAGCATGTGGCCCGAAACGTCAAGGGCCGCCACCTGCTGTTTGTCGTCGCGGATGAACTGCCCGCTGACGCCAGCACGGGCCAACTCCTCCGCAGGCTCCGCGCGCAGCACGAGATTCTCTGGCTGACGGTCCGGGACGCGGACCTGGCACCGTCCAGCCCGGAAACGATGGAATCTTCCCCAGGCGATTCCTTCAGCGTGGCCGATTCCGCGCTCCTGGCCTCCCAGCCTGCGGCGTCGGCCGCGGTGGCCGCCGCCTATGCCACCGCGGTCGCCCAGCGTGACGCGGAGCGCAAGGCCATGCTGCGCGCTGCCGGGATCGTCGAGGGGGCCGTGGCCGCCAGCGGCGACGTCATGACCGGCCTGTTTGCCCTGCTCGAAAGGCACCGGCGTGCAGGCTGACCCCGGATTCTACGGACCGCTGCCGTACAACCCCGCATGGACGTGGTGTGGAGCGGCAATCCTGGCCCTGGTGGCCGGCTGGTACGTCTACGTGTGGTTAAGCTCCCGTGCCGCCCCCGCATCCGGTCCCGCACCGGCGCGTCCCGCCCTGACAGACCTCCCGGCGCTCAAGGCCGCCTACCTGCAGCGTATCCAGGACGCCGAACGGGATGCCGCGGCGGGCACCCTCGACGCACGGGCCGCGCACCAGCAGATCAGCATGCTCCTGCGCGGCTTCGTCCGGGACGCCACCGGGGTGGACGCCACCCGAATGACGCAGCAGGACCTGGCGCAGCACCCGCTTCCGGCGGCCGCGGACGCCGTCGAAGCCCTCTACCCGGCCGAATTCGGGCCCGGTCCGCTGCCCTCCGTGGGCGCCTCCGCAGCACGGGCTTCGGCGGCGGTGCGCGCATGGAGCTGATGTTGTGGTGGGTGCTGCTGCCTGCTGCCGCTGCCGTGGCGTGGGTCGTATGGGCCGGGCTGCGGCGCAACGGACGGGAAGACGTTCGACGCCGCCCGGTGGCCCACGCGGACCGGCTCACCGCGCTGCCGGAATACCAGGCTGCCCTCCGGCGGCACCGGAGATGGCTGCTCGTGGCGGGGGCCGCCTGTGCCCTGCTGCTGGCCTCGACGGCGGTGGCCGCTGCCCGCCCCGTGGACGTGGCAACCACCAGGCCGGAGCAGCACAACCGGGACATTATGCTGTGCCTGGACGCGTCCGGCTCCATGAGCGACGCCGACGCCGCCGTGGTGGACGTCTTCGCCGGCCTGGCCAGGAAGTTCAACGGCGAGCGGATCGGCCTGACCATCTTCGACAGCAGCGCCATCCAGGTGTTCCCGCTGACGGACGATTACGCTTACGCCCAGGAGCAGCTCCAGTCCGCCAAGGACGCTTTCGACGGCAAACCCGGCAGCTCCGGATTCCTGGACGGCACCTGGAACGGCCATGGTTCCTCGCTGATCGGCGACGGCCTGGCGTCCTGCCTGAACAGCTTCCAGGGCGCCACCGGCCCGGGTGACGCCAAGGCACAGCGGTCCCGGTCGGTAGTGCTGGCCACGGACAACTTCCTTTCCGGCAAAGCCATCATGACCCTGGAGCAGGCGGCGCAACTGGCCAAGGACAGGTCGGTGCACGTCTACGCCCTGAATCCGGGGGACGTTGACTACGGCGCCGGGGCGGACCAGCCGGGAGCCCGGCTGCGGGCCGCGGCGGAGTCCACAGGCGGCTCGTACTATTCCCTTGACAGCCCTGATGCCGTGGCCGGGATCGTGGCCGGCGTCGAAAAGACTGAGACCGCTGCGATCCAGGGAGCGCCGCGGGCCGTGATGACGGAGGTCCCGGGAGTACTGCTGGCCACAGCAGTGCTGTCCGCACTGCTGCTCTGCGCTGCGCTATGGCAGGTGCAGCCACCGCTGAGGCGCGGCCGGCATGGCACGCCGCCTCGTCGCGGGCAGGGGCGCCGTGCGTGGTTCAGGCGTACCGCCGTCGTCCTGCTTGTCGGGGCAGCCGCCCTGCGTCCCGGCCTGCCCGGCGGAACCGTGCAGGCCGCCTCGACGGATCTCAACGTCTTCTTCGTGGTGGACACCACCACCAGCATGGTCGCCGAGGACTACGGCGGTGGAAGCCCGCGGCTGGAAGGCGTCCGCAAGGACATCAAAGCGATTGCGGAACAACTGCCGGGCGCGCGTTTTTCGGTCATCACCTTCGACACCACCGCACACGTCCGGATGCCGTTGAGCACCGATACCCTTGCCCTTGAGACCCTCACCGACATCCTGGAGCCCCAGGTCACCACTTACGCCAAGGGCAGCAGCATCAGCGCCGCCAGGCAGGTCCTCGCAGAGCGGCTGGCCGCCGCCCGGGACAGCCACCCAGGACGCCCGCGGCTGGTGTACTACCTGGGAGACGGCGAACAGACCAGCGGCAAGGAACCGGAGGCAATGGCGTTCGACGCCGGACTGGTGGCTGGGGGAGCGGTCCTCGGCTATGGCACGGCGGAGGGCGGCCGGATGAAGGAAAACACCGGCCTGGACGCCGGCGACGGCTCCGCCGGCGGCGCTGCGACAGGGCCGCACAGGGGATATGTCCAGGACAACGGTGCAGGGGACGCACGCTCCGTCATCGATGAGGGGCGGCTACGGACCATCTCGGCGCAATTGGGCTTACCGTACGTGCATCGGGACGCGGGTGGCGCCGTGGCGGAGATGATGCGTCAGGCCCGCCCGGGAAAGCCGGAACACTCGGACGGCGACGGTTCAGTCGCGGCCCTGACCGAGGTTTATTGGCTGTTGGCCGCCGGCGCCTTCCTGCTGGCCCTGCCAGAAGCGGCGGCTGTCCTTCGCCGGCTCCGCGGACTCCCACGGCCCGCACGGGCGGAGGCCACACCGTGAGGGCTCCAGCCCGCCGCCGGCGCCTGCTGCTCTGGTCGCTGCTGCCTGTGCTCCTGGCGCTGTGCGTGGCGGCAAAGCTCCTCAGCCTCGGCGTCCTTGCCGGCACAGCTGCCGCACGTTACGCGGCCGGGGACGCCGCCGGCGTGGACGCCGCCGCCGGCGGCCTCGACGTGGCCAACGTGGTGGAGCCGCACAAAGCGCCGTTCGCCGCCGGCGGCGCTGCGGTGCTGCGCGGAGACTACGGGGCCGCCCGTGCCGACTTCGAAACGGCGCTCCGCACCGTCCCGGCCGGTTCCGGGGATGAATGCCTGATCAGGGTCAACCTGGCCCTGGTGATTGAACGCCTTGGTGACGATCGGCTGGAGGCCGGGGACCCGGCGTCGGCCGCTGCCCTGTACCAGGCCGCACTGACCGCGGCGAAGGAGGCACCGGGTTGCTTGTCGCCGGACGCGGCAGCCGGAGCCGGCGGACGGCTGGGGGAAGCCGCCGAACGGCTGGAAGGAAAGCTCAACTCGGCCGCCCAGGCGCGAGGCCAAACAGCGGCACCATCGACGGAGCCTGCGCCCGACCCCTCGGCAGCGGCGCGGCAAAGCCAGCTGGACCAACTACAGGACAGCGCGCGGCAGGCCGAACGGGAACGGAACAGCGGCCGCGAACGGGAGCAGTACCTGGACGACACCAGTGGAACGGCGCCGGACCGGCCCTGGTAGGGCTGGTCCATCGGCGAAGCAAATTCTGCAGCAGCTGTGAAACACACCGTAAAACTGCGTCTTATTCGGTTGTCGACTTGAAGGCACCCTCCGAGCCCTCATAGAGTCATAGACAAGTTACCGCGGTAACGTGTCAGCGATCCTCCGTTCCGGAGGGTGTGGGTGCCCCCATGTGGGCCTGACATTTGCTCACGGACTACTTCATTCCAGGCGTAACAGTCGCGGCTGCGTCCTCCATGGAGTTCCTCCGTGTTCCCCAAACTCAATTCATTGGCGGTTTTCCTGCACATTCACCGGCAGGCAACCCCAATGGCCCAAAGCCAAGGACGCAAATGTCACCACCAAGCCGCATTGAAGCACACCCAAACCTCTCCGACACCGCCCCGGTGGCGCTCTCCTATGAGCTGTTCCCGCCGCGCTCCCCGGCCGCTGCCGAGACGCTCTGGACCACCATCCGTGAACTAGAAACCACGGCACCCGACTACGTCTCCGTGACGTACGGTGCCAGCGGATCCAACCGCGATACCGCCGTCGAACTCATCAACCGGCTCCTGCTCGAGACCACCCTCCGGCCGCTGGCCCACCTGACCTGCGTTGGGAACACGCCGCAGGAGCTGGCCGGAATCATCGGCGAACTGCTGGACATCGGAGTGCGGGGCATCCTCGCGCTGCGCGGCGACCTGCCCAAGGACGGCGTCCGGCCTTCCGACGGTGCGCTGCGGTACGCTCAGGACCTGATCGAGCTGATCAGGCGGGTGGAGCAGCGGCGTTCAACCCTGCTCTGCGCCGGAAAGATCGCCGTCGGCGTGGCCGCATATCCCTCCCGGCACCCGGAATCGCCCAGCGAGGAACACGACGTCGAGGTGCTGCTGGCCAAGCAGCGTTCCGGCGCCGACTTCGCCATCACCCAGGTGTTCTTCGAGACCGAGCAGTACGCGAACCTCCTCACCAGGGCACGCCGCGCCGGAGTCACCATCCCGATCATCCCCGGCGTCATGCCGCTCACCAGCCTGCGCCGGCTCACCCGGCTAGGTGAACTGGCCGGCGTCGAACCGGCACCCGCATTGATGGAACGCCTGGCCGCCGCCGACAGCGACCTCGAACGCCTGCACATCGGCGTCGACGTCACGGTGGACCTGGCCAATGCTGCCCTGGATGCCGGAGCCCCCGGTATCCACCTCTACACCTTCAACGAGCACCAAAGCGCACTGGAGGTGCTGGACAAACTGGCCCTGCCGCGCCACACCCGCCGGGACTCCGCCGCCCGGCCCCAGCTCGCCAGCTGAGCACTTTCCCGGCCGAACCCCCACACCACCCCCGTACGCTCCACACTTCCTGGGAGAACTCCACGCCTGAACTGACCGCGCCCAAAAACACCCCGTTCCCGTCCGCATCGCTGCTCCGCTACCCGCGCATCGGCCGCCGCCGCGAACTCAAGAAGGCCGTTGAAGCCTACTGGGCAGGCAAAATTGACGCCGCCGCCATGGCCGGCGTCGTATTTTAACCGGGCAGCCTCAGGACTCCCAGACGATCTCGTCGTCGACTACGCCGTCCTGGTCAGCGCAGGCCACCAGGACCTCATCGGTGAAGTGCTCGCCGAGGGTGAAGTCCAGGACAAAGTAGCGTTCGGGCTGGCCGGGGTAGATACCCACATGGCCGAGCTTCAGTGCCTTGAGGAAAACCTCATTGGTCAGCTGGCTGCGGTCCTGGACACCGAACACCTTGTGCAGATGTTCTTCCTTGAGGGCGTTGCAGTGGAAGTGCAGGTATTCCTGCGGGCTGGTGCCTTCCTGCTCAAGTTCCTCGGCAATCATCTCGCGGACCTCGTCCACCAGTTCGGGCAGGAAACGCAGCCGGTATTCGACCTTACGGAGCGCGGCTTCATCGAAGTGGTCGTGGGCATTGATGTTCAGGTCGAGTTCCAGCGGGTGGCCGCGCAGCTCATGCCGGGCGGCAAAGAGATGGTCCATACCGTGGTTCAGGTCGATCTCTCCAAAGTGCTGGCTCGCTACCTTGTTCATATTCTCAACATAGACCCGAAGGCCAGACCATTCCAGCGTTCGGGGCTAATTCACTGCGGTGCGCATGCCGGCGAGGGTTTCAGCCAGCAGGTCAACGAACAGCTGAACCCGTGCCGTTTTCCGGTCATTGAGCAGAAGCGCGAACACGTTGCGTGCCAGCCGGATCTCGGGGACGTCCAGCACCACCACGCCCGCGGGTTTGTTCCGAAGCGCGAGCTCCGGGACAAGGGCAGCGCCCAGCCCGGCGGCCGCCATTTCCAGGCTTGCGTGGAAGTCGTCGCTGTGCGCCACCACGCGCGGGTGCAGGTTGCAGCCGGCGAAGAGCCGCTCGATCACCATGGCATCACTGGTGCCGGGGTGGTGCATGATCCATGGCATTTCGGAGAGATGGTCCGCTGCCACCTTCGCGTCGGCGCGGAATCCCCAGCCGGCAGGCAGCACCACGCGGAAATCGTCGTCGCCAATCCATTGCCGGTTGATCGTGTTGGGCCAGGCGAAGCCGGTCTGGCCCACCTGGAACACCACCGCCAGGTCGAGGTCGCCTCCGGTCCGCAGCCCCTGGATGGTTTGGCCCGGTTCAGCCACGGACACCCGCAGGTCGATGCCCAGCTTCTTCCAGGCCGGGTTTTTCAGGATCCGCGGCAGGACATAGGTGGCGAGGCTGGGGAAGATCCCCAGCCGCAGTTCCTGGCTTCCCGTGTCTTGTGCCCTGGACGCGGCCGCCATCAGTGCTTCGATGTCCGTGAGCACTTTCGCGGCATGGCGGGTCATGACGACGGCGGCTTCCGTAGGAACCACGGCCCGCGCCGAGCGCTGGAAGAGCGTGACGCCGGTGTCGCGCTCCAGCGCGGACATCTGCTGCGAAACAGCGGAGGCAGTATAACCAAGTGTCGCGGCCGCCGCGGCGAATGAGCCCAGCCGCGTGACCTCCAATAAGGTCTTCAAGTGCACGGGGTTTACCACCAGCCCACAGTACTGCACCCATCCGCCGCCGCCACGGTACCGAATTGCCCTCTGTACACCCGGTCCGGCGGCAGATGTCCAACAGAGGAGCACGAATTGTCACCTAATCCAGCAGTAGATGCAGGCGGGCGGCGGCGCGTCGCCGTCATCGGCAGCGGCGTGGCCGGACTTACTGCCGCCTACGTGCTGAACCGGCAGGACAACGTCACCCTGTTCGAGGCAGATTCACGGCTGGGCGGCCATGCCCACACCCACGACATGCCGCAGCCGGACGGCAGCGCCATCGGCGTCGATACTGGTTTCATTGTTCACAATGAACGGACCTATCCCACGCTGCTTCGCCTGTTCGCCGAACTGGGCGTGGAAACCCAGGACTCGGAGATGAGCATGTCCATCCGCTGTGACGGCTGCGGACTCGAATATGCCGGCGCCCGGGACGGCGCCCGCGGCATCATCGCCAAACCATCAAGCCTGCTGCGCGGCCGCTACCTGCTGATGCTCCTGGAGGTCACCCGCTTCTACCGGAAGGCGCGCGAACTGCTCAGGACCGCGCCGCCGTCGGCCGTCAGCGGCGGGGTGGATGTTCCCGAACTGACGCTCGGCGCCTTCCTGGAGCGGGAAAAATTCAGCCCCTACTTCATCTCGCACTTCATGACCCCGGTGGTCAGCGCCGTGTGGTCCTGCGACCCCACCACCGCACTGTCCTACCCCGCGCGGTACCTCTTCACGTTCCTGGGCCACCACGGGATGCTGGGCATCAAAGGCTCACCGCAGTGGCGCACCGTCACTGGCGGCTCCGCCCGGTACGTCGAAAAGCTGGCCGCGACCCTTCCCGACGTCCGGCTGGAAACCCCGGTCACCGCCCTCCGGCGGACCCCTGACGGTGTGGAACTGGATACAGCCGGTGGGCTGGAAGCCTTCGACGCCGTCGTCATTGCCACCCACCCGGCACAGGCACTGGGGTTCCTGGCCGACGCCACGCCCGAGGAGAAGGAAGCGCTCGGCGGCATGCCGTACTCGGTCAACCACACTGTCTTCCACCGGGACCCCGCAGTATTGCCCGCGGCGGAGAACGCCAGGGCTTCATGGAACTACCGGCTCCCCGGCTGCGACGCCCGCCCGGACAAAGTCCTGGTCAGCTACGACCTGACCCGGCTGCAGCGGCTTGAACCCGCCGACGGCCGGCCGTACCTGGTCAGTCTTGGCGAGTCCGAGCTGATTGCCGACGTCGCCGTCCTGGACAGGATGGTCTACGAGCACCCGCAGTACACGCCCGAATCCCTGCAGGCCCAGCAGGCCATCAAGGCGCTCAGCAACGACAGGATCGCCTACGCCGGGGCATACCTTGGCTGGGGCTTCCACGAAGACGGCGCCCTCTCCGGGGTCCGCGCCGCGGAGAAGCTCGGCCGCACCTGGCCGGTGGCCCGGGCCGCTGACGGCGGAGACTCCTCCGGCGAGGGGGAGCGGGAACTGCTTGCGGCGGAACCGGCGTGACCATGGGTGCCGCCATCTACCGGACCGCCATCTCGCATGTGCGGCAGACCCCGCTGAAGAACGCCTTCACCTACCGCAGCTACAGCTGGTTCGTGGACGTGGATGACCTTCCCCGCCTGCCACCCCTGCTCCGGCCGCTGGCAGAATTCCGTGCGGGAGACCACTTGGGCGATCCCGGGGCCAGCTTCAGGGCCAACGTGGAGCGTTACCTGCGGACCCAGGGAATCGAGCCCGACGGCGGCCCCATCCACATGCTGACCAGTGCCAGGGTTTTTGGCTATGTCTTCAACCCGCTGACGCTTTTCTGGTGCTACGGCACCAACGGAGAGCTCCGGTGCGTGGTGGCCGAGGTCCACAACACCTATGGCGAACGGCACTGCTACCTGCTCCGGACGGACCCCTCGGGGCGCGCGTCAGTGCCGAAGGCTTTCTACGTTTCACCCTTTAACGACGTTGACGGCGAATACCGGATGAAGTTGCCCGCCCCCGGCGAGCGGCTTGCGGTGTCAATCGTCCTGGAACGCGATGGGCACCGACCCTTCGTGGCAACCATGGACGGCAGGCGTAAACCGGCCACCATCCGGAACATCCTCGCGGCAGCCGTTGCAGTGCCTGCCGCGCCGATGCTGGTATCCGCACTTATCCGGCTTCAGGGCGTTAAGCTCTGGGCAAGACGCCTGCCCGTCGTCGCCAGACCACATCACCCCCCACAGGAGGCAGTTCAATGACAATGACGGACGATAACGGCACCGCGTCGGCTGAGCGGCCGGCGGACCATAACGGTTCCGCCGCACCGTACACCGTGCCGCGGCCACCCGCGTCCATCGATGCGGGCATCTGGCCGGGAATTGCCGCCGTGCCTTCCGGTTTCAAGGCGACCGGTGCAGCGCGGATTGCGGACGGGATCTTCAAGGCAGCCGTGCGGCGCCTACCGCTCGAGGTGCGCTACCCCGATGGCCAAGTGCTGGGCTCGGCCCCGGCCGGCTCGGGTGCACGCGTCATGACCATCCACCGGCCGGAGCACTTTGCCCTGCGGCTGGGCGACGGGGGCTTGATCGGCCTGGGCGAGTCCTACATGGCCGGCGACTGGGATGCAGACAACCTGACAGCAGTGCTGGAGGTCTTCGCGGAGCGGGCCGGCACCCTGATACCGGTTCCGCTGCAGAAACTGCGGTCCATCTTCCTGCCGCGCCAGCCGCGGACCGAACGCAACTCCCTGAAGAACACCCGCTCCAATATCTCCCGCCACTACGACCTCTCCAACGAACTGTTCGCCACGTTCCTTGACGAGACCATGTCCTACTCCAGCGCGCTCTTCCCGGCGTCCGGAGGTGCCGTGAAGGACATGCCGTGGGAGGGCTTCGCCGCCGCCCAACAGGCGAAGATCGACCGGCTGCTGGACAAGGCCGACGTCGGACCCGGATCCAGGGTGCTTGAGATCGGCACCGGGTGGGGCGAACTGGCGCTGCGTGCAGCCGCGCGCGGCGCCACCGTCTACTCGGTTACGCTGTCCAGTGAGCAGCAGGCGCTGGCCCGGAAACGGGTGGCGGAGGCAGGCTACGCGGACCAGGTAACCATTGAGCTGAAGGACTACCGTGCCGTGGAGGGCGAATACGACGCCGTCGTGTCGGTCGAGATGATCGAGGCCGTTGGTTACGAATACTGGGCCACGTACTTCCAAACCATCGAGCGGGTCCTTGCCCCCGGCGGCAAGGTGGCCATCCAGGCCATCACCATCGCGCATGACCGGCTTCTTGCCACCCGGACCGGATACACCTGGGTGCACAAATACATCTTCCCGGGCGGCGTGATCCCGTCGGTGCGCGCCATCGAGGAAGTCACGGAGAAGCGGACCGGACTGCAGGTCCGTGAACGCCTTGCCTTCGGCGAACACTACGCAGAGACGCTGCGGCTTTGGGAGGAGCGCTTCATGGCGCGGAAGGAAGAGGTGGCTGAACTGGGCTTTGACGCCGTCTTCCAGCGGATGTGGCTCTTCTACCTTTGCTATTCAAGGGCCGGGTTTGCCTCGGGCTACCTGAACGTCCAGCAAATTGTGCTGGACCGGAGGAAGAACGCTGCCGTCAACGGAGGCCGCTGATGGCCACTGCACTTGCCGAAACGATCGCGGAGGTACTGCGGCCCGTGGTGGGCGGGGAGCTGCCCGTCCGCCTGAAGGCCTGGGATGGATCGGAAGCGGGGCCGGCGGAAGCTCCGGTAGTCCGGCTCAACAGCCCGGATGCCATCCGGCGGTTGCTGTGGAGCCCAGGTGAACTTGGCGCCGCACAGGCCTACGTCACGGGCGAACTGGACATTGACGGTGACCTCAATTCCGCGCTGCAGCAGCTGTGGGAAGTGGTCCGGCAACGCCGGTTGTCCGGCATCCGCCTTACGCCCGGAGTCATCGCCGGGATCGGCAGGATCGCCCGCTCGGCCGGGGCCCTGGGGACACCGCCGGCGCCACCGGCAACGCAGGCCAAGGTCCGGGGACGGCTGCACAGCCTGATCCGTGACCGGGCCGCGATCAGCCACCACTATGATCTCAGCAACGATTTCTACGGCCTGATCCTGGACCCGCAGATGGCCTACTCCAGCGGTTACTGGACGGAAGCTCCCGGCCCCGGCTACGGCGTCGAGGATGCCCAGCGCGACAAGTTGGACCTGGTGTGCCGCAAGATCGGGCTGGAACCGGGCATGCGCCTGCTGGACGTTGGCTGCGGGTGGGGTTCCCTCAGCCTGCATGCCGCGCGGCAGTACGGAGCCAAGGTGGTGGGTGTCACCCTCTCCGTGGAGCAGAAAGCATTCATCGACGCGCGGATCAAAGAGTACGGCCTGGCGGACCAGGTGGAGATCCGGGTACAGGACTACCGCGAGATCCCGGACGGGCCATTCGACGCCGTCGCCTCCCTGGAAATGGGCGAGCATGTGGGGCAGAGGAACTATCCCGTCTACGCCCAGGCCTTGTTCGACAACCTGGCGCCGGGCGGGAAAGTGCTGGTCCAGCAGATGTCCCGGCGCGGCCGCCACCCCGGCGGCGGTCCGTTCATCGAATCATTCATCGCGCCGGACATGCACATGCGCCCGGTGGGGGAGACATTGAACTTCCTCGAGGGCGCAGGGTTCGAGGTGGAGGGGGTCGAAGGCATGCGCAGGCACTACGTCCGCACCCTTGAAGCCTGGTACGCGACGTTTGAGCAAAACCTGGACCGGGCCGAGGAAATGATGGGCCCGGAAGTGGTCCGCGTCTGGCGGCTGTACCTGGTGGGGGCACTCCGCAGTTTTGCCGAAGGCCGGATGGGCGTTGAGCAGATCCTCTGCAGCAGGCCCGTTCCGCTGTAGCGGCTCCCGCCGCGGGCACCTGCACCAGGCGGCGGGTGCGATTGGTCACCCCAAGGGGTTCCGAAGGTCACTTCGGGACCCCTTTTCCGTGCCCGGAAGCCCTGTGGACAACGCCGCGACACGCCGTCGTTTTCGCGACACGCTGGCCGTTAATTGTGGCTAAGTAGTCCACAGGGTGTGGACGGGACTCGCAAAAATCCCGGGATCCCGGCCATTTTATTGGCCCCTGCCTGTGGATTAACGGTGCATTAAATGACATACTTGTAATACATCATCTTGGGGTCCAAAAGAGGCGCCTGCACTACATGTAGTATCTACATACGGCTTGGACGGGGACACCGCACCAGCAAGAGATTTCAACTAAGGGGACAGCGACAATGACCGTAACGGTTTACACGAAGCCTGCGTGTGTTCAGTGCAACGCCACCTACCGTGCGCTCGACAAAAAGGGCATCACCTACCAGAGCGTCGACATCTCCCAGGACGCCGAGGCGCTGGAGCGCTTGAAGGCACTGGGCTACATGCAGGCTCCCGTTGTGGTCACCGACCAGGATCACTGGTCAGGCTTCCGCCCGGACAAGATCGAGGAACTGGCGCTGTCCGCCGTTTCCTCCGTGGCCTAAGGTTTCCGCTTTTCCCGACAGCAACAAGCTGAGGTGACGTCCATGGTGGCACCCACAGCACAGCGTGACCATGCGGCTCAGCGCATGGAGGCGTCCGCATTGGCCGGTGCACAGGCTGATGCGGAGCCGGTCAGCACCGGCAGCCAGCTCATCTACTTTTCCTCTGCATCCGAGAACACCAGCCGCTTCGTCAGGAAGCTAGGCCGTGAGGTGGCCCGGATCCCGCTCTACGCGAAGGACTCACCCCTCCTCGCCACCCGGCCGTTCGTGCTGGTGGTGCCTACTTACGGTGGCACCGGGGGAGAGGGGTCCGTTCCCAAGCAGGTCATCCGGTTCCTCAACAACCCGCAGAACAGGCAACTGCTCCGCGGCGTGATTGGCGCCGGCAACACGAACTTCGGGGACAACTACTGCATGGCCGGTGACATCATCGCCGCCAAGTGCAAAGTACCCCACCTTTATCGATTCGAACTTATGGGAACGCCGGAAGACGTCACCCGGGTCAACCAAGGATTGGACACGTTTTGGACACGACTGTCGCAGACACAGAAGTAACCAGGGCCGGGAAGCCCGAGATGCCGGCTGCCTACAAGGGCCTGGGCTACCACGAGCTGAACGCCATGCTGAACCTCTACGGTCCCAGCGGCGAAATCCAGTTTGAGGCGGACCGCGAGGCCGCCCACCAGTACTTCCTGCAGCACGTGAACAACAACACCGTGTTCTTCCACGACCTCGAGGAGAAGCTCGACTACCTGGTGAAGAACCAGTACTACGAGCGCGAAACGCTGGACCAGTACACGATGAACTTCATCCGTGAACTGTTCAACCGTGCCTACAAGAAGAAGTTCCGCTTCGAAACCTTCCTCGGTGCCTTTAAGTTCTACACCTCGTACACGCTGAAGACCTTTGACGGCAAGCGTTTCCTGGAACGCTACGAGGACCGCGTGTGCATGGTTGCCCTGCACCTGGCCCGCGGCAACGAGCAGCTCGCCCTGCAGATGGTGGACGAGATCATCGAGGGCCGCTTCCAGCCGGCCACCCCCACTTTCCTGAACGCCGGAAAGAAGCAGCGCGGCGAGCTGGTCTCCTGCTTCCTGCTCCGCATCGAAGACAACATGGAGTCGATCGGCCGCAGCATCAACTCCGCGCTGCAGCTGTCCAAGCGCGGCGGCGGCGTGGCCTTCGCCCTGACCAACATCCGCGAGGTGGGCGCGCCCATCAAGCAGATCGAGAACCAGTCCTCCGGCGTCATCCCCGTGATGAAGCTCCTCGAAGACAGCTTCTCCTACGCCAACCAGCTCGGTGCCCGCCAGGGCGCCGGTGCCGTGTACCTGCACGCCCACCACCCGGACATCTACCGCTTCCTGGACACCAAGCGCGAGAACGCGGACGAGAAGATCCGCATCAAGACCCTGTCCCTGGGTGTCGTGATCCCGGACATTACGTTCGAGCTGGCCAAGAAGGACGAGGACATGTACCTGTTCTCGCCGTACGACGTCGAACGCGTCTACGGCATGCCGTTCTCCGACGTCTCGGTCACCGAAAAGTACTACGAGATGGTGGACGATTCCCGGATCAAGAAGACCAAGATCAAGGCGCGCGAGTTCTTCCAGACCCTCGCCGAGATCCAGTTCGAGTCCGGCTACCCGTACATCATGTTCGAAGACACCGTGAACCGGGCCAACCCGATCGACGGCAAGATCATCATGTCCAACCTGTGCTCGGAGATCCTCCAGGTCTCCCAGCCCACCACGTACAACGATGACCTGTCCTACGCCGACACCGGCAAGGACATCTCCTGCAACCTGGGCTCGCTGAACATCGCCAAGACCATGGACTCGCCGGACTTCGGCCTCACCATCGAGACCGCCATCCGCTCGCTGTCCGCCGTCTCCGACATGTCCAACATCACCTCGGTGCCGTCCATCGCCAAGGGCAACGACCAGAGCCACGCCATCGGCCTGGGCCAGATGAACCTGCACGGCTACTTGGCGCGGGAACGGGTCCACTACGGCTCCGAAGAGGGCCTGGACTTCACCAACATCTACTTCTACTCGGTGGTGTACCACGCGGTGCGCGCCTCCAACCTGCTGGCCATCGAAACCGGCCAGACGTTCGGCGGCTTCGAGAAGTCCAAGTACGCCTCGGGGGAGTTCTTCGATAAGTACACGGAGCAGGAATGGGTTCCGCAGACCGAGAAGGTCCGCGAGCTCTTCAAGAACGTGCACATCCCCACGCAGGCTGACTGGCGCGAGCTGAAGGCTTCCGTCATGGAGCACGGCATCTACAACCAGAACCTGCAGGCCGTGCCGCCCACCGGCTCGATCTCCTACATCAACAACTCCACCTCCTCGATCCACCCGGTGGCGTCCAAGATCGAGATCCGCAAGGAAGGCAAGCTGGGCCGCGTGTACTACCCGGCGCCGTACCTGACCAACGACAACCTGGAGTACTACCAGGATGCGTACGAGATCGGCTACGAGAAGGTCATCGACACCTACGCCGCGGCTACGCAGCACGTGGACCAGGGCTTGTCGCTGACGCTGTTCTTCAAGGACACCGCCACCACGCGCGACATCAACAAGGCCCAGATCTACGCCTGGAAGAAGGGCATCAAGACCATCTACTACATCCGTCTCCGCCAGCTCGCGCTGGAAGGGACCGAGGTGGAGGGCTGCGTCAGCTGCATGCTGTAGCCCCGGCGGTCGAGCCAGTCGAGACCAAAGGTTGAGTACGACGGCGGGTGCCCGCCCGCCGTCGTACGCTTTAACTTAGAGAAAACCCACCCAACGCATAGGGGATGACATGACCGAAAAGGTCAAGCTGCTGAGCCACGTCGAGGCCATCAACTGGAACCGCATCCAGGACGACAAGGACGTGGACGTCTGGAACCGCCTGGTGAACAACTTCTGGCTGCCGGAGAAGGTGCCGCTGTCCAACGACGTCCAGTCTTGGAACACGCTGACGCCGGCCGAGCAGCAGCTCACCATGCGCGTGTTCACCGGCCTGACCCTGCTGGACACCATCCAGGGCACCGTTGGTGCGGTCTCCCTGATCCCGGACGCGCTGACCCCGCACGAGGAGGCCGTGTACACGAACATCGCCTTTATGGAGTCGGTGCACGCAAAGAGCTACTCCTCCATCTTCTCCACGCTGGCCTCCACCAAGGAGATCGACGAGGCATTCCGCTGGTCCACCGAGAACGAGAACCTTCAGAAGAAGGCCCAGATCGTCATGGACTACTACCAGGGCGACGACCCCCTGAAGCGCAAGGTGGCTTCCACCCTGCTGGAGAGCTTCCTGTTCTACTCGGGCTTCTACCTCCCCATGTAC
The DNA here is from genome assembly GCF_030209315.1 of Pseudarthrobacter sp. efr-133-R2A-89. Classification (NCBI taxonomy): domain Bacteria; kingdom Bacillati; phylum Actinomycetota; class Actinomycetes; order Micrococcales; family Micrococcaceae; genus Pseudarthrobacter; species Pseudarthrobacter sp. efr-133-R2A-89. The sequence goes on along the minus strand of NZ_JARVSE010000001.1, from coordinate 471,667 downwards.
TGGTCCTCACGCGCCAAGCTGACCAACACGGCCGACCTGATCCGCCTGATCATCCGCGACGAAGCCGTGCACGGTTACTACATCGGCTACAAGTTCCAAAAGGGCCTGGAGAAGGTTTCCGAGGAGAAGCGCCAGGAGATCAAGGACTACACCTTCGAGCTGCTCTTCGAGCTGTACGAGAACGAGGTCCAGTACACGCACGACCTGTACGACGGCGTGGGCCTGGCCGAGGACGTCAAGAAGTTCCTGCACTACAACGCCAACAAGGCCCTGATGAACCTGGGCTACGAGGCGATGTTCCCGGCCTCCGTCACCGACGTGAACCCGGCCATCCTGTCGGCCCTGTCCCCGAATGCGGACGAGAACCACGACTTCTTTTCCGGGTCAGGTTCAAGCTACGTGATCGGTAAGGCCGTCAATACCGAGGACGAGGACTGGGACTTCTAGGTCTCTGTTTTTCCAAAAGGCTGACCAGCTTCCTGGACAACCAGAATGACCCCGCACGCTGAGGCGTGCGGGATCATTTCGTTTTAAGGATCCTCAGGCGGTAAGCCCCTTGCTTCCAAGGATGAGGCGCGTCGCAGGATTGCCCGAATCACCTATTGGTCGCTGCCATTCATGCTCGTCTTCGCGGTGTGGAACCTAATCCCGAACATTCCCGATTCTTGGCGATTTGCAATGCTGCCGGTCGAGGCCGTGTTCGTCGTCGTTTACGGCACCGCCGTGATCCGGTTCTCCCTATGGCAGCGCGACGAGTATTGGCGGGAGCGGGGGAGGGATCCCAAGCACCCGGAACGATTCCCGAAAAGATGATTATCAGGGCAAGTTGAGAACCTCTCTTGGTCGGGGGCTGGCCCCTATGCTCATGGCAGGATGACGACTCGCTGTGCGAACTTGGGGGATCTGATGAAACCGAAACCTGGGATGCCGTGGCCGTTGATGTTATCTGGCGGGCTGCTCTTTCTCTCCGTCGCGGCCATGGTCCTGCTTGGCCAGATGGGGCGGCCCTACGTTGTGTATGCGGGGGGTGTGGCGGCGGGCGCCGCTGTGCTGTTGGGCACTTGCCTTTTTGCTGACGTCCGCGGATCGGCGCAATGGCTGGGGAAGGTTGCTCAGAACCACGCCTCGCTGTATGCAAAGGGTTCGGCTCGGGACGACGGTGTCTACCGGATAGTTGGCGCAGGGATTGCTTGGCTGGGGGTTGCCATCGGTGTGGTCCTCCTGCCGAGCAGGTCCGCGGGCTGGAGATGGCCGGCATATTCTTCTGCTGCGTTCTGGGATTGGGCGGCCTGGCGCTGGTGTTGCTCTACTAGCCTGTGATCGACCCAACGAGGACATTGTCGTGGATCTTGCGCAAGCCTGCCAACTCAAGGGCGCGCGTATCGAAGCCGGCTGTCACGGTCCCCGCGAGGCGCTTACGTGCCGCTTCCGCCGTCGGCCGTTTGACGGGCTTTCTGTCGCCGTTCATCGGCTTGGAGGATGCCGTCACGGACGGCGGCGCGGATGACGCCGTAGAGGACGTAGAAGAACACCGCTGCGAAGACGACGGTCAGGACCAAGCTGTCGAGTGCCATTACTCCCCGTCTCCTTCCGGCCAGTACTGCCGGGCGCCGGCCACGGCCTCGCGGAGTTGGGTTCCGTCGAGGTCGATGGAGGTTTCGGGCATGCCCATGTCGGTCCATTGGGTGACCAGGCGCATGGTGCCGGCCGGCGGCAAGGGCCACAGCCAGAGGGTTCCGCTGGCCGCCATCTCGTCGTCCCCGCCGCTGCCACCTTGGCCCTGGAAGAGTATGACCGGCGGCTCCGGCTGGGGAGCGTCGGGTGCAGGGTGGGGTCTGTTCAGCATCGCCCCGGTGGAGGCTTTGGAACCGTCGGCAAACTCCACTCCGCAGAGAAGGGCCGCGAGCGGCATGTTGGCCTTGGCCCACCGGGCGTGCGGCTGGCTGAAGAACGCCGCGTTCAGCTCAGCCCATTCCTCATCGTTCTCTGCATGCCGACGCAACTTCCACGACAGATCAATAAGGCAGCCCGTGGAATAGACCTTGACGGCTTCAACGGCCATGACGAACGTCGGCGACAGATGAAGGAAACGGCCAACCGCTACCACTGCGGGCAGCTCATGCCGCGGGGCGCCCGCCCATACGGGCGGCACGTAACGGATGGTACGGCCCCGGCGAGGCAGTTCGGGTGCGGGCAGGTCCTGGAAGAAGGTCAAAGCGGTTCCTTGGGGTGCTGGCGTTGACCGACCAGCGGAACGGCAGGTTGTGAGCCCGCCGCGGATCCCCCAATCCGTCCTTACCCCGCCCAGTCTACCGGCCGGTCCTGCAGGATCCACCGCGAGGACCTCGCGTCTTGACGGTCGGCGGCAGCGCTTGGGTACGAAGGGGCCACTACGTCCGTGCCGTAGCCACATCAGATTTTCGCGACTCCACGTCCTGGGCGCGTAACGCCTTCGCGCTTCGTACCTTCGCGAAGGCAACCAGCAAGGTCACAACCGTGCCTGTCCACGCCAGCCCGGCCAGGATCACCAGGCCGACCGCCATTAAGGGGTGCATGGTGACAGAGTAGAACTCCAAGGTCGGCGTCGCGGGACGCAACTCCGGACCATGAGAACACGAAAAGGGTGCGCCCCGTTCGCTGAGCGCACCCTTTCGATACTCCACAACCCGGATCCCCATCCGTTGAGTCCTATCATAAGCATGCTGATAGTTAGGTGGTCAAGGCATGGCGTCCTTTTAGCGTGCGCCGTTCCGAAGGCTCATGGCAGCTGCTCGAGAATGACGGCCGCCACAATATCCGGGCGATTGAACAGCATGAAATGGTCAGTGTCGATGTCCCGGACATCGTCCACGGCCTGACGTACCCATGCCCGCGCCTCCGCCCCGGTCAGATTGTCCCTGACGCCGAGGAGGACCGTCGTAGGGATCTCTGCCCAGGCAGCGGCCGGCACTGGATCGCTGCGGGTCCGGGGTGTGGCGAACCTGCGCCGGTGCGCCTTCAAGAACAGGCGCACCTCCTCCGGAAGCCGGAGGCCGGCCTCATCTTCCTTGAGCCACCAGTCGCCGTCCAGGGCGAACCGGCCGTGTGCGTCCCGGAGCAGGTGCTCCATCGTGTCCAGCCAGCCGACATCCCGCACTTCAGGATGGACCTGCAGCGGGGGCGAGGAAACATACACCAGGCGGCGCACATTTGGCATCCCGTGCGCGGCAATTCCCACGACGTCCGTGCCGTAGGACCATCCCACGACAACAGTGGGTTCCGGGCTTTCGGCAATGGCCTCACGGACCTCCTCAGCGTCATCCAGCAGCCCTGCTTCCGCCGAGCGGTGGGAGGGGAGGTCGGGAGTTGCCACCTGCAAGCCCGCCTGCCTGTGGAGTGCACGCTGGACCCATGTCCAGTCCTCCGGAACCCCCCACATGCCGTGTACAAGAACAACGCCTCGCGGCAGATAGCCGGCCATGGGGGGAACATACTTCCGCTGGGACCAGCGGTCAAGACGTGCACCGTGGCGTAAATCATCGCTGTGTGCCGTTAGTCTCTCTCCGTGGGATCGTCTGCCATATTGGTGCCAGCACACAAAAGAACCGAGAGGGGCGATGGATGGGCGCATGGGGGTACCTGCCGTTCGAAAACGACAACGCGCTGGACTGGTTGGAAGACCTCGAATCCGGCGGAGCGGACGTCGTCCGGTCGGCACTGGCCAAGGCCGGCGACCGGTATGTGGAGGCGCCCGAGGGCGCTGTAGCGATCGCCGCGGCGGAAGTGGCATCAGCCAGCCAAGGCAATCCGCTGGGGGAGCTGCCCGAGAACGTCGCTGAATGGGTCGCGGCCCATGGGGCAGAGATCACGGCCGATGATGTAGAGATGGCCCTGGAGGCAGTTCAGCGCGTGGCGGGGGAGCAGTCCGAACTCGCCGAATTGTGGGACGACGCCGACGAGCCGGAATGGCGCGAATCTCTCGACGATTTGGTGGAACGGCTCCGCGCAGCCCTGAGCTAGCAGCGGCTGGGGCCGGCTGGCCGTCGTGAAGAGAGGTCGTGAAGAGAAAGCGTGGGGGAGGAGCCCCGGTACGCCGGGATCGCCAACCGATACGCTGGGATTATGACAATGGGGGAAACGGCGCAGGAGCCGCTGGTACACATTCAAGACTTCCGGATGGACTTCGGGGACACCACGGTCATCCGGGACCTGTCCTTTGATGTCCACGCCGGAGAGACCTTCGGGTTCCTTGGCAGCAACGGTTCCGGGAAGACCACCACGCTGCGGGCGCTCCTGGGTATTTACCGGCCCACGGCAGGGACGTTGCACATCGGCGGGAAGGTCTTCGAGCCCAAGGACGGAGCCAGCCTCGGCTACCTGCCGGAGGAGCGCGGCCTGTATAAGAAGGAACACGTCCTGGACGTGATGGTCTACTTCGGCCGCCTCAAAGGATTGTCAAAGTCCACGGCCCGGTCCTGGTCCGAGGACTACCTGGAACGGGTCGGGCTGGCGGGCAAGGCCAAGACGCGGCTCGACAAACTCTCCAGCGGCCAGCAGCAGAAGGTCCAGCTCGGGGTAACCATCATGAACAACCCGGGGCTGCTGATCCTTGACGAGCCCACCAAGGGTTTCGATCCGGTCAACAGGCGGCTGTTGATGGACATCATCGAAGAGCACAAGCGGGCCGGGGCGACCGTCATCATGGTCACCCACCAGATGGAGGAAGTCGAACGGCTGTGCGACCGCGTCATCCTGCTCAAGGACGGCGTCTCCCGCGCCTACGGGACTGTGGAAGAGGTACAGGAAGAATTCGGCGGCACCGTCTACCGGGTCACCCACGACGGTTCGCTGCCTGCGTCGGCGCTGTTCGACGTCGTATCGGAGGAGAATGGCCGGGCTGAACTCTCGCCGCGGCCCGGGGCAACGGAGGAATCCGTCCTCCGCGCGCTCGTGGACGCCGGCGCCGGGGTCCGGTCCTTTACCCCGGCAAGGATTTCCCTGGATGAAATCTTCATCCAGGTTTACGGCGAACAGCATGAACTGGCGGAAGGCTGAGATGGCAATGGGACAGCACAACCTCGGCACCGTCATCTCCTTCGAGTTCTTCCGGACCATCAAGAAGCGCGGCTTCGTGATCGCAACCCTGGCGCTTCCAATCATCCTCGTGCTCATCTTCGCCCTCGTGTACGCGTCCAACGCCAGCACCAAGGACACCGCGGCCGCCCAGAAGAGCGCAAGGTTCGCGTTCACCTACACCGACGCGTCCGGGATCATCGTGCCCGCTGCTGCCAAACTCGCCGGCGGGACGGTAGCCGGCGACCCGGCGGCTGCCATCGCAGCTGTGAAAGACGGCACCTCGGAGGCCTACTTCGCCTACCCGGCCGACCCTGCGAAGGAATCCGTGAAGGTTTACGGGACTGACAAGGGCATGTTCGAGAACGACAAATACCAGGCAGTGGCCAAAGAGCTTCTGGCGGTCTCAGCCCAGAACCAAGTGGGCTCACCCGAGCTGACCGCTGCCCTGACCGGCGACGTCAAGTTTGATTCGCAAACGTTCAAGGACGGCGGTGTCGCGCCAGGCGTCGGCGGAATCATCCCGCCTTTGTTGTTCCTGGTCATCTTCTACATTTCGATGATCCTTCTGTCTAACCAGATGCTGAACTCCACCCTGGAGGAGAAAGAAAACCGGGTCACCGAGATGATCCTGACCACCCTGAACCCAACCACACTGATTACCGGCAAGATCATCTCGCTGTTCGCCGTTGGGTTGGTCCAGATCCTGGTATTCCTGGCGCCGGTGGGACTGGCTTACCTGTTCTTCCGGGACCGGCTGGCCTTGCCGGAGGTTGACCTGTCCTCCTTGGTCTTCGAACCTGGCCCCATGATCACCGGGGCACTGCTCACCCTGGGCGGATTCACGGTCTTCACCGGCGTCCTCGTAGCCATCGGGGCGATCATGCCAACCGCCAAGGAAGCCGGAACCGTTTTCGGCCCCCTTGTGGCGATGATGTTCATCCCCTTCTACACATTCAGCCTGATCATCTCCAACCCGGGCGCACTGATCGTCCAGATCTTCACCTACTTCCCGCTGACCGCCCCGGTTACCGCCTTGCTGCGCAACGGGTTCGGAACCCTCAACCCTGTTGAAGCGACCATCGTCGTCGTCGAACTCTTCGTCGTCGGGACCCTTATCCTTCGGCTGGCCGTCCACCTGTTCAGGTACGGATCCATTGAATACGGCCGCAAACTCTCCATCGCCGGAACCTTCCGCCGCAACGAACTGGCCGCCAAATGACCGAAATGCAGGCCGGGGTAAAGGTGCCATGACACCCGGTGACGCCGGAGACGTCCTGATCAGGAGCGGCGTGATCCTGACAGGCCGGGCGCTCTTCAAGGGCTGGGCCATCACCACGACATTGTGGCTCGTCGGCCTGTATATCGTGCTGGCCGCCACCTCGCAGGGGTTCCTGCTCGACCTTGCCCTGATGGTCCTGATGTACGGGTATGGCATCGCGTTGGCCACGGGAGTCCCGCTGGCATGGATCCTCGGCCGCCTGCTCCGGCCCATCCGCAACCAGTGGATCCATGTTGCCGCATTCTTTATCGTGCCGACACTGGGCTTCTGGGCGCTGGGATCCGTGCTCGGCTTCGGTTGGTCCATCGAAGCCCTTGGCCTGTGGGCAACCGTTGGTCTAGCCGCTGCCCTGGGCCGACTGGCCGTCTGGAGGGACGTGGCCGTCAGGTGAACGTGGCCCGGACCGCCGCCCGGAAAAGCGGGACAATGAGGAGCCGCTCGATCTGGGGCGTCGTCCTGCTCACCGGCGCCGCCCTGGCGGCAACGAGTTTCTGCATACTTGACGAGGCATATTGGGCCGCCCGGCGTGAGCACCAACTGTTGTTCGTTGGCACCCCTTTGGACTCCCTGGCCGCTGGGCTTCTCGTCGTCGCGGTTCCCGTCGGCACGGCAGGCCTGCTGCTTCTTCTGCCGATACTGATCGGCCGTATTCGCAGGAGACCGGTGCGACGGCTCGCCGGATGGGCGACCGCAGTGGGGACCGCAGCGGCTGCGCCCTGTCTTGGGGTGGTTTTCGCCTTCGCCGTCCTTGGGGCCACGGGGATACGGGATACGGTCAGACTGGAAGCCGCGGACGGACGGTCGGTGCTCGTTACCCAGGACGGGTTCGACGGAGACGTGGTGGACATCTACACGGAGTACGGCAGCTTCCGCTACAAGTGGGCCCGCAGCGCCCCCGAGCTGGCCGGGTGGCCGCGGGTAACGGACCAGGCGTGCCGGCTCGACGCGGGGGAGCCGGGGCTGCGGCTGGTGTGCGGGGACAAGACGATGGATATCGACGTTCAAGAACCGGCAAGGTGAAAACGAAGGCCTGGCGCTGCCTCTAAGACACGCCGGTCACCCGAACTCCGGCCACCGACCCCGTCCAGGGCGTGTCTGCTGGCGTTGGCAGGGACAGGTGCGCGGAAACATAGCCCTGTTGCAGTGTGACCACCTGTGAGGTGGATCCGGGGCAGTCCACCGTCAGTTCGACCGGCCAGAGGGTGACCGTCGGATTTTCCTGGCGGATGTAGATCTTGGCATTGGCGGCGCCGACGCAGCCGGCCGTGACGGTATATTCTCCGGCCGTGGCGACTTGTTCAGTGGTGCCAAAGCCCCTGGCGGGTCCGTCCAGGGGCCCTTCTTGAAATAGGAGGACCTCCCCCGGGACAGCCTTGAGGAGTCCGTCCAAATCCTGGTAGTTCCTCAGCTCGCGCTCGAGGACCTGGGGGTCGGTGGGGCTTGCGACGGATTCCGCCGTCGCGGCCGTGGCCGTGCCGTCAGCTTCGGTGACGGGGCTGTGCGCCGGATCCGGGTAGTCATAGGAACACCCGGCCATTCCGGCCGCCGGCACCAGAAGGCAGAGGGTCAAAGCCAGCCGGCGCCGGAAGCCTTTCATTCGCACGCTTCCATCGTGGGCGCGGACACCGGTGAACGCAACCAACACCGGCGGACGAGGCGGGGCTGGACCGGCGGCGTTTGGGGGGCGGCACCCATGGTCTCGTGGATGCTCTGGCCGCCGGTCCTGTCCCTGGTGCCAAGGTCCTGCCTTGCCGGCAGGACCTTGGCTTTAACGGTAGGGGTGGAACCCCAATGGCCGCCCACGTTCCCCACAAATTTGGCTCAAGATTCGGACCGGGGCGGTGGAGAACAGGGCGGCAGCGCGCCGGGGCCCGCCCTGGACCAGGCCGTCAGCGGAGGCTTTCGAGTACCTGCGAAATCGCCGAAAGCCGCCTGGTCGAGGCAAGTCCCAGATGATAGACGTGCAGCTCGTCGGCGCCAGCGGCATGAAGTGCGTCCCACTCGCCGGCCAACCCGCCGCCGTCGGGCGCCTTTGGCGGCAACGCCAGGACGTAGGCACCTGTGCGCACACCGTCGGCTGACATGGCTTTGACCGTCAGCGCCCCGTTGTCCGGGCTGCCCCAGCAAGGCACGACGGCGGTCAGGTCACCACGCTGCCTCCGCAGCCGGCTCCTGCGCAGGGCCTCCGCCGGCAGGAACGGTCCTGTGTTCCAGGGATCCGGCGAGGCGTGCAGGGAGATGCGGAGACTGGAGCCGGAGGCGTCAACGGCTGCCAGGCACTGATCAAGAAGCGCTGCTGCGGCGTCCCACCTGATCTCCAGCAGTGGGAGGAAGTCCTGCGCATCGGCCGCTGTGGCTGGGGTCAGCCCGGGATCCTCTGATTCCACAATGGCTGCCCGCACCCGGTCCTGCTCCACGGCAGCAGGCAGGCCGCGCGCCTCATAGGACGCCTTGCATGCCTCGCAGAAACACAGCGACAACAGAGCCTGCACCCATGGTGAGTACTCCGCCCCCTCTGTCTTTTCGTGCCGGTTCTGGTGGCTGAATCCCAGCGGACCCACCGCCTCCAGGATGAGGCCGTCGGGCTGCCCGTGCGCCAGGACCTGGGCCACGATGCCGGCTGCGTATCCGCGGACCTCCGGGTGTGAGGGGCACAACGCGTAGCTGTAGACGTCGCCGAAGGCGTTGCGCACGCACATGCCGGGGTTGTTGCCCCCGGCTGCGCTTGAGTGGGTCAGGACCGTCCATGCGTCCACCGGGATGTTGGCGGCCCGGAGTACCGAAGCGGCCTCACCGAACGCGTTCTCCGTCCCCGTCCATTCGCGCGCACTGCCGGGGACCAGGGGGTTGCCTGCGAACGCATCGGCGGCGGGAACATAGAGTGCCGCGGATTGGGCGTCCACCACGCGGCGGCCGGGGTGCCTTGGCGTACCGGCCCGCACCGAATGGTAGGCGGCGGCAAGTGCCACCCGATCCACGCCACTGGCCTTGATCCAGTGAACGGCGTCGGGATCACCCAGCACGTCCCAGGGATAGAGGTAGCCGGTGGCCCGCGGCCCCCGCGTCCCTACCACCGGGGGAGGTCCGCCGTGAACCCAGGTACGAAGCGCTGCATGTAGCCGGTGTCATCCCGGGCCGTCATCCGGGCGTCCAGGTACTGCTGGTGCAGTTCGGCCAGTTTGTCCCGGTCCAGTTCCACGCCCAATCCCGTGCCTGTTGGAACCCGGACGCTGCCGTCCTCGAAGCGCAGGGCGCCGGGCTTGACTACATCGTTGTGCCCGTTCCAGGGATAGTGGGTGTCACAGGCGTAGGTCAGGGCCGGGGTGGCCGCGGCCACGTGCACCATGGCGGCGAGGCTGATGCCCAGGTGGGAGTTGGAGTGCATGGACAATCCTATTCCGAACGTCTCGCAAATGGCTCCGAGCTCCCGGGTGTGGCGCAGGCCGCCCCAGTAGTGGTGGTCGCCGAGGATGACCTGGACCGAGTCCAGCTCGACGCTCCGCTTGATGTGCTCGAAAGCAACGACGCACATGTTGGTGGCCAGGGGCATGGTGGCCACGGCGGCCACCTGGCCCATTCCCTCCAGGCCCGGCGTCGGATCCTCCAGGTACTCCAGCAAACCCTCGGTTTCCCGGGCAACCCACCGGGACGTTTCCACGGTCCACGCGGTGTTGGGGTCGAGCCGCAGCGGCATGTCCGGGAATGCTTCGCGCAGGGCTCGGATGGCCTCGATTTCCTCCGCCGGCGGAAAGACTCCGCCCTTGAGCTTGATGGACTTGAACCCGTATTCGGAAATCATCTTTTGTGCCTGCCTGACGATGCCCGCAGGGTCCAGCGCCTCGCCCCACTCGTCGCCAATGGCAGGCTTGCCGTCCATGGCCGGATGTTCCTTCCACTTGTAGAAGAGGTAGGCGCTGAAGGGAACTTGATTGCGGACCGTGCCGCCCAGCAGTTCGCTGACAGTCCGGCCAGTGGCGTGTCCCTGGATGTCCAGCGCGGCAACCTCGAAAGCGGAAAAGACGGCCGCGCGTTCGAACGCGGACAGGGCGGGGTCGAGGGCCTGGTTGATCAGCTGTTCCATCCGGGTGGTCTCGAAGATATTCACGCCTTTGATGGCGTTGGCTCCTACCGCAAGGTTGTCCAACCGGCTGCGGCCGCCGGCGCATTCGCCCAGCCCCAGCAGGCCTTTGGCTGTCCGGACCTCAATGACCACCCGGTGGACCAGGGGTTCGTGCAGTCCGACGGCGTTCAGCAGCGGCGGGTCTGAGAACGCAATGGGGGTGATGGTGATGTCCGTGATGGTGAGGTCCGCCGCTGTGGGTGTGGACGCTGCGTGGAGGGTGGTGCTGGTTTTCATAAGGTTTCTTTCGTGGAATGGGCGGCGGGGAGCGAAGGGTATGCCCTACCCCTTGGTGGCGCCGGAAGTGATGCCGCGGATCATGGAGCGTTGCAGGAAGAGGTACACCAGGAGGCTGGGAATCATGGCCATCAGGGCGCCGGCCAGCAGCACACCGGGTCCCACCGTGGTGTCATTGCGGAGTACCGAGAGGGCGACGGTCAGGGTGTAGTCGCTGGGATCATTGGCGGCGATGAGGGGCAGCAGGTACTGGTCCCAGACCATCATGAAGCCGAAGATTCCGATGACGCCGAGGGCGGGTTTGCAGAGCGGCAGGATGATGGTGAACAGCATCCGGAATTCGCCCACTCCGTCCAGCCGGGCGGCTTCCTCGATCTCGCCCGGGATCTCCTTCATGAATTCGCTCATGATGAAGATGGAGAAACCCCAGATGCCTACCGGGAGGATGACCGCCAGGACGGAACCGCGCAGGCTGATCCCCAGCAGCGGCAAATCGCCAAGGACGAGGGACAGCGGGATGCCGATGATCTCTTCCGGGAGCATCATGGTCATCAGGACCAGGAGCAGCACCAGGGCCTGTCCCCGGAACTTCTTCCGGCTCAGGCTGTAGGCGGCGAACACCGAAACCGTCATCTGCAGCAGGAGTCCGCCACCGGCCACCACCAGGGAGTTCAGCAGGTAACCCCACAGCCCCTGCTGCGTGGCGGCCTCAAAATTCCGCAGCGTGAAGTTCTTGGGCAGCAGCGATATGTCCGTGGGGCTGGAATTCCGGTCAAAGGCACCGGAAATGATCGCGACGAAGGGCAGCGCAAAGATGCAGAAGACCAGCACGCAGAGCAGGACGCGGAGGACCATGTTCGGTCCCAGCCGGGGAGACCAGCCCAGGGCGGTATCGAAGCGTGCGCCGGCAGAAGGCTTGGCTGTGCGCGCCTTGGGGCGAGAAACGGTATGGGTCATCGTGCGGCCTTCCTTTTGCCAACAAGCTGGGTCCCTACGGTGAGCAGCAGGGTAACCACCAGCAGGAGGACGGCGGCCGCCGACGCGACCCCGATGTCATTGCGCTGGAATCCGAGCGAGTACATGCGCGTCATCCAGACTTCGGTGGACCCGGCGGGACCGCCGCCGGTGAGTACGTAGACCTCAGTGAAACTGCGAAGGCTCCGGATGGCGGCAAGGGTCAGGACAATCACCAGCGACGGGCGCAGTGCGGGCAAGGTGATGTACCGCAGACGCTGCCAGATGCTGGCTCCGTCCACCCCCGCCGATTCGTAGAGGGAGCGGTCCACGCCGGTGAGTCCGGCGAGGATGATCACCATGTTGTAGGGTGCGCCGCTCCAGATGCCGACGACGGCGATGGACCACAGTGCCGTGTCCGTACCGTTGAGGAACTGCAGCGGACCGAGTCCCAGCCAGCCCAGGATGTTGTTCAGCGGTCCGTCGGCGGTGGGGAAGTACAGGATCCGCCAGATCTCGCCTACGACGGCCAGGGCCGTAACAACGGGGAGGAAGATGGTGGTGCGCAGGATCCACAGCGACCGGGCCTGGCCTTCAAGGAGAAGAGCCAGGGCGAACCCGACCACCAGCGCGCCCAGCGTCTGGGTCACGCCGAGTACCACGGTGTGGCCCAGGGCTTCCATGAACCGGGCGTCCGTCAGGACGCTGATGTAGTTGTCCATGCCGACAAACACGTCCCCCAGGAACGGCTGGACCTTGAAGAAGCTCAGCCGGATGCCCTCGACCATGGGGATGAACTTGAAATAGAGGCCCAGCACGGCCGCCGGCACCAGGAAGAGCCAGATGGCCAGGAGTTGCTTGCCGTTGCTGCGCTTCCTGCGCACCGGCACCTGGCCCGTATCCGGAGCTCCGGTCAGCGACCTTGCCGGTTTGGTTGGGGCTGTGGTCATGACTTCGCGTTCTGGCTTGTCAGTTCGTTGTTGATGGCGGTGTCAAGGTCCTTGAGGCCGGACGACACGTTGTCCGCAGCGCAGTCGGAGGCGATCTTGTTCAGTGCTTCCGCGGCGGCCTGCTTGATCGGGACGAAGTTGATGGCGGACGGGAAGGCCTTCGAAGAGTTCTTCAACGCATCCTGGACCACGGCCCAGCGCGGATCGTTGTAGACGGCGGCGGCGTCGACGCCCGAATTCACCGGAACACGGACGATCGGCTGCTTGCCGGCCGTCATGCCCGCCTTCTGTCCCTCTGCGGAGACGAGGTAGTCGATCACCTGCTTGGTCTGGTCCTTCTTGCCGTTGGTGGCAGTGACGTAGATGTTCTCGCCTTCTGCCAGGACGGTGTTGTCCTTGCTGCCCTTGGGGGTCTCGATGACCTCGTACTTGTCCTTGCCGAGAGAGGCATCGAATGAGGAGAAGTTGTAGGGGCCGGTCAGGATGATGCCTGTTTTGCCGGTCTGGAAGAAGGGGGTCGCGGCGCTGGTGGCCGCGGTGAGGGCGCCCGGCTGGGTGTTGCCGGGGGTGCAGAACTGCTGTTTGATCCAGGTGACGCCCGCCTGGGCGTCGGATGCGGAGGCCGAGTACTTCCCGTTGCCGTTGTCCTTGAGGTAGGCCCCGCCGTCCTGCCAGAGGTAGGAGGAGGCCCACCAGCCGAAGTAGCCGCGCTCCGTGGAGCCGGGAACAGTCATGCCATAGGTGTCGGCCTGGCCGTTGCCGTCCGGGTCCTGCGTGGCGAAAGCGGTCGCGAGCTTGGCCAGGTCCTCCTGCGTCTTGGGAATGGGAAGGCCCAGTTTTTCACGCCAGTCTTTTCGGATCATAGTCACCATTGTCTGGCGGGAGAACGGAACGCCGTACGTGGAGCCGTCCAGGCCTTGCGTCTCCTTCCACAGGGAGTCGGGGATCGTGTCGTTCCCGGCGACGGAGGACTTGTCAATTTTCTGCAGGTAGCCCTGCGATGTGTAATTGCCCAGGGCAGCTGAGTCGTTGATGACGATGTCGGGCAGTTTTTTGGATGCCGCCCTGGTCTGGAGTTGCTGGTCCAGGTCCGGGACACCCTGGAAGTTGACCTGCACACCCGTCTTGGCGGTGAACTCCTTGAACAGTGCGGCGTAAGTGGTGGCGGCATCGGTTCCCGCTCGCGCCCACACCTCGATGGGTTGACCATCATCCTTTGCCGCCGGTGCCGAAGATCCGCTGCCGCAGCCGGTCAGCAAGGCGGCCGAAGCGATGGACAGCGCCAGCGCCGCCCGGGAGCGGGACTTGAATTTCGAATCCACTCTGATTCTCCTTTTTACATATATAAATGACTGTTACTATGTGAAACGTACTTCACGAGAGTATGATTGTGATCACAGGCTGTCAACCACTGGAGGAATCTTGGCCGCACCATCGAAGCCCATCACTGTTGCCGTCACGGGAGGGGCAGGAATGATGGCCACGCTGCTGCGGCCTTACCTGGCAGACGCCGGCTACGCCGTCCGGCTGCTGGACCTGGCAGAGGCCCCCGGACCCCGTTCAAACGAGTCGGTACATGTGGGATCGGTAACGGACCCCGAATTCATGAACGCCGCCCTCGCCGGCGTCACCGGGGTCGTGCATTGGGGCGGCCTGCACCGCGAGAAAACGTGGGAGGAAATTGTGTCCACCAACATCACCGGCACCCAGGTGACGCTTGAAGCGGCCCGTCGCAACGGCGTCGACCGCGTCCTCCTGGCCAGCTCCACGCACGCCGTGGGATTCCATCCCACGCACGCGGCGGCTGCGGACGCTGTCCTGGCGCCGCGCCCGGACACCTACTACGGCGTCAGCAAAGCCGCCGTGGAGGCGCTGGGCAGCCTGTACGCCGACAAGTTCGGCATGAAGGTGGTCAGCGCGCGGATCGGCACCGGCGGTGAGCGCCCGGAAAACCTGCGGACCCTTGGTTCCTGGCTCTCCCCGGCGGATTCCTTCCGCCTGGTAGAGGCTGCACTCAGCGCTGCGGGCGCGCCCGGCCACCATGTGGTGTGGGCGGTATCCGCCAACAGCCGGGGGTGGGCCAGCCTGGAAGCCGGCCGTGCCATCGGCTTTGAGCCGCAGGACAACGCGGAGGACTTCGCCGGCGACGTTGACACCACGACTCCCGATGAATGGGCTGCACTCCTTGGCGGCGCCTGGGCGGGCAGTGACCATAAGGTGGGAATAGACAACTACCCGCACCTGGCCGCCAAATGAGCCGCGGCGAGCCGGGACTGTGGCGACAGGGGGAGTACTGATGGCATCACTCGAGGTACAGGAGAGTCCGCGCGGGGAGGCGCCGGGCGGCGACGTGAAACTGGTGAAGTCCGCCGAGCGGACCATCGCGATCCTCGAACTGGTCGCTGCGGCCCCACAGCCGCTGACCACCGCCGAGATCTTCAAACTGACGGGCTATCCGCGCTCCAGCTTGCACTGGCTGCTGCTGACATTGCTTGAGCTCAACTGGATCGAGCAGACGCCGGAGGGCGCCTACCGGATCGGCACGCATGCACTCCTGTGCGGCACCGCCTACCTTGACCGTGATCCTGTGATGGAACACGTCTCCGGCATCCTGGAAAAAGTCCGCAACGCGACTACCTTCACCACCCACTACGCCCGCCTGGACCGTTCCGACGTCATTTACCTGGCCACCCGGCAGGCTGTGGACCGCCGCCGGCTTTCCTCCCGGGTGGGCCGCAAGCTGCCGGCCCAGGTGACCGCCTTGGGGAAGGCCATCCTGTCCGAATACACCGACGAGGAAGTTATGCAACGGCTTGGCCCGGGACCTTACGCCCCGCTGACCCCCAACACGGTGCCCGACTTTGGGGCGCTGCAGGCAGAGCTGGCCAAATTCCGGAAAACCGGGCACGCCGTGGAGTGGGAACAGAACACGGTTGGGCTGTGCTGTGTCAGTGTGGTGGTCCCGTACCGCATCCCCGGCACGGACGCCATGAGCTGCTCCATGCCGATCGAGCTTGCCACTGATGACGTCATCGAAAAGACCGTGGAGACCCTGCACTCAGCGGCCGGCGAACTGGCCCGCACTTTGCGCGCCGCAGGCATCCGCTAGGCCTTCCCTCAGGGCCTGGCTGCCACTCCACCGGCCCCTGGCGGCAGCAGGGCGCTACGCCTCCCCGGCCCCGGCGTACAGGGCCAGCAAATCCCGGCTGAACTCGTGGGGTGATGTTTCGCAGGGGCTGTGGCCACCCCGGTATACCCCGATCCGTGCCCTGATGGCCTGGGCAAACTGCCGGTGCAGGGTCAGCGGCCACAGGTCGTGGTCGCCGACCGCTACGAACTTGGGCACGGATGCCCGGGCCAACTCCTGCCGGACGTCCGGAACATGCTGCATGAGGGTGTAGATGTCCCGGATCGAGGCCCGACGGGTGAAACGGAACCGGTAGTTCACAAACCGCTGCCTGCCCCGCGGGACCCTCGCCACCCGGCCACTGCGGATGCCCCAGATCAGCAGGGCGGCCCCTGCCCGGCCGTTCACCCACGTGCTGAACCGGCCGATCCTGCCCACTCCCTTGAAGCCCTGTCCAGGCTCAGGCGGGCAGGCCAGCAGTGTCAGGGACCGGAAGAGCCCGGGCCGCTCCACAAAGGCGAGTTGGGCGATGATGGCCGCGAACGAGTACCCAACCACATGGACCGGCGTTGCCATCGTTTCCAGGACGGCCACAAAGTCATCCACGAACAGCCGGTAGTCG
This sequence comes from Pseudarthrobacter sp. efr-133-R2A-89, assembly GCF_030209315.1. NCBI lineage: Bacteria > Bacillati > Actinomycetota > Actinomycetes > Micrococcales > Micrococcaceae > Pseudarthrobacter > Pseudarthrobacter sp. efr-133-R2A-89. The sequence continues at coordinate 455,323 of NZ_JARVSE010000001.1, read as the reverse complement.
TAATGGTTGCGTGGCGGAGCCAGGTTCTCCGGGCCGGCCCCGGCTGACTGGTACTGGCCTGCAAGGTCGTAGGCCAGAACAAAGTAGCCTGCCGCGGCGAGGTCAGGCATCATCAGGGAAAAATCCTCTTTCGAGCCTGTGGCGCCGGGGACCAGCACGACGCAGGGGTCATCCGGATCGCCCAACGCGACGGCGGCAAGCTGGCCGCTTGGCACGTCGATGGTGAAGCCCACCGAGCCTGGCGGCGGGACCGCCCAGTCGACGTCGCCGAGCCCCGCATCCAGCAGTGCGGCCGCGTCCATCCGGGCACGACCCAAGACCCCGGGGTCTTCCCCGTCCCCGCTCCGGCCAGGCATTGCCATGGTCCCAACATAGTCCGGTAAACCCTACGCCGGGCCGCCTTCGAGGATCCGGCGCGCATCGGCCTGCGCTTGGAGTTGGGCCATGCTGACCACGTGACCCGCCACATGGCCGCCGGCGGTGGCCATGGTGCGCAGTTCGGCAACCGTGCGGGGCGGGTTCTCGCCGTGCGCGACCGTATGGCAGTTCCGGCACAACGGGACGAGATCGGCCACGGGGTCAAGCTGATAGCCGTTCCCCAGCATCTCTGCCGGAACCAGGTGGTGCACGGCAACCATGGCGGCACCGGCCACACCGTACGTGGCTTCAAAGGAAAAGCCGCAGGCCGCGCAGGACGTGCCGTGGAACGCCAAACACAACCTGCGCGCATCCGGGTCCCGCTCGTAACGGTTCACTTGGACGTGGCGGGCGGCAGACGGGTGAAAGGTTCCGCCGGGGAGTTCGCCGGGCTCCGTCGTCGCAGGACCCTCGCCACGCCACAGCCTGCGAAGGGCTGGCTCTGATCCCGGCGGTACTGCCACCAAGGACTGGACGGACGCACCGGCAGGGAAACCGCCCGGAAATGCGGACTCAATGATTTCGGGCCCGGTCTGTTCACCCACGGGCAGCAGCGAGTCAAAGGCCACCGTGATAAACCAGTCGGTTTCAGCGGCATCCCCGCTTGCCGGGACCTGGTACGGCTCGGACACCACCAGCCCGTGGCCGATCAGGCCATTGCCCTGCGTGCTGCCGCGCAGCAGCAACCAGGCTTCCGTTCCCGGGACTGCTTCCGGCCGGGAATCAAGTTTCCACCGGTCCACGAACCTGCCGAACTCCACGACCTGTTCGACGGCGGCACGGTAGTCCCGGCGGTGCAGTGCGTCGGCGTCCATGGCCAGTATTACAGCAGCCACCGTTCACCTCGTCTTGGCGCGCGAAGCCGGCCCCCACCGTGCAGCGGGATTTAGATCGGTTCCTTGGCCAGCGCCTTGGTCTTGGCGGGTGTTTCGCGCCCCAGCCGTTCATCGAGCGTGACCCGCAGCCGGGCCGCAGCGACCTGGACCCGGTGCTCGGCGGGGGTTGCCTTCTTCGTGGCCGAGGGGGCAGCGGTTTTCCGTACCTGGTGGACATAACGGTGCTCAGGTGACGTCGCGCTCATGGTCCAACCTCCTCCGCAGTTTCTTCATCCTTCGTTTCATTCTCGCCCAAGATGGCGTGGCCGTCCACGCCGGCCGCCTTCTCCCATGAGTCCGTGTCCGTCTCAGCGTCCTCCCCGTTTTCTTCCCCGGAGACACTCTTCCAGGCAATATCGAACAGCTCGAGCTCCTCGGTGCGCGCGAGCTCGCTCCGTGCCAGCACCTCAAGGGTGGCCAGCCCCAGTGCCTTTGTTCCTTCGTCCGGGTCCAAGGCCCTGTCCAGGGCCCACTGGGTCCGCCGCCACCACTCGGACCGGCTGTCCGCCGCCGTCTTTTGCTGCAAGGCATTGGCGTCCGCTTCGCGCTTTTGCTCCAGCGATGTCTTGTCCGCGGCGGTGCGCTGCTTCAGCGTCCGCCAGTTGATGTAGAAGGCCAGCAGTGCCGCGATGAGAACGGCCAGCGGCCCGAGCCCGGCGAGGATGACCCACCAGTCAGCAGGTCCTGAATGGACGACGACGTCCAGGACGCCGGGGGAAGGTGCAGGGGTCACCAGGCCAGCTTATGCGGCGGCCCGGCCGGCGGCCGGGAGGAAACTGCCTCGGCCCGCCGGGACGCGGCCCGGCGGGACCTTTGGCCCTTTGTCCGGCGTGGTCCTGGTTCCATCCTGATTCCACGCAGTGAGGAGAGGCATATGGGTACTCTGTCCAACCGGATTGGTGTGATCGTGCTTGCGCTGGGTGTCCTCCTCGTGGCGGTGCCGGCTGCGGGCGCCGCGAGTGCGCCCGTGGCCGTCGTTGTGGAGGACACCGCAGGGGTGCTGGACCGGAACACACTGGTCCCCGCCGTCGAAAGTATCCAGTTCTACGAACCCACCCGAGTCGCAATCTTCACCTACAACGGAACCGCGGCGGACAACCTCAACGAAACGGTCCTCGCGTTTGCCCGGTCCCGGCACCCGGAATGGATCAGTGCCGATGGGCAGAAATGGGCGGAGGGGTTGTTCATTTTCGCGCTTGATCCTGTGGGCCGCCATGTGGGCACCTACATGGGTGAGGACAGGAAAGTCTCCTTGGATCAGCGCGGCGACATCCAGGACGCATCGAAGGAACTCTTCCGCGACGCCCAGTGGACCGACGGCACCGTGGCCGGCATCCGCCGGGCAGCCGAGCTCATCAACCAGCCCTGGTACCGCTCTGCTGGGTTCCTGATCACGGTGTGGGTAACCGGCGGGCTGGCGGCGCTGGGCGCAGCCTCATGGCTTACCGTCCGCGGCGTGACACGGGCCAGGTGCCGCAGGCAGATCGAACGGGGGGACCGCAGCTACGCCAACGTCAGCATGGACCTGGAGGTCACGGAGCTGAACGCGGGCACCATCCCCGAATCGTCGCGCTATGGCAGCCAGGTCCTGGAGAAGCACCGCACTTTCCTGAGCCGGTACGCAGCCACCACGGAGTTGTCCAACCAGGTGCACGCGCTCCCGCGGCGAGCGCTGAGCCGGCGGAAGAGCCTCAACCTTGCCCGCGAATTCGCCGATAACGCAGCGCAGCTGGATGCCTTGGATGACGTCATCGCGGACAGCAATGCCCTGCTGAACCGGGCGGCCACCTGGCCCACCGCGTGGGACCGGCAGCTTGCACCGTTCCGCACGGACCTGGCCGGGCTGGAGCAACTCCTGGCAAAGCGTCACGGGCAGGGTGAGTCCGCCAGCGCTGCTGCCCTGCGGTCCTTCCGGGACGAAAGCCTGCGGGAGATCGAGCGCTGGACGGCGGACCTGGCGGACGGGGCAATCACGCCGGAGGAGGCGCTGGACCGGCTCTACGACGCCCGGTCCCGGCTATCGGAGCTGTTGGAGCAGCACGCCGAAACGGTCATTCAGAAGTTCGCCAGGAACGCGGACGAGGCACGTTTGATGCGGGAGAAAATGGACGCCGCCCAGGAAGGGCCCACCCGCCGCGGGCAGCGCAGGTACGAACCGAGCATCCTTGGCACGTGCTATCCCACGTACCAGTTTTTCTCCGTTGCCACCTTCAACTCCGGATTCACCAGCGGCATCGGCAGTGTCAACTCGGCCAGGGGTGGTGGCGGCACCACCGGGTACGGCAGCACCGGTGGGAGCTTTTCCGGGTCGGGCAGTTCGTCAAGCTTCTAGTTCCGGGGCGGTGTCCGGGAGGTCCTACGCGACGCCGAGCGAACCAAGCCGGCCGATCCCGCGCCGGATGGTGTACCGGGGTCAGGGATTCCTGCCTCGGCCGAGGCTGGGTTGGCCGTTGTCCGGTCCATCCGGCGCGGATGCACAACCCCAGCGTTGGTGTTCCGGCCCCGACCACCATTCCAGAGGTCCCGGCCCGGCGTTTAGGGCCCAAAGTCCCGGTTGGCCGGTTCCTGCCGCCGGGCAGCACGGACCGGCAGCCGGATCAGTGCGATCCCGGCGCCGATGAACCAGGCCCACAGCAAGACTCCATAACCCCAGTAAAAGCCCGGCACGGCGTGGCGGAGAATCTCGCTGGCCACGCCCAGGGCGCCCGTGGCAATACCGAGCCACGGCAGGTACCGCGGGAACACGGCCGTTCCCTTGAGCATGGCAAGTCCCATCAGGAAAATTCCGAAGGCGGACAGGACACCGGCGACGGCGGGCGTGTTGTTCTCGGCGATGATCGCCTCGGCGGCAATCGAATAGGCCCTGCGTTCGTCGTCCGATCCGGCGGCCACGAACCGGTCACTGAGGTAGACCAGGTTCAGGGAACCCCTGCTGGTGACAGGCACTGCCAGAAGCAGCGCCCACGGCAGGGCGCCGAATATCAGGGCCACGAGTGCCAGGCTCCTGTCGAAGACCGACAGGGCCACGAAGAGGGCAGCAAAGACAAGCACCGGCAGGATATTTGGCAGGATCCACAGAATTTGCTCGGCCACGTAGTTGGCCTTGTTGGCTGCGATGAACTCAAGGGTGGCGGCTCCGCCGTGGACCGGCGGAGGTGCCAGGAAATCGAGCACCAGGGCCACTATGAGCAGGACCACAAACAAGATCGACGACGCGCCTGCAAGGAGGTAGAAGCGGTGCCAACTATGGCCGCGGGCCTCCACTGCGCCGCGGGTTTCAGGACTATGCCACGCGCGTGGCTGCCGGACTGTCATGGCGGGTGCTTCTCCATGCCTGGACTCTGCCATTCGGGCATCGGCGAAGACAGTGCCATTTGGCCTGGCTGCCGGGCGGTTGCGTTGGTTCTCGCCCAACCAGGTACCAAGTGCCCTGTTCTGTGGCGCCGGTCCTTGCAAGACTGCAGGCGTGAGTGGACGGAAAACCGATGACGGGCGCGAATGAGGACGACGTGGACGAGAACCCCGCCAATACCGAACAGCTCCGGGTGCAGCTGGAGGACGCTGCATCCCGCAAGTGGTGGGCCCGTATCCTCTACACACTCGGCTCCCAGTACGGGAGCACGCAGTTCCGGTTCGTAGGCAAAGCCGACGACGGCCGCTGGCTCTACGTCAGCGAGACGTTTCCCGCGCCGCCGCTGAACCGGACTCCTCCCGAGGAACAGTGGGCCCCGGGCCTGCAGGCCAGCCTCCGCCAACTGCACCGGGACATATCCCGGGACGGGTGGCAATTATCTGCCCGCGGCAAACAGCCTTGGGACCTGACCTTCAGCCGTGCCAAAAGTTGATCGACGGCCTCTGCCATGCTTTAGGCAACAGGCCAAACCACCCTGGTCTGCCACGTTGCCGGATCAGGCTGCTTCTCCGGATCGCTCAAGTAGTACTCCCACATCATCCCGCCCGGTGTGGCGCCGTCTTCCGCCATGCGCTTCCGGATGGCCTCGTAGGTGGTGCCCAACGTGTCATACGGGCCGCTGTGGATGGCCTCAAAGGCATCGGCGCCGGGAAGCGTCCCGCTGGACACCTCGCCTGTACCGTGAAAATGTCCGGCGATGGGAAAGCCCGCTTCGACGTCGACCGATTCGCCGGGCACACCGTGGTACAGCGCGAACGGCGGACCTGCCGGGCTGGCGCCCTGCATCTGGACAGCCGCCGTCACGGCACCGAAGGCCCGGCCAAGAAAGCCTGTCAGCGCGTCCATCGGGACGCGTTCGCGGACCACTGCCACAGCCTGCTCGGTGACGTGGATCCTGCGCGGTTCATACCCATTTCCGTTCATGCCACCAGCATTGCCGCGGGGCCGGTGGCGTGACAGGGCCAAAGGTCACGCCGCCACAGGGAGCGACGAGCCAGGTGCCGGGTCCAAATGCCCTAGCCCGCGCAGTGGCGGCCCGGTACTTTCAGCTCTATGCGTGATCACCACCGGCTCACCGCTTTGAAGCGTCCTGAATGAGGAAGCAGGCCGCCCCGCCCACGGCATCGGACGGGCGCCTCGATGGGCGTGACGCCGAAATTCCGGCAAAGTCACCCGTGGAGAAGGCATGGCGTTTCACGAGGCGGTACCCCGTCGTCGCGCTGACATGCCTGGTGCTGGTGGCCACGCTGATGCTGCTTCAATCCGGCCTGGAACTGCAGGTCCGCATCCTCGCTTCCGCCTACGCCGCCGTGATCGTGGTGTTGCGTTCCGGCGGGATGGTCCGCGCCCTGCGGGAGGGGCGTTGGGGGATCGACCTCCTGGCATTGATGGCCATCGCCAGCACCGTGGCGGCGGGCGAATACGTGGCTGCTTTGGTAGTCATCCTCATGCTGACCGGCGGGGAGGCGCTCGAGAACTTCGCACAGGGACGTGCCGCCCGGGAACTGCGGTCCCTGCTGGACCGGGCACCCCGCTTCGCACACCGCGAGGGGGCCGGTGCCGTACTCGAAGACACCCCCATCGGCAGCGTCGTGCCGGGGGACGTGCTGGTGGTACGCCCCTCCGAGCTGGTGCCGGTGGACGGCACGCTGTTGTCTGAAACGGCCAGCCTCGACGAATCGTCGCTGACCGGCGAGAGCCTTCCCGTGGAGCACGCAAGGGGGAAGGTGCTGCTCAGCGGTTCGGTCAATGGTGTGGCAGCCATCCGCATGCGGGCATCGGCCACCGCGGCCGACTCCCAGTACAGCCGCATCATCGCCCTGGTCGAGGAGGCATCAAACAGCCGGGCCCCTGTGGTGCGGCTCGCTGACAGGTACGCCGTCCCCTTCACCCTCCTGGCCCTTGCCATGGCCGCCACGGCCTGGATCCTGTCGGGTGAAGCGCTGCGCTTTGCACAGGTCCTGGTGGTGGCCACGCCCTGCCCGCTCCTGATCGCGGCGCCCGTGGCCTTCCTGGCCGGCACCAGCCAGGCCGCGCACAAGGGCATCATCATCAAGAACACCCGGACGCTCGAGCAACTCGCGAAGGCTCAGACAGCGGTTTTCGACAAGACCGGGACACTCACCTCCGGGCGTCCCGTCCTTGACGAGGTCCGGGTGGCGCCAGGCAAGGGCGAGTCCCTGGGCAGCCAAAGGATCCTGCAGCTGGCTGCCTCGGCCGAACAATACTCCTCGCACGTCCTGGCAGGCTCGGTGATCGAGGCGGCACAGTTGGCCAACTCGGAGCTCCTGCCCGTACAGCACGCGGCCGAAACCGCCACCCACGGGGTGGAAGCTGTCTGCGGCGGCCGGCGCGTGGTGGTGGGCAAAGCAGCTCTGGTCAGCAATGTCTCCACCGGGTTCCGTGAAACACCGGTCCACAGCGGCCAGCTGGCCATCCACGTGGCCGTGGACGGCGAGTACGCCGGTGCGCTGGTCATGCAGGATCCGTTGCGACGCAACGCCGTGGATACCCTGGCACAGTTGAACTCCCTGGGAGTGCGCAACACCATGTTGCTGACCGGGGACGCCCAGGCTACCGCGGCGCACATTGCCGAGGAAGCGGGAATCGGCCGCGTGCAGGCCGAATGCCTGCCGGAGGACAAAGTCAACACCGTCGCTGCCATCCGGGAACGCCCGGTCATCATGGTGGGCGACGGCGTCAACGACGCGCCCGTCCTGGCGGCAGCCGAGGTAGGAATAGCCATGGGCGCAAAAGGCGCAACGGCGGCCAGCGAATCGGCGGACGTGGTGATCATGCTCGATGACCTGTCCAAGGTGGCCCAGGCCGTCGCCATCGGCAAACGGACGGTGGCCGTGGCCCTGGTGAGCATCTGGACCGGCATAGGGCTCAGCCTGGTCCTGATGGCCATCGCCATGACCGGGTACATTCCCGCCGTCGCCGGTGCCCTCCTGCAGGAGTTGGTGGACCTGGCCACCATCCTGAACGGCCTGCGCGCCCTCCACGGCGCCGACCCGACGCGGATGGCAGGCCCCAGGCACCGTTCGCCTGCCGCCGGTGTTGTCCGCCCGTCAGCATGACTTTCGGCCCTTCCCACGACATGCACCAGCGGTGAACGTGGTGGTATGAACGCAGAAACAGCGGCCAAGCCCGTCATCGTGGGCGTGGACGGTTCCGAATATTCCTCCGCCGCCCTGCGGTATGCCGGCAAGCTGGCCGCCCGCCTGGGGACCCGCCTTGAGGTCATCACATGCGTAGGGATGCCCGTCTACCTGGTCACCTCGCGCCTCGAGGGGGCAGACCGGCAGTTCACCGCAAGGCTTGAGGACGCCGCCGAACGCCTCGTGGAGGACGCCCTGGGCCGGGCCTTCCCTGGCGAGCGGCCGGAGAACGTCGACGTGAGCGTCAAATTCGGGCCACCGGCGAAGGTGCTGGTGGACGAGAGCCGGCGGGCGCAGATGCTGGTGGTGGGCAGGCATGGAGAGGGCGGCCTCCTCAAACAGTCCATGGGGTCCGTCACCAAGGCGTGCGCGGCGCACTCCGCCTGCCCGGTGCTCCTGGTGGGCCCGGAGGCGGACGCTGTGTGAGGACCGCGGAGGGGCTGACGTCTGAAAGGGCCGCGCAACTCCTGAAACAGGCCGGCCCCAACCAGCTGCCCACTGAAAAACCCGTCCCCCAATGGCGGAAACTCTGGGCCGAGATGACGCACTTCTTCGCTCTCATGCTCTGGTGCGCCGCCGGCCTGGCCTTCATCGCGGACATGCCCCAGTTGGCGGTGGCGATCGTCGTCGTCGTGATCGTCAACGGAGTGTTCGCCCACATCCAGCAGGAACGCGCCCAGCACGCCGCAGCAAAGCTGCGTGCCCTCCTGCCGGCCGATGTGATGGTCCGCCGTGACGGGAAAGTGCAGAGGGTCCACGCCAGCGCATTGGTGGTGGACGATGTGGTCCTGCTCGCTGCCGGAGACCGGCTCCCCGCCGACATGGTCCTTATGCTGGCCTCGGCGTGCGCGGTGGATGAATCGATGCTGACCGGCGAAAGCGAATCGGTCCCCAAAGCGGCGGGAGACCAGGTCTGGGGCGGCACCTTCCTGGTCAACGGCTACGGGGAAGCGACAGTAACGGCGACCGGCGCCAACACCAGGCTGGCCGGAATCGCCGACCTCACCAGCAAAGCGGTGTCGCCCCCCACGCCGCTGTCCCTGGAACTGCGCCGGATCGTCCGGGTCACCGCGGCGATGGCGCTGGGAATCGCGGCCGTCTTCTTCCTGGCATCACTGCTGGTGGGTTTCCAATGGCGCGATTCGTTCCTCTTCGCCATTGGCGTTGCCGTGGCGCTGGTACCGGAGGGCCTCCTGCCCACCGTGACCCTCTCCCTTGCCATGGGCGCACAGCGGATGGCCGCACGCAACGGACTGGTGCGCAACCTCGAAGCAGTCGAAACCCTCGGGTCCACGACATTCATCTGCACCGACAAAACCGGCACCCTGACCCAGAACCGGATGAACGCCGTCGAGGTCTTCACCGCGGACGGCTCCGTCCAGGTGACCGGCGACGGCTACGGCCCCGATGCGGACGTGCAGGGACGCGGAGTGGACAGGGCGGCCGCCGCCGCGCTCGCAGCACGGGCCGCATCGCAGGGCCGGGCGGTGCTGCACGGCGGGCAGTGGCGCGCCCAAGGCGATCCGATGGAAGCAGCCCTGGACGTCCTGGCCCGCAGGCTGACGGGAACCGGACCCGGGGCGCCCCCCGCGCGCCGGTTGCCGTTCGACCCGGTGCGGCGCCGGGAATCGGCCATTGTGGGAGCGGACCTGTTCTGCAAGGGCGCCCCCGAAACTGTGCTCCCGGTCTGCGGCTCCGTGCCGCCTTACGTCAAGGAACACGTGGAAGTGATGGCATCACGTGGCTTGCGCGTCATCGCCGTGGCGCGGCGGAAACTAGGGGGGAGCGCCGGCAACATGGCAGACCGGCACGCCGGCCGACCTTGAAACGGGACTGGAACTCCTCGGCCTGATTGGCCTCCAGGATCCGCCCCGCCCCGATGTGGGCGACGTGATCGGGACTGCGCGCCGCGCCGGCCTGAAGATCGCCATGATTACCGGTGACCACCCGGGGACCGCGGCAGCGATTGCCCGCCAAATCGGCCTGATCGGATCGCCCGAATGTGTCCTTGAAGGTTCGGACCTTCCCGCGGACGACCAGGTTCTGGGGGCCCTCCTGGACCGGGACGGGGTAGTAGTCAGCAGGGTGTCGCCCGAGCAGAAGCTCCGCGTCGCCAAGGCCCTGCAGGCCCGCGGGCATGTGGTTGCCATGACCGGCGACGGCGTCAACGACGGCCCTGCCCTCCGCGAAGCCGATATCGGCGTCGCCATGGGGCTCAGCGGGACCGACGTGGCGCGGGAGGCGTCGGACCTGGTGCTCCTTGACGACCACTTCGGCACCATCGTCGCAGCCGTCGAGCAGGGCCGTGCCACTTACGCCAATATCCACCGCTTCCTCACCTACCACCTGACTGACAACGTGGCGGAACTGACCCCCTTCGTCACTTGGGCACTTTCCGGCGGCCAGTTTCCGCTCGCTTTGGGGGTGCTCCAGATCCTTGCCCTGGACATTGGCACCGACCTGCTGCCCGCCTTGGCGCTCGGGGCGGAGGCGCCGGGCAAACGGGTCCTGTCCCGTCCGCCCGAACGCCGGCACCTCATGGATAAGCGGCTGATCATCAGGGTTTTCTGCATCCTCGGTCCGGTGGAGGCCATGACCGAAATGGCGGTGTTCGCTGCTGTCCTCGCCGCCGGCGGCTGGACCCGGGGGCAACCACCGGCTCCCGGCCTCCTGGCGGCCGCATCCGGTGCCGCTTTCATGGCGGTGGTCCTGGGGCAGCTCGCCAACGCCTTTGCGTGCCGGAGCGCCACCGTGCCGCCGTGGAAGCTGGGTTGGGGAACCAACAGGCTGCTGGTGTGGGCTGTGCTGGCTGAACTGGCCATCTTGGCAGCCTGCCTCTACCTGCCCTATCTTGCGGCTGTGCTGGGCCAGGCCCCGCCCACCCCCTTGGGCATTGCCCTGGCGCTCCTCGCCGCCCCAGCCGTCCTGGCAGGCGACTGGATCCACAAAGCCGTCCGGAACCGCCGGCGGACGGCCCAGGGGTCCTTCGTGGCGTAAGTACCTCTCCCGCCGATGGGGCCGGCGCCGGGACCTAAGACTCTGCCTGCCCTGCCCGGCGGAGGCCAGAATCGAGCCATGAGCGCCCCCGCAGAAGCCGTCCTGGCCAACGTCAATGTCACCTGGATCGAAGACACCGGGCTCGCGGACATACCTTCGGTAGGCGGGAAGAACGCATCCCTGGGTGAGTTGAGCCGGTCCCTTCAATCGTCGGGAGTGCGGGTTCCCGAAGCGTTCGCCACGACCGCCGCCGCCTACCGGACCTTCCTGGCGGCCAACGGCCTGGAACCCAGGATCCGGCAGCACATGGATGACCAGCGCGCAGGCCGGGCAACGCTGCGCCAGGCTGGTGCAGCCATCCGGGAACTGTTCCTGCAAGCGAGTTTTCCCGACGCCATCGCCGCAGACATCCAGGAACACTACCGTGACCTGTGCCGCCGGACGGGGCAGGCCCAGGTGCCGGTGGCCGTCCGCAGCAGCGCCACGGCAGAGGACCTGCCGGATGCCAGCTTCGCCGGCCAGCAGGAGACCTTCCTGAACGTGGCGGGCGAGCGCGGCGTCCTCGATGCCTGCAGGCGCTGCTACGCATCATTGTTCACCGACCGTGCCATCAGCTACCGGGAGATGAAGGGCTATGACCACCTGGACGTCGCCCTGTCCGTGGGTGTCCAGAGGATGGTCCGGTCCGACGTCGGCGCCTCCGGGGTGATGTTCTCGATCGATACCGAATCGGGCTTTCCCGACGTTGTGGTGATCAGCGCCGCCTGGGGGCTGGGGGAGACCGTGGTCCAGGGCACCATCAACCCGGACAAATACCAGGTGTTCAAGCCGCTGCTGGCCGACCCGCGGTTCAGCCCGGTCATCGAACGGGCCGTTGGCGCCAAGGAGCGCAAAATGGTGTACAGCCAGGGCGGCGACGCACGGACCCGGACCGTTGACACCAGTGAACGCGAGCGGCGCTCGCTGGTGCTTCGCGACCCGGAAATTGTCCTCCTTGCCCGGTGGGCTGCCGCCGTCGAACAGCATTACGGGCGGCCGATGGACATGGAGTGGGCAAAGGACGGCCTGACCGGTGACCTTTTCATGGTGCAGGCGCGGCCCGAAACGGTCCAGGCGCGCAGAAGCACCTCCACCTTCCGGACCTACCACCTCCTGCACCCCGGCCCGGTCCTGGCAACCGGGGCGGCGATCGGCGATGCCATCGCCAAGGGTGCGGCGTGCGTGATCCGCGATGCGAAGGACATCGAGTCTTTCGTTGACGGTTCCGTGCTGGTCACCCGGATGACCGACCCCGACTGGGTGCCGGTCATGAAGCGCGCCGCCGGCATCATCACCGACCACGGCGGGACCACAAGCCACGCCGCGATCGTCAGCCGTGAGCTTGGCGTGCCGGCCGTCGTCGGGACGCGCAACGCAACGGAGATAGTGTCCGACGGCGCCCCGGTCACCTTGTCCTGCGCGGAAGGGGAAGAAGGGCGCGTCTATGAAGGACTGCTCGAGTACTCGGTGGAGGATGTGGACATGGCGGGCCTTCCCGCCACCCGAACGGACGTGATGGTCAACATCGCCAGCCCGGCCGCGGCGTTCAAATGGTGGCGGCTGCCCGCAGCCGGGGTGGGACTGGCCCGGATGGAGTTCATCATCAACAGCCTGATCCGCGTCCACCCCATGGCCTTGGTCCATCCGGAAAAGGTGGCCGATCCCCAGGAAGCAGACCTCATCAGGCAGCTCACCAGCGGCTACGACGACCCGCAGGAGTACTTCGTGGACGTGCTGGCGACGGGAATCGCCAAGATCGCCGCTCCCTTCCATCCGAAACCGGTGATCGTCCGGCTCAGCGACTTCAAGAGCAACGAGTACAGCCACCTGGTGGGCGGCAGGTTCTTCGAACGTCCGGAGGAGAACCCCATGATTGGCTTCCGCGGCGCCTCCCGCTACTACAGCAACCACTACCGGGAAGGGTTCGCCCTGGAGTGCCGGGCCCTCAAACGGGTCAGGGAGCAGGCAGGATTTCGCAATGTCATCGTCATGGTCCCCTTCTGCCGCACCGTAGCGGAAGCCGACCAGGTCATCGAGGCGATGGCGGAGCACGGCCTGGTCCGTGGCGCTGACGGCCTGCAGCTCTACATGATGTGCGAGATCCCCTCCAATGTGGTCCTGGCCGAGGATTTCGCGAAGCGCTTTGACGGCTTCTCCATCGGGTCCAACGACCTCACCCAGCTGGTCCTGGGAGTGGACCGCGACTCTGAGGAGCTGGCCGGCCTGTTCGATGAACGCGACCCCGCCGTGACGGCACTCATTGCCGAGGCCATCCGCAAGGCCCACGCGGCCGGCATCAAGATCGGAATCTGCGGGCAGGGGCCCAGCAACCACCCGGACCTTGCCGAATTCCTGGTCGGCCAGGGCATCGACTCCGTCTCGCTGAACCCGGACACCTATGTCAAAACAGTTCCGGTCATCGCCGCAGCGGAAGCTGCGGCCGGCAAGGCGTCCTAAGCCCGCTGGACATGGAAAGTGCCTGGTCCCCGCGGGGGCCAGGCACCGGCGTCGTCCTCCTGGCGCTTCTCAGCCCCTGGTGATGGGGATCTTCGACGCGCTGGCTTCAACCGCCTGGTCAGGCATCGGCGCACGGACCTCAAGGACGCCGTCCTTGTAGGCTGCCGTGACGTCCGCCTGTTGGACGCCTCCGGGGAGCGGAATACGCCGGACGAAGGACCCGTACCGGAACTCGGAGCGGTAACTGCCCTTGTCCTTGTGTTCCTTCTTTTCCTCCCGCTGCGCCTTGATGGACAGCACGCCGTCGGCAACGGTGACGTCCACATCCTTTTCGGGGTCGATGCCGGGCAGCTCAGCCCGCACCACGAGCGCATTGCCGTCCACCATCTCCTCCACCCGGATGGCGGAACTTCCCATGTCACCTTCAAAAAGCCGTTCGATGGCGTCCAGGGGTGAGCGCCGGGAATCGAACCATTTCATCAGGTCAGTCATTGCTGCCTCCTGCTCAAGTGGAAGCCGGACCAGCGGATGGCCCGGCATTTCCACCATGCCCTGTTGGCAGGACAGCAGCCAGAGTCCAAGGTCCCAGCCCGGGTCACACCGCACGGGCGCGCCTGTGCCGCATAAACCGGCCCACCCCCTCGATGGCTGCGCAGCCTGCCAGGCCAACCCCGACCGCGAGCGCCAACAGGCCCGGGGGAGGCCAGTCGACCCGGAAAAAATGCCGGGTCAGGGGCACACTGAACAGGAGGGCCAGGCCACCGTACATACCGGCCAGGATCAGGATCTTGGTTCCGTTGAGCGGCCGCGACGCCATCACCAGGATCCACGCGGCCAACAGTCCCAGGGTAACGGTGGCTGCGGACTGCGTGTTCTCCCGGGTGTGGCCGCCGAACCCTGTGGCGAGTGAGTTGACGGCCAACACGCACACGGCGGCGCAGAACCCCGCCGGCACGGCAAAGGACAGGGAACGGCGGAGGAACCCGGGGGCGTAGCGCTCGCCGCCCGGCTGCAGTGCGAGGAAGAAGGCCGGCAGGCCGATGGTCAAGCCGTCGAGCGCGGACAACTGCCGTGGCAGGAACGGAAAGGCCAGCAGCAGGATGCCGCACACAACGGAGATGACCGTGGCGTAGACGGTCTTGCTGAGGAATACCAAGGAAACCCGCTCGATATTGCTGATGGCCCGGCGCCCCTCGTCCACCACTGCCGGCAGCCTTTCGAAGCGGCCGTCAAGGAGAACCAGCCGGGCCACCGCCTTGGTGGCCGTTGAGGCCGAGTCCATGGCGATGCCCAGGTCCGCCTCTTTCAGAGCCAGGACGTCGTTCACGCCGTCTCCGGTCATGGCCACCGTGTGCCCGCGCCGTTTCAGCGCTCTCACCAGGTCGCGTTTCTGGGACGGCGTGACGCTGCCAAAGAGGCTGTGCGCCTCCACGATGTCCTCCAGTTGCGCCGGATCCCCGGGAAGATGGCGTGCGTCGTACGCGGTCCCGTTGCCGAAGCCAACTCCCCGTGCCAGGGCCGCCACCGTCCGGGGGTCGTCACCGGAGATGATCTTCACGGTGACGCCTTGCCGTCGGAAGTAGTCCAGTGTCGCGGCCGCGTCGGCACGGATTCTTTCGCGGAAAGTTATCAGCAGCACCGGTTCCAGCGTCGATGGGAGTCCGGTAACTGCGGCGTCCGGCGGCAGGGTGTCCGGATGGTAGGCCAGGGCCAGCGTCCGAAGGCCAGTGGTGGCCAGGGCGGCGGCCTCCCTGCGTGCCGCCGCGCAACCAGGGGAGTCTCCGAGGACGGCATCCGGCGCGCCGAGGATCCAGGTGCCGGCGGCGCCGGACTCCGGCCCCACAGTGACAGAACTCCATTTCCGGGCGGAGGAGAAAGGGACGGCGGACAGTTCCGTCAGCGGCGGGGCTGCGGGAAACGCCGCACCAATGGCCGCAGCGGTGCTGCCGCCTTCCGACTGGGCCCCAAACCACTCCAGCACCGGCCGCCAGCGGGCCGCCGGGGAGTCCCCCTGAGCGTGGACGGCGTCGAACACCATGGAGCCCGAGGACAGTGTGCCCGTCTTGTCGAGGCACAGGACATCAACCCTCGCCAGCACTTCCACGGCCGCCAGTTCCTGGATCAGGACCTTTTGTCGGGCCAGCCGGAGGCCGCCAACGGCGAAGGCCACGCTGGTCATCAGCAGCAGCCCGAGGGGGATCATCGCCATGATCCCGGCCACGGCCCCCACCACGGCCGGAATCCACCGTCCTGAGCCGAAGGCACCCGTCCACCCGCCCCGGTCCTGCATCTGCGCGTTTACCAGCAGCAACGCAGTGGGCAGCAGCAACCATGTGATGACGACGAAGACCTTCCCCAAGCCCCTGCGGATCTCCGACGTGACCAGCGAGAACCGGCGTGCCTCCGCCGCGAGACGGTAGGCGAACGTGTCCGGCCCCACCCTGATTACGGTGGCCCGGCCACTGCCCGCCAGGATCAGCGACCCGGAGAGCAGCACAGCGCCGTCAACCTTGGGAACCGCCTCGGATTCGCCGGTCAACAAGGATTCGTCCACCTCCACTGAGGCTCCGCCCAGCAGTTTCAGGTCAGCCGTGACTTGGTCGCCGCCGGCGAGCACCACAATGTCGTCAGGCACCAGCCCCGCCGAGGGGATCCGTTCCCGTGCGCCGTTTCGTATCACCGTGTTCGTGGCCGCCTGCGTGATGGCCAACTCGTCGAGCGAACGTTTGGCCCGGTACTCCTGGACAATCCCGATCAAGGAGTTACTGATGGCCGACAACCCAAAAAGGGCGTCACGCCATTGGCCCAGGACGAACAGCAGGATGAAACAGCCACCCACAACGGCGTTGAAGAGAGTGAACACGTTGGCCCGGACGATCTCCAGGACTGTTCGGCTGGTGGCCGTGGGCACGCTGTTGATCCGGCCGGCAGCGGTCCGCTCCCGGACTTCACCGGTGGTCAGCCCTTCACGGGCACGGCGGGCCTCCACGTCGGGGGCGGAGGCCCCGGCTTTCCCGGCGGCCGGCATGGCATGCTCCACCAAGCGGGCGCGCTCAATCTGCGTGCTGCGGTAGGTGCATCCGCGTGATGATGGTGGGGCATGGCGGCTGTGCCAGCACCGCGTGTGCCGTGGAGCCCAGCAGCAGCCGCTCGAACCCGCCCTTGCCCCGGCTTCCCAGCACCAGCAGGCGCGCCCCGGAGGCGGCCCGCACCAGGGCTGCCGCGGGCTCGACGACGGTTTCCATCACCGTGTGCACGGTGAGGTCAGGGTAGTCCTGCCGCAGGCCGGCCTCCGTTTCGGCCAGGACAATCTGCTCCTCTTCGAGCACATGGGTGGCAAAACTGCTGGAGGGCAGCCCCGCCGCGATCCACCGGTTAGGGCCGGTGAACGCGTAGAGGACCGTCAGCTCCTCGCCCAGCGCATCGGCCTCGGCAGCGGCGTAGGCCACCGCCTGCGTTGACTCCTCGGATCCGTCCACCCCCACGACCACGCCGCGGCCGGCGTCCTGCCCCTCGCCGATGACCGCAACCGGACATTCCGCCGTGGCAGCAGCCTGGAGGGCACGGTCTGTCAGTGCGCCACGTGAGTGGCCGCTGCTGCCAAGGACCAGCATGGCGACCTCTTTCGAGTACGCGCCCAGTGCCGAGCCCACCCCTCCTTCGAGGAGCTGCAGCGAAAGGCTCAGCCCCGGGTAGGCGGCGCTGACCTTCTCACCCGCCTCCTCGAGCAGGCCCAGGCCTGATTCACGCAACACCTCAACATAGGGAAGCACTTCGGAGGCCATCCACCGGTCATCCACCACGTTGACGACGGCGAGCGGGGCCTTGAGCCTGTCGGCCCGGGCGGCGGCCCACATCAGGGCGGCGTTGGACGCGGGTGTGTTGGCAATGCCGACGGCGATTGGCTTGGCGGGTGCCATTGGGCCATCCTCTGGAGTGTTGTGGGGTGGATCGGGCGTGGTCGAAAGCGTGTTCCTGGCCGCAGCGAACTTCAGTCCGCTGCCGGCTCCCTGGGCGGCCACCAGTGCGTAGGTGCCGCAATCACGAACCTCCGGCCGCTGATGTCGTGCGGCGTCACCCGGACCAGGGTGTTCTTCTGGCCCGGTTGCCACGGTGAGAGTCCGGCATCCATGGCTTCCTGGGTCTCTTCCGCATCGGAAACCACGGTGGCGTGCCCCTTGAGGATGACGCTCCACGCGATGGTTCCGTATTGGTTCATGCCGTCCGCCTCAACAGCCACCGCCTTGCCGTCGAAGGAGGACAGTTTTGTTGCCCCACCCGTCCGCATCAGCAGGGTTCCGTTGGTGGTGACAAAGTTCATGGGAAAGTTCTCGACCGAGTCGCCGTCCGTGAACGCGATCCTGCAAACGGATGTGGAATGAAGGAGTTTCCAACAATCGTGGACACCGAGTTCCTTGATTTCCGAATCTGCCCCTGCTGTGTTCATGGCCGTAGCCTAGGTCCGCGATCATTCGGCCGGTAGGGGAAAAGGTCCCGCCGGTGCCGGGGGCTGGCGACGGTGAGCCGGACACGCGCCTCAACGGGAGGGAATGCCGCCGTTGACGCGGCCCCCTAGACTACTCCTAGAGGATGTCTTCGAGCACTTGATTCGCGCTACGGGCCTGCTGCCATGCGGGCTTTTGCCGCCGGAGGTGGGACGTGAGCACTGAGCAGCCGTGGCGTTCCCCCGTGCCGGACCAGATGGAAGACCTGCTCAGGGATTTCACAGCCAGGGGCGACGAACTGGTGGATACCCGCGAGCGGATCAACGGCCTCTTGGCGGCCGTCATTGCCGTCGCGGAGGACCTGAGCCTTGAAGCCGTCCTGGACCGGCTGGTGCGGTCTGCCTGCGCCTTGGTGGGTGCCGGGTACGGGGCGCTTGGCGTCATTGGCGAAGACCGCCGGCTCA
Source organism: Pseudarthrobacter sp. efr-133-R2A-89 (assembly GCF_030209315.1). NCBI lineage: Bacteria > Bacillati > Actinomycetota > Actinomycetes > Micrococcales > Micrococcaceae > Pseudarthrobacter > Pseudarthrobacter sp. efr-133-R2A-89. The sequence goes on along the minus strand of NZ_JARVSE010000001.1, from coordinate 437,056 downwards.
GCCACTTCATTACGGTGGGAATTGACGACGCGGGCATCCGTTCCATCGGCGACCTGCCCACCGGGCACGGTGTCCTCGGGCTGCTGATCCGCGAACCCAAGCCGTTGCGCCTTCACGACCTCGGCCAGCACCCCATAGCGTCGGGTTTTCCACCCAACCATCCGCCGATGAGGACCTTCCTGGGTGTGCCGGTCCGCGTCCGGGACGAGGTATTTGGAAACCTGTACCTGACCGAAAAACAGGGCGGGGTTGATTTCACGCAGGAAGACGAAGACCTCGCAGTGGCCCTGGCGGCCGCCGCCGGGGTGGCGATCCAGAACGCCCGCCTCTTTGAAGACAGCAGCCGCCGGCAGAAATGGCTGGAAGCCGGCATGGAACTGAGCAGCCGGCTGATCATGGAGCCCCATGCAGGGGATGCGGAAAGCCTGGATATCGTGGCCGGGACCGCCCTCACGGTGTCCGGAGCCTCCGTGGCCGTCATCGGACTCCCGGCCGGCGACGGCGTGCTCCGGTGCCGGTCGTGCCTCGGCGTGGAGGGCGTCAAAGCAGGGCAGGAACTGATGGTCTCCAGTGCCGTCACCGGAGTCGTCTCAAGCGGCGAATCTTTCGTGGCTGCGGAGCCGCGGCAGGTCTTTGAGCACGCGATTGCCGAAAAACTGGGGCCCGTCCTGGTCTGCCAACTGGGGCACGGCAACAGCGACAACGGGGTGCTAGTGCTGGCCCGCACCCACGGAGCTGCCGCCTTTACCCAGGCGGACGCCGACTCCAGTTCCATCTTTGGGAGCAGGATCGGCTTGGCCCTGGACCTGGCACGCGTGAGCGCCCTGCGGGAGCAGGACCTGCTCCTGACGGATCGGGAACGGATTGCCCGCGATCTCCACGACCTTGTCATCCAGCGGTTGTTTGCTGCCGGCCTCAGCATCCAAAGCCTGCGACGCTTCACCATGGACCCCGTGGCCCATGAGCGAATCGCTGCGGTTACCAGGGAACTTGATGACACCATCCGCAAGCTGCGGGATACCATCTACTCGCTTCGGACGGCGGATGTGGAACGGGAGCCCCTCACCGGCCGGATCCTCCGGGTTGTCCGGGAAAGCTCGCGCAGCTACGGACTGATTCCCAAGGTGTCCCTCGACGGTCCAGTGGATTCGGTCAGGGAAGATGTGGCTGCCCAACTACTGCCCGTACTCTCCGAAGCGCTCAGTAACGCGCTACGGCATTCCGGTGCCGAGGAGATCCAGGTCAGCCTCACTGTCGCCGGCGATGACGTCCAGCTCTGTATCAACGACAACGGCCACGGTTTCAGCGAACCCGCCAAGGAAAGCGGTCTTGCCAACATGCGCTACCGCGCCGGGCTTCTTGGCGGCCGCTGCGACATCACCAGCATCCCCGGCCAAGGCACGTCCGTGGAATGGGTTGCCCGACTGTCCTGAGGGCGCGGTGGCCGGCAGCACTGCACCCCGGGTGCGCGTGGCCGCTCAGGCGCTTTCCGTGGTGTTCCGGGTGACGTAGACGGCGGCCTGCGTCCGCCGTTCAAAACCGAGCTTGGCCAGGATGGACGAGACGTAGTTCTTGACCGTCTTTTCCGCCAGGAACAGTTCATCGCCAATCTGCCTGTTGGTCAGGCCTTGGCCGATCAGGGCGAGCACTTTCTTCTCCTGGGTGCTCAGGCCGTCCAGGCGGGGATCCGTGGGTGCAGTGGAAAGGCCCGCGATGATCCGTTGCTCAACGCCCGGTTCAAACAAGGACTCGCCCGCCGCGGCCCTCCGGATTCCGGCCAGGAGGTCATCGCTCCTGATCTGCTTCAAGATGTACCCGGACGCGCCGGCCAGGACGGCGCCGCGCAGGGCCTGCTCGTCGTCGTAACTTGTGAGGATCAGGCAACGCAGGCGTGGGTCAAGGGACCTGACATCACGGCATACCTCGATTCCGGTGCCGTCCGGAAGGCGCCCGTCAAGGACGGCGATATCGGGGTGCAGGGCGGGGATGCGGCGCGTGGCCTCGGCCGCCGAGCCGCTTTCGCCAACCACCACGAAACCCTCGCCCTCAAGCAGGTCCTTCAGACCCTGCCGGACAAGTTCATGATCATCGAGGATGAACACGCGGACCGGCCCGGCGGACCCGCTGGCTTCACCGCCGGCAGTTTCATGCATGTGCACCCCACGCTCCCAAACGCTTGCAGGACCAAACCACACCTGTGCTGGCAGCTCCCCGGAGCGGCCACACCCCATTCTTACCCGCAACCGGCCCCGCCGGAAGGGACCAAAGTCCGGCGCGCCGGACCTGCCACCACCGGGTGCACCGTCCGGACGCTGTGGTGCATGCCGCCATGACTTTTGGCCCTAGTCCGGCGGCCGCCTCCGGTCCACGCTTGGTCCGAAGGGCAACGGGAGGGAATGTGGCAACAGCAGGGAACCAAGGGCCGTCCGCGGCACCTGAACGGCGCCCCAGGATCATCGTCGCCGTTGATGGTTCCGACGCGTCCATCGCGGCCTTGCGCGTGGCGGGGGCAGTGGCTGAGCCCATGGGCGCCCCGGTCGAGGCATGGGCGTGCTGGGATGTCCCGGCCGGTTACGGGATTTACCTGGCCGTCGGCATCGAGGGGTTCAAGTACGCCGCCGAGCAAGTGCTGGGCCAGGCGGTCCGGGATGCATTCGGACAGGCTCCGCCCTTTGTGCACTCCCGGGTGGTCCGCGGGAAGCCCGGCCCCGTTCTCCTGGACGCGAGCCGCACCGCGTCCCTCCTGATCGTGGGACGGCGGGGCCACGGCAGCTTTGTCCTTGGCTCGGTCAGCTCAACGCTTGTCAGCCACGCCCACTGCCCGGTCCTGGTGGTCCACGCCGCGGAAACCGGTGCCGCGGAAGAAGTTCCGCGGACCGACGCAACCGCACTGCCCTGAAGCGACCTGAAGCGCCGGCCCAATTTAACGTCGACCCGCTTGGCGCCATGCCTGGCCCACGCCGCCCGGGCCCCTCGGCGCGCGCCGCCGGGGCGCCGCCGTCGTCCCGCTATTCGCTGGTGGTGCCTTCCATCCGGGTGGCGTGCGGGGCAGCCTTCCGCGGCGACCAGTGCAGATCTTTGACGGCCCAGTACCCGGCACCGTTCATCACCGTGAAGCCGGCAATACCAATGACGGGGGCGTGCGCGACCAGGCCAAGCAGCAGGATGCAGACCCCGGCCGCGAGAAGCAGCAACGCGCGCCGGAAGCTGGTCCGGCGGGACAGGGCGAAGGCGTCGTGGTTGAGCAGGACGGCGAGCCTGGGGTCGTCGTGCTCCAGGCCGTGCCCGATCAGTTCGAGTTCCCTTTTCTCAAATTCGGAAAGAGGCATCATGGGCTCCCCGTGTCCGTATCCTGCCGGAGGCCTTGGCTCAGGTGCCAGGTTGGCCGCGCAGGACGGCCAGCCTGTTCTGGTACTCCGCAACGTCGATCTCCCCGCGGGCGAAACGCTCCGCCAGCAGGTCTTCAGCCATCCGCGGAGACGGAGGTTGTGGATTGTGCGGGGAGGGGGCCCGCAGGGAGCGGGCCAGCAGGACTATGCCGGTGATGATCGCTCCCCAGACCACCACCACGCTGATGCTCATGAGGGCATAGCCCCACAGGCCCATGCCGTCGTTCCAGCCGTACACTTCCCCCGACCTCCGATTTACGAAAGGCCGCCGCCAACCGGCTGCCTTCCCTTCCAGTATTCGATGGCGGGCTGGGCGCAGGCAGAGCCATTAGTCCCGTTCCGGCCGGAGGCTAGCGCGCCAGCAGGGCATCAAGGGTGACAAAACCGTATCCTGCGGCCCTGATGCGGTCGATGACCTGGGCAAGGGCGTCGGCGTCGAGCGTGGTGCCGTCGTCGGGGTTTGAACCGATGTGCATCAGGACGATCTCCCCGGGCTGCAGCCCGGCCTGGACACGGTCGGCCACCGACTGGACGCTGGCGCCGCCACTGGTTCCCTTCCACCCCAAGGTATCCACCGTCCATCGAACAGCCACGTATCCCAGGGCGTTGACGGCCTCGATGGTCCGGGCGTCACGTTCGCCGTAGGGGAACCGGAACAGGGGCCTGGGATCGGCGCCGGCCGCCAGGATGGCCTGCTCGGCACCTCGCACCTGGTTGACGATGGCGTCCCCTGCCAGTCCGGTGAACCCGGGATGCGTCATGGAATGGTTTGCCACCCGGTGCCCGGCCGCGGCAATCTGTGCCACTCCCTGCGGGTTGCTGGCAGCCCAGTTTCCGGTCAGGAAGAAGGTGCCGGCAACACCCTTGGCGGCGAGGGTGGACAGGATTTTTGGCAGCCCAGCGGCGTTGGCTCCGGCATCGAAGGTCAGTGCGATGGTGCGGCCTGCCCCGGGAATCACGGTGAGGTCCTGGCCGCGGAGGGGTTCGGGAAACGGTGCCGGCGGCGGGGGATTAGCCGGTTCGGCAGGTGCGGCCGGTTCGGCAGGTGCTTCAGGTATCTTGGAGGGCTCCGGCTCGGCCGCCGGCACCGTAACCGGGGGTTCCACCGGGGTTTCGCCCGCTTCAGGGGTGTCCGTTCCAGTAGGCGGTGCGCTGCCTGGGGCAGCATCCGGGCTGGCAGACGCTGACCGGGTGGGCTGGACGGTGGGCTGTGCTGCCAAAGACCCCGAAGGGGACGGTGCCGGCGGGCCGGCCGCCGGTGCCGGACGAAACAGGATAAAGGCGACGGCGAGGACCACCAAGGCGCCGACGATCGCCAGGGCGAGCGTCCGTCGTCGTACGTTATTCGCCGGCACTTGCCCTCACCCGCCCGGCACGCTGGTGGTTGTTGGCGCCGTCGCCGTCAGGAGGCTTTGGAATCGACGGCGCGGGCCTCAGGGGTGTGAACCACCAGGACCGGGCAGTGGGCATGGGCGACGACGGCGGAGCTCACCGAGCCCAGGAGCAGGCCGCCGAACCCGCCGTGCCCGCGGCGGCCCACCACGATCATGTCAGCCTCGCGGCTGGCGTCGATCAGCGCCTCCCGCGGATGGCTGCGGACCAGGGTGGCGGTGACGTTCGACGGCGTGTCGTTGCCGAAAGCCTGCGTCACGGCCTCGTCGAGGACTGCTTTGGCGCCCTCCTCGAAGCCTTCCACACCCATCATCACGTAGCCGGTGTACACCTGGGGGTAGTCCCAGCAGGCTATTGCCTGGACTTTGGCGCCCAACGGGACGGCCATCCGCTGGGCCTGGCGGAGGGCCTCAACTGACGCCTCCGATCCGTCGACGCCCACCACGATGCTGGTTATCGGTGCCCCGGCAACGCTCATGTCTGCTCCTTCATCGGACCCGGCTGGTCACGCCCATCATCGTCCGTCACTGCGGCCGGGAGGTAGGGGCGAAGGTCACTGCGCAGGCCCCACGGTTTGGGGCCCGCCCGCGGGCGGCGGCCCGGCCGCGGCGGGTGGAAGGCCTGCCGGGGGAGCGGCAGGGGCCGGCCCGGGCTCACCGGCGCCTTGGTCCAGCCGGAAGGGCGGGTACTCGTCACGCATCAGTGAGGTGTAGACCAGGACCCGGTAGATCCAGCGGTCCACGCCGAGGATGAAATCGAACAATGGACGCTGGTAGCGGCCGGTGAACAACAGGATGACGGCCGCAACCAGCACCAGCAGGCCCAGGAGGGACAGGCCCGATCCGCGTTCGTAGGTGCTGCCGATGACGTTGTCCCCTGCCTCCCACCTCCACACGCTGCCAGTGGTGCCCGCGAAGGCGGCCACGAGGAGGAGATGCGGGATGGCCAGGAGCCACCATTTCACCAGGACCAGGCCGCGGGAGAGCCGCTCAGGGTAGTCCACGTCGAAGTCGGCAGGATAGTTGGTGCGCCTCAGCGTGAACGGCGGGTAGAGATCGGTGCCGACGGCGGCGTAGGCGTAGAAGGCCACCCGCCAGTTCCAGCGCATCACGTCGACGTTGAAGTCGAACAGTGCCCGCGGGTAGCGGCCGGTGAACAGGATGGCGAATCCTGCCACGATCGTGGTGATGACGAAGGCGAACCAGAGGAAGAAGAGCAGGATGAAATGTGGGATGGCCAGGAACCACTTGACCAGCCACAACCAGCGGGAGAGGCCTGGATCCAGTTCGCCGACCAGCCTCGCCGGGTAGCCCGCGGGGGGAAGCGGCACCGGAGCGAAGGCCTGTGGTTCATGGAATGCCCCGTATTGCGCCGGTGTGCCGGGTTGTGCCGGTCCGGCGGCCTGGCCGGGCCCGGCCATGGCTATCGCCGGGCCTGCGGTTGCCGGTGCTCCCGCCGGCGTCCCGCCCCTTGGGGGTCCTGCATGCCGACCCAGCCCTGCCGCGCCGGCAATGATCAGTGGTATCCCGACCAGCAGGGCGATAATCCCGGCCACCAGCAAGGCCGTGGCCGCCGGACGAAAGAGGTCTGAGTGGAAGCCCGCCTGCAGTTGGACGTCCACGCCGGACGAGGCGTCAGCGTTCATCACCACGATTTCCCAGGCCCCCGGTGCCAGGTTCCAGGTGAGTTCCTGCTGGCCGGAGCCGGATACCGAGGCGCTCCAGATGCCTTGGTCCGCCGGCGGCGCGGCAGGACTGTTCCCGGGAACATCACGGTAATCGGCGCGGAACGCCCGCTGGGAGACGTTGAGCAGTTCGGAGTGGTGCACGCCTGCGAGGTATTTTTCGACGTCGGCCTGCGGTGCGATGCCGACGAAGACCGCCTTGCCCGGCGTCTCGGATTCCGCCCGCAGCCGCAGGGTGCCAATGTCAAAGGGAAGCCGGCCGGGCACCTCCTGCCCCATGGTGTCGCCGCGCGGGGAGGTCAGGGCGAAGGAGTTCACCGAGAACCGTGACGTACCGGACGTGAGGAATCCGTCTCCCTGGATCGACCCTACGGCGGAAGCCACGGCACCTCCCGCCAGTGCCGCAAGGCCCGGAAGCGCGAACAGGATCCCAAGGATCAGCATGATGATTGCGGCGGGTTTTTTCATGGCGCCGGACCTTCCGGGTGGGGTCATGCAGAGGTGGGGACGAACAGCTGCGGGCTCTGCGGCTAGTCGGTGACCTTCATGGCCTGGGTCCGGGTAATGATGGTGGGGCACGGAAGGTGCTTCAGCACGCCGTGGGCGGTGGAACCCAGGAGCAGGCGCTTGAAGGCGCCCCGTCCGCGGCTGCCCACCACCAGGAGGCGGGCCCCTGCGGCGGCGTCGACCAGGGCGTCCACCGGGCCCTTATCGGATACAAGGCGCTGGTAGACCGTCAGGTCCGGGTAGTCTTCCTTGAGCCCGGCGACGGTTTCGGAGAGGACAATGCGTTCCTCGTCGACGATCAGGTCAGCGAGGGCGCCGGGTGTCAGGCCGGCGTCGACCACCGGGTCCGGGACGTTGACGGCGTAGACGACCGTGAGTTCGTCACCATTGCGGTCTGCTTCGGCGGCGGCAAACGCGACGGCTTGGGTTGATTCCGCTGATCCATCCACGCCCACGACGACGCCCGTCCTGCCTTCCAGGTCCTGGGTTCCGATGACGGCGACCGGGACTTTCGAGGCGGTGGCAACCTGGAGTGCCCGGTCGGCCAGGGTGCCGCCGAGGTGCCCGCTGCCGGAGCCGATGACCATCATGGAAGTCTTCTTGGAATATTTTGCCAAGGACCCGCCCACGCTTCCGGTGAGCATTTCCGTCGCGGGGGTGACGGGGACGGACCCTTCAAGGCGTCCGGCCGCGGTCTTGAGGAGTTCCTCGCCTGCCTGCTGAAGCGTCCCGAACCAGGGGTACGGCTCGGCGATCCACCGGTCATCGACCACGTGGAGGATCACCAGGGGCAGGTTGGCGCGGTGGGCACGGCGGGCTGCCCACAAGACTGCGGCCTGGCTTTGTGCTGAATCGTTGGTGCCCACGGCGATGGGTTTCTGGGATGACATGGCCGCACTTCCTGCTTGTCGTGAAAGGGTCTTCCTGCCCTTCCAGACTGACCCCGGCCCCGCCGGCACTCTAGGGCCGAAAGTCACCGAAGCAGGTGTGCAGAAACCGGCTAGCCCGAAGGTGCCGGCGGTGCCGGTGGTTCCCCGGCCGTTGCTTCGCGTCCGGACAGCGTCCTGTAGATGGTCCATCCGACGGCGGCCAGCGGGACAGCGAGCAGCGCCCCGACTACCCCGGCCAAGGTGGCCCCGGCCGTCAGCGCCAAAATGATGACCAGCCCGTGGATCCGCAGGACCCGGCCCATGAAGACAGGCTGGAGGATGTGGTGTTCGAACTGGTTCGCGGCCACGAGAATGATCAGCACGATGAGCGCGGGCACGGGCCCGTTTTCCACCAGGGCTACCAGTACGGCGAGGCTGCCGGCGGTGGTTGCCCCGATGATCGGAATAAACCCGCCCAGGAAGACCACGGCGGCCAGCGGGACGGCCAGGGGGACCCGAAGGATGAGCAGCCCCACGAGCACCAGGATCGCATCGATCGCGGCAATGATGAGGGTGCCCCGGACGTAGCCGCCGAGCACCAGGAGGCTTCGTTCCGCGGCCAGCTGTGCTTTTTCTTGTTGGTTGCCGGGGAGGAACCCGATCAGGAACGTCCGGATCTTCTCGCCGTCCTTGAGGAAGAAGAAGAGGATGACGGCCGTCAGGACCGTGCCGGCGGCTATCTCCCCGGCTGTCCTGAGCCCGGTCAGCGCATCGGCCCCGAGTGTTCCGCCGGCGAGGAACTTCTGGAATTCGTTGCGGGCCGCGTCGATTTGCGCACCGGTCAGCGCGACAGGTCCCGTGGTGATGAATTGCTGCAGCTGGCCAATCCCTGCCTCCGCCCGTGCTGCCAGAACCGAGGCCTGCTGCCGGACCAGTGCAACGATGCCGCCCACCACTCCGGCCGCCACGGCGATGATTACCAGGAAGGATGACAGCACGGCCAGCGCCCGGGGAAACCCGTGGGCGGCGAGCCACCGTACGGCGGGAGCCATTGCCGAAGCCAGGATCAAGGCGACCAGCACGGGAATGGTCACCAGCGGAACCCGGGTGGCGGCCACCACGGCCGCCCAAGCGAGCGCCAGCAGCGAGAGTGTCTGGAGCGCCCGGATGCTGGCCCGGCCCAAACCGTCCGCCCAGAGCGCTGACATCCTTGCAGCGAGGGACTGGGTCCGGGACTGTTCCGGCCCGTGTCCGTCCGGGGATACTTTGCTGCGTTCCATCGCTTCTCCTTGCCTGCCGTGACCGCCCGGCCCACGAAATGATGCACCTTGGTTACCTTGTACCCCACGTCCCGGAAAGCCGAAACAAGGGCAAGTGTTGACCGGGCCGGCTGTTCCCAGGTGCTGCGTCTACTCAGTAAGCTTATTGTTCCCCGGTGCGCTCAACCAGAAAGGCACCCGCTCCATGGATTCCAGAGAACTGCTGCTCGAGTCCTTCGGCCGCCTCCCGGGCCTGGTCCGGCAGGTGCTCGACGGGCTCGACGAGGAACAACTCCAGCACCGCCCCTCCGGCCGCGGCAACTCCATTGCCTGGCTGGTGTGGCACCTGGGCAGGGTGGAGGATGCGCAGGTCGCCTCCGCCTCGGAGTTGGAACAGGTCTGGACGTCCGAAGGCTTCGTGTCGCGTTTTGGCCTCCCCTTGGCGGAAGGCGACACGGGCTACGGCCACTCCAGCAGCCAGGTGGATACTGTCCGGGCATCCGGTGAACTCCTGCTTGAGTACTGTGAAGCGGTCCACCGGCAAACCACGAAGGTCCTCGAAGGCCTGGAAGGCCCGGACCTGGACCGCGTGGTGGACAGGCGCTGGGATCCGCCGGTGACCCTTGGCGTGCGGCTTGTCAGCATCCTGGGGGACTGCCTCCAGCATGCCGGCCAGGCCGCCTATGCCAAGGGGCTGCATGATGCGGGAGCCGGCGCCGGCAGTGCGTGAACCTGTGGTGAAGGAGGGGCCAGGCGGCACTATGGCGCTAGGGTTAATCCATGACGGCAGCAGCTGAATCCACGGTCACCTTCGACGGCCGTTTCGCCCGTGAACTGGCGGAACTTGCTGTTCCCTGGCAGGCCGAGGAAGCGCCGGACCCCGAACTCCTGGTCCTGAATGAAAAGCTTGCCGCAGGCCTGGGCCTTGACCCGCAGTACCTCCGCAGTCCCGAAGGGGTGCGCCTCCTCGTGGGCAACCACCTTCCCGCAGGCGCCACTCCGGTGGCACAGGCTTACGCTGGACACCAGTTCGGCGGCTACTCGCCATTGCTCGGCGACGGGCGCGCGCTCCTGCTGGGGGAAGTCACGGACCGCGCCGGCCACCTGCTGGACATCCACCTCAAAGGCTCGGGGCGCACCCCCTTCGCCCGCGCCGGGGACGGCCGGGCCGTCGTCGGGCCTATGCTGCGTGAGTACGTAGTCAGTGAGGCCATGCACGCCGTGGGTATTCCCACCACCCGCTCTCTCGCCGTCGTGGCTACGGGGCGGCAGGTCCGGCGCGAGGGCATGCTGCCCGGCGCCGTCCTGGCGCGGGTGGCCCACAGCCACCTGAGGGTTGGGAGCTTCCAGTACGCCCGGGCCACGGAAAACATGGACCTGCTCAAACGGCTGGCGGACCACGCCATCAGCAGGCTTTATCCGGACGCTGCCGTGGCCCCCAACCCCTACCTGGCACTGTTCGCGTCCGTCGTTGCCGCCCAGGCCGGACTTGTGGCCCGGTGGATGCTGGCTGGATTCGTACACGGGGTCATGAATACGGACAACATGACCATCTCAGGGGAAACCATCGACTACGGCCCGTGTGCGTTCCTGGATGCCTTCAATCCCACCGCCGTCTTCAGTTCCATCGACGTCAGCGGCCGCTACGCCTACGCCAACCAGCCCATCCTTGCCGAATGGAACCTCGCCCGCCTTGCCGAGTCGATGCTCCCGCTCATTGACGGAGACGAGGACAAGGCCGTTGCCGCAGCGGTGGAGGTGCTCGGTGGATTCCGTGGACGGTACAGCACGGCGTGGACCGGCGGCATGAAAACCAAACTGGGCCTTGCCGCTGGAAACGTCAGCGACGACGCCGCGTCCAGTGTTATTGACGAGGTGGTGGCCATCCTCAAGGACGGCCCGGTGGACTACACCCTGTTCTTCCGTAACCTCGGCAGGGCGGCCCGCGGCGATCTGCGCCCGGCGCGCAAGATGGTGATGGATTTGGCCGGCTTCGACGCCTGGTCGGAGCGGTGGTTGGCGCTGCAACCCGACGCAGGGCTGATGGACAGCGTCAACCCGGCCTACATTCCACGGAACCACCTGGTGGAGGAAGCCCTCGCCGCCGGCACGGAAGGAGACGTGGCCCCGCTGCACCGCCTGCTTCAGGCCGTCACCGATCCTTTCACCGAGCGCCCCGGGCTGGAACGCTACGTGGAAGGTCCCCCGGCGGGCTTCGGGACCTACACGACCTTTTGCGGGACCTGATCTAACAACAACAGGAGGGTGGCAACCGGAGGCCCGGCCGCCACCCTCCTGTTGGGAGCAGGCTTTGCTGGCGAAGACTAGGCCACGCGGACCACTGAGTAGCCGCTGAGCCAGCTGATGGAGTGAACCTGCGTGGTGTAGCCGTTGACGCCGCCGCTCACAACCTGGCCGTTGCCGGCGTAAACGCCCACGTGGCCCGACGTGATGATGAGGTCGCCGGGTGCCGGGCTCCCGACCACGCTGCCGTACTGGAAGAACTGCGTGGGAGCCAGGTCGCCAACACTCTTGCCGACGGAGCGAAGGGCCTTTTCAACCATGGCGGTGCAGTCCTGGCTCACGCCGATCTGGCTGTAGGCCGAGGCCAGGATGGCAGCGCCGGTCCCGGTCCCGGTGGTGGAGGCCACCGGCGTCGCGGATGCGTAGGACATGTTCATGCCGGTGTTCGCCGGTGCGGTGGCGGCTGCCGCCTGGACGGGGGCCGCCGCCGGCGCCGGGGCAGGTGCTGCCACGTAGCCCGCGCCGGGGATCTGGATCTGGTCACCGGGGTAGATGATGGACCACAATCCGAGGCCGTTGGCAGCCAGGACGTCATTGAGGCTGACTCCGTACGCGGCCGAAATTGCGCCGAGGGTATCCCCGGAAACGACGGTGTGGACGGTTGCTGCCGCGGCTGCCGGAGCAGCTGCAGGAGACGCGGCGGCCTGGACGCTGGCCTGTTCAGTGGTGTCCGCGCCCGTCACGCCCGCGTGGGCCGGGGCGCCGACGCCGAAGGCAATGCCGGACGCGGCGGCAACGGCGAGGGCCGGACGGCCCAACGAACGGGCCTGTGATTTGGCCGTCACGGCAAGTCCCTCGAGCGCAATGGAGTGGGCCGGGGTCGCGCGGTGGCGGGCAGTGCTGAGATTCTTTGACACGATTGATCGCCTCTCCCATGCCTGCGGGGTGAGCTGTCGGGTTCGGGTTGGAGATACCCGGCCGAACACATCTCCGCGGTGGGCGGAGGAGCTGTCCGACTTAACCCCAAGACCTCAAAGGTCGTGGAAACTTGGTTCCCCCGTCCCTGCCAGCATGAAAGCGGTTGAATCCCGGTATCAGCGGCAGGGCTCGGCAAACTGATGGGAGTGTCCCGTTTGGGGAGGGACACCCGAAGACCATAACCCGCCAACCCCACAATTGTCACGTTTCGGTAACATACGAGCTTCCTCTCTCGTATTCAACCAGCGATTGGATGTGTCCTGTCCACCCATGCTGGACTCCGGCCGGTCCGCCGCCGGCGCGAAAGGGTAACAAACCGGGCACGGGCGCCTTTCCGCCCCGGCGTGCCGCCGGTATGCTTCGGGACTATGCCCCTGTTCGTGACCATGCCCAAGTCCCCGCTGTTGGGGGGACTGCTCGCCATCGCAGTGGCAGCGGCCACGGTGCTGCCTGCCTCTGCGGACGAGCCTGCACCTCCCGGTGGATATCCGTCCTGGGCTGACGTGCAGCAGGCACAGTCTTCCGAGGCAGCGAAAGCGGCAGAGATCACCACCATCAATGGGCTGCTGAACGGACTCCAGACCCAGGCTGAAGCCGCCGGTGACACTGCGGTCCGGGCAGCGGCCGACTACGCCGCAGCCGACGCCGAGCTGCAGGCGGCATCGGTGAGGCTGGATTCATTGTCCGCCCAGGCCGTCCGCGCCAATGACGAACTGGCCCGGCACCGCAAGGAAATCGGAGCACTTGCCGTCCAGTCGTACAAGACGGGCGGAACCAATACCGGGTTCTTCGTGGCCCTGGATGCCCTCCAAAACAACAGCGTCCAGGGGCTCAACCTCGTCCAGTTGGTGGGCGACAAGACTGCGGCCCTGGTGGAGAAAGCTGCCGCCGCCGGAAAGGTTGCCGCGTCACTGGCAGACCAGGAAAAAGTGGCCCGCACTGAGCGGGAACGCCTGTCCGGGGAAGCAAAGGCCAAACTGGACGCGGCCCGCTCCGCCCAGGACGCGCTCGCCCGGCAGGTCAGTGACGAAAAGCAGCACAGCACGGAGCTGACGGCCCAGCTGGCCTCGCTGAAGGGGACGACGGCGGCACTCGAGGGAGAGTACCGGCAGGGCCAGGCGGCGCTGGCTGCCTATGAAGCGGCCCAGGAGGCCAAGCGCGCCGCCGCGGCGGAGCAGGCCCGCCGGCAGGCCGAAGCCGCGGCGCAGGCCGCCGCAGCCGCAGCCCGGCAGCCCAACCCCGCGCCCGCAGCTCCGGCCGGCAACGCGGCGATACCGGCCCCGCCGGAGGACCCGGTTCCCGGCAATCCGCCGCCGCCTGCCGTGACCAGCCCGCCGCCCGTCGTCGTTCCCTCCATCCCCGGCGGTGCCGTCAATGATCCGGCCGGCGCCAAGACCTATGCTTCCGGACGCCTGGGCGCCTTCGGCTGGGGCCCCGACCAGTTCCAGTGCCTGTCCCAGCTGTGGACCAAGGAATCCGGCTGGCTGACCACTGCCACGAATGCCTCTTCCGGGGCCTATGGCATAGCCCAGGCCCTGCCGCCGGGAAAGTACGCCAGCGCCGGAAGCGACTGGCTGACCAGCTACCGGACGCAGATCGAATGGGGGCTTGGCTACATCCGCGACCGCTACGGGTCCCCGTGCGGCGCCTGGAGCCATTCTGTCGCCCTGAACTGGTACTGACTGACGCGCTAGGCTTTCGGCATGCCAGATTTCGAACGGTTCAGGGTGCTGCTCGAAGAGGAACGGGCCCGGCGGCTGGCACTGTTGCCGGCGCTGCGGGCCGATATCGACGCGGCCAACTCGGCCCGGCAGGACTCCAACGTCGATGACGAACACGATCCCGAGGGCGCCACGATCGCCTTCGAACTGTCGCAGGCGTCGGCATTGTTGAAGCAGAGTTCAGCCGGCTTGGACCAGGTGGAGGCAGCCCTCGCCCGGCTGGCCAACGGCACCTATGGAACCTGCGCGGTCTGCGGCGAGCCCATCGCGGACGGCAGGCTCGAGGCGCGGCCCTGGACCCCCTTCTGTATCCTTCATGCCTCTGCGGGACGGGCGCGGTGACCGGGGTGTCCGACGTCGCCGCTGCTGCTGAATTCATCGACCGGACCCTCCAGAACGAGGGAGCCTGGTACCGGGCCGACGAAGTGGGCTGCCGGCTGGGCGGAGCCCTGGCCTCCTACGGGTCTTCGATCGGCGCAGTCCGCGGCACCGTCCGGGACGCCCTTCGGAAGTTCAAGGACATGGGCCACGACACCACGGTCATGCTGGCCTCCGTCCTGTGGGGCCAGCCGAAACCCGGCTCGCGGCCGGTCTTCGAACGCCGCCTGGCCGCCATCGTCCTGCTGCAAACAAAGGTGCAGTTGCTGCGGCATTCGGACCTGACCCGGTTGGAGGGCTTTCTTCGCTCGGCCCAGGCGGTGGACCTGGCCGCGCCCTTGGTCTCCGACGTCCTGGTGCCCTTGCTGGCCGGCTTGGACCACCGCGACCGACAGCGGGCGGCGGCTGTCCTGGCGCGATGGCGCGATGACCCGGAACCCCAGCTCCAAACGGCAGCAGGCCTCCTGGAAAAAGAGTTGGCGCAGTGACCCGCAACCCGCAGAGGAGACCCCATGAGTGAAGCGTTTGACCTGGAGCGATTCGTCGCCGCCCAAGACGGCGGGGACACCTACGGAAGCGCGCTCGGCGAACTGCAGCTCGGCAATAAGACCGGCCATTGGATGTGGTTCATTTTCCCCCAGGTTGCCGGGCTGGGGCGGAGCGCCACATCACGCACCTACGCCATCTCGTCCCTGGCGGAGGCCCGGGCCTACCTGGACCACCCCGTCCTGGGCCCGCGCCTTCTGGAGTGCGCCCTGGCTCTCACCACGCATGCCGGCCGTTCGGCGTCGGACATCCTTGGCGGAATCGATGCGCAGAAGCTCCGTTCGTCCATGACGCTGTTTCTCCGGGCCGCGCCCGGAGAAACAGTGTTCAAGACGGTCCTGGCCCAATTTTTCGATGGCGAGCCGGATCCTGCCACGGACGAACTCCTGTCCGGCCGGGACTCCGCCGAATAACAGGGGAGCCCGGCCGTGTTGGGCTGCCGGGAGGCTAGGGCGTGGGGCTGCCGCCGTTGACGTTCAGTGTCTCGCCCACCACATAGCTGGACTCGGGTGAGGCCAGGAAGACGTAGGCGGGGGCCAGTTCAGCGGGCTGGCCGGCGCGGCCCAGGGGAGTGGACTGGCCGAACTCCGGCAATGCCTCCTTGGGCTGGCCGCTGCTGACCTGCAGCGGAGTCCAGATGGGTCCGGGCGCCACGGCGTTCACACGGATTCCCTTGGGCGCAAGCTGCTGCGCCAGGCCCTTGGTGAAGTTGTTGATGCTGGCCTTGGTGGTGGCGTAGTCCACCAGGGTCGGGGACGGATTGTACGCCTGGATGGAGGTGGTGTTGATGATGGTGGAGCCGGCCGGCATGTGCGGCACGGCGGCCTTCGTGACCCAGAACATGGCGTAGACGTTGGTCTTGAGCGTGTGGTCGAACTGCTCGTCGGTGATGTCCTGGAGGTCCTCCTGGGCAACCTGCTTTCCGGCGTTGTTGACCAGGAGGTCAACCCCGCCCAGGACCGCCACCGCAGTGTCCACCAGTTCGCGGCACGCCGCGGAGTCCTTGAGGTCGCCCGGCACCTTGACCGCCTTTCGGCCTGCGGCCTCAATGATCCCGGCGATGCGGGCGGCGTCTTCCTCTTCCTGCGGCAGGTAGGAAAGGACGACGTCGGCGCCTTCCCTGGCAAAGGCGATGGCCGTCGCGGCGCCGATTCCGGAGTCCGCGCCGGTCACGATGGCCCGGCGGCCTTCCAGCCGGCCGGTGCCGCGGTAGGTTTCCTCACCCAGGTCGGCTTTGGGCTCCAGCTCTGCGTCAAGGCCCGGTTCGGGCTGGTGCTGCTTGGGCGGGGAGATCTGTTCGTAGGCGGTCACGGGATTGCGGAAGGTGTACTGGTCGGTCATGGTGGTCCTCCTGTTCGGGCGGGACGCGGGCGCTTTGGGAGCCCGGGACATGAAGCAGCCGGTCATTGCGGAAAGGGCAACCAACAAAAACTAAGCTTGCTTACTGTTCCAGCCTAGGCAAATCCTGCCGGCGTGCCAAGCGGCTTACCGCGGAACCTCCACAAGCCTGGCCCCGGCAAGGACGCCGTCGTCGACTACCGCTTCCATGTAGGTGCAGGCCGGTTGGCGCCGCCGGTCCGTGGGAGAACCGGGGTTCAGCAGCCGAAGCCCGCGCGGTGACACCGTGTCCCACGGGATGTGGCTGTGGCCGAACACCAGGACGTCGGCGTCCGGGTACAGCGCTTCGCACCGGAGCTCGCGTCCTGTCGCCGGTCCGGTCTCATGGACCATGGCAAAGCGGACTCCATCCAAGGTGGCGGTTGCCGTTTCCGGCAGGCGCCGGCGCAGTTCGGGGCCGTCGTTGTTGCCGTGGACGGCCAGCAGCCGCTTGCTCCGGCGTTCGAATTCGTCCAGCAGGGCTGCCTCCACCCAGTCGCCGGCGTGGAAAACCACGTCGGCATTGTCGACGGCGGCCCATACCTGTTCCGGCAGGTCTTTGGCGCGTTTTGGCACATGGGTGTCAGCGAGCAGGACGAGGTTCAGTGGCATACCGGAAATCCTGCCATGCGGCCCTGTTCCGGTGCGCCTGCGGGTCGTACCCTTGGGCCGTGGAGGTGATTGCCATGGAGGCAGCCCAAGGCGACCGGATCGTCGTGCGTGGCAGGAATGTGGGATCCGCGGACCGGCACGGGGTGATCCTGGAGGTCCGCGGCCCGGGCGGCGGCCCGCCGTACCTGGTCCGGTTCGACGACGGCCACGAAACAGTCATGTACCCTGGCGGGGATTTCGCCGTCGACCACGGGCAGGGCACCTGACGTCCCGCTGCTTCACCTGTCAAACTGGGGCAATGGACCATTACCCGCCCTCCAGTCTGTCCTCCACTCCGCCGCCGCGGACCGGCCCCCGCGATCCGGGCGACGCCTGGGTAGAGGGTGACCGCGGCCGGTTCTGGGGCAGGTTCGGAGCGGCCGGGGTCCTGGCCTGGGATCCCGCCAGGGGAGTCCTGCTGCAGCACCGCGCGGTATGGAGCCACAACGGCGGAACCTGGGGCCTGCCCGGCGGGGCACTGCACCAGGGCGAAGAGCCGGTAGACGGCGCCCTCCGGGAGGCCTACGAAGAAGCGTCAGTTCCGCCCGGCAAGGTCGACGTTCTCTTCACCTCCGTGCTGGACCATGGCTACTGGTCCTACACCACCGTGGTGGTCCGTGTGCGGGAATCCTTTGAGCCGGTCATCAGCGATCCGGAGAGCATTGCCCTGCTGTGGGTTCCGGTGGCTGAAGTCCACGGCATGGAACTCCACCCCGGTTTCGCGGCGGCCTGGCCGGACCTGCTGGCACAACTGGACGCCGCAGAATCCTGGTAAACGGCGGCGCTGCCGCCGGGCCTAGTAGCCCTCGCCGTACTCGGCTGTCACCAGGATGGGCAGGTGGTCCGAATTGCCGCGCGGAAGGGTTTCCACGCTGGCGATATCCAGGCCCAGGGAGGTGGCGAAGTCGAAATGGCCTTTGAAAACCTTGTACCGGGTGTAGGTGCGCCGGTTGCTCAAGGACAGGGCATATCCGGAGTTCTTCATGTGCATGTCCAGGTTCTTGGTGAAGAACGGATAATTGAAGTCGCCCACCATCAGCGTCATCAGGCCCCTGCCCATGCTCAGCAGTTCCGCGTGGGCCGCGTGGATCTGCTTTCGCCGCAATGAGTTCGACGCCGTCAGGGGCGCTGCGTGGAAAGAGCCGATCACCAGTTCGTGTTCGGTCTCGTTGTCCATGACCCGCGTGCCGATCAGCCGCTCATGGGCCGGTGCCAGGACCCTGTCGTGCATGGATTTCTTCAATGCGAAGGACTGCGTGTCCAAGGCCGTGAACCTGCCGGTCCGGTAGTAGATGGCCAGGCCCAGCCTGTTGCCCTTGGTGGCATCAGCCAGGTGGAGGGGGCCCAGGGTCTCCGGGAGGTCGCTGGAATCCACCTCCTGCAGGCACAGCGCATCGACGTCGTGATTCCGTGCCAGGGCAAGAAGTTCGCCGCTTGCGGCATGCTTGCGGAGGTTGTAGCTGATGACGCGCATGAAACACCTCTTTTGAGGGTTGCTGACAGGACCAGTTCCTGAGTGTAGTCCGCTTGGCTGTCGGACCCGCCAACATTTCGTTGCCTTCCGCGTTGCGGCGCACTGACTGGCGATAGGGTTAGTGGCAATTCACTGAATTTTGCTTAAAGGGGCCAGCTTTGACTGCAGACCTGCCTGAACTCGCCGAGGGCAACTTCTATTACCAGGAACTGGGCGGGGGCCGGTTCCGTTCAACCATCCATGCCCAGGGTGCCTGGAATGCCCACGAGCAGCACATGGCGCCGGCCTCGGGCCTGATGGCTGACCTTCTGGAACGGCACCAGCCGCGCGACGACATGCGGATGGCCCGGATCAGCTACGAGATCCTGGGACTGATCCCTGGTGGTGACTTCCGGATCGACACCACCACCCTCCGGCCCGGCAGGACCATTGAACTGGTGCAGGCCGAACTGGTGGCCGGCGGCCGGACCGCCATCCGTGCCACGGCCTGGCGCATGCTGACCAGCGATACCAGCCCCATAGCGGAGGTCGAAGACCCGGCCATTCCGGGCCCGGACGAATGCAAGCCGTATGACGGCTCGGCCGTCTGGCCGGGAGGCTACATCCGTTCCTTGGAAATGCGGGTGGCGGAGGGGCACCGCCCCGGCTCCGGGAAAGTGTGGCTCCGCACCGCGCACCCGCTGACCGACCGGGCCGACAGCGGCGACCTGGCACGGCTGATGGGAATGGTTGACACGGCCAACGGAATCGCCGCAAGGGTCCCGCCGGGCAAGGACAGCTATGCCTTCCCCAACCTGGACCTGCAGATCCACATGTACCGCAGGCCGCAAGGGGAGTGGCTCGGGCTGGACAACGCCGTTTCCTTCGGCTCTGACGGGATCGGGCTCACGTCCACGGTGCTGCACGACCGGCAGGGCCCTTTCGGCCGGGCGGAGCAAATCCTCACCCTGCGCAGGACCTGACCTCGCCTGAGCGCTCCCTGCCCCGGCAAACCGGCCGTGCGGCTATGGTGCCGGAATGTATCGCTGAGTATCGTTGTGTATCGTTCGGGATCGACGAAGGAGTGCATCATGCGTGGTTCAAACGCTGCCGGCGGGTTCGGCGGGAACAACCTGGACGGAATGTGGCAGGCGGTTGAAGAGTTCCGCTCCCGGTTCGAGAAACGGGCTGGAACCCGGGCCGGAAAAGGGGAGGTCAGGGCGGCGATTCTTGCGTTGCTCGCTGAGCAGCCCATGCACGGTTACCAGGTCATCCACGAAATTGAGGAGCGCAGTGGCGGCAGCTGGAAGCCGAGCGCAGGGTCCGTCTACCCCACCTTGCAGCTGTTGGCAGACGAAGGATCCATCAGGGCCGAGGAATCCAACGGCAGGAAAATCTACTCGCTGACCGATGCCGGCCGTGAAGAGGCGGCGGACCTGCACGGGTCCGCGCCCTGGGATCCCGCGGCCGCCACCCCCGGAAACGGCGGCGCCTCCCTTCCGAAGGCCGGGATTGAGCTGGCCCAGGCCGCGGCGCAGGTGGGCCGGACCGGTTCACCGCACCAGGTACAGCAGGCAGTCGCGGTGCTCGACGAGGCCCGCCGGCGGCTGTACGCCATCCTCGCGCAGGACTGACCCGGGTGGCGCTGACCGTCCGGGACCGGGCCGACCCGACGTCGCCCCTGCGGGAACACCGCGGCCGGTACCGGCGGATCCTCCGGTTCGCCGCCTGGCATCTTGCCACCACGTGGTGGTTCGAACTGCTGCTGCCCCGGGTGGGGCTGGGCAGCATCTCCGCGCGGACACGGTCCCGCCGGATGCAGAACTTTGCACGCCGGTTCCACGACCTGGCCATCGACCTCGGCGGCCTGATGATCAAGGTGGGGCAGTTCCTGTCCTCCCGGCTCGACGTCCTCCCGCCCGAAATCACCAAAGAACTCGAAGGGCTTCAGGACGAGGTGCCGCCAGTGGCCTTCCCCCGGATCGCCGCCCTGGCTGAGCGGGAACTGGGTGCCCCCGTGGCGCGGGTCTTCGCCAGCGTGGACGAATCCGCGATTGCGGCCGCCTCCCTTGGCCAGGCCCACCGCGCCCGCCTGAATCTCCCGGACGCCGACGACACGGGCCTGGACGCCGTCGTCATGAAAGTGCAGCGCCCGGGCATTGGCGCGATCGTAGACGTCGACCTCGCCGCCCTTCGGAAGGTGGCCGGCTGGCTCAGCCATGTCCGCCTCGTCTCCCGACGCGCGGACATGCCGGCGCTGGTGGAGGAATTTGCCCAGATCAGCCTGCAGGAGATTGACTACCTGCACGAGGCGGTCAACGCCGAACGCTTCGCCGCAGACTTTGCCGGCGACGCCAGGGTGGCAGTGCCGGAAGTCGTCTGGGAACGGACCACCCGCCGCGTACTCACGCTCGAGGACGTCACGGCCATCAAAATCACCGATGCGGGAGCGCTCCGGACCGCCGGCATCGATCCCGCCGCGGTGGCCCCCGTTTTCGCATCCATCATGTTCGACCAGCTCTTCACCAACGGCTTCTTCCATGCGGACCCGCATCCGGGCAACATCTTCGTCACACCCGTCCCTGCAGGCACGGGGGGACCTGGCTGGAAGCTGACGTTCATCGACTTCGGCATGATGGGGGAGGTCACGGCCTCCACGCGCAGCGGCCTGCGGAAGCTCCTGATCGCCGCGGCAGCGCGCGACGGCAAGGGACTAGTGGCGGCGATCAACGACGTCGGCGTGCTGATGCCGTCGGCGGACAGCGCAGGACTGGAACGGGCAATGACCCAGCTTTTCGCCCGCTTCGGTGGCATGGGCTTTGCCGAACTCCGCGAGGTGGACCCCCGCGAGTTCCGCGACTTCGCGGTGGAATTTGGTGACGTGGTCCGCTCGCTGCCATTCCAGCTGCCGGAGAACTTCCTCTTGATCATCCGCGCCATGTCCCTGACGTCAGGGGTATGCAGCGCCCTGGATGAGCGCTTCAACCTCTGGGACTCCGTGGAACCCTACGCCGCGCAGCTGCTGCGGAACGAACGCGGCAACGTGGTCCAGGACGTGGCCCGGCAGGCCCTCGATGCCGCCGCTACCGCCTTCCGCCTGCCCGGCAGGCTGGACGCCCTGGCCGGCCGGCTCGAGGAAGGATCGCTTGAGGTCGCAGTCCCGCGGCTGGAGCGGCAGGCTGCCCGGCTGGAAAGGGCGGCGCGGCGCTCCGGTTCGGCCCTGGTGTTCGGTGCGCTGCTGGTGGCCGGCGCCATCGTCCGCTCTGACGACCTGGTTTTCGGCGACGTCCTGATGGCCGTTTCTGCGGTTCCCTTGATGCACGCACTGTGGGCAGGGCGCCGGGGCCGTTAAAGCCCGTGCCGTCGTCGGGCGTAACCTAGGGGAGGCCTGTCCGCCGGCGGCCATCGACGCCAGGGAGTTCAGCAACAATGCACCACACCGGTACCGACGCCCGCCCGCTGACTGTGGTGCGGCAGGACGTGTCCTTCGGCGCGGGACGAGACCTCGAATTCGGGCTGGAGCTGCTGGCCAGGGCCAGGTCAGGCAACCTTGGTCCCACCCTGCGCCTGTACCGGCCCGCTCCCACCGTCGCCTTCGGGCAACGGGACACCCGGTTGCCCGGATTTGATGCGGCCGCACGGGCCTGCCTGGCCAACGGATTTGAGCCCTTGGTCCGCAGGGCCGGGGGACGGGCCGCCGCCTACCACCAAGGGACCCTGGTGGTGGACCACATCGAACCGGACGCAGACGCAGTAGCCGGGTCCAAAGCCCGGTTCGGCTACTTTGGTGAACTCTTCGCCCAGGCCCTGCGAAGCGTCGGGGTCCAGGCCGCGGTAGGGGAAATTCCCGGCGAATACTGCCCCGGCGAGTTCAGTGTGCACGGAACCGATGCGGCCGACAGCTCCCGCCGCGTGAAGCTGGTCGGCACCGCCCAACGGGTGGTTTCCGGGGGCTGGCTGTTCAGCTCGGTGATTGTGGTGGAGGATTCAGGCCCCATCCGGAAGGTGCTCACGGACAGCTATGCCGCCCTCGGCCTGGACTGGGACCCGTCCACGGCCGGCGCCGCCGACGACCTGGTACCCGGGCTGGATGTGGCGGCCGTGGAGCATGCCCTCCTGGAAACGTATGCGGGCCACGCCACCCTGGAAACTGCTTCCTTCAGCAGCCTGGGGGCGTGACCCGCATCAGTTCTTCGGCGCGAAGCCGGCTGTCTCCTGCCGCTTAGGCAGCGAGCCTGCTCTGGACCTCAGCAGCCGACGGGTTGGTGGCAGCGGAGCCGTCCGGGAACAGGACGGTGGGAACGGTGCGGTTGCCGCCATTCAGCTTCTCCACGAGTTCGGCGGTGCCGTCCACCTCTTCGATGTTGATTTCCGTGTAGCCGATGCCTTTTGCGTCCAGCTGCTTCTTCAGCCGGTTGCAGTAGCCGCACCAAGTAGTGGAAAACATGGTGATGGTGCCGGATTCGGGAGTGAAGTCCACGCGGATCTCCTAAACGTCGCTTGAAAGGTTTCCTTACGGTCAACGGTAGCGTGGCCGCCGGTATTCCCGGACTTTCCGGGGCGGCGGGGCGGCTGCATGACAGTATGTGGCGGCGGTGGCATGCTGGTCCCATGTGTGGACGCTACGTAATGGCACGCGCCGTGGGGGACCTGCTGGCCGAGTTCGACGCCGAGTTGGAGGATGAGGTCAGCATCCCGCCGTCGTGGAACGTAGCGCCAACGGACGCCGTCCCCATCGTCCTGGAGCGGCTGGTGGAGGATGCTGCAGGGGCCCGGCAGGTACGGCAGTTGCATGTGGCCCGCTGGGGCCTGGTCCCTTCCTGGGCCAAGGATCCCGGGATCGGGTCGCGCATGATCAACGCCCGCAGCGAATCGGTGCTGGAAAAGCCTGCGTTCAGGAAGGCCGTGAAGTCACGCCGCTGCGCCGTCCCCGCCGACGGGTACTACGAATGGAAGCAAGGGCCCGGGAAGTCCAAGCAGCCCTATTATGTGCACCCCGGTGAGGACCACGGGCTGGTATTCGCCGGCTTGTACGAGTGGTGGAAGGACCCGTCCATTCCGGAAGGGGAACCAGGGCGCTGGCTGCTGTCCACATCCATCCTCACGGCGGACACCCCACCGCCCGGGACTGAATCCACCATCTTCGGGAAGCTGACGGAACTGCACGACCGCGTGCCCCTGCCCATGGACAAAGCCACCACGCAGGCTTGGCTGGACCCGCAGGCTGACGACGCAGCCGCCCTTGTGGACTTGGTGCGGGCCGGGGTCAAGGAAGCTGCCGCCGACTGGCACGTGGAGTCCGTGGGCAAAGACGTGGGGAACGTCCGCAACAACGGACCGGACCTGATCCGCCCTGTGGAGGCACTGTTCTAGCAGCCCCTGCCAGGGGCGCGGACGCCGTCACACGGTGACCGTGCCGGCGTCGTCCACGGTCCAGCTGGGGTTGTACGCGACTTCCCAGCGGAACCCGTCAGGATCCGCGAAGTACCCCGTGTAGCCGCCCCAGGGTTGCGTGACGGGTTCGGCGATGATGACTGCCCCCGCCGCTGCAGCCTCTTCCATGACCCGGTCCACGTCCCCGGCGCTCCCCACGTTATGGCTGAGGGTGATGCAGGGAACCCCGTCCGGCGGGCTGACGCCTGCCTCCGCCTGCATCTGCCGGACGTCCCACAGCGAGAGCACCAGCCCGTGGTTCACCTGGACGAACAGCACCTCCCCGGCAACCTCACGGTGGACCGGCCAGCCAAGGCCGTCGATGTAGAAGGCCCGCGACCGGTCAACGCTGCGGACGCCGAGGGAGATAAAGTCGACTCTTGGCTCCATGCTTCGATACTGTCAGAAGATGGCGACAATTCAAGGAAACGAACGGGATGCCCAGGCCGACAAGGAACAGCTCGCAGCTGTCCGGGTCGCAGTCGATGAGGTGGATGACCAGATCGTCACCCTCATCGCCCGCCGCGAGCGGCTGATCCGGATCGCCGGCACCCTCAAAGGCGACGACGCCGAGGTGCGGGCTCCCGGCCGGGTGGAGCGGATCATCGAGCACGTCCGGGCCGCGGCGGAGAAAAAAGACATTGACCCGGACATCGTCGAGTCAACCTACCGGGCCATGATCTCCGCGTTCATTGAACTCGAACTGAAGATCCATAAGGAAAACAGCTAAGGAAACCCCTACAGGGTTTCCTCCACCGGAACCCCATGCTGGAACTCCCGTCCGTCCGCCTCGCTGAAGGCTGACAGGACGTGACCTTTCCCGAGCCCGTTCAAGGCCGTGGCGGGAAAGCTCCCGGTGATGGTGCTGTCCGAGTGGGATACGCCGGACAGGTCGTAGTCTTCCTCGATTCCCTGGTCCCGGTTGAACGCGTAGCAGGCAATGGCCTCCCCGTTCATGAATTCAATGCACAGCCGCCGCTGCGTTGAATAGTCCGGCGTGGCTCCCATCAAGCCCACCACGTAGGCGCCGGACCCCGGAATGGCGCCATCAATATTGAACGTGGCCACCAGAGTGGAGTCCTGGGTCTTGATGCTTGCCTGCTTCAGGAGTGCGTCATCGGTACTCATGCCATCATCCTGCTCCCTGCCGCACGGTCCGTCCACCCCCGCCTATGTTTTGCCGGCTCCCCGGCGTAGACTTTATTTATTCGAACACATATTCGAATCAAGCATTTGGGGAGTATCGTCCGGGAGGCGCGCATGGGCATGTTCAGCGAGTCCATTGACGTGGCATGTTCCACCTCCGGGCAGCCTGAATCGTTAACGTGGGCAGGCCGGGACTACCTCATCTGCGCCGAACCTGTCCGGTGGTATGAACGCCGGCAGTGGTGGGCTGAAGACGCCAGGGCTCCCCTGGGAAGCGGCCCAGGCGTGGTGGACCACGAAATCTGGCGCATCCAGGTGCTTCCCGCTGACGCGAACAATGCTTCAGAACCCCTGACCCTCGACCTCACCCGGCATGTTGGCAGCGGCCGGTGGCGGCTGCTGCGGATCCATGACGCCCTTCGCCCCAGAACAGCATGAGCTTCACCCACCTTCACGTTTCCACAGCATTCAGCGCCCATTACGGCGTCTCCTGGCCGGAGGAACTTGTCCAGGCCGCCGCAAGCGACGGCGCCACTGCCCTGGCCTGCACCGACCGGGACGGCCTGTACGGCACCATCAAGCACCTCAAAGCCTGCATGGCTGCGCGCATCGACCCCATCGTGGGGGTGGACCTTGCGGTCTTCGACGACGAAGGGGACCACCGCACGCAGGTAGCCGGGCGGGTGGTGGTGCTCGCCCGCGGGCACAACAATGGCGCGGGGTACCGTGCATTGTGTCGGCTGGTTTCCGATGCCCACGCCAGGACCTCCGGGAAGGCCGGGGGAACAGTGCCGGTGGCTGTCACCCGTGCCGAATTGGCCTCCCGGACCCTCGACCCTGCAACGCTCAAGCCGGTGCTGACCGTCCTGATTGGACCGGATTCCGACGTCGGCAGGGCCATGGGGGGACGGCGTTACCTTCGCCCCCGAACCCTTTTCAAACAATGGCTGGATGCCATGCCCGCGGGAACCGTCGTTGCAGAAATCGTCTCCCAGCTCAGCGCGCCCGGCTTTCCCCTCAGCACGGCCCATGCTGTCCGCATGCTCCGGCTCGCCGAAGAACACCACGTCCCCGCCATCCTCAGCAACGCGGTGCGGTATTGCGCTGCGGACGGGGCGCCTACCGCGGATGTCCTGGACTCTGCCCGGACGCTGAAGTCCCTGCCGGAGCTGGCAGGGGAACCGCTGCTCCAGCCCACCGGCCAGGGGTGGCTGAAAACCGCGGGACAGATGCTCGGCCTGGCCAAGGAAATCATTTCCGCGGCAGGGTATGGGGCCGCCGACCTCAATCAGCTGATGGCCCAAACCGAGGCGCTCGCCGACCTCTGCCGGATGGACCCCGCCTCGGACATGGGATGGAAGCAACCCGTAGTGCCGGAGGCATCAGTCATTGGCATCACCCGGGATCCTCATATGGAACTCATCCAGCGGTGCCATGCCGGAATCGGCAGGCGGTTCCCGGGGATCGGCGGACACGACGAAAAAACAATGCTGGCACGGCTTGAGCATGAGCTGGGGATCATCCGGAACCTGGGATTCTCGTCCTACTTCCTGACTGTCGCAGAGGTATCCCGGATGATCCAGGACATGGGAGTCAGGGCGGCAGCCCGTGGGTCCGGGGCGTCCAGCCTGGTCAATTACCTGATCGAGGTAAGCCACGTAAATCCGCTGCAGCACGATCTCATCTTTGAACGGTTCCTCTCCAACGACCGTGCCACCTTGCCGGACATCGACATCGACGTAGAAAGCGCTGAACGCCACAACGTCTACCGCCAAATCTTCGAACGCTTCGGATCAGAGCGCGTCACCCTGATGAGCATGCAAAACGGCTACCGGGCCCGCGGGGCAGTGCGCGACGCCGGGATGGCGCTGGGGATGGACGACAACGAGGTGGGGGAGATCGCCAAGCAGTTGTGGCGGTTCTCTGCCAGGAAATTCCGGGAAGCGCTGCAGGAAAAACCCGAGCTTAAGGAGTTCGCAGGCCGAGTGGAGCACAAAGACGCCGACGGAAACCAGCAACTGGACCTGCTGGTGGACCTGACCGAGCGGCTGGACCGGCTGCCCCGCCACATCTCGATGCACCCCTGCGGGGTCATCCTGGGAGATGCCACGCTCCGTGACCGCACCCCGGTCCAGCCCAGCGGCTTGGGCCTGCCCATGAGCCAGTTCGATAAACACGACATGGATCCCATGGGAATGCTCAAGCTCGATGTCCTCGGCGTCAGGATGCAGAGCGCCATGGCCTTCGCGGTCCGGGAAGTGATCCGCCTGCACCCGTCCAAGGCCGAGGTGGTGGCTGCGGGCCGCCACCCGGCAGGTCCGGATGGCAGCGGACCTGACTACATCGCCGCTGACGGCAGGATCGACCTCAACTCCGTCCCCCTCGATGACGAACCAACCTATGAGCTGATCCGCAGCACCCACACCCTCGGGTGTTTCCAGATTGAATCCCCAGGCCAGAGGGAACTGATTGGAAAGCTGGCACCCCGGGAGTTCAATGACCTCATTATCGACATTTCCTTGTTCAGGCCGGGACCCATGAAATCGGACATGGTTCGTCCCTTCCTCGAACACCGCCATGGGTTCGCCCCGGAGGTGTATCCGCACCCGGACCTCAAGCCCGTTCTCCAGGAAACCCATGGAGTGACGGTCTTCCATGAGCAGATCCTCAAGACCTTCAATGTCATGACCGGTTGTGGGCTGGCCCGCGCGGACGAATTCAGGCGCGCCTTGGGCAACGAAGCGCTGGAGACTGCGGTGGAGGAATTCTTCCGCCGCGAAGCCCGTGCCCGCAATTACGCTCCTGAAGTGGTGGACAAGGTCTGGGGAACCCTCAAGGCCTTCGGCAGCTTTGGTTTCTGCAAGGCCCACGGTGCCGCCTTTGCCGTGCCCACCTACCAGTCGGCCTGGCTCAAGGCCCACCATCCGGAAGCGTTCCTTGCCGGGCTCTGGGAGCATGACCCGGGAATGTATCCCAAGCGGCTGCTGGTTGCCGAAGCCCGGCGTCTTGGCATCCCCATCCTGCCGCTGGACATCAACCGCAGCCAGGCGGAGTACCGGGTGGAACGGGTGGAGGAAGGCAAGGACCAAGGAAAATTGGGCATCCGATTGAGCCTGAACGGTATTTACGGGCTCTCAGCGACAGAATTGAAGCGGATTGTCGCCGGACAGCCCTACGACTCTTTGGCGGACCTCAGGGCACGCTCGCGGCTCAGCAAGCCCAGCATCAGGCGCCTCGCCCAGCTGGGTGCCTTCGATTCACTGCACCGGGAAGCGGGAGGTCACGCAAACCGGGCCGATCTTGTGCAGCACCTCCAACAACTCCAAGCAGGCAAAGGGGCGCGGAAGGGCGTTGAAGTCCTGGAAGGGCAACTTTCCCTACCACTGGGGGATGTTGAACTGAGGAACATCAAACCCGGACTGCCGGCACCCACCCTGGTGGAGAATGTCAGGGCCGAACTCGATCTCATGGCCGTCGATGTCAGCAGCCACCTGATGGACAGCCACCGGCCCTTGCTGGACAGGCTCGGTGTCACCACAGCAGACTCACTCCTCAGCCTGCGCAACGGCACCGAGGTCCTGGTAGCCGGTGTGCGGGTGGCAACCCAAACCCCTCCCATGCGCGGCGGCAGGCGGGTTGTGTTCATCAGCATCGACGACGGCACAGGCTGCGTGGACTCAGTTTTCTTCCATGAAGCCCAGGAAAGTGCAGGACCCCTCCTTTTTGGCACCCGTCTGCTGTTAATCCGGGGCACCACCCGAAGGACCGGCCCCCGGGGCATCAGCCTGAGCGCGAGCATGGCCTGGGACCTGTCCAGGACAGCGACTTTGCCGTTCCCGGAATCAACACCGCATCCGGACTCGGATGGTCCGCATCCCCTTGACGGCATCAGCAGGGCACTGGCCATTACCGGTTTCAGCGGCTGAACCCCGCCCCGGGCAACACCTGCCGCGTTGGTCGGCCCCAGCCGGAACCGATAGCATTGACGATGGCTGGCTGTGGTCCCCGTACGCCACAAGCTATGAAGCCTGAACTTTGAATAGGAGACACCCGTGTCAGATGCCCAGCAGATCACCCTTCTCGTCGATGGCGAAGAGACCAAGGTGACTACCGGGACAACCGGTGCGGAACTCTTCTTTGAGCGCCGTGACGTTGTTGTAGCCCGCGTCAACGGCGAACTGAAGGACCTGGACCAGGAACTTCCCGAGGGCGCCGAGGTGGAGGGCGTCACTATCGACTCGCCCGACGGCCTGAACGTCCTTCGCCACTCCACTGCGCACGTGATGGCGCAGGCAGTGCAGCAGTTGCGTCCCGACGCCAAGCTTGGCATCGGCCCCTACATCACCGACGGTTTCTACTTCGATTTCGACGTTGCCGAGCCTTTCACCCCTGAGGACCTCAAGACCCTCGAAAAGATGATGCTCAAGATCGTCAACCAGAACCAGAAATTCGTCCGCCGCGTGGTCAGTGAGGACGAGGCCCGCGAAGCCATGAAGGACGAGCCCTACAAGCTCGAACTGCTCGGCAAGAAGGACGGCGCCGCCGAGGCCGGCGAGGGCGTGAACGTCGAGGTCGGCGCCGGTGACATCACCATCTACGACAACGTGGAGCGCAAGGAAGGCACCACTGTCTGGTGCGACCTCTGCCGTGGCCCGCACCTGCCCAACACCAAGCTCATCTCCAACGCCTTCGCGCTGACCCGGTCCTCGTCCGCCTACTGGCTGGGCAACCAGAAAAACCAGCAGCTCCAGCGCATCTATGGAACCGCCTGGCCCACCAAGGACGCGCTGAAGGCCTACCAGGAGCGCATTGCCGAGGCCGAACGCCGCGACCACCGCAAGCTTGGCTCCGAACTTGACCTGTTCTCCTTCCCGGACGAGCTTGGCTCCGGCCTGCCGGTGTTCCACCCCAAGGGCGGCATCATCCGCAAGGAGATGGAGGATTACTCCCGCCAGCGCCATGTCGAGGCCGGCTACGAGTTCGTCTATACCCCGCACATCACCAAGGGCCACCTGTACGAGGTCTCCGGGCACCTAGACTGGTACAAGGACGGCATGTTCCCGGCCATGCACGTGGACGCCGAACTCAATGAGGACGGCACCGTGCGCAAGCCCGGCCAGGATTACTACCTGAAGCCGATGAACTGCCCCATGCACAACCTCATCTTCCGCGCCCGCGGCCGGTCCTATCGCGAACTGCCCCTTCGACTGTTCGAATTCGGTTCGGTGTACCGGTACGAGAAGTCCGGCGTGGTGCACGGCCTGACCCGCGTCCGCGGCATGACACAGGACGACGCCCACATCTATTGCACCCGCGAGCAGATGAAGGACGAGCTCACCAAGACCCTGACCTTCGTCCTGGACCTGCTCAAGGACTACGGACTGAACGACTTCTACCTGGAGCTGTCCACCAAGGACCCGGAGAAGTACGTGGGCGACGACGCCACCTGGGAGGAAGCCACCAGGACCCTCGCCGAGGTGGCGCAGGAGTCCGGTCTCGAACTGGTGCCGGACCCGGGCGGAGCCGCGTTCTACGGTCCCAAGATCTCCGTGCAGGC
This sequence comes from Pseudarthrobacter sp. efr-133-R2A-89, assembly GCF_030209315.1. Lineage (NCBI taxonomy): Bacteria > Bacillati > Actinomycetota > Actinomycetes > Micrococcales > Micrococcaceae > Pseudarthrobacter > Pseudarthrobacter sp. efr-133-R2A-89. The sequence goes on along the minus strand of NZ_JARVSE010000001.1, from coordinate 406,472 downwards.
CAAGGACGCGCTGGGCCGGACCTGGCAGATGTCCACCATCCAGTTGGACTTCAACCTGCCCGAAAGGTTCGAACTCGAATTCCAGGCTGCGGACGGAACCCGCCAGCGCCCCGTGATGATCCACCGTGCCCTGTTTGGATCCGTGGAGCGGTTCATGGGTGTCCTGACCGAGCACTACGCCGGCGCGTTCCCCGCCTGGCTGGCCCCGGTCCAGGTGGTGGGCATTCCCGTGGCGGAGGCCTTCAACGAGTACATGTTCGACGTCGTCGACGAGCTCAAGGCGGCGGGAATCCGCGCCGAGGTGGACACCTCCTCGGACCGGTTCCCCAAGAAGATCCGCACGGCCAGCAAGGACAAGATTCCGTTCGTGCTCATCGCCGGCGGCGACGACGCGGAAGCAGGAGCCGTGTCCTTCCGCTTCCGCGACGGCAGCCAGGACAACGGCGTGCCCGTGGCCGAAGCGGTCAAGCGGATCACCGAAGCCGTCCGTAACCGGACCAGCTAGCCGAACGGAAACAGCAGAGTGCAGGAGAACACAGGCGCAGGGTATCCAGGTGATGCCGGCGTTACCGACGACTTCGACCTCGCCGGTGTCCCGGACGCCTTCCAGCGCCTGTGGACTCCGCACCGCATGGCCTACATCAAGGGCGGCCAGCACCAGTTCAAGAACGAAGACGACTGCCCCTTCTGCACCGGGCCCGGCCGCACCGACGAAGAAGCGCTGATCGTCTACCGGGGCAGGACCTGCTACGTGGTGCTGAACCTGTTTCCCTACAACCCCGGCCACCTGCTGGTGTGCCCCTACCGGCACATCCCTGACTACACGGACCTGACCCTTGAGGAAACGGCCGAATTCGCCGAGCTCACCCAGACGGCCATGCGGGTCCTGCGCAAGGTATCCAATCCAGGCGGCTTCAACCTCGGCATGAACCAGGGCGTTGTCGGCGGAGCAGGCATTTCCGCGCACCTGCACCAGCACATCGTTCCGCGCTGGGGCGGCGACGGCAATTTCTTCCCGATCATTGCCCAGACCAAGGCCATCACCCAGACCCTGGACGAGGTCCGGCAACAAGTGGCTCAGGCCTGGCCCGGGGAGTCGGATGCTGAATAGGCACGCCCGCGGATTCTTCACCGCACTGTTCACCCCGCTGGCCCGGTGGCTGCTTCGGATGGGCGTGTCCCCGGACGCAGTGACCATCGCAGGAACCCTCGGCGTGGCGGTGGGGGCCTTGGTGTTCTACCCGCTGGGCCAGCTCTTCTGGGGAACGCTCTTTATCACGGCCTTCATCTTCTCCGACGTCCTGGACGGCATCATGGCCCGGATGCAGGACGTGAAGAGCCGCTGGGGCAATTTCCTTGACTCCACCCTGGACCGGGTTGCCGATGGCGCGCTGTTTGCCGGGGTTGCCGTCTGGTTCTACACCGGCGGCAGCAATGTCATCATCGCCACGGCAGCTTTGGTCTGCCTTGTCCTGGGCATGGTTGTCTCGTACGCCCGGGCCAAGGCCGAGTCGTTGGGGTTCACCGCCAATGTGGGGATCGCGGAGCGGGCCGAACGCTTGGTGTCCGTCCTGGTGGTGACCGGCCTCACGGGGCTGGGCCTCCCCGCGGTGGTGCTCCTGGCAACACTGGTCCTCCTCGCGGCGGCCAGCCTTGTGACGGTAGTCCAGCGGATCACTTCCGTGCGCCGGCAGGCGTTGGCAGAGCCGACGCCCGCAGATTAGACATGATTAAGTCTGCCGTGCGGCGGGGGACTAGTATATAAGTGCCCGGTCAAGCGACCCGGCAATCCGTGCGTGCACCTCCGGCAGCTGCCGCCGCATGCCCGGCGAAGATCATCTGTCTACCCATAGGGGTTTTTGTGTCTACACCTGATGTAAGCAACGAGGCCGGTTCCTCCGCGAACAGCGTCACGGGCAGCAGCCGCGTGAAGCGCGGCATGGCCGAGATGCTCAAGGGCGGCGTCATCATGGACGTCGTCAACGTCGAGCAGGCCCGCATCGCCGAAGACGCCGGTGCCGTGGCAGTCATGGCGCTGGAGCGTGTTCCGGCCGATATCCGTGCCCAGGGCGGCGTGTCCCGCATGTCCGATCCGGACATGATCGACCAGATCATCGACGCCGTGTCCATCCCGGTCATGGCCAAGGCCCGCATCGGCCACTTCGTCGAGGCCCAGGTCCTGCAGTCCCTCGGCGTCGATTACATCGACGAGTCCGAGGTCCTGACCCCGGCCGACTACGTCAACCACATCGACAAGTGGAACTTCAAGGTTCCCTTCGTCTGCGGTGCCACCAACCTCGGTGAGGCCCTGCGCCGCATCAACGAGGGTGCGGCCATGATCCGCTCCAAGGGCGAGGCCGGCACCGGCGACGTCTCCAACGCCACCGGCCACATGCGCAAGATCCGCTCCGAGATCGCCAAACTGGCTGCCCTGCCCGAGGACGAACTGTACGTCGCGGCCAAGGAACTGCAGGCCCCGTACGAACTGGTCAAGGAAGTCGCCGCCGCCGGCAAGCTCCCCGTCGTCCTGTTCACAGCCGGCGGCATCGCCACCCCGGCCGACGCCGCCATGATGATGCAGCTGGGCGCCGACGGCGTGTTCGTCGGCTCCGGCATCTTCAAGTCCGGCAACCCCGCCCAGCGCGCGGCCGCCGTCGTGAAGGCCACCACCTTCTTCGACGACCCCGACGTCATCGCCAAAGCCTCCCGCGGCCTGGGCGAAGCCATGGTGGGCATCAACGTCGACGAAATCCCCCAGCCGCACCGCCTGGCCGAACGCGGCTGGTAACTCCCTGCCTGGGGCGAGGGACGGCGCCATCCTCGGCGCGCTATTCCCCGCGCCTCGTTTGGCGGCTTCGTCGCTGGTCGGGGCGCGGGGCCCCTTTTACGCGTGCTGCCGGATCACCCCCGCCTGTCGCTGGTGGTCGCCTCACCTAAGTAATGACGACGCCGGTTCCTCACCTTCTTTCGGTGGGGGACCGGCGTCGTACTTCTTTAAGGTCAGGGGTTACTCCAGGCCGCGGCGCTTGAGCAGCGGGTCGAGCCGGGCGTTCCGGCCGCGGAAGGCCCGGAAGGACTCCATCGGGTCGCGGCTGTTGCCGCGGGAGAGCAGTTCGGTGCGGAAGAAGTCCCCGTTCGCCCGGGACAGGCCGCCGTTCTCCTTGAACCACTCGACGGTCTCGGCGTCGAGCACCTCGCTCCAGATGTAGGAGTAGTAGCCCGCTGCGTACCAGCCGCCGGCGAAGATGTGCTGGAAGTACCCGGTGCGGTAGCGGGGCGGGATCAGGCTGTGCGCGACGCCGGCGGCGGCGAGGGCCTTCGCCTCGAATTCCAGGACGTCGTCGGGGACCTCGGACTCCTCCAGGACGTGCCAGGCCAGGTCCAGCAGGGCGGCGCCCAGGTATTCGGTGGTGCCGAAGCCCTCGCCCCAGAGCGCGGCGGCGTCGAGCTTGTCCACCGCTTCCTGCGGCAGCGGCTCACCGGTGGCGTGGTGCCGGGCGTAGTTGGCCAGCACCTCCGGCCACATGATCCACATCTCGTTGACCTGCGAGGGATACTCGACGAAGTCCCGCGGCACCGACGTTCCGGAGAACCGGGGGTAGGTGACTGAGGAGAACAGGCCGTGCAGGGCGTGGCCGAACTCGTGGAAGGTGGTACGCAGCTCGTCCAGGGTCAGGAGCGTCGGTTCGCCGGCCGCCGGCTTGGAGATGTTTAGGTTGTTGATCACCACGGGACGGGTCCCCAGCAGGTCCGACTGCTCCACCAGGGAATTCATCCAGGCCCCGCCCCGCTTCGACTCGCGGGTGTAGTAGTCGCCCAGAAAGAGGCCCAGGCCCGTGCCGTCGGCGTCCTTGACCTCCCAGACCCTGACATCGGGGTGGTAGCCGGCGAGGTCGGTGCGTTCGTGGAACGTGATGCCGTACAGCGCGGTGGCGGCGAAGAACACACCGTCCGTCAGCACCCTGTCCAGCTCGAAGTAGGGCCGCAGTGCCTGCTCGTCCACGGAGTACCGCTCGCGCTTCACCTGGGCCGAGTAGTAGGCCCAGTCCCAGGCCTCCAGTGGGTGCCCGGCGACCTCGGCCAAGGCGTCCGCCTCGGCGTCGGCGTTCCGGACCGCCGCCGGTGCCAGCCGGTTCATCATGGCCTGGACGGCTTCGAAATCGGGGGCGGTCTGCTGGTCCACGCTGAGTTCGGCGAAGTTGGCGAAGCCGAGCAGGGCGGCCTTTTCGGCGCGGAGCCGGACCATGTCCTTGACGAGGTCCAGCACATCGAGGCTGCCCCCGGCGCTGCCGCGGCCGATCGAGGCTTCGAGCAGCCGGCGGCGCACCTTCCGGTTCTCCAGTGCGGCCAGGGCCGGCTGGTTGCTGGGTTGGATCAGGGTCAGCAGGAACTTCCCCTCGTGGCCGGCAGCCCGGGCCGCCTCCGCGGCGCTGGCGACGTCGTCCGCGGGCAGCCCCGCGAGCTCGGCGGCATCGTCCAGGAGCAGCGACGCGGACTTCATGCCCTCCTTGACGCGCTGCCCGAATTCGGTGCCCAGCCGGGCCAGCTCGGCGTTGATGGCCCGCAGGTGTTCCTGGCCGGCGTCGTCCAGCTGGATGCCGGACTGGCGGAACTCCTTGAGGTATTCCTCCACCAGCCGGCCTGATTCGGCGTCGAGGCGGTCGGTGTCGATCGCGGAAAACCTGTCGAACAAGGCCCGATTGAGATATATCTCGTCCTGGTGGGCTGACAGGAGCGGCGACAGTTCCGTTTCCAGTTCCCTGATCCGCGGCGAGGCGTCGGCGGAAACCAGCGTGAAGAAGGCAGCTGCCGCCCGGTTCAGCAGTTGCCCCGAGCGCTCCATGGCAAGTGCAGTATTTTCGAAGGTCGGGGCCTCTTCAGAGTCTGTGATGGCGTTGATCTCGCGCACGTGTTCCGCCAACCCTGCCCTGACGGCCTCCCCGTAGTGCTCAGCGGTGAGGAGTGCAAAGGGCGGCAGGCCATACGGCAAGGGACTCGGGGTCAGCAGCGGGTTCGTCATGGGGTAAACCTTTCACAGCAGGCCACGCTTCTCAATTATCCGAAAAGGCGGCTGCGGCGCGTGGCCCTCCCTAGAATTGCGAGTGCGTGCCACGAACGGCCCGCACTTTGCGTGTCCTTTGCCTGGATCCGCAGCAGGTTGCCACCACGAAGGGATCCGGCCAATGACCAAGCCTGCCAAGAGGCCACGGGCCGCCATCCTGGGAATGCCCCTCCGCTGGATGGGTCCCGGGGCGGTGCTGGTGTTGGCAGTGGCGTACGCCTTGTTCTGGTACGCGGTGCGTCCGGCGGGGGAACCTGTCCTTGGCTACGTGGGTCAGCTTTTCGGCGGGGAGTCGGTCCTGCTGTACTCGATCGCCCTGGTCCTGGTCAGCACGCTCCCGCACGTCGAACCGATTTTTGGCGGAATTGACCACGCGGCCATCTGGCACCGGAGGGCGGCAATCACGGCAACTGTCCTGTTGCTGCCGCACATTGAATTTGCGGCCAGCCCCGAGGCCACCAGCTTGGGCAAGATGCTGGCCGTGGTGGCCATCTGCGGCCTTATGGCGCTGGTGGTGTGGGCCATCCTCCCGCGGTGGCGGACCATGCTTCCGGCGGCCGCCCGCCGCGTCGTCATCGCCTCGCTGCAAACCCGGGCCTTCCAACTGGCAGGCCGCGTGCTCGGTGGCTATGAACGCTGGCGCGGCTTCCACCGGCTGACCGGACTGTTCGTGGCTGCCGGATTCCTGCACGGCCTGCTGGATGCCAGCGCCTTCGAGGCGGCCCCCGCGTTGCGGTGGAGCTACGTGGCCATCGGGGCGACGGGTCTGGCGTTCTATGCCTATCGGGAGCTGCTTTCCCGCCACTTCCTGCCGCACCACGATTACCAGGTATCGGGCGTCCGGACGGTCGCTGCGGACCTGGTGGAGGTGGCCCTCCGTCCCCTGGGCCGCCCCCTGGGTTTCAAACCCGGGCAGTTTGCCATGATCTACCTGGAAACGGCAGAAGGCTGGCAGCGGCATCCATTTTCCATTTCCGGGCCCGCGGGCGAGGGCGGCATCAGCATCACGGTGAAGGCTCTGGGGGACCACACCACCAGGCTTCCGGACGTCATCCAGCCGGGGATGCCGGCGGTGGTCGGCGGCCCCTACGGACGTTTCGACCGGCACCGCGGCACCGTTGACCAGGTCTGGATCGCCGGCGGCGTGGGCATCACGCCGTTCCTCAGCTGGCTCCGGTCACTCGACGGGGAACTGAATGAAAACGTCCATTTCTTCGTCACGTCGGCGGGACCCTCCCCGTTCGCCGACGAGATCGCCGCCGTCGCCAGGAACCATCCGCGGCTTTTGGTCCACATGGTGGACACCGCGGCGGACGGCCGCCTGACCCCTGAGTCGGTCCTGGAAGCCGTGGGCACCGAACCACGCAGGCTGTCGGTGTTCATGGGCGGCCCGGACACCATGCTGCGCCAGTTCCGGATGGCCTTCCGGGCAGCCGGAGTCCGCCGGGCCAACATCCACCGCGAGTATTTCCAATGGCGCTAGGCGGCGGCGCCCGCGTGGGGCAGTGACTTTAGCGGGGCCTGCGGGCCGCGTGCTCCCGCGCCAGGACAGCGTAGGCATCGTCCGGTGTTCCGGGGGAGAAGCTGCCGAACTTTCGTTCTGCCGCGGTCCGGATCAGAAAGTCGGCAATGGCCGGGTTCTTCGGCAGCAGGGAACCGTGCAGGTAGCTTGCCACAATATTGCGGTACCGGGCACCTTCGTGGCCGTCAGTGCTGTTGTTTCCTGTGCCCTTGGGAACCGTGCCCAGGGGCCTGACCCCGCTGCCCAGGGTGGTTTGCCCGCTGTGGTTTTCGTAGCCAAGGACTTCGCCGAACTCGCTGGTTGACACCTTGACATTACCGATCAGGCGCTCGTCCGTGCCGTGGGTTTCGACGTCAAGGATGCCGATGCCCGGAATCACTGCACCGGTGCGGGTCTTGAAGAAGCGGCCGAAAAGCTGGTAGAGGCCGCAAATGACCAGCATGGGCGCCCCTTCTTCGGCCAGTTCCCGCAATTCGCCGGCCCGGGCCTGCAGATCGTCCTGGATCACCAGCTGCCCGCTGTCCTGGCCGCCACCACCGACGATGATGTCCACATTGTCGGGAAAAGGATCGCCCACGTTGTATTCAAGGACATCGGGCGTGTAGCCGTGCCAGGCGATCCTGCGTTGCAGGACCAGGGCGTTGCCCCAGTCGCCGTAAATGTTCATGTCCCGCGGGTAGAGCTGCACCACGCGGAGCGTGCCCTTGGACGGAGCGGCAGCGGTCGAGGCTTCGGCTGGGTTCACGAGACAACCTCCACGGTGGTGATTTTGGCCAGCTCACGGCGGATGGCCAGCATGGCGGTGTATGTGCAGAAGATCCGCTTGGGCTTCCCGCGTCCTTCCCTGATGAAAGCCGCCAGCGCGGGGGCGATCTCGGGCTGGACAGCGCCGATACGGACGTCGTCGTACTGCAGCCGGAGGGCCATGTCATAGGCCCTGGAACCGGTCAGCTGGTCAACACCTTCGGCCCGGAGCGAATCGAATTCCACATCCCACAGCCAGGACATGTCCCGGCCGTCGGCGTAGTTGTCATTGATCGCGATCATGGTGGCATACCCGCCGGCCGGGAAGGACTTGAGCCCCAGCCGGAATCCGCTCGGGTTCTTCACCAGGACAAGGTCGAGTGGCAGTCCATCGACGGTCAGGCTTTCGCCGCGTCCAAACGCGGGCGCCACCCGGGAGAGCGCCTCCAACAACGTGGCGTGGTTGGCGGTGGCGGCGCCGCCGCCGCAAATGCTGCGGGCCAGCGTCAATGCCGCCGCGGCGTTGAAGATGTTGTATACGCCCCGCAGCTTCATCGCCGTGGTGACCGTTCCGCCGTCGTACGCAAACTCGGCGCTGTCCGCGCCCACCTTCAGCAGTACGACGTCGGCCGGCGGCTTTGCGGGCAGGGCCGCCGGAGCAGGGCTGCCGGGGGCTGCGCGCATGTCGTCGTCGTTGGGAAAGGTTCCCAGCAACGATTCGTCCAGGCCGAAGTACTTGACCTCCTGGCCGGTGAGGGTGTCCGCGATGCGTGCCACCCGCGGGTCCTCACGGTTCAGGACAACGGTTCCGGTGGTCTTGGCGGCGATGTGCTGGAGCAGCTGGGCGGTCTTGTCGATCTCGCCAAAGCGGTCCAGCTGGTCGCGCAGCACATTCAGCAGCAGGCAGTAGCGGGGCGGGACGCTGTTCACGAAGTGCACCGCGTGGGCTTCGTCGAGTTCCAGCACCGCGACGTCGGCGTCCAGCCGGCCACGCCAGTCCACTTCGCCCAGGAGCGCCGCCGCCACGCCGCGGGTGAAGTTGCTGCCGGTGCGGTTGGTGAAAACCTTCAGACCCTGGCTTTCGAGCAGTTCAACCACCATTTTCGTGGTGGTGGTCTTGCCGTTGGTGCCGCTGACGACGGCCACGCCGTGGGGGAGGGTGCTGAGCGTCCGCCGCATGAACCCGGGATCGATTTTCTCGACCACCAGGCCCGGCAGGGCCGAGCCGCCGCCCCGAAGCCGGGATACCCGGCGGACCAGCTTGCCGAGCGGAACACTGAAGAAGACCATGTTTTGAATATATCCCAGCAACGGCATGCAACCGCAGCCGGAAAGGTGCTGCCGGACCGCGGGCCGCGGGCCTGGCCGTATGCTGGAGGGATGACAAATCCCCCTTCAGCGGCTCCTGCGCGCGCGGGAGCAGGCCTGCGGATCGGTGTCCTGGCCCTGCAAGGCGATTTCCGCGAGCACCTCCATGCGGCCGAGGCCACCGGCGCCCGCGGCGTGCCGGTGCGGCGCCCCCGGGAGCTGGACGGCCTGGACGGCCTCATCATCCCCGGCGGAGAATCGACCACCATCGACAAGCTCGCCCGGGCCTTCGAGCTCGCCGATCCGCTCCGGAAGTACATCGCCGAAGGGCTCCCCGTCTACGGCTCGTGCGCCGGGATGATCCTGCTCGCCTCGGATATCGCGGATCCCGCAACCGATCTCTCCGGCGCCCCGCAGCAGACATTCGGAGGACTGGACATCACCGTCCGCCGCAACGCGTTCGGGCGCCAGCGGGAGTCCTTCGAAACCGACCTGGACTTCAAGGGGCTGGACTTCAGCGCCACCGAATCCGGGGTGGCCCCTGTGCACGCCGTCTTCATCCGCGGCCCGTGGGTGGAGCGGGTGGGCCCGGGAGTGGAAGTCCTCGCCCAGGTTGAGCCGGCGGACCCGGAGCACGCCTCCCACGCCGTCCCGCTGCCCGGGGCGGCTAGAATTGTGGCAGTGCGTTCCGGCCAGCTGCTGGCCACCTCCTTCCACCCGGAAGTGACTGGCGAAAAACGCGTACACGAACTTTTTATCCGCATGATCAGAGGAGAAGCGTAAAGCATGTCAGGCCACTCCAAATGGGCGACGACCAAGCACAAAAAGGCGATCATTGACAGCCGCCGCGCAAAGTCGTTCGCCAAGCTGATCAAGAACATCGAAGTAGCCGCCCGGATGGGCGGCCCGGACCTCGCGGGCAACCCGGGCCTGGAACTGGCGGTAACCAAGGCCAAGAAGACCTCGGTCCCCAACGACAACATCGATCGCGCCATCAAGCGCGGCGCCGGCCTCACCGGCGAAGTGGTGGACTACACCGAGATCATGTACGAGGCCCGTGGCCCCCAGGGCTCGGCGCTGCTGATCGAGTGCCTCACGGACAACAAGAACCGCGCGGCCTCCGAGGTCCGCCTGGCCATCTCCCGCAACGGCGGCACCATTGCCGATCCCGGGTCGGTCAGCTACCTCTTCACGCGCAAGGGCGTGGTTAACCTGCCCAAGAACGGCCTGAGCGAGGACGACGTCCTGATGGCCGTGCTGGACGCAGGCGCCGAGGAAGTGAAGGACAACGGCGAGACCTTCGAGATCCACTCGGAACCGGGTGACCTGCAGGCCATCCGCGAGGCGCTGACGGAAGCCGGCATCGAATACGACACCGACGAGGTGGAGTTCGTCCCGTCGATGCAGGTGGAACTCGACGTCGACGGCGCCCGGAAGTTCCTGAAGCTGGCAGACGCCCTCGAAGACCTCGACGACGTCCAGAACGTCTACAGCAACGCCGACCTCAGCGACGAAGTCCAGGCTGCCCTGGAATCAGAGTGACGTCCCGCCTTGCCAACTAAGACCCGGCACCGGCGTTGACGCTCCGCGTCCTGGGCGTCGACCCCGGCCTGACCCGTTGCGGGATCGGCGTGGTGGACGTCGAGCGGAACCGCAGGGCCACCATGGTGGCCGTCGGTGTGGTGGGCACCTCGCCCGAGGAATCGCTGGACCGGCGGCTGCTGGTGATCGCCACCGCCATCGACGAGTGGCTGGACCGGTACGAACCCGAGGTCCTCGCCGTCGAACGCGTCTTTTCGCAGCTGAACGTCAGCACCGTCATGGGCGTGGCGCAGGCGTCCGGCGTCGTCATCGCGGCGGCCGCCCGCCGCGGCATCCCGGTGGCCCTCCATACGCCGTCGGAAGTGAAGGCGGCGGTCACCGGGAGCGGTTCGTCCAACAAGGACGCCGTGACCAAGCTGGTCACCAAGATCCTCCGCCTCGAGGCGCCGCCGCGGCCGGCTGATGCCGCCGACGCGCTGGCTCTGGCCATCACCCACGCGTGGCGGGCCGGGAGCGGTGCGGCCGTGGCGACCACCGGGCCGGGCAGTTCGTCCTTGACGCCGGCCCAGCGGGCGTGGGCCGAAGCTGAGGCCAAGGCGCGCCGCGCACGCTGAATGTCCCTGCCGCTTGCTAGGGTATTCGTAGATATGTTCGGATAGCCGGGTGCTCACTGCGAGGCCGGCGATACAACGGGAGCCCGGCCTTGATCAGTTTCCTCCGCGGAACCGTAGCGCACGTCGGCCTGTCCACGGCCGTCATCGACCTCAATGGCGCAGGCATGAGCGTGAACGCGACGCCGCAGACCCTCAGCCGGCTGCAGGTGGGTGAACAGGGGCAGCTCTTCACGTCACTGATCGTACGGGAGGATTCGCTGACGCTTTTCGGCTTCGCCTCCGACGACGAACGCGAGGTTTTCGACGTCCTGCTCAGTGTCAGCGGGGTCGGACCCAGGCTTGCCCTTGCCGTGCTGGCGGTCCATGAGCCGGAGGCTATCCGCGTCGCCGCGCACACGGGGGACAGCAAGACGTTCACCAAGGTTCCGGGGATCGGTCCCAAGGTGGCGGGCCGGATCGTGCTGGAGCTGGCCGGCAAGCTTGTTCCGCACGGGACCGCTCCCTCGGCCGGTGCCGCAACCCCCGCCGAGGCCGCCTGGAAGCCGCAGGTAATCGCGGCGATGACCAGCCTTGGCTGGTCTGAAAAAGACGCGTCGGGCAGCATCGAGAAGGCCTTGGCCGACGAACCCGAGGTCTCCTTCCGCGGCAATGTTCCGGAGATCCTGCGCACCACGCTCCGCTGGTTGGGCCAGGACGGTGCCCGGGCAGGCAACCGCGTAGGCAGCCGTGGCTGAACCGTCCCTGGTTGCGGCGGGGGAGGAGCCGGAAGAGCGGGCCATCGAGGCGGCGCTGCGGCCTAAGAACCTCGATGATTTTGTTGGGCAGCACCGGGTCCGCAAGCAGCTGTCCCTGGTGTTGCAGGCCTCCCGGATGCGCGGGCGGACGGCGGACCACGTGCTGTTTTCGGGGCCTCCCGGCCTCGGCAAGACCACGCTGGCCATGATCGTTGCCGCGGAGATGAATGCGCCCTTGCGGCTCAGCAGCGGCCCCGCCATCCAGCATGCCGGCGACCTTGCTGCGATCCTGTCCTCCCTGTCGGAGGGCGAGGTGCTGTTCCTGGACGAAATCCACCGCATGTCCCGGCCCGCAGAAGAGATGCTCTACATGGCCATGGAAGACTTCCGCGTGGACATCGTGGTGGGCAAGGGCGCCGGCGCCACCGCCATTCCGTTGGAACTCCCGCCGTTCACCCTGGTGGGTGCCACCACCAGGGCCGGGCTGCTCCCGGGACCGCTCCGGGACCGGTTCGGCTTTACCGGCCACCTCGAGTTCTACTCCGTTCCCGAACTTGAGCTGGTCCTGCGGCGCTCCGCCGGCTTGCTGGACCTGAAAGTGAACTCCGCGGGCTTCGCCGAAATCGCAGGCCGTTCCCGCGGCACCCCCCGCATTGCCAACCGGCTCCTGCGCCGGGTCCGGGACTGGGCGCTGGTGCACGGCATCGAGCAGATCGACTCACGGGCAGCTTCAGCCGCCCTGGACATGTACGAAGTGGACAAGAAGGGCCTTGACCGGCTGGACCGGGCCGTCCTTGAGGCCCTGATCACCAAGTTCGGCGGCGGCCCCGTAGGCCTGTCCACGCTCGCCATCGCCGTCGGTGAAGAAACCGAAACCGTGGAGACGGTGGCGGAACCCTTCCTGGTCCGCGAGGGCCTGCTGGGGCGGACCCCCCGCGGCCGGATCGCCATGGCGCCCGCCTGGACGCACCTGGGCTACGCCATCCCGTCGGGAGTCTTCGCGCAGGAACAGCTGGACCTTTTCGATTCCGGGGAAGAAGCCGCCGGCGCCGGCGAATGGGCCCCGGAAGGCCAATAGCAGGCTGCCTTCAGCTTTTCCCTTTAGACTGGTATGACGCCCGGCACGTTCGGCGCTTTGTTTCGCCGGTGGCCCTGACGCCTCCGTCGCTTGGGGAAGGAACCGTCAGGCTTTGCCTGCATCTACTTCCCGCCCCGGCTGAAGCGAGGCCGACGTCGCTGGAAAACCGGCAACACCCACGCAAAAGAACGGAATTCCCCTTGGATCCAATGTCAATTCTCCTGTTCGTCATGCTCGGCGTCTTCATCTTCATGATGTTCCGCCGCAACAAGAAGACGCAGCAGCAGCAGGCAGAGCTCCAGTCGAAGTTTGCCCCGGGCGTGGAGGTCATGACCAGCTTCGGCCTTTTCGGCCGGATCGTGGACATCGACGAAGCAGAGAACAAGGTCACCCTTGAACTGTCCCCCGGAAACCTTGCCACCGTGCACCGCCAAGCGGTGACCAAGGTGGTCGAGCCTGCAGCTGAGCCGGCCGCCGCCTCGCCTGCCGTCCCCGACGATGCTTCCTCGCTCACCACCCCGGAGACGGGCAGCCCAGTGACGGGCACCGAGACTCCCGAGGAAACCCTGAAGCGCCTCAACGACGAGGGCAAGAAGGACAGCTAGGCCCGCTGGCTCCTTTCCTCCCTCTACCGCTGCGGATTGCCGCCGGCGCAGGCTGCAGCCCGCGCCGGCGGTTCTTCCGCGAATAAGAGAAAGATCGACAATGGCACGAACTGGCCGCAAGAAACCAGGGCTGCGCGTCCTGGTCTGGCTTGGCGTACTCCTGGCAGCACTGACCGCCGTCCTGGCGGGCGGCACCATCGCCGGACAAGCCAGCTGGGCACCCAAACTGGCCCTGGACCTCGAAGGCGGCACCCAGATGATCCTGGCGCCGAAGGTTGAGGGTGGTTCGGACATTAACGAACAGCAACTCAACCAGGCCGTGGCGATCATCCGCCAGCGCGTGGACGGCTCCGGCGTCTCCGAAGCGGAAATCAGCACCCAGTCCGGCCGCAACGTGGTGGTCAGCCTTCCCGGCACGCCGTCGGCTGAAACCCGGAACCTGATCCAGGCATCCGCCGACATGAACTTCCGCCCCGTGATCCTCAACGGTGACGGAGCAGCAGTGCCGCCGGAATCACAGACCCCGGACGACCAGCTGCCCAAGCCGACCGCTGCGCCGGCCAACAGCAGCGACACCAACTGGATCACGCCGGAAATCTACAAGCAGTTCGAAGCGCTGGACTGCAACAGCCCCGCAGCCGAGAAATCACAGCGGTCAGATCCCACCAAGCCATTGGTAACCTGCGAACCCGCCACCGCCAAAACCCCTGCCATCAAGTACATTTTGGGGCCGGTGGAGGTCAAGGGAACGAACATCGTCACCTCGTCCTTCCAGCTGCAGCAGGGCGCGCAGGGCGCGGTCACCAATGACTGGGCCGTGAACATCCAGTTCGACGCCGAAGGCACGGCCAAGTTCAAGGACGTCACCGAGCGCCTGAACCAGTTCTACGTCGCCGCTGGGGGCGAGTCTGGCACCGATCCCAAGTCCCAGTTCGCCATTGTGCTTGACGATCAGGTCATCTCCGCTCCCCGCTCGCTGGCCGTCATCACTGACGGACGCCCGCAGATCACGGGCGGCTTCACCGAGCAAACCGCCAAGGCGTTGTCCGACCAGCTGCGCTTTGGGGCTCTGCCCATCAGCTTCGACATCCAAAGCGAGCAGCAGATTTCGGCCACCCTCGGTGGTGAACAGCTGCGTATGGGCCTTTTGGCCGGCTTGATCGGCCTCCTCCTTGTGGTGGTCTACTCGCTGTTCCAGTACCGGGCGCTCGGATTTGTCACCATCGCATCCCTGGTGGTGGCCGGAGCCCTGACCTACCTGGCCATCGCGATCCTCGGCTGGACCGAGAACTACCGGCTGTCCTTGGCGGGCGTCGCGGGCATTATCGTCGCCATCGGCCAGACGGCGGACTCGTTCATTGTTTACTTTGAACGCATCCGTGACGAACTGCGTGAGGGCCGCGGCCTGGTGTCCGCCGTCGAAAACGGCTGGAAGCGCGCCAAGCGCACCGTCCTGGCCTCCAAGGCGGTCAACCTCCTCGCTGCGCTGGTCCTGTATTTCGTCGCTGTGGGCAACGTGCGGGGGTTCGCTTTCACCCTTGGCCTGACAGCCATCGCCGACCTCATCGTGGTGTTCATGTTCACGCACCCCACGCTGCAGCTCCTGGCGCGCACCAAGTTCTTCGGTGAGGGCCATAAGTTCTCCGGCCTGGATCCGGAGCGGCTCGGAGCGGTGCCCCTGTACCGCGGTGCCGGTCGCATCCGGACCCCGGAGGACCGGCCCATGGCGGTGCGCGGCAAGAATGCCGGTGCCGCAGCCGAGGCCGAACGACGCATGACCATCGCCGAACGGCGCCTGGCAGAGAAGCAGGAACAGCTCGCCGGCTCGTCGAAAACCTCCGCGAAGGAGAACAAGTAATGTCAGGCTTCGCCAGTTTTGGTAACGAGCTCTACACCGGAAAGCGCTCCTACGACTTTGTGGGCGCCAAGAAGATCTGGTTCCTCATCGCTGCCGTGGCAGTGGCCCTGTCCATCCTCATCCCGGTGGCCAAGGGCGGCTTCAACCTCGGCATCGAATTCCGGGGCGGCTCTGAATTCACGGTCTCCAATGTTAAGACGACCGACGCCACCGTGGGTGAGCGCGCCGTCACCGATGTGGTGGCCGGCAGTGTCCCCCGCGTGGCGAACGTCGCGGGCAACACCATGCGGATCCAGACCGACAAGCTGACCGATGACGAAACCCTTAAGATCAAGCAAGGCCTGACCACGGCCTACGGAGTCACCGACAACGAAGTGACATCCACGTTCGTCGGTCCCACCTGGGGTGCTGACGTGACCAAGCAGGCGTTGATCGGCCTGGCGGTCTTCGTGCTCCTCGCGGCGTTGCTGATGGCCCTCTACTTCCGCACCTGGAAGATGTCGCTGTCGGCTCTTGCCGGCATGGCGGTGACGATGTTCATCACCGCCGGGGTCTACGCCCTCAGCGACTTTGAGGTCACGCCGTCGGCCATCATCGGCTTCCTCACGGTTCTCAGCTACTCGCTGTATGACACCGTGGTGGTCTTCGACAAGATCCGGGAAAACACCTCCGGCATTGATGCCTCCACCCGCCGGACCTTCGGCGAGGAGGTCAATCTTGCCGTCAACCAAACCCTGGTCCGTTCCATCAACACCATGATGGTGGCCATCCTCCCCGTCGGAGCCATCCTCTTCATCGGGGCCGGGCTCCTGGGTGCGGGAACCCTGCGCGACCTGTCGCTGGCCTTGTTCGTCGGCATCCTCATCGGCACCGCCGCGACCATCTTCGTGGCCGCTCCGATGTACGCGTGGCTCCGCCAGGGCGAACCGGACCTCGTCAAGCAGGCGCGGCGCGTGGAACAACGGCGGGCGGGTGCGGCGGAACGGCCAGTTCCGGCCTCGCCGGCCCAGGCCTGATCCGCCGCCAACGGCACCCGTTACTCCCGAAAGACCGGGCAACGCATCCTCTGCGTTGCCCGGTCTTCGCATATGCGGGGCCGGTTATAAAAGTCACTGCCTTGGGGAATAGACTGGGGTAATTAAATGGTGGTGAGGGGTGCTTCATTGGAAGAACGATCGGCGTCGGCGCCTACGGCAGAGGATGATAAGAATCCTGCCGGTGTACAGGCCGGTATGGCATCTTCGGCGCGCCCCGGATCGTTGGTTCCCGTGGACAATTCAGGCTCGCGCGCGACGTTTCCCGGCCGCCGTGAGCGCACCAGGTCCCGGCTTGCCCGCCTGACCGGACGGGGGACGGCCACATACTCGCCCATCCTCGAACCACTGCTGCGGACGGTCCGGGCCAACAATCCCAAAGAGGACTTCGACCTCATCCAGCGCGCGTTCGACGTCGCCGAGCGAAGCCACCGCGGGCAAAAACGCAAGAGTGGCGACCCCTACATCACCCACCCAGTGGCCGTCGCCACCATCCTGGCAGAACTAGGGCTCAGCGGCACCACCTTGGCAGCGGCCCTGCTGCATGACACCGTGGAGGACACCCCCTATACCCTGGCGGACCTGAAGCGGGACTTCGGGCCCGAAGTGGCCATGCTGGTGGACGGCGTGACCAAACTGGACAAGGTCAGTTTCGGCGAAGCCGCCCAGTCCGAGACGGTCCGCAAGATGGTCGTCGCCATGGCCAAGGACATCCGGGTGCTGATGATCAAGCTGGCGGACCGGCTGCACAATGCGCGCACCTGGCGGTTCGTGTCCGCTGAGTCGTCAGCCCGCAAGGCGCGGGAGACCCTGGAGATTTTCGCTCCGCTCGCGCACCGCCTGGGCATGAACACCATCAAATGGGAGCTGGAGGACCTGTCCTTCGCGGCGCTCTATCCCAAGGTGTACGAAGAGATTGTCCGGATGGTGGGGGACCGGACCCCCGAGCGGGAAAAGAGCCTGGGCGTCATCCGCGACCAGATCACCGAGGACCTGCGTGCCGCCCGCATCAAGGCCACCATCACCGGCCGGCCCAAGCACTATTACTCGATCTACCAAAAGATGATTGTCCGCGACAAGGACTTTGACGACATCAATGACCTCATGGGTGTCCGTGTCCTGGTGGACTCCGTCCGGGACTGTTATGCAGCCCTGGGCACCATGCATTCGCGCTGGAACCCGCTGCCTGGCAGGTTCAAGGATTACATCGCGATGCCCAAATTCAACATGTACCAGTCCCTGCACACCACCGTGATCGGCCCCGGCGGCAAGCCGGTGGAAATCCAGATCCGTACGCACGAAATGCACCGCCGGGCCGAATACGGCGTGGCCGCACACTGGAAATACAAAGACCAGCCGAACCGCACCGCCGTCGGCCCCGGGAGCCCGCGCGACGGCGACATGGGCTGGCTGCGCTCCCTGGTGGACTGGCAGCAGGAGACATCCGATCCGGGAGAGTTCCTGGACTCGCTCCGCTTTGAAATCAACGCCCGCGAAGTGTTCGTCTTCACCCCCAAGGGCGAGGTCATGGCGTTGCCGGCGGGATCGACACCCGTTGACTTCGCCTACGCAGTGCACACCGAGGTGGGGCACCGCACCATCGGCGCCCGGGTCAACGGGAAGCTGGTTCCGCTCAACAGCGAACTGAACCACGGCGACTGGGTGGAGATCTTCACCTCGAAAGCCGAGGGCGCCGGCCCCAGCCAGGACTGGCAGCACTTCGTTAAAAGCGCGCGGGCCCGCAACAAGATCCGGCAGTGGTTCAGCAAGGAACGCCGCGAAGAGGCGATCGACCGCGGCAAGGAACTGCTGACCCGCGCCATGCGGAAGCAGAACCTTCCGCTGCAGCGGCTGATGACACACGAGGCCCTGGCCGCCGTGGCCGAGGAGTTCAAGTACACCGACATCTCCGGCCTCTACGCTGGCGTGGGTGACGGCCACACGTCGGCCCAGTCCGTCATGGAGAAGCTCATCGAGAGCCTGGGCGGCAACGAAAGCGCCGATGATGACGTCGAAGAGGTCAGCATCCCCACCCAGGTCAGCAAGGCCCGCTTCTCCGATTCCGGCGTGGTGGTCCGCGGCGTGGGCGACGTTTGGGTGAAGCTGGCCCGGTGCTGTACCCCGGTGCCGCCGGATCCCATCCTTGGCTTCGTGACCAGGGGTTCGGGCGTTTCCGTGCACCGCACCGACTGCACCAACATCTCCGACCTCAAGGACCAGCCCGACCGGATCGTGGACGTTGACTGGGCGCCCACCCAGTCAAGCGTGTTCCTGGTGGAAATCCAGGTAGAGGCGCTCGACCGCAAATCGCTGCTCTCCGATGTCACCCGCGTTTTGTCGGAGAACCACGTCAACATCCTGGCGGCCAGTGTCCACACGTCCACCGACCGGGTGGCCATCTCAAAGTTCGCTTTTGAAATGGGCGACCCCAAGTACCTCAGCCACGTGTTGAGCGCGGTCCGACGGATCGACGGCGTGTTCGACGTCTACCGCACCACCGGGAACAAGCGCCGGAGCTAGCAGCGCCAGTTTTTCCAGCGCTGCCCGCTTGTGGGGAACCCGGGGTGTGGCTTCGATGGCACGGACAAGCAGCCGGAGTCCCACGTCCTGCTGCGGCCTGGCCAGTAAGGCCGTGAGGGCAGGCAGGGCTCGTTCCGCTTCCACGTGCAGGGCAATATCCAGCGCCGTCCGCAGCGGGGTGGAGACCATCAGGCCGCCCAGGCTGATGACATCGAGCGGACCAAGCTTCACTTCGTGAAGGGTGCAGCCGCGCGTGTTCCGCAGGCTCGATACCCTCCGTTTCGTATCCACCAGCAGTGCAAGCCGGTCAGGTTCCGCGGCGCAACCGAAGATCCAGGCTGCGGTCATCCGGCCGGCCACCACACGTTGCCGTACCGCCGCGGGGACCACGGCGGCGGCCGCCCGCGCCCGGAGCTTCGGCGAGGCGGGCATCCCGGGCAGGGTGTAGCCGTGTTGGTGGAGCCGGGCCAGCAGACCGTCGGCGGCGAGGGACTGCAGTTCGGGCGCAGCAAAGGGAGCCCCTGGGGCGTAGAGCTCCGGAAAACGGGGCGCTGAGGCGGCGTCTGTGCCCTGGAGTTGGCTGCCTGCACCGGGAGTGCCCGCAACGGAAGTGCTGGGTTGCCCGGGAGCCGGAGGAACTGGTGCTGTGGCCATGTCCCCATCCTGCCCGGATGGCCGTTAACGAGCACAGGCCCGGTCCGGGTTATGTGGATAACCGGACCGGGCCCGCGTCAGTCAGGGGAAGCGTCAGGACAGCTCGCTGGCCGAGCGCTGGATCTGGTCCAGCCATGCCTGGCGGGCTTCGAGGGCTTCCTGGGCGGCCTTGATCTTGCGCTGGTCGCCGCTCTTCTCTGCCTTTGCGAGGTCCTCCTGGAGCCCTGCAATGGCGGACTCCAGCTGTGACAGGGCGCTGTTGGTGCGGGCCTTGCGCTCCGGGTTGGACCGCTGCCACTGCTCTTCCTCGGCGTGGCGGACGGCGTCCTCCACCTTCCGCAGGCCTGCTTCAATCCGGCCCATGTCTGCCCGGGGCACCTTGCCTGCTTCTTCCCAACGGTCACGGACGGACTGCAGTGCCTTCTTTGCGGCCGCGAGGTCATTCACCGGGAGGATCGCGTTGGCCTCAGCCAGCAGCTCCTCCTTGACGGCGAGGTTGGCCGTGTACTCCTGGTCAATCTCGTCGTTGGCAGCCTGGCGGGAGGTGAAGAACACGTCCTGGGCGGCGCGGAACCGGGCCCACAGTGCGTCGTCGTCCTTCCGGCTGGCGCGCGGCGATGCCTTCCACTGGTCCATCAGCCGGCGGTACTCGCCGGCGGCGAACCCCCAGTCCGTCGAGGTGGACAGCGCCTCAGCCTCGGCGATCAGCTTCTCCTTGGCGGCCTTGGCCGCCGAGTTGTTGCTGTCCAGCTGCGAGAAATATGCCCTGCGGTGGCGGTCGAAGACGGTACGTGCAGCCCTGAACCGCTTCCACAGTGCATCCTCGTTGCTGCGGCCCAGCCGGACACCGCTCTTCTGCGCGGCCTTCCAGTTCTCGAACAACTCGTTCATCCGGGCACTGGAAGTCTTCCACTGCGTCTGCGCGGGATCCTGGCCGGAGATCTCCTCCGCTTCAGCCACGATGGCTTCCCTGGCCGCGAGTTCGGCGGCGCGGACGGCGTCGTGCTCGGCCTTTTCGGCTTTCTCGAGTTCCGTGATCTGGCCGGCCAGCTTTTCCAGCCTGGCCTCGGCGGCGCGGAGGTCGCCCACCATGTTCCGCTCGGCGAGCTGCTCGTGCAGGTGGGTCACGGTCTTCTGCATGTCAGTGCTGGGAGCCTTGGAGCTGACCCGCTGTTCCAGGAGCACGATCTGTGCCACGACGTCGTCGTACTTCCGGGCGAAGTAGATCAGGGCTTCCTCGCCGCTGACGCCGGGGTACTGTCCAACCGGGTGCTCACCGCCGTCGATCGTCAGGTAAACGTGGCCGTCCCCTTCCACCCGGCCCCACTTGGAGGCCTCGGCGACGGACGTGCTGGGAGCGGCAGGAACGGGTGCGGCGGCAGGAGCGGCTGCAGCAGGCTTCGGGCGCGACGCAAACGCGGCAGGAGAAGGCGCGGAAGGCCGCGGGCCCGCAGCAGGTGCTGCGGAGGGCGTTTCCTCGGGAGCGGCCTCTTCCGGGGCTGCGGATGCCGGTGGGTTGGTTGCTTCGGTGCCGGCGCCTTCGCTGGTGTCCGAGGCCGCCGCCACGGTCAGGTCTGTTGCTGTTTCGTCGGATTTCTGACTGTCTGTCACCGCTAAAAGTCTTTCGCTTGGAGGGAAATACTCACGTACTGCACCGTGTCCGCTTGGGCCCGGCGTCCTACTTCAGAGAAAACGAGTCTATCGTGACTGGTTGGATCGGTGCGCCGTCCGTGTCACTGGCCCCGGGCTTAATACCTGCGGCGGCAATCTTGGTCACTGCGTCCAGCCCGGAGGTCACTTTGCCCACCACCGTGTAGCCGCCGGCAGAGTCAGGATTAATGACAGTGTCCTTGTAGACAATGAAGAACTGCGTGCCGTTTCCGTAGGCGTTGTTGCCGCTCCGCGCCACGGCGATGGTCCCTGCGGGATATTTGTTGTCGGCAGGGGCATTTTCCAAGGGGCCCCAAGTGTAGTTCGGGTCACCCTGGCCGTCACCGTTGGCGGAGCCGCATTGCAGGACACCGAACTGGTCCGCTGTGGTCAAGCGGTGGCAGGTCTTGCCGTTGAAAAAGCCTTGGTCGCTGAGTGACTTGAACACTGCGGCCGCTTGGGGCGCCTTGGTGCCGTCCACTTCCACGCCAAGGGGGCTGCCGTTCAGCGACAGCTCACCGGAGAACGTCTTGCCGGCGGCGGTCTCGGCTGCGGGAATGTTCGCCCCGTTGGATACTTGCGGAGACGGGGTGGCGGAGGCGCTTTCGGACGCCGACGGGTCGGTCAGCCCGGCCTGCGCGGCAGCGTATTCGTCCTCGGTGGGATTTCCGGCGAAGGCGGTGAGTTGAAGCACGACGGCGAGCGCGACGGCGGCGGCTCCCGCGCCGGCGGCCACGAGGTTGTCGCGTTTGCGCCGCTTCTCCTGGCTGCGCCGCAGCTCGCGCTTGGCCTCCATTTGCTGGATGCGCCGTTTTGTTTCGCGGGCACTGCGTGAACTGGCCGCCAAGGGTCCTCCTCGTCGTCGGGCTGCTAATGCCCGGCGGATGGCCGCCGGGCGCAGGTGGGGCCGCCATCAGCGCCGGTCCGCTGCATTAGAGATGCACACGGATGGCGCATAAACTGGCTGCCGCACATAGTTTATGCATGGCTGGCTGTGCTGCCGCCGAACGTCGCCTTGGAGCGGCGCGCGGGCAGCCCCCGGCGCACCTTTCACCGTAAGGAGAACTTTCCCCATGGCACGCACCGCCTCCCTGTCCGGATTCCCCGAGTGGCTTCCCGAGGAGCGGCTGGTGGAGCTGCACGTGCTCGATACCCTGCGCCGGGTCTTTGAACTGCACGGGTTTGCCTCGATCGAAACCCGCGCCGTGGAAACGGTGGGCCAGTTGTTGCGCAAGGGAGAGATCGACAAGGAAGTGTACGGACTCAGCAGGCTGCAGGAGGACGAGGGCGACAACCCCGTCAAGGGCGGCAAGGCCGATCCACACGCCCTTGCCCTGCATTTTGACCTGACGGTCCCGTTTGCCCGGTACGTCGTGGAAAACGCCGGGTACCTGGCGTTCCCGTTCCGCCGGTACCAGATCCAGAAGGTGTGGCGCGGCGAGCGGCCCCAGGAAGGCCGGGCCCGGGAGTTCACCCAAGCGGACATCGATGTTGTGGGCGACGGTGAGTTGCCGTTCCGCTACGACGTGGAGATTGCCCTGGTGATCGCTGAGGCGCTCAGCGCGCTTCCCATCCCGGACTTCCGGCTCCGGATCAACAACCGCAAGCTGGCTGAAGGCTTCTACCGGGGGATCGAGCTCGATGACACCGCGGGCGTGCTGCGCAGCATCGACAAGCTAGAAAAAATCGGTCCCGCCAAGGTGGCGGAGCTGCTGAAGACAGAGCTCGGTGCCACCGACGAGCAGGCAGCCAAGGCGCTGCAGCTGGCGGCCATCCGCACGGAAGACACCTCGTTCGTGGCGAAGGTCCGCGCCCTGGGCGTCAGCGACGAGCTCCTGGACGAGGGCCTGGATGAACTGGAGCAGGTGATCGATGCCGCCGTGCAGCGCGCCCCCGGCAAGGTGTTGGCGGACCTGAGCATCGCCCGCGGCCTGGACTACTACACGGGCACTGTCGTGGAGACCGTCCTGGTAGGCCATGAACAGCTGGGATCGATCTGCTCCGGCGGCCGCTACGATGCACTGGCGTCCAAGGGTAACCGCAAGTTCCCCGGGGTTGGCCTGTCCATCGGCGTCACCCGCCTTGTGTCCCGTATCCTCAGCCAGGACCTGGCCAGGGCCTCCCGTTCCGTGCCCACCGCCGTGCTGGTGGCCCTGAGCCACGACGACAGCTGGGGCGCAGCGCAGGATGTTGCTGCTTTGCTTCGCAGCAGGGGCATCCCCACGGAGGTCGCGGCGAAAGCGGAGAAATTCGGCAAGCAGATCAAGTTCGCCGACCGGCGCGGAATCCCGTTCGTATGGTTCACGGACGACGACGGCACGCACCAGGTCAAGGACATCCGGACCGGTGAACAGGTGGTGGCAGCCCCGGAGACCTGGGCCCCGCCGCTGGAGGACCTCACCGTCCAGGTGAGCACCACGGCCACCGCACCGGCGTCGGCCTAGCGGCCGCGCGGCCGGCCGTGCTGGCGCTGCCTGAAGCGCAGCACCAGCCAACGGCCGGCCATACCCGCGGCCAGGACCGCTGCCATGGTCAGCAGGGGAGCCGGCGGCAGCGTGAAGGCCAGCACCACGCACCCCAGGAAGCCCGCCGCGTTCAGCCAGCGCGGCGCATAGGCCGGATGCGAACCGAGGGTGTAGGCGGAGGCGTTGGCAACGGCGTAATACACCAGCACCCCGAAGCTTGAGAAGCCCACCACGGTCATTACGTCCGTGGTCAGCAGGAGCAGGATCACGACGGCGGCCACGGCCAGTTCCGCGAGGAACGGAACGGTGTGCGCCCCGCCCACCCTGGCCAGGGTGCGGGGAAGGTCACCTTCCCGCGCCATGGCCAGCGTCGTGCGTCCGACGCCGGTGATCAGCGCGAGCAGGGCGCCCAGGCATGCGGCGGCGGCGCCCACCTGCACCAGTGGTGCACCCGCCGCCAGCTGCGATGCCAATACCGCGTCCAGGAGGGGAGTCCTGGCAGCAGCGAGCCGGTCTCCCAGGTGGGCCTGCAAAAGTAGGGCCAGCAGCAGGTAGATGGTGAAGGCGGAGGCCAGCGCGGCCAGAATGGCCCGCGGAATGGTGCGGGAGGGATCTTTGACTTCTTCGCCCAGTGTGGCGATCCGCGCGTACCCGGCGAAGGCGAAAAACATCAGCCCGGCTGCCGGCAGGACCCCCGCCGGGCCACCGGAACCCGGACCGGCCGCGTCCGCCGCGGGATGCGGGCCAAGGACTGCGGCAACTCCGACGAACACCAGGGACGCCACGACCACGCACAACAAGATCCGCGTGAGCTGGGCAGTGCGGGTAATCCCCAAGAGGTTGATGCCGGTCAGGGCAACCACGGCAGCGACGGCCACCGGCACGGCATAGCCCGGTGCGACGTAACTGCCGAAAGTCAAGGCCATGGCCGCGCAGGACGCGGTCTTCCCCGTGACGAATCCCCATCCGGCGACAAAGCCGGGCCACTCACCCAGTTGTTTCCGGCCGTAGACATAGGTGCCGCCGCTGGTGGGGTACCGCGCGGCAAGCGCCGCGGAGGCAACAGCGTTGCAGTATGCCACGACACCGGCGAGGACCACGGACCAGGCCAGCAGGTTGCCGGCCAGGGCTGCGGCGGGGGCGAACACCACGAACACGCCGGCGCCCAGCATGGAGCCAAGGCCCATGGCGGTGGCATCGAAGGCGCCGAGCCGGCGTTGGAGCTGCTGGGGTTGGGCCATGAGGCGGCAGTACCTTTCCAGCGGGTAAACTCGGACGGGATCGTTCCCGGAACGATCATATTGAACTTCCCACTGTTTTCCCGCAGAAAGGCGTGCTGTGCTGCGCACACATGACCTCGGATCCCTCCGTTCCGAGCACATTGGACAAACCGTAACCCTGGCCGGCTGGGTGGGCCGCCGTCGTGACCACGGTGGTGTGGCCTTCGTGGACCTGCGCGATGCTTCCGGCGTCTCGCAGGTGGTGGTGCGTGAAGAAGAGGTCTTCCATGGCCTGCGCAACGAGTACGTCCTGCAGGTCAAGGGCACTGTTTCCCGCCGCCCCGAGGGCAACGAGAACCCGGCGCTGGCCACGGGCGAGATCGAGGTCATCGCCGAGGACGTCACCATCCTCAACACCTCGGACCCGCTGCCCTTCCAGATTGACGAGCACGTCGAGGTGGGCGAGGAAGCGCGCCTCAAGCACCGCTACCTCGACCTCCGCCGTCCGGGCCCCAGCCGGAACCTGCGCCTGCGCTCCGAGGCCAACCGCGTGGCCCGTGAATTGCTCCACGACGAGGGCTTCGTGGAGATCGAGACCCCGACGCTGACCCGCTCCACGCCGGAAGGTGCCCGCGACTTCCTGGTTCCGGCCCGCCTGGCACCGGGTTCCTGGTACGCCCTCCCACAGTCCCCGCAGCTGTTCAAGCAGCTGCTGCAGGTGGGCGGCTTTGAGAAGTACTACCAGATCGCCCGCTGCTACCGGGACGAGGACTTCCGCGCGGACCGCCAGCCGGAATTCACGCAACTGGACATCGAGGCCAGCTTCGTGGACCAGGACGACATCATCCGGCTGGGCGAGAACATCGTCAAGGCCGTATGGCAGCTCATCGGTGCCGACATCCCCACCCCCATCGAGCGCATCACCTATGCGGACGCCATGGCGCGCTTCGGTTCCGATAAGCCTGACCTTCGCTTCGGGCAGGAACTGACCGAGCTCACCGAATTCTTCAAGGACACCAACTTCGGCGTCTTCAAGGCCCCCTACGTCGGCGCAGTCGTGATGCCCGGGGGCGCTTCGCAGGCACGCCGCGCCCTGGATGCCTGGCAGGAATGGGCCAAGCAGCGCGGCGCCAAAGGCCTGGCCTACGTCCTCTACAAGGAAGACGGCGAACTCGCGGGCCCCGTGGCCAAGAACCTCACCGACACCGAACGCGCCGGCCTGGC
Organism: Pseudarthrobacter sp. efr-133-R2A-89; assembly: GCF_030209315.1. Taxonomy (NCBI): domain Bacteria; kingdom Bacillati; phylum Actinomycetota; class Actinomycetes; order Micrococcales; family Micrococcaceae; genus Pseudarthrobacter; species Pseudarthrobacter sp. efr-133-R2A-89. The sequence continues at coordinate 380,638 of NZ_JARVSE010000001.1, read as the reverse complement.
CGACGCCGTCGGCGCCAAGCCCGGCGACTGCATCTTCTTCGCCGCCGGTGAGAAGACGCCATCGCGTGCCCTGCTGGGCGCCGCGCGCGTGGAAATCGGCCACCGTACCGGCCTGATCGACCCCACCGCGTGGGCTTTCTGCTGGGTCGTGGACGCACCGATGTTCGAGCCGGCCGCCGTAGCCATCGCCTCCGGTGACGTCGCCGTCGGTGCCGGCAAGTGGACCGCCGTCCACCACGCCTTCACCTCACCGAAGCCCGAGTTCCTGGACACCTTTGACAAGGACCCGGAATCGGCGCTGTCCTACGCTTACGACATCGTGTGCAACGGCAACGAAATCGGCGGTGGCTCCATCCGTATCCACCAGCGTGAGGTCCAGGAACGGGTCTTTGAGCTCATGGGCCTGGACAAGGAAGACGCGCAGACCAAATTCGGCTTCCTGCTGGAGGGCTTCAAGTACGGCGCACCCCCGCACGGCGGCATCGCCTTCGGCTGGGACCGCGTTGTTTCGCTGCTCGCCGGCGTGGAGTCCATCCGCGACGTCATCGCCTTCCCGAAGTCCGGCGGCGGCCACGACCCCCTGACCGAGGCTCCGGCGCCCATTACGCCGCAGCAGCGCAAAGAGGCCGGCGTGGACTTCAAGCCGGAGGCTAAGAAGCCGGAAGAAAAGAAGTAGACGAAGGACGGCAGCCGCAGGGCGCCGTCCGTCACCGAAGGTTCCCCGGGGAAACCGGGGGACCTTCGGCCTTTAAGGAAGGAATGCCGGTGGCGAGCCCGGACGATGTGAAACCCAGTGCCCTGGAACTCGAATCTGCCATGGATGCAGCGTGGCCGGCCCGGGAACGGCAGGAGGCCGGAAACTGGGTGCTCCGGGCGGCGGATGGCGTCACGCAGCGGGCCAACTCCATATGGCCGCGTGTCCTGGAGGACGGCCACTCCGACGGCGACCTGGCCGCCTTGCTCGCCGAAGCAAGGGCCTGGTACCGCCTCCGCCGGCTGCCCGTGATCTTCCAACTGTTCGACCACCCCGCCACGGCAGCGCTCCAGGACCTGCTCGACGCCGAGGGGTTCACCCGCCAGTCCGAGACCATGGTCATGACACGCAGCGCGGCCGCGGGCGGTACCCCTGAAGGCGGCCATAACGGCGCGGCCGTTGAACTGGCACCGATGCCGTCCGAGGACTGGCTGCGGGTCTGGTGGGAGGTGGACGGCCGCGGCGGCAAGGATGCCTTGGGCACCGCACGGGCAATACTCGACGGTTGCCCGTCGCTGTACGCCCTGGCGCGGGACAGCGACGGCCGCGCCGCCGCCGTCGGACGCCTTGCCATGCCTGCCGGCAGCACCCTCGGTGGGGTGTACGGCATGGCCACACGGACTGACGCGCGTCGCAAGGGGTTTGCGGCAGCCATTCTCGACGCGCTGCTGCACGCCGGCGTCGACCGCGGTGTGACGGATTTCTGGCTGCTGGTGACGGCGCAAAACCATGGTGCCCGGGAGCTCTATTCACGGGCGGGCTTCAGTGAAGCCGGACGCTATGTGTACCGCCAGGAGCGGCCCCGCCGGTCGCTGACGGGCTGCTGACCAGCCGGCGGCCCATGGTTAGCCGGACGGGTCGGTTACCGTGACCCGCACGGAGCAGGCGTCCGCCGCCGCCTTCTTCAGCACCGCCGCCCGCGGCTCAGTGACGTCGAGATATGCGAGCCGGGGCAGCGGGACATAGGGCCGCAACGGCGGTTGTTGCAGGACCAGGTCCGCCAGGGCCCGGTCACCGCCCGGCACCACGTACTCGAACGGCTCACCACCGAATACCCCAGCCGCTTGTTCGGCCACGGAGGCCACCAAGGCGTCCGCCTGGTTGGAACGGCGCCGGGCAAACCGCTGCTGGGACTGGCCGCCAGCCGCGGTGCGCGACTGAACGTACCTGGTGCCTGCCTTGGCCGCCAGCAGGATGCCTTCGCTTGCCACCCCGACGCCGTAGCCGCCCCGCCGCACCAGGAGCAGTCCCAGGCGGCGCGGCTGGGACGCCAGGGCGGCCAGCCGTTCCACCGGGTCGTTGCCGCGTCCGGGACGGCCGTCAGCCGGCCACGGCGCCTGCAGGAGCGCTTCAGTGCCGTCAGCGGCCAAAAGCCGGAGGCCGTCGTCGTCATACCGCAACCGGAAGCCGCCATGGGAGGAGCCAAAGCGTTCCACCCAGCCGGCCAGCCGGGCGCCGGCCACGAATGCCGTCCGGACGGATGGCGGGCCGCCGGCGGAAGCGGTGGCGGGCATAGGCGTTCCTTCGCTGTTGCGGGGCGGGGAAATGCAGGAGTGGACTGGAAGTAGCCTATCTATGTGGATGATCTCTTCGGGCACAGCCCAGAAAACGACGACGACGATGCCGTCGCCGAGGCAGGCGCCGGTACCGGAGGACAAGGCGCGCGAGGACAGGGTGCACGCGGACAGGGATCGCCGCGGAGCCCGCTGGCGGTGCGCATGCGGCCGCGCAGCGTGGATGAGGTGGTGGGCCAGCAACACCTGCTCGGCCAGGGCTCACCGCTCCGGCAGTTGGCGGCAGGGGCCGACGCCGCGGGCCCTGCGGGTCCCAGCTCGCTGATCCTGTGGGGACCCCCGGGCACCGGCAAGACCACCCTTGCGCATGTCATTGCCCGCGGGCCCGGACGAAAATTCGTTGAGCTGTCCGCCATCACGGCAGGGGTCAAGGACGTCCGGCGCGTCATGGACGACGCCCTGACCGCCCGCGACCTCTACAAGACCACCACCGTGCTCTTCCTGGACGAGATCCACCGGTTCAACAAGGCCCAGCAGGACGCGCTGCTGCCCGGGGTCGAAAACCGCTGGGTGGTCCTGGTGGCGGCCACTACCGAGAACCCTTCCTTTTCCGTGGTCTCCCCGCTGCTGTCGCGGTCCCTGCTCCTGACGCTCAAGCCACTCACGGACGCGGATATAGAGGGCCTGCTGGTGCGGGCCGTGGAAGACCCCCGCGGTCTCGGCGGCAAGGTCAGGCTTGGCGACGAGGCCCTCGACCACCTGGTCCGGCTCTCCGGGGGTGACGCCCGCCGGGCGTTGACGGCGCTGGAGGCCGCGGCGGGGGTTGCCTTCGGTGACGCGGACGACGTCGAACGTTCCGTCCCGGAGGGCAGCGGCACCACAGAGCCGGTCACGGTGGAGTTGCGCCACACCGAGCGTGCCCTGGACGCTGCCGCGGTGCGGTACGACCGGGCCGGCGACCAGCACTATGACGTGGCCAGCGCCTTCATCAAGTCCATCCGGGGCTCCGACGTGGACGCCGCACTGCATTACCTCGCGCGGATGCTGGAAGCGGGGGAGGACCCCCGCTTCGTCGCCCGGCGGATCGTCATTTCCGCGGCAGAGGACGTGGGCATGGCGGATCCCACCGCGCTCCAGACGGCAGTGGCCGCAGCACAGGCAGTGCAGCTGATCGGAATGCCGGAGGGGCGGATCATCCTGGCCGAGGCAGTGGTCCACCTGGCCACCGCACCGAAGTCCAACGCCGCCTATATGGGCATCAACCAGGCGATCGCCGATGTGCGGGCCGGCTTCGGGGTGGGAATCCCCGCCCACCTGCGCGATGCACACTATCCGGGCTCCAAGCAATTGGGTCACGGTGTGGGCTACAAGTACGCCCACGATGCTCCGCACGGGGTGGCCAGCCAGCAGTATCCGCCGGACGACCTGGTGGGGCGGGACTACTACCAGCCAACGAACAATGGAGCCGAACGGGACATCGCGGTACGGCTGGAACGGCTGCGGAAGATTGTGAGGGGCAAGTAGCTGCCGTGGTAGGCTATATGTTTGTCTGGCAAGGCCCGGCGCACAATCTCCCCAATTTTACCGTTGAGAAGGTTATGCCCTGTGCCCAGTAGCAAAAGGCAGCGGTTGGCCGATGCTCTCCATCGTGGAGGCCAGTAACACTGACACACCGCAGATATTGGAAGGACACAAGTGGCTAACAACACTCGTGCTCGCCGTCAGGCCCGCCTCTCGCGGTCCCTCGGCATCGCTCTGACCCCCAAGGCCGCCAAGTACATGGAGCGCCGCCCGTACGGCCCCGGTGAGCATGGCCGCGCCCGCAAGAAGCAGGACTCCGACTACGCCGTACGTCTGCGCGAAAAGCAGCGCCTGCGCGCCCAGTACGGCATCCGCGAAGCACAGATGACCCGTGCCTTCGAGGAAGCCCGCCGCACCAAGGGCCTGACCGGTGAAAACCTCATCGAACTGCTCGAAATGCGCCTCGACGCCCTGGTCCTGCGTGCCGGCTTCGCCCGCACCATCGCCCAGGCCCGCCAGCTGGTTGTGCACCGCCACATCATGGTTGACGGCGTCCGCGTTGACCGTCCGTCGTTCCGCGTCGGCGAGGGCCAGCTGGTCCACGTCCACAGCCGCAGCGAGACCATGGTTCCGCTGCAGGTTGCCGCCGCCGGTGCCCACCGCGACGTCCTGCCTGCCGTTCCGGCCTACCTGGACGTCAAGCTGGAAGCCCTGCAGGCCCGCCTGGTCCGCCGCCCCAAGCGTTCGGAAATCCCGGTGACCTGCGAAGAGCAGCTCGTCGTCGAATTCTACGCACGCTAAATCCCAGCAGCGTATCCAAAGAAGCCCGTGGCAAGCGCCACGGGCTTCTTTGTATGTAAGGTACTTGGGGGACATCTGCGCATCGGGCCTTCCGGGCCCGGCCAGGATGGAACCCGACCACGGAATTTCGAGGAGATGAACGTCTATGTCTGGTGGCGATATTGCCGGCCTGATCGCTGCCGGGGTGTTCGCGCTCCTGGTGCTGCTGCTCGCGGTACCCATCCTGAAGCTGGGAAGTGTCTTCGACGAGGTGCGCACCGCCATCAAATCCATCAGTGACGGCGCCACGCCCCTGATGGACGAGGTCACCGCCACCGTGTCGACCACCAACCAGCAGTTGAAGAAGGTCGACGGCATCTCGTCCAACGTCTCGGATGCGTCCGCCAACATTTCCGCCCTGTCCTCGCTGGTCGCCGCCACGGTGGGTTCGCCGCTGATCAAGGTGGCCGCGTTCAGCTACGGCGTGCGCAGCGCCTTCGCGAACCGCAGGAAGCCCGCAGCCGGCCGCCGCAGCCGCTAGATTCGAAAAGAACGAACATGAAAAGAATTGTTTGGATGGGAATTGGCGTGGCCATCGGCGTCATCGCGTTCCGTAAGGTCACCGAGGCGCAGGCCAACCTCGGACCCGAAGGCCTCAACCGTGCTGTTGGGCGCCTGGCAGACGGCGTGTACGACTTCGCCGATGCCGTCCGGGCCGGGATGCGCGAGCGTGAGACCGACCTCCGCGCCGCACTGGGCGTCGACTCCGCGGAACTGGTGCGCCGCTGAGCCCCAGGGTACGCAACGGCAGCCAACGAAAACCGGCGGGGACCGATCCCGGATCCCGCCACCTGAACTAACTTTCCGCGCCCGGCAGGAGCCGCGGACCACGAAGGGTAAGAAAACAGCTCATGAAGTCGCAGGAGATCACTAAGCGCTGGGTGGACTTTTTTGTCAGCAAGGGCCACACGGCGGTTCCCTCCGCATCGCTGGTCTCCAGCGACCCCTCGCTGCTGTTCACGGTGGCCGGCATGGTCCCGTTCATCCCTTACCTCACCGCCCGCGAGGAACCGCCCTACTCCCGTGCCACCAGCGTGCAGAAGTGCATCCGCACCGGTGACATCGAAGAAGTGGGCAAGACTGCCCGGCACGGCACCTTCTTCCAGATGTGCGGCAACTTCTCGTTCGGCGACTACTTCAAGGAAGACGCCATCAAGTTCGCCTGGGAGCTGCTCACCACGAGCGTTGACGACGGCGGCTACGGCCTTCCGCCCGAGCGGCTGTGGGTGACCGTCTACGAAGAGGACGACGAAGCCGAGGAACTGTGGCTCAAGAACACCGGCGTCCCCGCTGAACGCATCCAGCGGATGGGCAAGTCGGACAACTACTGGTCCACCGGCCAGCCCGGTCCGGCCGGGCCTTGCTCGGAGATCTACTACGACCGCGGACCCGCATACGGCATCGAAGGCGGCCCGCTGGCTGACGAGACCCGCTACATCGAGATCTGGAACCTCGTGTTCATGCAGTACCAGATCGAGAACGTGCGCTCCAAGGTGGACTTCGACATCGTGGGCGAATTGCCCAAGAAGAACATCGACACGGGCCTGGGCATGGAACGCCTCGCCATGATCCTGCAGGGTGTCGAGAACATGTACGAGACCGACCAGGTCCGGCCGGTCATCGACAAGGCCGCGGAACTCTCCGGCAAGGAATACACCTCCGCTGAGACTCCCGAGGACCCCCACCACACGGACGACGTCCGGATGCGCGTTGTGGCGGACCATATCCGCTCGGCCCTCATGCTGATCTCCGACGGAGTCACCCCGTCCAACGAAGGCCGCGGCTATGTCCTGCGACGCCTGATCCGGCGTGCCGTGCGCTCCATGCGCCTGCTGGGCGTCGAACAGGCCTGCCTGCCGGAGCTGCTGCCGGCGTCGCGGGATGCCATGAAGGGCGTCTACCCCGTCGTTGACACCGACTTCGCCCGGATCAGCCGCATCGCCTACGCCGAGGAGAAAGCGTTCCTCCGCACCATTGCGTCCGGGACTGCGCGGCTTGAGGACGCGGTTAAAGAATCCAAGGCAGCCAACAAGCCGCTGTCCGGCGAGGACGCCTTTACCCTCCATGACACCTACGGCTTCCCCATCGACCTCACGCTCGAAATGGCCGAAGAGGCGGGCTTGAAGGTTGACGAGGCTGCCTTCCGCAGCCTGATGCAGGAACAGCGCCAGCGCGCCCAGGCAGACGCCAAGGGCAAGAAGGGCGGCCACGCCGACGTCACGGTCTTCCAGGAGCTCCTGGGCCAGGGCGAGACGGTCTTCACCGGCTACACAGAACTCGAGGGCGAGTCGCGTGTCCGCGGCCTCCTCAGCGCCGGCCGCAAGGTCCAGCAGGCTGCCACCGGCGACGAAATCGAACTCGTGCTCGCCGAAACCCCGTTCTACGCCGAGGCCGGCGGCCAGGCTGCCGATACCGGCCTCATCACCGGTGACGGGTTCGTCGTCGAGGTCCTGGACGTCCAACGCCCCATCAAGGGCCTGAGCGTGCACAAAGCGGTTGTCCGCGAAGGCGAGATCGGCGCAGACTCGCTGGTGCGCGCCGCCGTCGACCGTGAACGCCGGCACGCCGCCGAGCAGGCCCACACGGGCACGCACATCGTGCACGCCGCCCTGCACCAGATCCTCGGGCCGGAGGCCACCCAGCGCGGCTCCTTCAACAAGGCCGGTTACCTGCGCTTCGACTTTGCGTGGGGCGAAGGCCTGAGCACGGCGACGCGTTCGGAAATCGAAGAAGTGTCCAATCTTGCCATCCGCAACAACTACGCGGTGGAAACGAAGATCATGGGCCTGGCCGAGGCCAAGGCCATGGGTGCCATGGCCCTCTTCGGCGAGAACTATGGCAGCGAAGTACGCGTGGTGGAAATCGACGGCGCGTGGTCGCGCGAGCTTTGCGGCGGCACCCACGTTGCCAACACCTCGCTGATCGGCAGCCTGTCCCTCCTGGGCGAACAGTCCGTCGGTTCGGGCAACCGGCGCGTGGAAGCCTTCGTGGGCATGGAAGCCTTCCGTCACCTTGCCGCCGAGCGCGCCCTGGTGACCGAACTGACCGACCTGCTGAAAGTCCCGTCCGGCCAGCTCGCCGACAGGATTTCCGCCACGCTGGCCAAGCTGAAAGCCACCGAGAAGGAACTGGACCGGCTCCGCAAGGAACAGCTGGCTGCCTCTGCCGCGCGGCTGGTGGACACCGCCAAGGACGCCGGGGGAGTGAAGGTGCTGGCCCACGACGCCGGCACCGTCAGTGGGGCCGACGACCTTCGGGGCCTGGCCCTGGACCTGCGCAACCGGCTCGGCTCGGCGGCATCCGCGGTTGCCGTCGCCGGTGTCGCCAACGACCGTCCGCTGATCCTGGTGGCCACCAACGAGGCAGCCCGGGAAGCCGGCGTCAAAGCCGGTGCGCTGGTCCGTATCGCCGCCGGCGTGCTCGGCGGTGGCGGTGGCGGCAAGGACGATGTGGCCCAGGGTGGAGGGACCGACGCCGGAAAGGTTGGCTCCGCGCTTGCCGCCGTCGTCGACGCCATTTCGGCGCGCTAATCCTGCCATGACCAATCCTGCAGCTGCCGGCGGCTACCCCCAGGGCGTCAAACTGGGGGTGGACGTGGGCACCGTCCGGGTCGGCGTGGCACTGTGTGACCGCGACGGGATCCTGGCCACGCCCTACAAGACCCTTGACCGGAACGCCAAGAAGAACTCGGACGTTCGGGTCATCGCCGAACTGGCGGAAGAACATGGAGCCGTCCAGGTTTTCGTGGGCCTGCCCCGCACCATGAAGGGCGAAGAACACGCGTCCGCCAGGATGGCCACGGACTACGCCCTGCTGCTAGTTGAAGAGCTTTCCGGACGCGGTTTGGCGGTCCCGGTGAACCTCGTGGACGAGCGGCTGAGCAGCGTTACGGCGCACCGGAACCTGCACGAAGCTGGCATGAGCAGCAGGAACCACCGTAAAGTGGTTGATCAGGTCGCGGCGGCGGGTATCCTTCAGCACGCCATCGACATGCAGAAAGCCAGGGGAGCGGATGTCGGCTCACGCGTGACAGCGCCATCCCCGACCGTGGACCTGGGGGCCGGTGGGGTGGACGAACCAGTCCGCGCCATCTCCGCAGACACGGCCCGATCTTCAGATAATGGAAGGCAACAGTGAGCCCTGCCAACATTGACGACACTTCCGGCCCGCAGGACGCCGGGGCCGCGAGGCCGTTGACCCGCAAGGAACTGCGCGCACGCGAAAAGAGCCTCAATACCGGCGGCCACGACGCCGTCCCCGAGCAGGCCTATGAGACGGGCGAGGTCCCGCCGCCTCCCGTCACGCCGCCGGCAGCCGCTCCCGCGGCCGCAGAACCAACCTTTGCTCCGCTTCCCGACGCCGAGGACGTGCCGGCTGCCCCCGAAGCGCCGCCATCCATCCAGGACGGACCGCCGGCCGGTGACTCCCACCCTGCCGGCCTTTGGAGTAACGAGGCTTCCGCCGGCACCCACCACGACACCGTGGCGCCGCCGCATGACCACGTGCAGGTTGGCGACGACGTACACCAGCAGGAGGACCTGGCGAACGTCCCGGACGCAGAGCACCCTGCGGACGTGTACGCCTACGCGGACGTTGCGCACAATCAGGATGTACAGCACCACGACGACGTGGTCCACCACCCGGACCACGCCCCCTTCACCGACGGCCACCATGACCACGACGGGCACCACTACGGGGAAATCCCGGACCACCATGCATACGACGCCGGATACCACGACGATGCCCACCCGGACGACGCCCACCCGGACGATGCCCACCCGGACGCCGCCCACGAGCTGCTTCCCGTGTCCTCGGCCGCCCAGGTAGTGTCCCGGCCCTCGAAGAAGGTCCGGCGCCGGCGCAGGTTGCTGGCCCTGTTCCTGACGCTCGCTGTGTTCGTGACGGCGGTGGCTGTGGGCGCCCAGTTCCTCAAGCCCCTCCTCGGCAGCGGCAAGCCATCGGATTTCCCCGGACCGGGGACCGGCGAGGTCCACGTGACCGTGGCAAGCGGCGAAGGCACCCGGTCGGTGGCTGTCGACCTAGAGAACCAGCGGGTCGTGGCCAATGCCGACACCTTCATGCAGGCGTTCCATGCATCCGGGGCAACGCTGTCGCCGGGCGACTACGTCTTCAAGACCGAAATGAAGAACGCCGACGCCGTTGATGTCCTGGCCGGCAAAGACAAGTCCAAGGTCATCTACTTCGCCCTCAGCGCCGGCCTGCGGATCGGGGAGTCGCTGCAGGCAATTTCCGAGGGTTCTGGAATTTCCATACAGCAGTTGCAGGCGCTGAGCAACCAGCCCGCCCAGTTTGGCCTGCCGGCGAACGCGAAGAACCTGGAAGGTTACCTCGCCCCGGGTGAATACCGCTTCCCGCTCGGAACCCCGGCCAAGGACATCCTGCAGTCCCTCGTGAAAGCCACCACCGATGAGCTGGTGTCGCAGGGAATCACCGACCCCGCCAAGCAGTACCAGGCCGTCATTGTGGCCAGCATTGTCCAGGCCGAGGGCGGCCAGGCCGATTACGGCGACGTGGCCGGAGCGATTTACAACCGGCTCAAGCCGAACGACCAGACCGGCGGTTTCCTCCAGGTGGATTCGGCGGTGACCTACGGCCTGGGCACCAAGAGCCTGAACTTCACGGATGACCAGCGCAAGGACAAGTCCAACCCGTACAACACGTACGCCAACCCCGGACTCCCGCCAGGTCCCATTGGTTCACCGGGCAAAACTGCCATCGACGCGGCCGCACGGCCCAAATCCAATGACTACCTGTACTGGGTCACCGTCAACCTCGACACCAACGAAACGAAGTTCGCGAAGACGCTGGCCGAACACAACGCCAACGTTGAGCAGTACAACGCATGGTGCAAGGCCAACGCGGGCCGCTGCACATGAACCTTCGGGCTGCCGTCCTTGGCCACCCGATCAGCCACTCAAAGTCTCCCGCGCTGCACCTTTCGGCGTATGAGCGGCTGGGCGCGGCGATCAGCTACACGGCCATCGACGTCACCGAGCAGTTGCTGCCGTCCTTCATGCGCCAGATCCGGAACCAGCCCGGCTGGCGCGGGCTCTCCGTGACCATGCCGCTGAAGACCGCCATGCTTGATGAAGTGGACGAAGTCCGTGGAGTGGCGCAGACCCTGGGGGTCGTCAACACAGTCACTTTCGAGGAATCCGGCGGCGCGGTGAAGACGGTCGGGTCCAACACCGACGTCCCGGGGATCGTGAACGCCTTGCGCCACGCCGGGACGGCCGCGGCGCCGTCGGCCGTAATACTCGGCGGCGGCGGCACGGCGGCGTCGGCTGTTGCGGCCCTGAAGGAACTCGGCACCTCTACGGTTCAGGTGTACGTCCGTGATTCCTCGCGGGCTGCCGACGTCCGCGCCGCGGCCGGCAGCCTGGGGGTAGCGCTGGAGGTCCGACCGCTCGCTGACGCCGCGCGCCCGACCTCGGAAGCCGACGTCGTCATCTCCACCCTGCCGCCACGCGCGGCCGACGGCCTCGCCGCCGAAATCGCGGCCTTGAAGACAACGACGCCGGGTGTCCTCCTGGATGTGGCCTACGATCCGTGGCCCAGCCTGGTGGCCTCGGTGTGGCAGTCCGGTGGCGGCCGCGTGGTGCCAGGCCTGGAGATGCTGCTGTACCAGGCGGTGGAGCAGGTGCGGCTTTTCACCCGGCGTGGGGAAGACGTTAACGCAGCTGTCATAGATGTGATGTGTGACGCAGTCGGCCTTGCCCGACGGGCGTTCTGACCGCCCTACGTGGCAGGATGGAAATTATGCGTTGGTTGACTGCCGGTGAATCCCATGGCCCGGCTTTGATGGGAATTATTGAGGGCGTCCCTGCTGGTGTGGAAATCACCAGCGGGGACATCGCAGACTCCCTGGCCCGCCGCCGGCTCGGCTACGGCCGCGGCGCACGGATGAAATTCGAGCAGGACGTGGTCACCATCCTCGGCGGTGTCCGGCACGGCCGCACCCAGGGCGGTCCCGTCGCCATCCAGGTGGGCAACACCGAATGGCCCAAATGGGAGCAGATTATGTCTGCCGACCCCGTGGATGCTGAACTCCTCGCCGACCAGGCCCGCAACGCACCGCTGACGCGGCCCCGCCCGGGCCACGCCGACTTCACCGGGATGCAGAAATACGGGTTCGATGAGGCACGTCCGGTCCTGGAACGCGCCAGCGCCCGCGAAACAGCGACCCGGGTTGCCCTCGGCACCGTGGCAGCCCGCTTCCTCCGGCACCTCGGAATCGAACTGGTCAGCCACACCGTCTCGATCGCCAGCGTCACCGTGCCCGAAGGCCGGCCCCTGCCGCTGCCCGGCGATGTCATCGCCCTGGACACGGATCCGCTGCGCTGCTTCGACCGCGAAACCTCCGACGCCATGGTTGCCGAGGTGGACGCCGCACACAAAGAAGGCGAAACACTGGGCGGCGTGGTCGAAGTCCTCGCCTACGGGCTTCCGCCGGGACTGGGCAGCTACGTGCACTGGGACCGCCGGCTCGATGCCCGCCTGGCCGCGGCGCTCATGGGAATCCAGGCCATCAAAGGCGTGGAAGTGGGCGACGGCTTCCTGACCGCTGCACGCCGCGGTTCAGCCGCCCACGACGAAATTGTCCGTGACGGCAAGGGCAGGATCAGCCGAGCCAGCAACCGAGCCGGCGGTATCGAAGGCGGCATGAGCATTGGCGACGTCCTCCGGGTCCGTGCCGCCATGAAACCGATCGCCACCGTGCCGCGCGCCCTGCGCACCATCGACGTCAGCACCGGTGAACCGGCCAAGGCCCACCACCAGCGCTCCGACGTCTGTGCCGTCCCGGCCGCAGGCGTCGTGGCCGAGGCCATGGTGGCACTGGTCCTGGCCGAAGCGGTCATGGAGAAGTTCGGTGGTGACTCCGTGCCGGAAACCGCCCGCAACATCAAGGGTTACCTGGACAACATCCCGGCTTCCCTGGACTCGATCGGCCAGTAGTGCTCCATCACAGCAGTACCGGCCCCGCAGGCGGCCGGCCGATCGTGCTCATTGGCCCCATGGCCGTCGGCAAATCGGCCATCGGCCAGCAACTGGCGCAACAATTGGGCGCCCGTTTCATTGACACCGACGCAGTCATCGTTGCCGGGCACGGCTCCATCGCCGATATCTTCGCAGGCCGCGGAGAGCACGCGTTCCGCGAAATCGAAGCTCGGACCGTCGCCGGCGCCGTTGAGGAAGCGGCAGGGACCACCACGGTGATTTCGCTGGGGGGAGGGGCCGTGCTCGACTCAGGGACGCAGCAGCTCATGGGCCGCTGCACCGTGGTCTACCTCGAATGCGACGCTGATACCGTGGCGGACAGGATCGCCCGGAACTCGGGCCGGCCACTCCTCGCCGGCGACGCCATGGGCCGCTGGACAGCAATGTTCGCCACCCGCAGGCCGGTCTACGAGAGGCTGGCCGACATCACCCTGGACGTCCGCCACGGCTCCATACCCGAGCTCGGCGCACGGCTGGAAGCAGCACTGCGGCACCACGCAGCTGCCAAACAGGAAGTTGAGAAGTGAACACTCAATCAACAGTCATCAACGTCACCGGCGAGGGTGCCGGAAACAACTACGGCGTCGTCGTCGGGCGCGGCCTGCTTGGTGAACTTCCCGCCCTGCTGGGTGAACGCGTCCGCCGCGTCCTGGTGATCCACCCCCGCGCGCTGCGCCTCACCGGCGACACCGTCCGCGACGAGCTGGCCGAGGCCGGCTTCACCTCGCTTACGGCGGAAATCCCGGACGCCGAGGAAGGCAAGCACATCCAGGTCGCGGCATTCTGCTGGCAGGTCCTGGGACAGAACGACTTCACCCGTTCGGACGCCATCGTGGCCGTGGGCGGGGGAGCAGTCACCGACCTCGCCGGCTTCGTCGCCGCGACCTGGCTGCGCGGCGTCAAGGTCATCCACATGCCCACCAGCCTGCTGGGCATGGTTGACGCGTCCGTGGGCGGCAAAACCGGCATCAACACCGCGGAAGGCAAGAACCTCGTGGGAGCGTTCCACCCGCCTGCGGCCGTCCTGGCCGACCTGGACACGCTGGACACGCTGCCGAAGAACGAGATCATTTCCGGCCTCGCCGAGGTCATCAAGTGCGGCTTCATCGCCGACCCCGCCATCCTCGATCTCGTGGAGAAAGACCCGGCCGCGGTGGTGGATCCCCGCTCCGAGGCACTGCGCGAGCTGATTGAACGCGCCATCGCCGTCAAGGCGAAGGTGGTTTCCGAAGACCTCAAAGAATCCGGGCTCCGGGAAATCCTGAACTACGGACACACCCTGGGCCACGCCATCGAGCTGGTGGAACGCTACTCATGGCGGCACGGCGCCGCGGTGTCCGTGGGCATGATGTTCGCGGCCGAACTTGCCCGCAGCGTGGGCAGGCTCAGCGACGCCGACGCCGACCGGCACCGGAGCATCCTGGACGGCCTCGGGCTGCCGGTCACCTACCGCAGGGACCGCTGGCAGGGGCTGCTGGATGGGATGCGCCGCGACAAGAAGTCCCGCGGCGACCTGCTGCGCTTCGTGGTGCTGGACGGAATCGCCAAGCCGGGCATCCTTGATGTGCCGGACACCTCGCTGCTGTTCGCCGCGTACCAGGAAATTGCATCCTGATGCAGGGCGACATGAACGGCACCGCCGACTGGCCCCAGGCCGGATTTCCCGGTATCCGCATCAACCCGGAAACCTTGATGCCCCAGATCGTCAATGAGGACGCCGTCCGGGAAGCACTGTCAGCCTCCACTGACCCCGCGGACCACATATTCGTCCTGTTGGTCGAGGGTCACGCCTCCGACGCGGCTGAACTCCTGGCCGAAGCACGTTTCAAGGACCCGGAATCGTTCCGGCTCCGCGTCTTCGAAGCCGAGGTACTGAGCGTCACCCACCGGATGGACCGCGCCATTGAACTGTTCCGGCAGCTCCTGGCAGAGGTACACGGCACGCCCCGTGAAGCGCTGGCACTGCAGTTCCTGGGCAAGGCCCAGTACGCAGCGGGCCAGACCTCCGCCGCCGTGGAGTCGTTCTCCAAGGCGCTGGACCTGCGGGTGGCGCAGTCCGCGGATGCTGCCCAAATCTATTCCTCCACCGTGGCGCTCCAGCGTGCGCGGGACATCCTGGAATTGGCCTGCTGAGGCGGCAGGCGGCGGCAGCGGACAAGCTGCCCGGTATTTACCGGGTAGAATGGTTGTGGAATTTTTGCATCCACGCGATTTTTGACAAACACGTGCAGGCGGGCCGCTTTGGTTTGCCCGCCCGGCATACAGCACCTGGCCCACACGGCCGGATAAAGAAACCAGAGGAAACCAGTGGCAACCACTAACGACATTAAGAACGGAACGGTCCTGAAGCTTGAGGGCCAGTTGTGGAACATCATCGAGTTCCAGCACGTCAAGCCCGGCAAGGGCGGCGCGTTCGTCCGCACCAAGATGCGCAACGTGATGTCCGGCAAGGTTGTCGACAAGACCTTCAACGCCGGCCTCAAGATTGAGACGGCCACCGTGGACCGCCGCGACTACCAGTACCTGTACCAGGATGGCGCAGACTTCGTGTTCATGGACACCTCCGACTACGACCAGATCACCGTTTCCGGTGCCACGGTGGGGGACGCCACCAACTTCATGCTTGAGAACCAGATGGTGAACATCGCCATCCACGACGGCAACCCTCTCTACATCGAACTGCCGCCGAGCGTCGTCCTCGAAATCACCTACACCGAGCCGGGCCTGCAGGGCGACCGCTCGTCCGCCGGCACCAAGCCTGCCACCCTGGAAACGGGTTACGAGATCCAGGTGCCGCTGTTCATCGAGAACAACACCAAGGTCAAGGTGGACACCCGCGACGGCAGCTACCTGGGCCGGGTCACCGAGTAGTGAGCGCCCGCGGTAAAGCCCGCAACAGGGCACTGGATGTTCTTTTCGAGGCGGAGCAACGCTCTGTTTCGGCGTTCGACGTGCTTCGCGCACGCCGGGAAAAGACCGACCAGGTGGTCAACCCCTACACCCTGGAAATCGTTGAGGGCGTAGTGTCCCAGCAGGCTGCCATCGATGAGTTCCTGGAGACCTACTCGCAGGGCTGGAGCCTGGAACGGATGCCGTCAGTGGACCGCATCATCCTTCGCATTGGTACCTGGGAGCTCCTGTACAACGACGACGTCCCCGACGGAGTGGCGGTCAGCGAAGCCGTTGCACTGGCCAAGACGCTCTCCACGGATGAGTCTCCGCAGTTCATCAACGGCCTGCTTGGCCGGTTGCAGCAGCTGAAGCCCTCGCTGCTCGCCTAGCAAAGAGACCAGGTTTGCGGCGTCAGCTCGACGCAGAAGGGACCCGCCGGACATCCGGCGGGTCCCTTCTGCGTCCTCAACGGGCGATGGCTGCGCGGAGCTCCAGGATCCTCTGGAGCTGTTGCCGCTCCTCGGCCTGGTGAAGGGGCACGTCCCGCCCGCTCAGGATCCGCTGGCGGATATTCGCGAGCTGTGTGGCCGCCTTCAGGAACTGCTTCATCTGCGGTTTCCTGCCCGAGGCGGCGGCCCACGACAACGCCGTGCGCCTTCCGGTGGGGGTCGCCAGGAGCTGGACCTCGTCCGGCGTGAACCAGCCCGCGGCCGAATACTCCAGCAGCCTTTGCCGGGTCAGGCGTTTCTCGGCAATCCGAAGGAAGATGATGCCTGCCACCGCCAGCAGGAAGATCGGAACCTGGACCATGATGTAGTCCAGCAGGAAGCCCCTGCCCATGCTGTTCCACCTGTTGTGCAGGAACATGGCCGGCAGCAGCCCCACAAGGAACGCTCCGACCGATGCTCCGGTATGCCACTTCCGCGCGGCGAACCCCATCACCAGGCCTGTGGTTCCGGTGAAGATCGCGTGCGCGAATGGCGACATCACGCCGCGGAGGACGAAGATCTGGGCGAGGTCGCTTGCAGGGGAAGCCGATTCGGCCACGGCCCTGCCGAAATAGAGGATGTTCTCGGTGAAGGCGAACCCGCCGGCGATGGTAAAGGCAAAGACGACACCGTCCACGGGCCCGTCGAATTGCCGTCGCGCTGCCAGCAGGATGATCAGCAGGCCCAAGGACTTGGCGAACTCCTCGACCACGGGCGCCTGGACTGTGGCCATATACGTTTGCAGGTCCACTTGGTCCGTAAACTGGAACGCGATGACGAAAAACGGCTGGATGAGCAGGGTCACGGCAACGGATACCGCGGCGCCCCACACGAAGGCGAATAACAGCAGCCGCTTGGGCTCCGGTTCCCACCTGTCGATAATGTGGACCGCCGCCAGGACCACGGACAAGGGAACCAGGGACGCGAGGAACCCGATCAGGAATCCGCCGGCGCCGGTATTGGACAGCAGGAACGGGACCACCAGGAACAGGCTCAGGAACGCCAGCACACTGCCTGCGATGGAGAGTCCCGCCAGCCCGGTCCGTGCCCGGGATACCCGCAGCGCAAGCCCCGGGACATACGGGCCGACGGTGGCCAGGGGCTGGCCGCCGTGCCCCGGTGCCGGGCGGTAATGTCCTGGATGGACCTGGCCCATCCAGCTGGGGTTGGCCTGCCGGGGGACCGGCCCGGGCGCTTCGCGGTAGGGGTCCTCGGGAAGCCCGGGTGGTGGTTGCTGCGGATACGTCGGCATACCGGAAAGCCTAGGCGGGGGCTGCCGGAGCGCCAAGGAACTGCCAATCCGCGCCATCCGGTGTGACCAGCAACGCGTTTTCCGGGGGCAGGGGACGGGAGGCGATGTGGTAATTTTGAATCGCAAATGTTCCTTTTTTAATTCCGTCCTGTGAGGCGGGGAAAGGGGAGACGAGCGTTGACTTCTGTCACCAGCGCACCGGTTCCAGCCAGGGTTGTCCTAAGCCAGGCGGATATTGACCGGGCACTCACTCGTATCGCCCATGAGATCCTCGAAGCAAACAAGGGATCCAGGGACTTGGTCCTGCTGGGCATTCCCCGCCGCGGATACCCGCTGGCTGTCAGGCTGGCCGAAAAAATCGCCGCTGCCGACGCCACCGTGGACGCTGCCGCGATCGTGGGTCAGCTTGACGTCACCATGTTCCGTGACGATCTTTCCCACCAGGGGACCCGGCCGCCGTACCCCACCAAACTGCCCCGTACGGGGATCGACAACAAGGTAGTGGTGCTGATCGACGACGTCCTGTACTCGGGACGCACCATCCGCGCCGCCCTGGACGCCCTCGTTGACCTCGGCCGGCCCCGCATCGTCCGGCTTGCCGTCCTGATCGACCGGGGCCACCGCGAACTTCCCATCCGTGCTGACCATGTGGGCAAGAACCTGCCCACGTCCTCCGCCGAAAAGGTCCGGGTCCGGCTCGAGGAGACCGACACGCCCCACGGCGGATCACCGGTCAACGAAGTCGTGATTGAGGGCGGCGCATGAAACACCTCCTGTCCACCCAGGACCTCAGCCTTGAGAATGCCATCCGCATCCTGGACACTGCCGAGGAAATGTCTGCCGTCGGCGAGCGGGAGGTCAAGAAACTCCCGGCGCTGCGCGGACGCACGGTAGTCAACCTTTTCTTCGAGGACTCCACCCGGACCCGCATCTCCTTTGAAGCCGCAGCCAAACGGCTGTCGGCCGATGTGATCAACTTCGCCGCAAAGGGGTCCTCGGTATCCAAGGGCGAATCCCTCAAGGACACCGCCCAGACGCTGTCCGCCATGGGGGCAGACGCCGTCGTCATCCGCCACTGGGCGTCCGGCGCGCCGCACCGGCTCGCCGCAACGGACTGGATCGACGCCGGTGTCATCAACGCCGGTGACGGCACCCATGAACACCCCACCCAGGCCCTCCTGGACGCTTTCACCATGCGCCGGCACTGGGCGCGGCTGGCCGGAACGGCGTCGGAGGGAACCGACCTTAAGGGCCTGCGCGTCGCGATCGTCGGGGATGTCTTGCACTCACGCGTGGCACGGTCCAACGTCTGGCTGCTCCGTACCCTGGGTGCGGAGGTCACCTTGGTGGCACCGCCCACCCTGCTGCCGGTCGGCGTCGAACAATGGCCCTGCAGCGTCAGCTACGACCTCGACCAAACCCTGGCAAACGGCGTGGACGCCGTCATGATGCTCCGCGTCCAAGGCGAACGCATGAACGCGTCGTTCTTCCCCAGCACCAGGGAATACTCCCGCCGCTGGGGCTTCGACGACAACCGGCTCCGCGCCCTGGACGACCTCGGCATGACGGACACCATCATCATGCACCCCGGTCCCATGAACCGCGGCCTGGAAATCAGCGCCGCCGCCGCCGACTCATCCCGGTCCACCGTCCTGGCACAGGTCCGCAACGGCGTGTCCGTCCGGATGGCCGCACTGTACCTGCTGCTCTCCGGGGATTCCCGCGAACCAGCCGCAACCCGGGCCCCGGCCTACACCACCGCCGCGCCCATCAAGGAGAGCATCTGATGACGACCACCACCGGAACCTACCTCATCAAGGGCGCCTCGATCCTGGGCGGCGAAGCCTCGGACGTGCTGATCCGTGACGGCATCATTGCCGAGATCGGCCACGGCCTGGATGCCGACGGAGCCGCGGTGATCGACGCCGCCGGCTTCGTGGCGTTGCCCGGCATGGTGGATGTCCATACCCACCTGCGCGAACCCGGCCGCGAGGACGCCGAGACCGTCGAAACCGGAACCCGCGCAGCGGCCCTGGGTGGCTACACGGCCGTCCATGCCATGGCCAACAGCACCCCCGTCGCCGACACCGCCGGCGTCGTCGAGCAGGTCTACACCCTGGGCCGCGCTGCAGGCTGGGTGGACGTACGCCCGGTCGGGGCCGTCACGGTCGGACTGGCGGGGGAGCAGCTGGCAGAACTCGGCGCCATGGCCGATTCCCGCGCCCGGGTCCGGATGTTCTCCGACGACGGCATCTGCGTCCACGATCCCGTCCTGATGCGCCGGGCGCTGGAATACGTCAAGGCGTTCGACGGCGTCGTGGCCCAGCACGCGCAGGAACCCCGCCTTACCGCAGGGGCACAGATGAACGAGGGCGACGTCTCGGCGGTCCTCGGCCTGACCGGCTGGCCTGCGGTCGCCGAGGAAAGCATCATCGCCCGCGACGTCCTGCTGGCCCAGCACGTCGGCTCGCGGCTGCACGTCTGCCACGTCTCCACGGCAGGCTCCGTGGAAATCATCCGCTGGGCCAAGGAACGGGGCATCGACGTCACCGCCGAGGTGACCCCGCACCACCTGCTGCTGACCGATGACCTCGTGCGCAGCTACGACCCCGTCTTCAAGGTCAACCCGCCGCTGCGCACCGATGCCGACGTCCAGGCATTGCGTGCCGGGCTCGCAGACGGCACGATCGACGTTGTGGGTACCGACCATGCACCGCATCCCAGCGAACACAAGGAATGCGAATGGGCGCAGGCCGCCATGGGAATGACCGGGCTTGAAACGGCCCTCTCAGTCGTGCAGCACGCCATGATCGAAACCGGGCTGATGACGTGGGCGGACTTCGCCCGCGTCACCTCCACGGCCGCGGCGAAGATCGGGCGCCTCACCGACCAGGGACGGCCCATCGAAGCGGGCGAACCCGCCAACCTCATCCTGGTGGACCCGGCAGCCCGCTGGACCGTCGATCCGTCCACGATGGCCACCATGGGCCGCAACTCGCCGTTCAAGGGCCGGGAACTGCCGGGCAAGGTGGTGGCCACCTTCTACAAGGGACACCCCACGGTGCTCGAGGGTGCACTGAACACGCCCCACCCCGACGCCGCAGCCACCACGGCAGGCGTCGCCTGATGGACAAAATCCTCCCCGGACTTGCCATGCTGGCGGTCGTCGCCGTCGTCTTTGTCCTCCTGGGCATCGGCTGGCGGAATCGGCTCAGGCGCCAGGCCGACGTCGAACAGCTGCCCGAGGTGCCTGCGGCACCTGGTGAACCCGCCGCCGTCGCCGAAGGGCAGTACGTTGCCACCACCACCGCCGGTGACTGGCTTGATCGGATCGCCGTCCATGGCCTGGGGATCCGCACCAACGCAACCCTCGCGGTCTACCCGCACGGCGTCCTCTACGAACGGGCCGGAGCGCCGGCGCTCTACATCCCAGCTGCTTCCCTGACCGGTGTCCGGCAGGACAGCGGCATGGCCGGGAAGTTCGTCGAGAAAGACGGCCTGCTCGTGCTGGCCTGGACGCACGGCGCGCACGAACTCGACACCGGCTTCCGGACCCGCCGCGCCGCCGACAAAGACGTGCTCTACCAGGCCCTGCAGGAATTGATTTCGTCAGCCCCAGCGGCTGGTGCCACCAGTGGAAAGTAAGACAGTGAAAGCGAATACATTGACAGCAACCACCTCCGCTCCTGTGTCAGCCCCCGCTGCGCTGGTTCTCGAAGACGGCCGCATTTTCCGAGGCACCAGCTACGGCGCCACCGGCACCGCCCTGGGCGAAGCCGTCTTCGCCACCGGCATGACTGGCTACCAGGAAACCATTACGGACCCGTCCTACGCCCGCCAGCTCGTGGTGCAGACCGCACCCCACATCGGCAACACCGGTGTGAACAGCGAAGACGCCGAGTCACGCCGGATCTGGGTGGCCGGCTACATTGTCCGGGATGCCGCCCGCCGGCCCTCCAACTGGCGCTCCGAGCGCTCCCTTGACGAGGAACTGGTGGCCCAGGGCATCGTCGGCATCCAGGGCGTGGACACCCGCGCCATCACCCGGCACCTGCGCGAACACAAGACCATGCGCGCCGGCATCTTCTCCGGCGAGGCGGCAGAGGCCACGGACAAGGAACTGCTCGACGCCGTCCTGGCCAGCGAGCCCATGGAAGGTTCCCGCCTGGCCGAGGAAGTCAGCGTCGACGAAGCCTACGTTGTGGAGCCCAAGGACCACGGCTGGGAGGGGGAACCCCGCTTCACCATCGCGGCGATTGACCTCGGCATCAAGGCCATGACCCCGGTCCGGTTCGCCGAGCGGGGCGTCCGCGTCCACGTGCTGCCGGCTACCGCCACCCTGGAGGATGTCAAGGCCGTCAACCCGGACGGCTTCTTCATGTCCAACGGCCCTGGCGACCCAGCGACCGCAGACGCCCAGGTCAAGCTGCTCCGCTCAGTCCTGGACGAAAAGCTGCCGTACTTCGGCATCTGCTTCGGCAACCAGATCCTCGGCCGGGCCTTGGGCTTTGGCACCTACAAGCTCCGCTACGGACACCGCGGCATCAACCAGCCCGTGATGGACCGCCGCACCGGGAAGGTCGAGATCACCTCCCAGAACCATGGCTTCGCCGTGGACGCCCCGCTCGACGGCGCCACCCGGGCGCCGGAATCACGGTACGGCCGGGTGGAAGTCAGCCACATCAGCTTGAACGACGACGTCGTGGAAGGCCTTGCCTGCCTGGATATCCCGGCGTTCTCCGTGCAGTACCACCCCGAAGCTGCCGCCGGCCCGCACGACGCCGCGTACCTGTTCGACCGCTTCATCGACCTGATGGCGGACACCAGGAACGCTGACACCAAGACTGCCAACGACAACAAGACCGAGGACAAGAAGTAATGCCAAAACGTACAGACCTCAAAAGCGTCCTCGTCATTGGTTCCGGCCCGATCGTCATCGGCCAGGCCGCGGAATTCGACTACTCCGGCACGCAGGCCCTGCGTGTCCTCAAGGAGGAGGGCCTGCGCGTCATCCTCGTGAACTCCAATCCGGCCACCATCATGACCGACCCCGAGTTCGCCGACGCCACCTACGTTGAACCCATCACCCCCGAGGTGGTGGAGAAGATCATCGCCAAGGAACGGCCCGACGCCGTGCTGCCCACCTTGGGCGGCCAGACCGCGCTGAACACCGCGATCGCCCTGGACAAGAACGGTGTGCTCGAGAAGTACAACGTGGAATTGATCGGCGCGAACATCGCCGCGATCGAGCTCGGCGAGGACCGCGAAAAGTTCAAGGGTGTGGTGGAGCGTTGCGGCGCCGAGTCCGCCCGCAGCCACATCATCCACACCATGGACGAGGCCCTCACGGCCGCCGTCGACCTCGGGTACCCCATGGTGGTCCGCCCGTCCTTCACCATGGGCGGCCTGGGCTCCGGACTGGCCTACAACGAGGACGACCTGCGCCGGATTGTCGGCCAGGGCCTGCAGTACAGCCCCACCAGCGAGGTGCTGCTCGAGGAGAGCATCCTGGGCTGGAAGGAATACGAGCTCGAAATGATGCGGGACAAGAACGACAACGTGGTTGTCGTCTGCTCCATCGAGAACTTCGACCCCGTGGGCGTGCACACCGGCGACTCCATCACCGTGGCTCCGGCGCTGACCCTCACCGACCGCGAGTACCAGAAGCTGCGCGACGTCGCCATCGCCGTCATCCGCGAGGTGGGCGTCGATACCGGCGGCTGCAACATCCAGTTCGCCATCGACCCCGCCACCGGCCGTGTAGTGGTCATCGAAATGAACCCCCGCGTCTCCCGCTCGTCAGCACTGGCGTCCAAGGCCACCGGGTTTGCGATTGCCAAGATCGCCACCAAGCTCTCGCTCGGCTACACCCTGGATGAGATCCCCAACGACATCACCCAGAAGACCCCGGCGTCCTTCGAGCCCACCCTGGACTACGTGGTGGTCAAGGTCCCGCGCTTCGCCTTCGAGAAGTTCCCGGCGGCGGACAACACCCTCACCACCACCATGAAGTCGGTGGGCGAGGCCATGGCCATGGGGCGCAACTTCACCGAAGCACTGCAGAAGGCCCTGCGCTCCCTGGAACAGAAGGGCTCGCAGCTGGACTTCAGCAGCGTCCCGGAATGGGAAGTGGCCGAACTTATCGAAAAGGCCAAGCGCCCCACCACCGAGCGCCTGCACCAGGTCCAGCGCGCCCTCCTGGGCGGCGCCACCGTGGAGCAGCTGTTCGAGGCCACCAAGATCGATCCCTGGTTCCTTGACCAGCTCCAGCTGCTCAACGAGATCTCCCACGAAATCCGCCAGGCCGGTGCACTGACAGCGGACATGCTCAAGCGTGCCAAACGCCACGGGTTCTCGGACGAGCAGATCGGCGCCCTCACGCACAACCCTGAGGCAGTGGTCCGGGGCGTCCGCCAGGCCCTCGGCATCCGCCCCGTCTACAAGACCGTGGACACCTGCGCCGCCGAGTTCGCCGCGTACACGCCGTACCACTACTCGGCCTATGACGAGGAGGACGAGGTCGCGCTGCACGCCAAGCCGTCCATCCTGATCCTCGGCTCAGGCCCCAACCGCATCGGCCAGGGCATCGAGTTCGACTACTCCTGCGTCCACGCGTCCATGGCGCTCCGCAAGGCCGGCTATGAGACCGTCATGGTCAACTGCAACCCGGAAACCGTCTCCACCGACTACGACGTCTCCACCCGGCTGTACTTCGAGCCCCTGACGCTCGAGGACGTCCTCGAAGTCATCGCTGCCGAAGAGCGCACGGGCGGCGTCATGGGCGTGTTCGTCCAGCTCGGCGGCCAGACCCCGCTGAAGCTGGCGCAGCAGCTCGCCGACGCCGGCGTGCCCATCCTGGGCACCTCACCGGAGGCCATCGACCTCGCCGAGCACCGTGGCGCCTTCTCCCGCGTGCTGGACAAGGCCGGCCTGGTGGCGCCGAAGAACGGTACGGCCGTCTCCTTCGAGGACGCCAAGAAGATTGCCGACGAGATTGGCTACCCCGTCCTGGTCCGCCCGTCCTACGTGCTGGGCGGCCGCGGCATGGAAATCGTCTACGACGAGCCGAACCTCTCCCGCTACATCGCCAACGCCACCGAGATCACCCCGGACCACCCGGTTCTGATCGACCGGTTCCTGGAGGACGCTGTCGAGATCGACGTCGATGCCCTCTTCGACGGCACCGACATGTACCTGGGCGGCATCATGGAACACATCGAGGAAGCCGGCATCCACTCCGGTGATTCCGCCTGCGTCCTGCCGCCCATCACCCTGGGCAGCAACGTCATTGAACGGGTCCGCGTGGCCACCCGCGCCATCGCCGAGGGCGTGGGCGTCCGCGGCCTGATCAACATCCAGTTCGCGCTGGCCTCGGACGTCCTGTACGTGCTGGAAGCCAACCCGCGCGCCTCCCGGACCGTGCCGTTCGTGTCCAAGGCCACCGGCGTCCAGATGGCCAAGGCCGCCGCGCTGATCGGTACCGGCGTGACCATCAACCAGCTGCGCAGCGCCTACAAGATGCTGCCCGAAACCGGCGACGGATCCACCCTCCCGCTGGACGCGCCCGTCGCCGTCAAGGAAGCCGTGCTGCCGTTCAGCCGGTTCCGGACGCTCGAGGGCAAGGTGGTGGACTCCCTGCTCGGTCCCGAGATGCGCTCCACCGGTGAAGTCATGGGTATCGACAAGCACTTCGACACCGCGTTCGCCAAGAGCCAGGCGGGCGCCAACAACGCGCTGCCCACCGAAGGCAAGGTCTTCGTGTCCGTGGCCAACCGGGACAAGCGCTCGGTGATCATGGGCGTCAAGCGGCTCTCGGACCTCGGTTTCGAGATCGTCTCCACCGGCGGCACCGCCGACGTCCTGCGCCGCAACGGCATCCAGGCCACCCCGGTCCGCAAGGTGGCCGAGGGCAGCAGCGCCGAAGGGGAAGGCACCATCGCCGACCTCATCGTCGCGGGAGAAATCGACATGGTCTTCAACACCCCGTCCGGCGGCGAAGCACGCAGCGACGGCTACGAACTGCGCGCCGCGGCCACGTCCATCGGCATTCCGTGCATCACCACGGTGGCCGAGTTCAACGCCGCCGTCCAGGCCATCGAAGCCATGCGCACCTACGAGTGGTCCGTCACCAGCTTGCAGGAGCATGCGGCAGCACTTGCCGAGTCGCAGCTGAAGGCGGCCCTGCAGCATGCCTGAGCAGGTACCGGGCGCCGGCCGGGAGTCCTTTGGCTCCCGGCTGGGCGCCGCCATGGCATCCCGCGGTCCGCTCTGCGTGGGCATCGACCCGCACCCGGCGCTGCTGGAAAGCTGGGGCCTGGACGACGACGCCGAGGGGCTGAGGCGGTTTTCGCTGACGGTCCTTGAGGCCGTGGCTCCGCTCGCTGCCGCGGTGAAGCCCCAGGTGGCGCTGTACGAACGGCACGGATCCGCCGGCATTGCCGTGCTGGAAGAGGTCCTGGCCGGGGCCCGCGAGCAGTCGGTGCTCAGCATCGCCGATGCCAAGCGTGGGGACATCGGTTCCACCATGGCCGCCTACGCCGACGCCTGGCTCCGTGACGGCTCCCCGCTCGCGGCGGACTCGGTCACCCTCAGCCCCTACCTCGGGTTCGAGTCCTTGCGGCCGGCACTGGACCTTGCCGCGGACACAGGCCGGGGCGTGTTCGTCCTTGCCCTGACGTCCAACCCGGAAGGCGCCTCCGTCCAGCACGTTGGCGGCAGCGATTCGGTAGCCCGCCGGATCACCACCGCCGCAGCCGCGGAGAACGCCCGCTACGCAGGAAACCTTGGGTCCGTGGGCCTGGTGGTGGGCGCCACCGTTGGCACGGCCCTGACGGACCTCGACCTGGACCTCGCAGCAGTCCGCGGCCCCATCCTGGCGCCAGGCCTCGGCGCCCAGGGAGCTACCCCTGCCGATCTCCGGGCCACGTTCGGCGCCGCGTACCCGCTGGTCCTGGGAACCTCCAGCCGGGACATCCTCTCCGCAGGACCCCGGCCGGGTGGATTGCGGGAAGCTGCGCAGCGCACCTTGGACGGGCTGCGGGGACAATAGGCCGCCAATTCCCCGGATGCATTGCTTCAGGCTGCACCAAAGGGTATTTTCAGGACAGGTCCAAGGGCGGCCGCCCTTGGATGAAATCCGCCGACTCCGGGGGTGTCCGTGATGGTCCTGCGACCTTTATCTGCGACTGAACGGGCCGAGGCCCTGGGCAAGGCGGCGGCGGCAAGGGCCACCCGGGCGGCGGCCAAGGAAAGCCTTCGAAACGGGGACAGGTCCGCGGCGGACATCATTGGCTCAGCCCTTGAGGACGATGCCCTGGCCCGGATGAAGGTGTCCGAACTCCTCGAAGCCCTTCCCGGCATCGGGAAGGTCCGGGCCGCGGCCATCATGCAGCAGTTGGGCATTGCGGCGTCCCGGCGGGTCCGCGGGCTGGGCGTCCACCAGCGGCGGGCGCTGGTAGATTTTATAGACGAGCATTAGCGCAGGCCGGCCGCCTGCGCTTCCCCACCTCCAGCAAAAGGAATACGTGAGCAAGAAACCCGGACTGACAGTCCTCGCAGGTCCGACGGCTGTTGGCAAAGGCACCGTGTCCACCTACATCCGGGACAACTACCCCGAAGTCTGGCTTTCCGTCTCGGCCACCACCCGCGCCCCCCGGCCCGGGGAAGAGGATGGCGTCCACTACTTCTTCAAGTCCAAGGAAGAGTTCGAGCAGCTCATTGCCGACGGTGAACTGCTTGAATGGGCTGTGGTCCACGGCCAGAACACCTACGGCACGTTGAAGAGCACCGTGAACCGGGCGATCGCCGAGGGCCGCTCAGTCCTGCTGGAGATCGATCTGCAGGGCGCCCGCCAGGTCAAGACAGCAGTTCCGGACGCGCAGTTCGTCTTCCTGGCGCCGCCGACGTGGGACGAGATGGTCCGGCGGCTGGTGGGCCGGGGGACCGAAACCCCCGAGGAACAGCAGCGCCGGCTGGAAACCGCTAAACTGGAACTTGCTGCTGAACCGGAGTTCGACCACACCGTCATCAATGATGACGTCCGCCGGGCAGCGGACGAGCTTGTTTCACTCATGGGGCTGACCCCGCATCCACATCTGCCGGAACCGTCAGCCCGCTAGGAATTTGGAGAAATTCGTGTCTACGAACCTTGAAGGCATCATCAACCCGCCGATCGACGATCTGCTGAAGGTAGCGGATTCCAAGTACGGCCTGGTGATCTTCGGTGCCAAGCGTGCTCGTCAGATCAACGCCTACTACGCCCAGCTGCACGAGGGCCTGTTCGAATACGTCGGCCCTCTGGTCGATACCAAGCTGAACGAGAAGTCGCTCTCGATCGCCCTGCGGGAGATCAACGAAGGCAAGCTGGTCTCCACGCCGATCGAAGCCGCAGAGTAGTCCTGCAGCCGAACTGACTTGCTGTTGACGGAGGTCACGTGCGCATAGTCCTCGGAGTCGGGGGAGGGATTGCCGCCTACAAGGTGGCGTCGCTCCTCCGGCTTTTTACTGAAGCCGGCCATGACGTCACGGTGATCCCCACCGAGGCGTCCACCCGGTTCGTCGGTACCGCCACCTGGGAGGCGCTGTCCGGCAACCCGGTCAGCAACAGCGTTTTCGATGACGTGCACCTGGTCAACCATGTACGGCTGGGCCACGAGGCCGACCTCGTGGTCGTCGCACCCGCCACGGCCGACCTCCTGGCCAAGGCAGCCACCGGCCAGGCCGGCGACCTCCTGACCAACACGCTGCTCATGGCGCACGGCCCGGTGCTCTTCGCCCCGGCCATGCACACGGAGATGTGGCAACACGCCGCCACCCGCGCCAATGTGGAGACCCTCCGCGGCCGTGGCGCTGCAGTCCTTGAACCCGCCTCCGGCAGGCTGACAGGGGCAGACTCGGGACCGGGCAGGCTCCCGGAACCCCAGGCCATTTTCGACGCCGCCATGGCGCTGGTGCAGAGCCGCTCCGATTACCAGCTTCCGCTGGCAGGACGCACCGTCACCATCAGCGCCGGCGGAACCCGGGAACCCCTGGACCCGGTCAGGTTCCTCGGCAACCGGTCCTCCGGCAAACAGGGCGTCGCGCTGGCCGTTGCCGCGCGGAATGCGGGGGCCACCGTGCGCTTGCTGGCGGCCCACATGGAGGTCCCGGCGCCGGCAGGGGTTGACGTGCAACGTGTGGAGACGGCCATGGAGCTCCGTGAGGCCGCACTCGCTGCAGCAGCTGATTCCGACGTCATCATCATGTCCGCTGCCGTGGCCGATTTCCGGCCCGCGGAGGTCTCGGACACAAAAATCAAGAAGCGTGACGACACCGCCGACCCCGTCATCACCCTGGTCCGCAACCCGGACATCCTGCAGGAACTGGTGGAGCAACGCAACGCATCCCGTGCCGGAAGCGGGCAGCTCGTCGTCGGTTTCGCTGCCGAAACAGGAGACAGCCAGGGCGACGTCCTGGCGTACGCCCAAGCCAAACTGCAGCGCAAGGGCTGCGACCTGCTGGTGGTCAACCATGTGGGCATGGACAAGGTGTTCGGACAGGACTCCAACGAGGTGGTCATCCTCTCCCGGGCCGGCTCCGAACCACAGGAGGCGTCCGGGACCAAAACCGAGGTTTCGGAGGCCATCATCAGGCGCATCAGCTTTGAACTGAACCACGTTTCACCCCGCGCCTGAAGTGTTTCAGGCCACGTTTGCTTAGCACGGGGACATCTCCCGCCTGGCAACCAACACCAACCAGTAAGGTAGTTGAGTGACTTTACCGCTGCACCTTCCCCAGGCCCACGGGGCCACGCCCGCCGCGCTCCGGCTCTTCACGTCCGAGTCGGTCACAGAGGGCCATCCGGACAAGATCTGCGACCAGATCAGCGACGCCATCCTGGACGCGCTGCTGGCAGCGGACCCCGAGTCGCGCGTGGCAGTGGAGACCATGGCCACCACAGGCCTGGTGCACGTGGCGGGCGAAGTCACCACCGACGCCTACGTCGAGATCCCGCAGATCGTCCGTGAGACCATCCTGGGAATCGGCTACGATTCCTCGGCCAACGGCTTCGACGGCGCCCGGTGCGGCGTCTCCGTCTCCATCGGACAGCAGTCCAACGACATTGCCGGCGGTGTGTTCAATTCACTCGAGGCGCGTGAGGGCCGCCAGGAGGACGATTACGACCTCCAGGGCGCAGGGGACCAGGGCCTGATGTTCGGTTACGCCAGCGACGAGACCCCTTCCTACATGCCGACGCCGATCTGGCTCGCCCACCGGCTTTCCGAACGGCTCACCGAGGTTCGCAAGACGGGCCAGCTGGCCTACCTCCGCCCGGACGGCAAGACCCAGGTGACCGTCGGCTACGACAAAGACGTACCCGTCTCCGTGGAGACAGTGGTGATCTCCAGCCAGCACGCCGACGGTGCAAGCCTGGAGCAGCTCCGCGCGGACCTCGCCGCCATCGTGATCGAGCCCGTTCTTGCCGGCGCCAACCTGGACCTCTCGCGCACCGCGAACATCCTCAACCCGGCCGGTGAATTCGTTATCGGCGGGCCGGTTGGGGACGCCGGGCTCACCGGCCGGAAAATCATCGTCGACACCTACGGCGGCATGGCCCGCCACGGCGGTGGCGCCTTCTCCGGCAAGGACCCGTCCAAGGTGGACCGCTCCGCTGCGTACGCCATGCGCTGGGTGGCCAAGAACGTGGTGGCCGCAGGACTGGCCAAGCGTGCCGAGATCCAGATCGCGTACGCGATCGGCCAGGCCCGGCCCGTGGGAACCTACGTGGAGACGTTTGGTACCGAGACCGTTGACCCGGCCAGGATCAGCGCGGCCATCGCCGAGATCTTCGACCTGCGCCCGCGCGCCATCATCGACGCCCTCGACCTGAAGCGGCCCATCTACGCCAAGACCGCCGCGCACGGGCACTTCGGCCGCGACGATCCCGACTTCACGTGGGAACGCCTGGACCGGGTGGATGACCTGAAGGCATTCTTCAACGCCTGACAGTCCTCATGAGGCGTCCGGAAGGCCAATGTCAGTGCCCGGTGCTTGGCTGTCCATGTCCAACCCGGCAGCTGAACGGAGGTAACCGCCATGGTTGCTGACAGTTCCGTCCAGCCATCCTTGCTGCAGGGATTTCCGGTGCGGACTCCGTCCGCCGGAGCCATGGCAGCACAGCTGCCGGTGGCCCGGGTCCTCGTGGAGTCCTCCCTCCCGCATCTGGACCGGCCCTTCGACTACGCCGTCCCGGCTTCCCTTGACCTGGAGGCGCGGCCCGGGGTACGGGTCAAGGTCAAATTCAACGGCCAGGACCTCAACGGCTTCCTGTTGGAAAGGGTGGCCGAGTCCGACGCCGGACACGCCCTGGTGCCCCTGGCCAAGGTCGTTTCACCGGTTCCGGTCCTCATGCCCGCCGTCCTCGACCTCGCTACCGCCGTCGCCGCACGGTACGCCGGTACCGTCAGCGACGTCCTCCGCCTCGCCGTTCCACCCCGCGTTGCAAGGCTGGAAAAGGATTACCCGGGCGCCTACGCGGCGGAGGAAGCGGGAACCGCTCCCGGCGCTGCCGGCCCCTCAGCCTGGACGGACTACCGCACCGGCGCTGCTTTCCTGCGGCACCTGGCCGCCGGTGGAGCACCGCGCGCGGTGGTCAACCCGCTGCAGGGCTACGGACCCGCCGGCTGGCCACACCTCCTCGCCGAAGCCGCTGCCGCCGCCTACACCTCGGGCCGCGGCGCCCTGCTGGTGGTGCCGGACTACCGCGACCTTGACCGCCTCGAGGCAGCACTCAAGGACGTGTTGCCGGACGATGCCGTGGCGCGGCTCACCGCAGACGACGGCCCCACACCCCGGTACCGGAACTACCTTCGCCTGCTGGCCGGCACCGCCAAGGTGGCCATTGGCACCCGGTCTGCCGCCTTCGCCCCGGTCCCGGACCTCGGGCTGGTTGCCTGCTGGGACGACGGCGACGACCTCCACATCGAACAACGCGCACCGTACCCGCACGCCCGGGAAGTGCTGCTCCTGCGGGCGGAGCAGGAAGGCGCCGCATGCCTCCTGGCCGGGCACTCGCGCAGCACGGAGGTCCAGCGGCTGGTGGAGTCCGGGTGGGCCGTCCCCGTCAGCACCGCGCGTGACACCCTCAGGGCGACCGTTCCGCGCGTCGTCAGCACCGCCGACACCTTCGAGCAGGCCCGGGACCCGCTTGCCACTGTGGCCCGGCTTCCGCACGCGGCCTGGCAGGCCGCCAAGGAAGGCCTGGAGCGCGGACCTGTCCTGGTGCAGGTGGCCAGGGCCGGCTACGCGCCGTCACTGGTCTGCGAAACGTGCCGCGAGCCGGCACGCTGCGGAACCTGCCAAGGGCCCCTGGCGCTGGCAGGCACGTCGGCGCTTCCCCAGTGCCGCTGGTGTTCCACGCCGGCACCGGACTGGACCTGCTCCCACTGTGGCGGCCGACGGCTCCGGAAGGGAGCCACCGGGGTCCTGCGTACTGCGGAGGAACTGGGCAGGGCTTTTCCGGGCAAAACCGTCGTCACCTCCTCCGGTGACCAGGTAAAGGCCACGGTGGGCGAGGCGAAGGCCCTGGTGGTGGCCACGGTGGGGGCGGAGCCAGTCGCGGCCGGCGGCTATGCAGCGGCCCTGCTCCTGGACGGCGACTCCCTGCTGCGGCGGGAAACCCTCCGCGCCGGCGAGGACACGGTCAGGCGGTGGCTCAACGCCGCGGCACTGGTCCGTCCTGCCCCGGACGGCGGACTCGTGGTGGTGACGGCCACTGACACCGCTGCCACAGGCGCCCTGCTCCGTTGGGATCCTGCCAGCTATGCCCAGCGGGAGCTGGCCCTGAGGATGGAACTCCAGTTGCCCCCGGCGGTCCGGATTGCATCCGTCACCGGGCCGCGCCCCGCCGTCGAGCATTTCACGGCCGCCGTGGAGGCCGGGCTCGGCAGCGCCGGAATAACGGTGCGCTCTGCAGGCCCGGCGCCGTTGGTGCTGACCGCACCGCCGTCCGGGAGGCGCTCGGCCGAGGACGTCCGCACCCTGCTGTTCTTTCCGTATGGCCAGGCCGCCGCCGTCGTCCGTGTCCTGCGGGCCACCCGGGCGGCCGCGGCCGCCAAGAGGACCGTGGAGCCGGTACAGCTGCGCCTGGACGGCGTGGACGTCCTCTAGGACTTTCGCGGCACGGTGCCTGTTGCCTGGCCTGTGCACCCCGGCCTACATACCCGGTCAGCGCGGCCTGTTGGCCACCACTTCGTGTGCCGCATCCACCAGTTGCCTCGCCGATTCGTCCCAGCTGAATTCGGCGGCCCGTGCCACGGAACGCCGGGACATGTCCTGCCAATGCCCGTCATCCTGCAGCTGCGCCACCGCGTGTGCGAATTGTTCGGGGGAGCCCGGGTCCACGTAAAGGGCTGCGTCCGCGCCCACCTCGCGGAAGATCGGGATGTCGCTGGCGATCACCGGCGTGCCGACTGCCATGGCTTCCACCAAGGGGAGCCCGTAGCCTTCGGCCCTGGACAGGCTTACCAGTGCGGTGGCCCGCCGCAGCAGCCCGTCATATTCGGCGTCGGTGACGCCGTTGTGGAACACCACTTCGGCGCCCTGCGGCACCAGGCCTTCGAGTTCCGCCCGCCGTTGTGGACTGATCCGGCTCAGCAGGTGCAGGGTGTAGCCGGGCAGCCCGGACATGCCGGCCACCATGGTTTCCACGTTCTTATAGGGCATGAACGAGCCCATGTAGATGAGCGTCTTGTCCGCGCCATCACCCGGGGTGCGGTGGACCTGGGCCGGCTGGGGTGCGTTGGCGATGATGCGTACCGGCCGGCGGGTGAGGCGGTACTTGGCGATGAGCGCCTCGGTGGTCCGGCTGATGGTGGCCACCGTGTCGGCCCGGTTCAGCAGCAGCCGCTGGGGCCAGAACGCCTTGTGGTAGAGGCGCCAGAGCAGCCTGACCGGGGCCGGCAGGAATCCCGGGGGAGCGGGGTGCTCGTAGTAGATGAGGTCGTGCAGCGTCAGGATCAGGCCGTACTTCCTGCCCCAGGTGCCCATGGTCTGCATGGGGCACACCACCACATCGGCGCCGAGGCCATTGACCTTGCGGGCCACGAACAGCTCCAGCGGTGAGAGCGGGCTGTTGATCAGCGTGTACGGAACGTCCGGCAGGAGGGCTAGCTGGCGGACGTCGGAGACCAGCATTGAGACGTCGGCGATTTTCGCCGTGGCGGCGATCAGGCTGGCCCCGTAGCGGCTGATGCCGTCGTGGTGGTCGGTGCGGGTAAAGCGGGCATCGATGACTATCTTCACGCGGGATGATCCTTCAGGAAGCTGCGGATGTAGCGGGCGGCGGGCTCCGGCGTTTCGTAGTGGATGAGGTGTCCGACGCCGGGAATCACCTTTAGCTCCCCGTCCGGCAGCAGTGCCAGGAGGCGCTGCTGGCTGGGAAGCGTGGCGATTTCGTCCCTTTCGCCGGCCACGAGCAGCACGGGGAGGTCCAGCCGGCCGGCCACTTGGGCGACATGGTTGCTGACCGACGCCGTGAAGGACTCCAGCAGGCTGTCGCGGTCTGCGAAGGAACTGAAGTACGCGTGGTGCTGGCCGTGGATGAATGCCCGCAGTTCCTTGTCGCGTGTCTTGGCCATGGTCTCGCTCATGACGCGCACAATCAGCCGGTTGCGAAGCAGGGCCAGCCCCGGTTTGCGGGGGAGCCTTGCCGCCAGCCGGTAGTACAGGACTGCCAGCCGCGTCATCACGCCTTTGGGCCCCTCCAGCGCCGGGGCAGCGATGGGGTTGATGAGGATCAGGGGACGGACTGCGCCGGGATGGCCGGCCACAAAGTGCGCTGCCACGATCGAACCGAAAGAGTGGCCCAGCAGCACGGTGTCCGGTCCGAGCCCCCGGGCCGCCATGAAGTCGCTGATGAACTGTCCGTAGCGCTCCACCGAATGCTCGTCCTGTATGAAGGCGTCCGAACTGCCGAATCCCGGCAGGTCCGGCATGATGATGCGCATGTCCGGCAGCTGGTCCGCGACACGCAGGAGCCCATGATGGTCGCCCCGGAAACCGTGGATCACCAGGATTGTGCGGGTTTCCGGTGTTTCCTCCAGCGGCTCATAGGTCCAGAACGCCACGCTGCCGCCGTCGAGGGTTACGGTGCCGCCCGAAGTTCGGGCTGCCAGTGCGGCACTCAGGTATGCGGGCGCAGGGGAGGTCCCCGGGTTCACGGTATCCATGCCGGCGCCTAGTTGACGTTGTCCGGATGCGAACCGGTGCGCTGCCCGCGGTCCAACGCAGTGATCGCGGCCAGGTCCCGTTCGGAAAGATCGAACCCGAAGACGTCCAGGTTCTCCCGGATGCGGGCCTCCGAACTTGCCTTGGGGATGGCAACGTTGCCCAGCTGCATGTGCCAGCGCAGGATCACCTGCGCCGGGGTCCTGCCGTGCTCGGCGGCGCAGGCTTCGATGACCGGGTCCGAGAGCACCTGGCCGCGGCCCAGCGGGCTCCATGCTTCGGTCCGGATACCCAGGTCCGCGTGCTTGCTGCGCAGCTCCTCCTGCTGCAGCCAGGGGTGCAGTTCGATCTGGTTCACGGCAGGAACAACTTCGGCGCTTTGCAGGAGCCGGTCGAGGTGGGCGGGCTGGAAGTTGCTGACGCCGATGGCACGGACGCGGCCTTCACGGTAGAGGGTCTCCAGCGCGCGGTACGTTTCCGGGAACAGCCCGCGCCGCGGGCAAGGCCAATGGATCAGGTACATGTCCACGTAGTCCAGCCCCAGGTTGACCATGGAGTCGTCGAAGGCTCTCAGCGTGGAGTCGTAGCCGTGATGGTCGTTCCAGACCTTGGTGGTGATGAAGACGTCTTCCCGGGCCAGTGAGTGGGACAGCTCCCCGGAACCGCCGCTTCCGGTTCCGTCGCCAAGCTGCAAACTGATGCCGCGCGCGACGCCGGTCTCGTTTCCGTACATGGCTGCGGTGTCGAAGTGGCGGTACCCTGCCGCGAGCGCCGTGGCCACCAGGCCTTCTGCGTCCGCCGCCGGCACTTTGTACAGCCCAAAGCCAAGCTGGTCGATCAGCACGCCGTTGTTCAGGCTGAGCCGGGGTGAGGTTCTCATGGAAACGACTCTACCCACTTCAGCTTGTCAGGCCCTCGTAATCGACCAGGCGGCGGGCGGTGGCTTCGTCCAGGATCAGGTCCGTCGCCAGCCTGGCGGCCAAGGCCCCGCGGAGGCCGTTGATCTTGGAGACGCCCGAGACCACGCAGATCCTCCGGCGCACCTGGCGCAACTGGGCAAGTGCCGGCCCGGTGGACCGTTCGTTCAGGACGATCCCGTCGGAGGAGCCGTCGGCCCGGAAGAACACGGTGGCAACGTCGCCCACCACGTCCGAGTTAGCCAGGGCGTTCAGGTCCTCCTCGTCGAGGTATCCGCCCGCGTACACGTGGCTGGGGTAGTCGGCATGCACCGAACCGACACCGAAGATGGCGATGCTCATCTTCGCCTGGAGTTCCAGGACGCGCTGCACGCTGCGTTCATTCCACATGGCTGTCTTGGTGGCGGCGTGGTCGAAGAACGCCGGGACGGGAAACTGCTCCACCCGTGCGCCGTAGGCGCTGCCAAACCTTCGCATGATGTCGCTGGCGTAGGTAATGCCCGTGGTGTGCATGTTTCCCGCGCCGTTGAGCTGGACGATAACGCTGTCGTGGGTGATCTTCCGGGTGAGGTGCCGACTGACGGCGCTGAGGGTGGATCCCCAGGCAACGCCGATGATCGCGTTCGAATCCACCAGGGGACCGATGGTGCGTGCGGCCTGCATGGCCACGCGGTCCAGGGTCTCGGCCTCGTTGAGCGTCCCCAGGACCGGCACAACGTGCACGTCAAGGTTGTACCGGCGGCGGATCATGCCTTCCAGCTCCGGGCCGGTATCGAGCGGATTGCGGATCTGGATCTGCACCAGTCCCGATTCCCTGGCGGCGGACAGGAGACGCGAAACGGTGGACCGGGAGGTGCGCAGTTCGCGTGCGATCGCATCCATGGTGAGGTCCTGCAGATAGTACATTTGTGCAGCTCGGAGGGCATCTGCGTCTCTGGAGAGTGTCATCTCATTTCCCCTCTGCACGTTTGTGCATAGTGCTTGACTCCATTTTCCATATCTCCAAAGAATAGAGCAGAACGGCGGTGCGCCACGGTGGCAGCCGCATCACTTTCAAAGCCCCAAGGGAGTATGTTTTGGGACCCAAGGAACCAACTGTCCAACCGTCTGCCGGCGCCCCCCGGGCCGAAGCCGAACGCTCATCGGTACACAGCCTCCGGCGCAGGCCACACGCCAAAGTGCTCGTGGTGGGCGGCGGCATCAATGGGGTAGGCACGTTCCGAGACTTGGCTTTGCAGGGCGTCGACGTCGCACTCGTGGAGCGCGGAGATTACTGCCAGGGGGCCAGCGGCGCATCATCGCACATGATCCACGGCGGCATTCGCTACCTCGAAAACGGCGAGTTCCGCCTGGTGCGTGAATCCGTGGTGGAACGCAACCGGCTGCTCAAGATCGCGCCGCACTACGTCAAGCCGCTGCAGACCACCATTCCCATCTTCAGCACGTTCTCCGGTATCCTCTCGGCGCCTTTACGCTTCCTGACCCACAAGCAGCAGGGCAAGCCGAAGGAGCGCGGTGCGTTCCTTATCAAGGCCGGGCTGAGCCTTTACGACTCGTTCTCCCGAGACGGCGGGACCGTGCCGCGGCACCAGTTCCGGACGCACAAGGCCGCCCTCAAGGAACTGCCTGCCCTCCGCCCGGACGTCAAATACACTGCCACGTACTTCGATGCCTCCGTGCACAACCCGGAGCGACTCACCCTCGACGTCCTGCAGGACGGTGAGAAGGCCGGCCGCCCCGCGGGGACGGAGCAGGCCCACAACGCACAGGGCAACACGGCGCGTGCCAGCAACTACCTGTCCCTGCAGTCCATGTCTCCGGCCCCCAACCCCGGAACCGGGCGGGGCAGCACCGTCCGGCTCCGTGACGAACTCACCGGCGAGGAATTCGATTTCACGGCAGACGTCATCGTGAACACCACCGGCGCGTGGGTGGACCTTACCAACGGCGCCATGGGTGCCGCGTCATCCTTCATGGGCGGCACCAAGGGCTCGCACATCGTGCTTGACCACCCGGGCCTCCTTGCCGCGTGCCGCGGCCGCGAAATCTTCTTTGAGCACACCGACGGCCGGATCGTCCTGATCTACCCGATGGGTGACCGGGTCCTGGTGGGCACCACCGACGTCGACGCCGACATGTCCGAGGACGCCATCTGCACCGACGAGGAGATCGCGTACTTCTTCGACCTGATCGGGCACGTATTCCCCTCGGTCGACGTGACACCTGAGCACATCGTGTACACGTTCTCCGGCGTCCGCCCACTGCCAAGCCATGACGCCACCCAGCCCGGCTTCGTCTCCCGCGACTACCGCATCGAACGCCGCACCTCCGGACACGACGCGGACTCCGCCGTCGTCCTGAGCCTGGTGGGCGGCAAGTGGACAACGTTCCGCGCCCTCGCGGAGCACCTCGCCAACGACGTCCTCGCCGAACTCGGCATGCAGCGCAAGGTTTCCACCGCGCAGCTGCCCATCGGCGGCGGCGCCGGGTTCCCCGCTGACGAGAACAGCGTCCAGCAGTGGATCAAGGCACACATGTCCGCCGGCCGGGACGCGGACCGCACGGCGGGCCTGCTGACCCGCTACGGAACCCGGGCCGAAGAAGTGATCGGGTACCTCGACGCCGCCCCTGACCAGGCGCTGCGTTCCACCCGTGAGCTCAGCGTCCGGGAACTGGAATTCATGGCGGCACACGAACAGGTGGGCCATCTGGTGGATGTCCTGATCCGGCGCACCTCCCTGGCTTTCCGGGGACTCGTCACCGGTGAGCTGCTCAACGAGGTCGCCGAGGTGCTCTCCGGACCGCTCAAATGGGACGCTGCAACGCGCACCGCAGAAATCAAGCACGCCCAGGACGTGCTGCAGCGTTTCCACCGGGTGGAAACGCACAGCCTGGTCTCCTGAGGCCGGGCGGGGCCGGGGGCGTGAGTCACCCCGGCCCGACGGCCCTCCACCCGCGGAGGGCCGACAACTAAAAACAGAAGGAGTCAAAGATGTCTCTAGGAATAGTCTTCCTCTCCGAAGTCTTTGGTACCGGCATGCTGACCCTCTTGGGTTGTGGTGTCGTTGCCAACGTGGCTTTGCGGGGGACAAAAGGCAACAACGGCGGGTTCCTCATGGTCACATGGGGGTGGGGAATCGCCGTCTTCGCGGGTGTCTTCGTTGCCGCCAAGTCAGGCGCGCACCTGAACCCCGCCGTCACACTCGGCCTGCTGCTCAACGGCAAGGCCGAGTACGCCCCGGGAGTCACCGTGGATATCGCGTCCACCCTGACCTACTTCGCCGGCGAAATGGTGGGCGCGTTCCTCGGCGCCGTGGTCTGCTGGCTGGCATACAAGCAGCACTTCGACGACGAACCCGAGCCCGCCGGCAAGCTCGGCGTTTTCTCCACCGGACCGGCCATCCGGTCCACGCCCTGGAACGTCATCACCGAAGTCATCGGCACCTTCGTGCTGGTGCTGGTCATCCTCACCCTCGGCGGGACCCCCTCCGGGCTCGGTCCGCTCGCCGTTGCCCTGCTGGTCGTAGGCATCGGCGTGTCCCTCGGCGGCCCCACCGGCTACGCCATCAACCCCGCCCGCGACCTCGGACCCCGCATCGCCCACGCAGTTCTTCCCATCAAGGGCAAGGGCTCCAGCGACTGGGCCTACTCGTGGGTGCCCGTCGTCGGACCGTTGATCGGCGGCGCACTCGGTGGCCTCGTGGCCCGCGTTGTCCCCATCATCGTCACCGCAGCATCCTGAACCCACACGACAAATCAACAAACCGGACAAGGACGTCATCATGAACCAGTACGTAATCGCCATCGACCAGGGCACCACCAGCACCCGCGCCATCATCTTCGACCACAGCGGCGCCATTGTCTCCTCCGGCCAGATGGAGCACGAACAGATCTTCCCGCAAGCCGGCTGGGTGGAGCACGACGCCACGGAAATCTGGAACAACACCCGTGAGGTCATCGGCTCCGCGCTGTCCAAGGCGAACCTGACGCGGCACGATATCGCCGCCGTCGGCATCACCAACCAGCGCGAAACCGCCGTGGTGTGGGACAAGACCACCGGCAAGCCGGTCTACAACGCCATCGTGTGGCAGGACACCCGGACCCAGGACATCGTCGATGAACTGTCCAAGGACGGCGGCGGGGACCGCTTCAAGCAAAAAGTCGGGCTGCCGCTGGCAACCTACTTCTCCGGGACCAAGATCAAATGGATCCTGGACAACGTCGACGGCGCCCGCGAAAAGGCAGAGGCCGGCGACCTGGTGTTCGGCAACACCGATGCCTGGGTCCTCTGGAACCTGACCGGCGGCGTTGACGGCGGCGTCCACGTCACCGATGTCACCAACGCATCGCGCACGCTGTTCATGGACCTGGAGACCCTCCAGTGGGATGACGAGATCCTGGGCATCTTCGGTGTGCCGCGCAGCATGATGCCGGAAATCAAGTCCTCCTCTGAGGTCTACGGCGAGGTCCACGGATCCCAACTGCTCCGCGAGACACCCGTGGCAGGTATCCTGGGCGACCAGCAGGCGGCCACCTTCGGACAGGCAGCCTTCGACACCGGCGAAGCCAAGAACACCTACGGCACCGGCTGCTTCCTGATCTTCAACACCGGCGAGGAGATCGTCCACTCGAAGAACGGGCTCCTGACCACCGTTGGCTATAAGCTTGGCGACGCCAAGCCGCACTACGCCCTTGAAGGATCCATCGCCGTCACGGGCTCCCTGATCCAGTGGCTGCGGGACAACCTGGGCATGATCAGCAGCGCACCGGAGGTGGAGACCCTGGCAGCGGCCGTCAAGGACAACGGCGGCGTGTACATCGTCCCCGCGTTTTCCGGCCTCTTCGCTCCCTACTGGCGCTCGGACGCCCGTGGTGCGATCGTCGGCCTGACCCGCTTCGTCAACAAGAACCACATCGCCCGGGCGGCCCTGGAAGCCACCGCGTTCCAGACCCGCGAGGTGCTGGACGCCGTCAACGCGGACTCCGGAGTTCCGCTGAGCGAGCTGAAGGTCGACGGCGGCATGGTCGCCAACGATGCCCTCATGCAGTTCCAGGCGGACATCCTGGGCGTTCCGGTGATCCGGCCCAAGGTCGTGGAAACCACGGCGCTGGGCGCCGCCTACGCGGCCGGCCTTGCCGTCGGCTTCTGGAAGGACCTGGGCGAGCTGTCCGCGAACTGGTCAGAGGACAAGCGGTGGGAGCCGCAGATGGACAAGGCGGAGCAGGAGCGCCAGCTGCGCCTCTGGAAGAAGGCCGTGACCAAGTCCATGGACTGGGTCGACGAGGACGTGCGGTAGCGTCCTTCGGTATTTTTGGGCCGCCCTGCCGATATCCGGCGGGGCGGCCCTTCCATGTCCGGCCCCAGCCAGGGGTGGGCGAGGGGAGGCGCTTTCAGGGCGTGGGGCGCGGCGGCAAGTCCTCGGTGGCCGGTCCCTGGATGACCGCGCCGTCCACGGTGAACCGGGAACCGTGGCAAGGGCAATCCCAGGTGCTGTCTTCCCGGTTGAAGCCGACGGTGCAGCCCAGATGGGTGCAGGTTGCGGACACCGCGTGGAGCTCACCGGCCTGGCCGCGGTAGTAGGCCGTGCTGGTCCCGGCTGCGTCAATCACCTTGACGGCCCCGGGGCCAAGGTCCGCCACCTGCCGTGCAACGTCGTCCGGGCCGGTCTCCTGCCCGTCCGGGCGTGCACCGGCCTTTGGTTGGCCGTCCACCGCCGCCCTGGTCCCGGGGTGCAACGGTGCACGGTTGCTGCCAAACAGCGGAGCCCATTCGTTGGGGGTGCCATTGAGCAGGTCCGTGAGCATCAGCGCGGCGGCGGTACCGTTGGTCAGCCCCCACTTGCGCAGGCCTGTGATGACGAAGGCATGCCGGCTGTCCGGAGCCAGCGGGCCGACGTAGGGCAACCCGTCCCGGGGTACGGCGTCCTGGGTGGACCAGCGGTAGGCAACGGGCCCGGCTCCGAAGCGGCTTTGGGCATAGCCGGTGAGGCTCGCGTACCGCTGCGCCGGATCCACGTGTTCGGCGGCAGGGTGGCCCTCGCCGCCGGCCAGCAGGTACGTCACGCCGTTCAGCCGGACAGTGAGCAACGACCGCATGGGTTCATCGGCGCTGATGAACGTAGCGTCCAGGGGAGGACCGTCCATCACCGCGGCAACGATGTAGGAGCGGTGCGGCGGGCACAGTGCCTCCAACCTGCCATGGTCTCCGAAAGGGACGTTCGTGGCCACAATCGCGTCAGCGGCCAGCACGGTGCCGTCGTTGGCGGTGACTTTCACCTGTGGGCCGTCTTGCAGGCCGACGGCCCGGGTTCCCTCGAAAACGAAGCTGCCCCCTCCGTCCACTCGTGCGGCCAGCCCCTGAAGATACTCCACCGCGTGGATTTGGGCCTGGCCGTCAAAACGGACAGCGCCCGCCACGGGAAAAGGCAGGGGTACCTCGGCCGTGAATGAGGCGGGAAGTCCAAGCCTGGCGGCCAGTTCGGCTTCGGCGCGCACCTGTGGGAGGGTGTCCATACTCCCGGCGAAGGTGAAGTTGGCAACCCTCCGGAAGCCGCAGGAGATGTCCTCCGCCGCCACCAGATGGGCGATGTGTTCCACGGCAGCCTGGTTTGCCGTGCCGTAGACCCCTGCGGCGACTGCGCCGTGGCTGTGTTCCAATGCCGTATACGCCAAGCGGTGAAGGGACGTCACCTTGCCGGTGGTATGCCCAGTGACCCCTGTGCCGATCCGGGCGGCTTCAAGAACGGCTACCGAGCGGCCCGAGCCTTTGAGGGCCAGTGCTGCCGTCAGTCCGGCGACCCCGCCCCCGATTACTGCCACGTCCACCTCCACTGTGCCGCGCAGGTCAGGGAAACGGGTTGTTCCGGCGCTTGCCAGCCAGAGCGAGAGCGGCGCCCCTTGGGCGGAGCCGGTGGTGGTTGCATCAGCCACCGCGTACCACCTCCCTACGTTTTGGGATGATCATGCGCGCTTGGCCCGGGCAATGCAACGAGTCCTGTCTCCGGGGCTGCGGCAGGCGGCGAACGGGTGCGCTAAAGTAGATCCATGCGTGCGATCCTTCTGCTTAGTTAGCCGCCGGTTGTCCCAGACGTGACAGCTGAGCGGCAGCCCCTCCAATGGTGAGGGGCTTTTGTGTGTCCGGGGCATGCGGGCCGTCAGCAGGAGGATCAGGCCGTTATGGCAGCACCGATGCCGTAACAGAACAGAAAAGGGCAGCAGTGGGCGTTCAGCCGGAGACAGAGACCGGAACAACAACAGTATCGGCAGAGCCTGAAGAGGGCACCTACAGTTTCACCGCCATGGAGGCCAAATGGCCCCAGGTGTGGGAGGACCTCAAGGTCTTCACCCCGGTGGACGACGGGTCCAGGGAACGCCGTTACGTGCTTGACATGTTCCCGTACCCCTCGGGCGACCTGCACATGGGACACGCCGAAGCGTTTGCCATGGGCGACGTCGTGGCCCGCTACCTCCGCCAAAAAGGCTATGACGTCCTGCACCCGATCGGGTGGGACTCCTTCGGCCTGCCCGCGGAAAACGCCGCCATCAAGCGCAACGCCCACCCCAGTGAGTGGACGTACGCCAACATCGACACCCAGGCAGCCTCGTTCAAGCGGTACGCGATCTCCGCCGACTGGTCGCGCCGCCTGCACACGTCCGACCCCGAGTATTACCGCTGGACGCAGTGGCTGTTCAAGCGCTTCTACGAGCGCGGCCTGGCCTACCGTAAAAACTCGCCGGTGAACTGGTGCCCGAAGGACCAGACCGTGCTGGCCAACGAACAGGTGGTCAACGGTGCCTGTGAGCGCTGCGGCACCACGGTCACCAAGAAGTCGCTGAACCAGTGGTACTTCAAGATCACCGATTACGCCGACCGGCTGCTGGACGACATGGACGAGCTCCGCGGGCACTGGCCCGAGCGCGTGCTGGCCATGCAGAAGAACTGGATCGGCCGGTCCGAGGGCGCCCACGTCACCTTCGTGGTAGAGGCCGACGGCGGCAAGCCCGCCAAGGACGTCACCGTCTTCACCACCCGCCCGGACACCCTGTACGGGGCAACCTTCTTCGTGGTGGCCGCTGACGCGCCGCTCGCCGTCGAACTCGTCACGGACGAACACGCCGCCGCCCTGGACGACTA
Source organism: Pseudarthrobacter sp. efr-133-R2A-89 (assembly GCF_030209315.1). Classification (NCBI taxonomy): domain Bacteria; kingdom Bacillati; phylum Actinomycetota; class Actinomycetes; order Micrococcales; family Micrococcaceae; genus Pseudarthrobacter; species Pseudarthrobacter sp. efr-133-R2A-89. The sequence goes on along the minus strand of NZ_JARVSE010000001.1, from coordinate 337,102 downwards.
CCGGGAGAAGGTCAAGGCCCTCTCGGAAATCGAACGGCAGTCAACGGAACGGGAAAAAACCGGTGTCTTCACCGGACGGTACGCCGTCAACCCGCTGAACGGGGAGAAACTCCCGGTGTGGGCCGCCGACTACGTGCTGGCCGACTACGGCACCGGCGCGATCATGGCCGTGCCCGCACACGACCAGCGCGACCTGGACTTCGCCAAGACCTTTGACCTGCCTGTCCGGGCGGTGCTGGACACCGGCGAGGAGGATCCGGCCGTGTCCGGCACGGCGACTGCCGGCGAGGGCACCCTGATCAATTCCGGGGCCTTGGACGGGCTGCCCAAGGCCGAGGCCATCCCGGCCGCGATCAAGATCCTCGAAGAGCAGGGCACCGGCGAGAAGTTCGTCAATTTCCGGCTCCGCGACTGGCTGCTGAGCCGCCAGCGGTTCTGGGGCACCCCGATTCCCATCATCCACTGCCCGTCCTGCGGGGAAGTGCCCGTTCCGGACGAGCAGCTGCCGGTGACGCTGCCGTCCGACCTCCGTGGCGAGGACTTGTCCCCGAAGGGCACGTCCCCGCTGGCGGCTGCCGAAGCGTGGGTCAATGTCGAGTGCCCTTCCTGCCACGGGCCGGCCAAGCGTGACACGGACACCATGGACACCTTCGTGGACTCGTCCTGGTACTTCCTGCGCTTCGTCTCGCCCCAGTTCACCGAGGGCCCGTTCGACCCGCAGAAGATCAACGACTGGATGCCTGTTGGCCAGTACGTCGGTGGCGTGGAGCACGCCATCCTGCACCTGCTGTACGCCCGGTTCTTCACCAAGGTCATCCACGACCTCGGCATGATCGACGCCGACGAACCGTTCAGTGCCCTCCTCAACCAGGGGCAGGTGCTCAACGGCGGCAAGGCCATGAGCAAATCCTTGGGCAACGGCGTGGACCTCGGTGAACAGCTGGACAAGTACGGTGTGGACGCCGTGCGCCTGACCATGGTGTTCGCCTCCCCGCCCGAGGACGATGTGGACTGGGCAGACGTGTCGCCGTCGGGTTCGGCCAAGTTCCTGGCCCGCGCCTGGCGCCTTGCACAGGATGTTGCCAGCGACCCCGGAGTGGACGCCGCAGCAGGTGACCGCGCCCTGCGTTCGGTAACGCACCGCACCATCGCCGACGCCGCCGAACTGCTCGATGCCAACAAGTTCAACGTGGTGGTGGCCAAGCTGATGGAACTGGTCAACGCCACCCGCAAGACCATCGATTCCGGGGCCGGCGCCGCGGACCCGGCCGTCCGCGAGGCCGTCGAGGCGGTGGCCGTGATCCTCAGCCTGTTCGCTCCGTACACGGCCGAAGACATGTGGAACCTGCTGGGCCACCCGGCATCGGTGGCCAATGCGGGCTGGCCGGAATACGATCCTGCCCTCCTGGTCCAGGACACGGTCACCGCCGTTGTCCAGGTGCAGGGGAAGGTGCGCGACCGGCTGGAGGTATCCCCGGACGTCTCCGAGGACCAGTTGCGTGAGCTGGCCCTCGCCTCCGGAAATGTCCAGCGTGCCCTCGACGGCCGCGGCATCCGGACTGTCATTGTCCGTGCGCCTAAGCTGGTCAACATCGTTCCGGCCTGACCGCTGCACCCGCAGTATCCACCGGCCGTCGGATCTTTTCCGGCGGCCGGTGCCGCCTGAGCCGGACACCGTATCCAGGAGGCCCCTTGCCTGACAGTAACGCCGCCGCCTGGCCATGGGTACGGTCGCGGCTCTCGGCGCTCAGGCCCTCTGCCCGTCCCGTGACCGCGCGTCCGGGCCCCGGCGCCCCGGTCCGCACCGCCGTCGTCACAGACTCCGCAGCCGCCCTGCCGGCCGGCTACCTGGCCGCGCTCCCGCACGACGGAATCCTCACCGTGGTGCCGATGCCCGTCATGGTGGGCGCGGAGATCTATGGCGAAGGCGAAGACGACATCCTGGAAACCATCGCCGTGGCTCTCGCCTCGGGAACCGCCGTCAAAACGTCCCGGCCATCACCCGGGCAGTTCGAGCAGGCATACCGTGCAGCCCAACAGCGCGGATTCGAGGCCGTGGTGTCAGTCCACATCTCCGGTGAACTCTCCGGTACGGCGGACGCGGCAAGGCTCGCTGCGGCACGGGTTGGAATCCCGGTCGAGGTGGTGGACACGGAAACTGTAGGCATGGCCCAAGGCATGGCCGTCCAGGCTGCAGTCACAGCAGCGGCAACCGGTGCAGGCTGCGAGGACGTCGCCGCGGCCGCCCACGCACAGGCAACCCGGACCAGGGTCTACTTCTACGTTCCCAGCCTGGAACAGCTGCGCCGCGGAGGCCGTATCGGCGCCGCAGCCTCGCTCGTGGGCACCATGCTCGCCATCAAACCCATCCTGGCGGTCGACGGCGGCCGGATCGTTCCGCTGGAACGGGTACGGTCCGCCGCGCGCGCCGTGGCCCGGCTGGAGGAAATCGTTGCGGCCGAAGCGGTGCCCCGCCCCGGAGAAAGCGTTCGCCTGGCCGTCCACCACTTTGGCAACCAAGCGGAAGCGGACGCCTTGGCTGCCAGGCTCGCTGCGGCATTGCCGGACTGTCCGCCGGCCCAGACCAGTTCCCTTCCGGCGGTCCTCGCCGCCCATGCCGGGCTCGGCGTGCTGGCCGTCATTGTTGGCAGGGACACCGCCGGCAACCTTTCCACATAGCGGCTCCGCCGGGTGCCGCCCGGCGGCGCTGCTTCCTAGGGTGGAGCCATGTCACGCCGGAATGCTGGAGCAGCAGGTCAGCAGGCGCGGCATGCGAGGGACCGGCTCCAGTCCACGCTGGGCGGGGGAACCCCAGGCCTCCTGCTGGATGGTCCGGGCCTGGAAGGCTTTGAGTACCAAGGACCGGGACAATCCGACGAGTCCGGTACAGGGGCGGCTGGGGATGGCAGGAAAGACGCGGCCCCGCGGCTCCGGTGGCGGGTGGGACTACGCGTCGCCGCGCTGCTGACCGCGCTGGCGTTGGCTGCGGGAGCCTGGTTCTGGTGGCAGGCGGGAGCGGGCGCCCCCGAAATCCTGCCACTGGCCGGAATGGACAATTCCGGCGGCAGCCACGCGTCCCCCAAGGACCCGGTTGCCGGTACGCCAGAGGACCGCCCGGCCCCGCTGGCGGATTCAGGCCAGGCCCAGGGGGAGTCCTCATCCGGCGGGACCCTTGTGGTGGTGCACGTGACCGGGGCCGTAGGCAGCCCCGGGGTCATCCGTCTGCAGCAGGGCTGCCGCGTTGACGACGCCATCGCTGCCGCAGGCGGTCCGGCAGCCGATGCCGACGTGGACCGGCTCAATCTCGCCCTCGTCCTGGTAGATGGACAGAAGATCCAGGTCCCGAGGGTGGGGGACCCGCTTCCGTCCGCTCAGGGGACGGGAAGCGCTGACGGCCCGGAAAACGCAGGGCCGGCTGCCGGGTCGGGCCACCCGGGCGGGAAGATCAACCTCAACACCGCCAGCGTTGCGGAACTGGACACCCTGCCCAAGGTCGGCCCTGTCCTCGCCCAGCGGATCGTGGACTGGCGCAAGGATCACGGCCCCTTCAAGAGCGTTGAGGAACTGGACGCCGTGGACGGTGTGGGGCCCAAGATGCTGGAGTCCCTGCTGCCCTTGGTGACGGTCTGACATGGGAGCACAGGACGGCGGCACCCTGCCCGCGGCCCACGGGAAACAAGGCGCGGTCGCCCCGGGCGGAAACCCGCCACGAAGCCGCTGGAGCCGGTTCGTGGAATCTGCCGTCAGGGGAGAGGCGGAACAACAGCCAGGGCGGGTTGCCGGCCAGGCCCCGGTGCGGACCGGGGACCCTTCGCCCAGCGTTGTTCCCGGCGTGCACCCGCGGGCTGCCCGGCAGCGCTTTTGGAGGTGGTGTACGGAGTACGTCCGCACGCGTGCCGCGGCGGCAGCCGGTGCGCCGGCGGTCACCGGAACCGGCACTGTGGTTTCCCGGCGCCGCACTGATCTCCGGCTGGTCCTCCCCGCGTGCCTGGTCTGGGGCGGCGCGATAGCTGGGATCTGGTTGCCGCCGGTGCTGCTGGCTCTGCTGTGCGCCGGACTTGCTGCCGCGGCGGCCGTGGTCATCAGCCGGGCCGCCGGCCTTGGCCGTGGCGGGCGTGCCGCCGGCAACGCCCCTTCCACTGCACGTTCCGAACCACGGAGACGGAGTTTCAGTGCGGCGGCAGGCGCCTCCCTGATGCTGGCTGCCGCAGCCGCGGCACACTCCGCGGCTGGTTCAACGCAGCGCTTCGACGGACCCGTTGCGGAGGCCGCCGCCGCTGGCGATTCCGTTGTTGCCGTCGCAGAGGTCACCGGCAGTCCCCGCCCGGTGAGCGGACACGGGGGAGCGGGGGAACGGTGGTCGGTTCCCATCACCACCCTTGAGGTGTCAACAAACGGAGTCCGCCTGCGCACGCGGGTCCCGCTGGTGGTCATGGGCGGCCGGGAGTGGGGTTCGGTGGTGCCGGGACAGACACTGCGCGCCGCAGGAAAACTCCGTCCCGCCGATCCCGGACGGACTGAAGCCGGAAGCCTCGCGGCAGCCACGGCTCCCCGCCCGGCCACAGAGGGGCCAGCCCTGCAGGGCGGGGCCAAGGAATTGAGGACACGATTTGTCTCGGCCGCCTCATTCCTGGAGCCGGACGCCCGGGGCCTCCTGCCGGGAATGGTCACCGGCGATACAAGCGCGTTGGACCAAGGACTCGGCAACGCCATGAAGACGGTGGGCATGACCCACCTGACAGCGGTCAGCGGGGCTAACTGCAGCCTGGTGCTCGGGGCCTTGCTGCTGGTGTGCCGTCTGTTCCGCCTGCCCAGGGTTCCTGCGGCTGCCGTGGCCTTGGGCGGGCTGGCACTGTTCGTGGTGCTGGTGGGGCCGGATCCCAGTGTCCTGCGCGCGGCTCTGATGGGGGCGATCGGCGTCGCCACCCTGGCCGGCGGACGATCGGGACGGGGTCTGAGCTTCCTCTGCCTGGCCGTCATAGGACTGCTGCTGGCCGACCCCGCCCTCGGAACCAGTTTCGGGTTCCTCCTATCGGTCCTCGCCACACTGGGCATCATTCTCCTGGGCCGGCCCATCATGGCCTGGATGCCGGCAGTGGTGCCCCGGTGGGTTGCCGCGTCCATCGCCGTGCCGCTGTCCGCCCAGCTGCTCTGCGGACCCGTCATCGTCCTCCTGCAGCCTCAGTTCGCCACCTATGCCTTGCTGGCCAACGTCGCAGCTTCACCCCTGGTGGCGCCGGTAACCCTGCTGGGGACCGCGGCCGTGCCCCTGGTGGCCGTGCTGCCCTGGGCAGCCACGGTCCTGATTGCCGTGGCGGGGGCCTTCAGTTCAGCGGTTGCCGCCACGGCAAGGTTCGCGGCGCAGCTGCCCGGCTCCGCCTTGCCATGGCCGGAAGGGGTACCCGGCCTGCTCTCAATGCTGCTGCTGTCCCTCCTCACCTTCGCCTTCGTCTGGGCGGCTGCCCGGCGGCGGCACCTCCTCCGTTGGATCCAGGAGGCGCACAGGCTGGCCGAAGCGTTGATCCAACTGCTCGAAAGCCGGATTCATCGCCTCCGCCACGTGCAGAGCTTGAAGCGCTGGCGCGGCGGCCCTGGCTGCGGCGGCAAATGCAACGAAAGCAATTCATAAGTTGAGCTTCGCAAAAAGTTCTACAAGTATTCAGGCGATGTCCTGAAAGTGTGGGTGCCAAAGAAATCCACAGGACACAGAGGTCAGCCGCGCAACAATATTCAGGCTGTGGCACGATTGAGAAGCACAAGAACAATTGGGGGAATTTGTGACTGAACAGCAGTATCCGCAGGCCGGGTCATCCGGGCAGACCACTGAGGCACCTGGCTGGCCGCCTGCCGGCAATGCAGGAAACGCCGGCCATTCCGGGTCGGGCGCGGCCCCGGGCTCCAGTCTCCTGAAGACTTTCGACTATAAAACTTTGATTCCCGGGGCCCTGGTCGGCGCCATTTCGTATGTGGTGATTCTCATCACCGCCTTTCTTTTCCTAATTCTGGCACTGATCGGTATTAGCGCCAGCAACGGTGGCAATACCGAATTGCCGTCGAATTCCATGCTTCCCAGCGAAATCCCGATGCCGTCACCGTGGTCCCTGATAGGACAGTTGGCCGTGCAGCTGGTCGTCATGAGCCAGCTTGGCGCGCTCGGTTCGAGCATCGACGCAACCATTCCGTTCATGGGGAACGTGCACGGATCCGCTTCCGTCTTCGCGGTTCCCTTGCTGCTGACGGCTGTCTCGATCGCAGTGCTGTACTACGGCGGCCGGTACGCCGCCAAGCGGGCCGCAGCCCAAACAACCGCCGGAACTTGGATCGAGGCAGTAACAACGGGCCTGGTGTTCACTCTGCTGGTCAATATCCTCGGGGCGATCTTCGCCATTTCCATACCGGTGCCGAGCGTGAAGATCAGCCCGATCGGCGCTGTGACCCTCGGGTCCTTCGTATTTGCGCTCGTGATCGGAACGCTCGCCACTTTCGCAGGGCGGGCATCAGTGCGCCCGCGCGCCATTACAGGCGCCGGTATCCGTGCGGCGGTCCGCCGGGCATTTGAGACTGTCGCGGTACATTACGTCGTTTTTCTGGCCATCGCCATCCCGGTGGTTGTGATTGTCCTGGGCATCAAGTCCGGGTGGCAGTCCACCCTCTCATCGCCGCTGTGGGCACCCACGGCAGGCTTCTTCATGTTCGGCTTGGGCCATCTGGGTGCTCTGACCCGCAACTGGAACTTGGGCTCCTCAGTGGCCTCATCGGCGAATTCCTCCGCTTCCGACATCAGCTTCGGCTTCGGGCACGCCTTGGACCAGTACGGCATCCCTGGCTGGGCCGGATGGTTGCTGCTTCTCCTGGCGCTGATCTCAATCGTGGCGACCTCGGTCTTCTGGTACCTGCGCCGGGGGCCCGTGGTGACCAACAAGGTCACTGACTGGGCAGCGCTCCCTGCTGCATTCCTCGTTGTCGGGGCGCTGGTCACGTGGCTGAGCAGCGTGACCGGCACCTTTGACGCCGGGTCCCTGGCGTCCGGTGACGGCAGCATGACGCTGGCATGGTTTACCCCGTTCTTCCTGATGCTCTGGGGCGGCGCTACAGAAGCATCAGCGTGCTATCTCGCGCCCCAGCTGAGCCGGTACGTTCCCCTGGCCCTGGCCTACAAGATTGCTCCATCCGAATCGGCAGCAGCTGCACCGTCTGGAACGGCCCCTGCACCGGGTGCCGGGGCCCCAGTTGGCCATGCAGCCCCCGGAGCCCATCCTGCGCTGGCGCCCCGGGAGCCGATGTCCGCCCGCACGAAGCGCAAGCTTGGACTCATGCTGGGCTCCGCCGGTTTGGTGGTCGCACTGGTGGTCGGGGGAGTCATCGCACTCAACGTCATCAAGGGCAACAACGGTCCTGATAAGGCCGTGGGCAGCTACCTACTGGCACTTCAGAACGGCGAGGCTTCCAAGGCGATGTCACTGGCCGATCCCGGCGTGGCCAACGACCAACGGGTCCTGCTGTCCGATCAGGTCTACGCCAAGGCTGCCAAGCGCATCGACGGCTTCGACATTGTGTCCACGAAGGTCGCCGATGACACGGCTACGGTGGTGGCTGAGGTACACCAGGACGGCCGTAAGAAGCAGGAGACGTACAGCCTTCGCAAGTCGAATCCTGAACTCCTGGACGATCACTGGAAGATGGAGTCCACACCTCTTCAGAGCGTCCGCATCACGTCGGACACGCCGCTGAAGAAGATCCTAATCAACGGTCAAGAGCTCGACGTCGACCTAGCCGGCAGCTCTATGGGCTCATCCGGCCTCAGCTACCCTGCTTTGCCCGGCGAATACACCGTTGAACTGCCCTCCTCGGAAAAATTTCTGGCCGCTCAGAAGTCCACGGCGCTGGTCACCATCGGGGCCGCCCAGGCACCCGCGACCGCCAGCCTCAAAGTGGACGCCTCTGACGTCCTGAAGTCCGAAGCCATGGCACAGATCGACGCCTATCTTGCCGAGTGTGTGAAGTCCACCGAGGCCCAGCCGGCCAATTGCCCGCTCGACAACTACAGTTCCTCGCGCTACTCCCGGAACTTCCACTGGACACTCACGTCGAAACCCACGTTCACCATAAGCAAGGACCCATATGGGTCTACCCCGTGGCGCATTCGTACACAGACTCCCGGGAAAGCGACAGTCAGCTACGAGAGGGATAACTCATACGGTTTCGGAACAGCCGAGTGGAAGCCTGCAACAGACACAACCTCGGTTTCCATGAGTGCCAACGTCTCTATTGAGGACGGCAAGGTAAAGCTGACCTACAGCAGGTATTAAAGGGAAGAACGCGACCTGCCGAGCCGTTCGCAGCGGTGTAGGCCAGTCACACCAGCGGCCCTGTCCGGGGTTCCGGGGAGGGCCGCTGGTCGTCTCCGCCCGCCGCCTCAGTACCGGCAGCTTGGAGCGCGGGCGCGGACATGGCAGGCTGGGATACTGCACTAAAACCTCCGGAAGGGACCTTCGATGGCCGCTGCGCAAAAGCGTGAAACCCGCTCTCCGGCGTCGAACGCTGCCTCCTGGCGGGACGTGACACCGGCGCAGATCGTCTTGGTGACCGGGCCGGAGGAATACCTTGGCATCCGGGCCATGGACAGGGTCCGGTCGCAAGTCCGGACGGCGGCACCGGACGTCGAACTCAGCCGCATCAACGCCGCCGGTTATGAGCCGGGGGCCCTGACCATGCAGGTCAGCCCCTCGCTGTTCGGCGAGAGCAAACTCATTGAAGTCGAATCTGTGGAGGCCATGAATGAGGCCTTCCTCGCCGATGCGCTGGACTATGTCCAGCATCCCGAGCCGGATGCCGTCGTCGTGCTTCGACATGCCGGCGGCGCCCGCGGGAAAAAGCTGCTCGACGCCGTCAAGAAGGGCGGCTGGCCCGTCGTTGACTGCCAGCCCTTGAAGAAGGATGCTGACAAAATCTCTTTCGTCACCGCGGAATTCAAGACGGCGGGTCGCCGGATCAACCAGGACGCCGTCCAGGCCCTGGTGAACGCCGTGGGTGCAGACCTGTCCGAACTTGCTGCCGCCTGCAGCCAGCTGATCGCTGACGCCACCACTACCGTCACGTCCGAGACTGTGGACCGCTACTATGGAGGGCGCATCGAAGCCACCGCCTTCAAAGTGGCGGACGCCGCCATGGCGGGAAACGCGCCGCTGGCGCTGTCCACCCTGCGCCATGCCCTCGCCACGGGCGCGGATCCGGTACCCCTGGTTGCCGCCCTCGCCGCAAAACTGCGGACGGTGGCGCGGGTGGCCGGCGCGTCAGGATCGTCCGCGCAGATTGCGGCGGAACTGGGAATGCAGCCTTGGCTGGTTGAACAGGCCCAGCGGGACGTCCGCCGCTGGACCCCTGAGGGCCTGGTGCGCTCCATCCAGGCCACGGCAGAGGCTGATGCCCAAGTGAAGGGCCTGTCACGGGACCCTGTCTACGCCGTGGAACATGCCGTGACGGTGATCGCCATGTCGGTCCAGGGCAGGTAACGCCGGCATACGCGACTGCCGGCGTAGCGCCCGGGCATCCTGCTGCCGGTGTGCAGGGTTGGCTGGGTACCACTGTGCCCGCTGTCTGGCGGACCGCCGCTTAAACGCATGTGGCCGGCACCTTGCGGTACCGGCCACACCATCAGTTCGCGGGAACTGGAAACCTTAGAGTGCGTTGACCTTCTTGGAGATCGCCGACTTGCGGTTCGCTGCGTTGTTCTTGTGCAGAACACCCTTGCTGACAGCCTTGTCCAGCTTACGGCTGGCAGAAACGAGCGCAGTAGTAGCAGCTTCCTTGTCAGCGGACTCAACGGCGGTGTTGACGGCGCGGATGGCCGTCTTCAGCTCAGACTTGACTGCGTTGTTGCGCAGGCGTGCCTTCTCGTTGGTCAGGATGCGCTTCTTCTGGGACTTGATATTCGCCACGTGTGAACTCTCTTTGTAATGCGGAAATGGTCTAGAGGGCTTTCCGGCTGGCCTTGACTGAGCGGCGTGGGGATACCTATGGCGGCCAACCATCAGTGACCGTCGACCTGCACGGACACACAGCTATAAAGAGTAGCAGGTCAGGGCCGGGGCTGGCCATTTCCGGCGCCTATGTCCAACCGTGCCGCCGGCGCAGCCCGGAGGCGACTTTCTCGAAACGCGCCTTGTCCAGGACGGCGCCCTCCCGCCGAACGCTGTCCGGCCTGATCTGCAGGACCCGGTCCAGCCGGACCTCGCTGGCCCTGCCCTGCTTGTCCCAGGCGCCGGAGCCAAGGTCCACATAGAGGTCGGAAGCCGTACCCGGCGCCACCCTGTCCCTGCTGGTCATCATCAGGCCCAGGAGATATGGCCCGTGCCGTCCCACCAGCAGCACGGGCCGGTCCTTACCCCTGCTGTGGTCCTCCTCATACGGGACCCAGGTCCACACCACCTCACCGGGGTCCGGATCGCCGTCGGCACTGGGTGCGTACCGCACGGCGGCCCGCCCGGTGAAGTCACCCGGATAAACGGACGTGGGCGCACCCCCGGCGGGGCGTCCCAACCGCAGCATGCGCAGGCCGCGGCGGACGGCGTTAGCCACGGAGCGGAGGTCGATAGCCATGCTGAAACCCTATCGCCATGCGCGGCCGGCAGAGTGCCCCCGCCGTGGCGCGGCAGGATGCGGTGCCGCGGCCCGGGACGTGGGACACTGGGAGTTCAAGATGTGCGGCCACACCGCCCGGCACCTTCGGGGTTGCCTGCCGGTTGGCTGCGAACAATGCCAACAGTAAGGACCCTGCGTGTCTCCCATGGCCCGCACCGCACCGGTGCCCGCCGCGACAGATCCGGCCATTATTCGGAACTTTTGCATCATCGCGCACATTGACCACGGCAAGTCCACGCTGGCTGACCGGATGCTGCAGTCCACCGGGGTTGTCCAGGCGCGCGACATGAAGGCCCAATACCTGGACCGCATGGACATCGAGCGTGAGCGCGGCATCACCATCAAGTCCCAGGCCGTGCGGATGCCATGGGAAGTGGACGGCGTCAGCTACGCGCTGAACATGATCGACACGCCCGGCCACGTCGACTTCACCTACGAAGTATCCAGGTCGCTGGCCGCCTGTGAGGGTGCGATCCTCCTGGTGGACGCAGCGCAGGGTATCGAGGCGCAGACACTGGCAAACCTGTACCTTGCCATGGAGAACAACCTCACCATCATCCCGGTGCTGAACAAGATCGACCTTCCGGCAGCGCAGCCGGAGAAATACGCAGCCGAACTGGCCAACCTCATCGGCGGCGATCCGGAGGACGTCCTGCGCGTGTCCGGTAAGACCGGCGTCGGTGTCGAGGCACTCCTGGACAAGATTGTCCGCGACCTCCCCGCCCCGACGGGCGACCCGGATGCACCCGCCCGTGCCATGATCTTCGACTCCGTCTATGACACCTATCGTGGCGTGGTCACCTACGTCCGCGTCGTGGACGGCATGCTGCACCCCCGTGAGCGCATCCAGATGATGTCCACCAGGGCATCGCACGAGCTGCTGGAAATCGGTGTCAGCTCGCCGGAACCCACGCCGTCAAAGGGCTTGGGCGTCGGTGAAGTGGGTTACCTCATCACCGGCGTTAAGGACGTGCGCCAGTCCAAGGTGGGCGACACTGTCACCAACCTGGCGAAGCCGGCGGCCACGTCACTGCCCGGCTACGCAGACGCCAAGCCCATGGTGTTCTCCGGCCTGTATCCGCTGGACGGCGCCGACTATCCGGTCCTCCGCGACGCCCTCGAAAAACTCATGCTCAACGACGCCGCCCTGGTGTACGAGCCGGAAACCTCCGCAGCCCTTGGCTTCGGTTTCCGTGTCGGTTTCCTGGGCCTGCTCCACCTTGAGATCACCCGTGAACGCCTGGAACGCGAATACAACCTGGCACTCATCTCCACCGCACCGAACGTTGAGTACGAGGTCACCCTGGAGGACAAGAAGGTGGTCCAGGTGACCAACCCCAGCGAGTACCCCACAGGCAAGGTCGCGGAGGTGCGCGAACCCATGGTGTCCGCCACCATCCTGGCGCCCAACGAATTCGTCGGCGCCATCATGGAACTCTGCCAGGCCCGCCGCGGCGTCCTGGGCGGGATGGACTACCTGTCCGAGGACCGGGTGGAGATCAGGTACCGCCTCCCGCTGGCCGAGATCGTGTTCGACTTCTTTGACATCCTGAAGTCCAAGACCCGCGGCTACGGGTCCTTGGACTGGAAGGCCGACGGCGACCAGGCAGCCGACCTGGTCAAGGTCGACATCATGCTGCAGGGCGAACAGGTGGACGCGTTCAGTGCCATCACGCACAAGGACAAGGCCTACGCCTACGGCGTGATGATGACCGGCAAGCTGCGCGAACTCATCCCGCGGCAGCAGTTCGAGGTGCCCATCCAGGCGGCCATCGGCTCCAGGATCATCGCCCGTGAAAGCATCCGCGCCATCCGCAAGGACGTCCTGGCCAAGTGCTACGGCGGCGACATCTCCCGTAAGCGGAAGCTGCTGGAGAAACAAAAAGAAGGCAAGAAGCGCATGAAGATGGTCGGCACGGTGGAAGTTCCGCAGGAAGCGTTCATCGCGGCCCTCACCACGGACGATTCAAAGGACAAGGCCAAGAAGAAGTGACCACCGCGCACCGGGGGACCCGCTGATGCCCAGCGTTCTTCCCCTTGGCGACCCGGCGCCGTCGGACGGTCTGCTGCCTGCGCAGGCAGCAGAGGGTGCGGCGGGCCGGGCCTTCGGCTTGTACGTCCACATCCCTTTCTGTGCCGTGCGCTGCGGGTACTGCGACTTCAACACGTATACGGCAACGGAACTCGGCGGCGGCGCTTCCCAGGATGCCTACGCGGGGACGGCCGTCTCGGAAGTGGGGCTGGCCGCGGAGGTACTGAAGCGTTCCGGCGTCCCGGCACGCAAGCTCAGCACCGTTTTCTTCGGCGGCGGCACCCCTACACTCCTGCCGGCCGGCGATCTCGCCATGATCCTTCGTGCCGCCATCGACCAGTGGGGAATCGAGGAGGGTGCGGAAGTCACCACCGAGGCCAACCCCGACTCGGTCACGCCCGAATCCCTCGCTATCCTCAAGGAAGCCGGCTTCACCCGGGTGTCGTTCGGCATGCAATCCGCCGTCCCGCACGTATTGAAGGTCCTGGACCGCACCCACACCCCGAGCCGGGTTCCGCAGGTGGTCCGGTGGGCCCGGGAGGCGGGCCTTGCCGTCAGCCTGGACCTGATTTACGGCACGCCCGGTGAGTCCCTGGCCGACTGGCGGTATTCCCTTGAAACAGCCTTGTCGTACGAGCCCGACCACATCAGCGCCTATGCGCTGATCGTCGAGGAGGGCACCAAGCTCGCCGCACAGATGCGGCGCGGCGAGGTCCCGGGAATCGACGACGACGACCACGCCGACAAGTACGAGCTCGCCGACGAGCTGATCACCGAAGCCGGGCTGGGCTGGTACGAGGTCAGTAACTGGGCCCGGACCCCGGAGCAGGCCTGCCGGCACAACCTGGCCTACTGGCGGGGCGACGACTGGTGGGGGATAGGGCCCGGCGCCCACTCACACGTGGGCGGCGTGCGGTGGTGGAACGTCAAGCACCCTGTGGCCTACGCCAACCGGCTCTCGCAGGGCCTGTCGCCGGCTGCGGGCCGCGAAACCCTCGATTCGGACACCAGGAGACTGGAGCGGGTGATGCTGGAGGCGCGGCTGCAGTCAGGCCTCGACGTCTCGACGCTCAGCACTTTGGGCCGCCATGAGGTGGCGGGCTTGATCGCGGACGAACTGGTGGAACCGGCCGCGGCGTTCCACGGACGGCTGGTCCTCACCCTGAAGGGCCGGCTCCTGGCGGACGCCGTGGTCCGCAGGATCCTGCCCGACTAACCGCAGCACGGCCCCGGCTTGAGCTTGCGAGGGCTGGAATACGCTGGGTGGGCCCACAGCGGCGAGGGCCCCGGCTTGAGCTTGCGAAGGCTGGATTACGCTGGGTGGGCCGACAGCGGCGAGGGCCCCGGCTTGAGCTTGCGAGGGCTGGGAGCCGCTGGGGACTATTTGATCCAGCGCAGGTTGTACGGGTAGCGGTGCGGCTGGCCCCGGTTGACGTGGATCCCTGCGGCCACCGAGAAGCAGGTCAGCGCAACCCAGATCAGCGTGGCGATGACGGCGAAGATGTTGCCTACGTAGGGAATGAACACCAGGATGTTGGCCAGGACCGCGGCGATGGTGGGCGGCAGGCTGAAGTTCAGCGCTTCCTTCGACTCCTGTGCTGTGAACGGTCCGCGGTCCCGGAAGATCAGGTAGATCAGCAGGGACGGAATGCACCCCAGGATCCCGCCGAAGTGGGCCAGTGTGGCCCACTGGCGGTCTTCGCTGGCCGTGAGCGGCAGCGCGTTGGCGGGGACGCCATGGTACTCGGAACGGCCTTGGCCATCCCTGTGATCACGTGCGTTTTCTGCCACAGTCTGTTTTCCTTCGGGGGTGCAAGTGGTGCTGACGACTATTAGGGACTCGGTGCAACGCTGCCAAAATCAAGGCATCGCAGTATCCAGAATACTGGGTCGCGGGGCGGAAGCGGCTTTCAGGGCACGGTGAGGAAATCGATCACTTCCTCAACCCGTCCCAGCAGCGATGGTTCCAGGTCGGCGTACGTGCGGACGGCGCCGAGGAGTTTTTGCCATCCCAGGCCAATATCTTCCTTGGTGGAGTGCGGCCAGCCAAAGGCCTTCAGGATGCCGGTCTTCCAGTCCTGCCCGCGGGGAATTGCCGGCCATTGCTGGATGCCCAGCACGGCGGGGCGGATGGCCTGCCATACGTCCACGTAGGGGTGGCCGACGATCAGGACATTTCCGGCGGCGCCAGGGGAGGCCATCACGGCGTCGGCGATGCGCGATTCCTTGGAATCGGGCACCAGGTGGTCCACGAGGACCCCAAGCCGGCGCCCAGGTCCCGGCCTGAAGTCCGCCACGGCGGCCGTGAGGTCGTCGATTCCGTGCAGGGGCTCGACGACGATGCCTTCCACCCGCAGGTCGTCTCCCCACACCTTCTCCACCAGTTCGGCGTCGTGCTTGCCTTCCACCCAGATCCGGCTGGCTTTTGCCACCTGGGCGCGCTGTCCGGAAACCCGAACCGACCCGGAAGCGGTCCGTCCCGCAGCGGGACCGGCGGCCGCGCGGGCGGGCGCCGGCGGCATCAGGCGGATCGGCTGTCCCTCCAGGAGGAACCCGAACCCCAGCCGGAAGGACCGCGACTTTCCGCGCCGGTCCTCGAGGGCCACCACGTGCATTCCGCCCGATTTCTCCACCCGGGTGACAGCTCCAACCCAGCCCGACTGGACTTCCTCCAGCACCATGCCGCGCTCCACGGGAACTTCCGGCAGTTCGGTCCGGCTAGGGGCGGAAATCCCGCGGGGGCCCCAGTTCTGGTAGTCCATGGATTCGATCCGCCTCGCGCTAGGTCCTCACCCCCGGAGTTTCGCCCGGAGCGGTACCAATGCTAACAACGGGCCGAGGCATAATAGACTGTTAGCACTGAGGCATGTCGAGTGCTAACCCCTGGGCGGCACCGGACGGGGCACGCGCCCCGGACCGTGGATGGAGGTGGAGAGTGAGCGAGCCACGCAAACTGGAAGTGCTGCGGGCGATCGTGGAGGATTACGTCCACTCCCGCGAGCCCGTCGGCTCAAAGGCGCTGGTGGAGCGTCATCATCTCGGTGTTTCCAGCGCCACGATCCGCAATGACATGGCGGCGCTGGAGGACGAGGGCCTGATCACCGCGCCGCACACCAGCGCAGGACGGATACCCACGGACAAGGGCTACCGCCTGTTTGTGGACCAAATCTCGGCGGTCAAGCCCTTGTCGGCGGCAGAGCGGAGGGCCATCCAATCACTCCTCGAAGGCGCGGACGACCTCGACGACGTCCTGGACCGCACGGTCCGTCTTCTGTCCCAGCTGACCAACCAGGTGGCAGTGGTCCAGTACCCGCACTTGAGCAGGGCCCTGGTCCGCCACATTGAATTCGTGCTGCTGGCGCCGCGCAAAGTACTGGTGGTGCTGATTGCCAACAGCGGCAAAGTTGAGCAGCGTGTGATCGACGTCGGCCAGGACCTCGGCGACGAGGCGCTTGCGGAGTTGCGGACCCGGTTCCTCGGGGCCTTGGGCGGCACGTCGCTGAGCCGCCTCGCCCAGGCCTTGCCCGCCGTCGTCGCCGCCGCACCGCACCCTCAGCGCCAGGCCGCGCACGCACTGGCACTTGGGCTGGAGGTCCTGGCCCAGAGCAGCCGGGAAGACCGGATGGTCATGGCCGGAACGGCCAACCTGGCCCGGTCCAACGTAGACTTTCCACTCAGCATCGGCCCGGTGCTCGAAGCACTCGAGGAGCAGGTGGTGATGCTGCGGCTGCTGAGCGAAATGGCGCAGGACCACCGCGGCGTGGCCGTCAGTATCGGACGCGAGAACCCTTACGACGGCCTCGCAGAGGCGTCCGTGGTGGCCACAGGCTATGGCCCTGACAGCGCCGCGAAGGTAGGGATCCTCGGCCCCACACGGATGGACTATCCCACCACCATGGCCGCCGTCAGGGCCGTGGCCCGCTACCTTTCCAGGATTTTGGGGCCCTGATCCTTCGTTACCGGACCACGTCCGGCATCAGGACCGGACACCGGACCCAACTGCACGCAGTACAACAAGGAAGAGATACGAACTTTGAGCAGCCACTATGACGTCCTTGGAGTCTCCCCCGAAGCTACGGGCGAAGAGATCAAAAAGGCCTACCGCAAACTGGCCCGTACCCTTCACCCCGACGTAAACCCCGGGGACGACGCGTCGGAACGCTTCAAGGCAGTCACTCACGCCTACGAGGTCCTCTCCGACCCCCAGAAGCGCCGCATCTATGACACCACCGGCAACGAGAACGGAACAGACAACGGCTTCGGCGGCGCGGGGTACGCGGGCCAGGGATTCGCATTCCAGGACATCTTCGACACCTTCTTCGGTGCCGGCGGCACGTCCGGACCGGCTTCCCGGGTGCGCAGGGGCCAGGACGCGCTCATCAGCGTCCGGATCGACCTCCGCGACGCCGTCTTTGGCGTCAACAAGAAGCTCGAAGTGGACACCGCCGTCGTCTGCCCCACCTGCGACGGATCGTGCTGCCGCCCCGGCACGCACCCCGAGCGCTGCGATATCTGCGGCGGCAGCGGCCAGGTCCAGCGGGCAGTGCGCTCCATCCTTGGCCAGGTCATGACGGCGGCCCCCTGCGGCACCTGCGAAGGCTTCGGCACGGTCATCAAGGATCCCTGCAACGAATGCAGCGGCCAGGGCCGCATCCGCAGCCGCCGCTCACTGACCATCAAGGTCCCTGCCGGCGTTGCCACCGGAACCCGCATCCAGCTCTCCGGGCAGGGCGAAGCCGGCCCCGCCGGTGGCCCCGCCGGCGACCTCTACGTGGAGATCCGGGTCAACAACGACGCCACCTATGTCCGCGAAGGCGATGACCTTCACGCCACCTTGCACATCCCCATGACAGCGGCTGCCCTCGGCACGGACGTCAGCCTGGAAACCTTCGACGGCAGCCAGGAGATCGACGTCAAGCCCGGCACGCAGTCCGGCGAGGTCATTACCCTTCGCGGGCTGGGCGTCACCCACCTGAGGGGCTACGGGCGCGGAGACCTGAAGGTCCACCTCCAGGTGGACACTCCCGCCAAACTCGACGCCGCGCAAGAGGACCTGCTGCGCCAGCTCGCCAAGCTCCGCGGGGAACAGATTACTGAGGGTAAGCTCGCCGCCAGCGGCGGCATGTTCGCCAAGCTCCGGGACCGGCTCGGTAACCTGTAGCGGTGAGCAACCCCGTATTCTTCGCCAGCCCCGGCTCCCTGGACGGCCTGGCGCCCGGCCAGGTCTTTGTCCTGGAGGGACCCGAAGCCCGGCATGCAGTCACCGTAAAGCGCTTGTCGCCCGGGGAGGCCGTGGACATAGTGGACGGCGCCGGCGTCCGCATGACCGGCAAGGTGGCGTCGGCATCGTCCACCGCACTGGAAGTGGAGTGCGGGACCGTGGTGGCCGAACACAGGCCCGAGGTCCGGCTGGTGCTGGCGCAAGCACTGGCCAAGGGCGACAGGGACGAACTGGCCATTGAGACGGCAACGGAACTGGGCATCGACGCCGTCATACCCTGGCAGTCGGAACGGTCCATCGTCCGCTGGAAGGGGGACCGGGCCGCCAAGGCCCACGCCAAGTGGCAGTCGGCCGTTGCCGCGGCCGCCAAGCAGGCCCGCCGCGCCTGGATTCCGGAGGTCCGGGACGCCGTCGAAACGTCCGGGCTCTGCAACGCTGTGGCGGCCGCGGACCTGGCCGTCATCCTGCACGAAGACGCCGTCAGGCCCCTGCGAACCGTCCTTGAAGGATGGCGGGGGAGCGCGGGCACCGGGCCCCGCGAGATTCTGCTGATTGTTGGCCCCGAAGGCGGCATCAGTCCCCGCGAGGTGACCAAGCTCTGTGACAACGGCGCGGTGACGGCCCTGCTGGGGCACCATGTCCTGCGGTCCTCCACTGCCGGCCCGGCCGCCGTCGTGCTGGCCAGCGACATCCTGGGACGCTGGGCTACCGCACCTTAAAGGACCGGGTGTCCTCGTTCCGGTCCGGCTCTCCACCGGACCCGGCCTGCGCCACGTGGAGTTCATAATCACCGGCCGGCAGGTTAAGGGCCAGTGTGAAGGCCCCTGCCTGGCCCTGTTCCGCGGCCGCCGTCGTTTCGCCGGTCAGGAAAGGCGTCTTGCCGCCGCCGTTGTCCGCCACCTGCAGGATTTGCCAGTGGAGCTTGGCTCCCGGCGACGTGCTGCGCCCGGTGATCTTCACGCTGCCTGCCGGGACTTCGGTATTCTCCTGCGGGTCGATGATCCAGACCGGCGCCACCAGGCCGGCGGCACGGGTCATCAGGGCGCCCAACTGGACCTTGCCGAAAGCGACGTAGTCCGTGTGCCCGTCCACGAGGATCCGGACCCGGACCTGCTGGCTGGTGTCAATCAGCCCCGAACTGGCGGCCGCCGCGGTGGCCGTATAAATCAGTTGCTGGATGGCGCGGGCAGCCATGTCGGCGTCGAGGTTGCTGTTGAACGCGTCAGCCGAAACGTCCACGGTGATGACGTCTTTGCCTGAAATCGAGGTGGCCAGTTTGTCCGGATTTTGCCATGGCGTGAAGAAATCAGGATCGAGCGGCTTCTCCGACATCATGGCCCGCAACGCGCGCGTCACCGGGTTGTCCTGCTCCGGGACGTCGCGGAATTCGCGGTAGAGGAAGATGTTGCCGCCGCTGCGGCCGATCCAGTACACGGGCGCCTTGTTGGAGGATTGGGTGGTCTCCAGCGGAGCGCTGGTGGACGGTGCATCCGGCATGGTCCCGCCGGACGCCGGGACCGAGGCGAGCGTGCCGGTCGGCGATGGGCCGCCCTCTGCGGTGCAGCCTGCCAGTATGGGAACAAGCACCAGGACGCCTGCCAGGACAGCCGGGCGAAAGGGGCCCTTCGTTCGGCCTGCCCTTTTGGGCACAGAGGTATCCGGCACTGTCCTGCCCTTGTCCTTTCGTGGCGTGGCGGGCCGATCCCCTGGCGGCCTGGAAGTCCCAGCAGTTGCTGGATTTCCAGCATTACACAGCGGTAAGGCCCAGCAGCGGTTCTGTGGCCGTCGCGCCCCAACTGCAACGGGAACGATATGAGGCCGATATGAAGTTGATATCAAACGGCTGCACCGCAGGACGTTCAGCAGCCGGCCGGTACGCGTAGCCGCCAGCTGCTGGCGTAAGATGAAGGGATCGCTGGGCAAGGAGCACCGTGCAACGGGCGCCCCTTCCAGCGCGGAAAATTGGATTGAAGAACTTCGAGGGGACCACAGGCCTGCGGGCCAGCACCATGACTGAATCAGCAAATGGTAAGCGCCGGCTCAACACAGGCGACGGCAGCCCGGGGGAGTTTCCCCACTCACTGCCGGGCACGAGGACCGAAGTTGTCCTGTTTGAGAACTCGGACCAGATGGTTCAATCACTTGGCAGCCACGATGAGGCGTTGCGGTTCATCGAAGTCCAATTCCCGGATGTCAACTTCCACGTGCGCGGCAACGAGCTCTCCATCAGCGGACCGGCCAGCGACGTCCCCCGTATCATGCGGCTCCTCCAGGAGGTCCGTGGCCTCGTGGCCCGCGGCACGGTGATCACCCCGGCCGTGCTGCAGCAGTTGGTGGCGCTCCTGCGCACCCAGTCACTGCAGAACCCCGTGGACGTCCTGACCCATGACATCCTCTCCAGCCGCGGCAGGACCATCCGGCCCAAAACGCTGAACCAGAAGAACTACGTCGACGCGATCGACGCCAACACGGTGATCTTCGGGATCGGCCCCGCGGGCACCGGCAAGACCTACCTGGCCATGGCCAAAGCCGTCCAGGCCCTGCAGCAAAAAGAGGTCAGCCGCATCATCCTCACCCGCCCCGCCGTGGAGGCAGGGGAGCGCCTTGGGTTCCTGCCCGGAACGCTGAGCGACAAGATCGATCCATACCTCCGGCCGCTTTACGATGCGTTGCACGACATGATGGACCCCGAGTCCATCCCGCGGTTGATGGCCGCCGGGACCATCGAGGTGGCACCCCTGGCCTACATGCGCGGCCGGACACTCAACGACGCCTTCATCATCCTTGACGAGGCACAGAACACCACGCCGGAACAGATGAAGATGTTCCTGACCCGTCTCGGGTTCGGCTCCAAGATGGTGGTCACCGGAGACGTCACCCAGGTGGACCTGCCGTTTGGTACGCGCTCGGGTCTGCGGATCGTGGAGGAAATCCTGCAGGGCATCGAGGACGTGAACTTCTCCGTCCTTGACGCCGCGGACGTCGTCCGTCACCGGTTGGTGGGGGACATCGTCAACGCCTACAGCATCTGGGACGAAGCCCAGCGGAACCGCGTCAAGCACTCAGTCAACCGGGAAAAGCGGGGGGAACACGCGTGAGCATCGAGGTGAACAACGAGTCCGGCGTCCACGTCGAAGAAGCTGAACTCGTTGCATTGTCGCGGTACATCTTTGAACAGCTCTACATCCATCCGCAGGCCGAGCTGTCCATCCTCCTGGTGGACGAACCGGCCATGGAAAAGCTGCACATTGAATTGATGGACGAACCCGGCGCCACGGATGTGCTCTCGGTCCCCATGGACGAACTCACACCCGGAACCCCGGGGCGGCCCACCCCCCAAGGCATGCTGGGCGATATCGCGATCTGCCCGCAGGTGGCGAAGGTCCAGGCCAAGAACGCCGGCCACTCGCTCCAGGACGAAATGCTGCTCCTGACCACCCACGGAATCCTCCACCTGCTGGGCTACGACCATGCGGAACCGGAGGAGAAGGCGGAGATGTTCGGCCTGCAGCGCGAACTCCTGACCGGATTCACCGGCAAAGAAGCACCCGCCGAGACGACCCAGTGACGCAACTGCTCCTCGTCGCGGTGGCACTGGTATTCCTTGCCGTCGCGGCCCTGCTGACAGCGGCCGAAGCCGCCTTCAGTTTCCTTCCCAGGCACGACGCGGAAGCGGCACTGCACAAAAGCCGCGGCACGGCCATGCGGCGTATCCTCGCGGAGCCGGTAGCGCATACGCGGGCGCTCCGGTTCTGGCGTGTCTGGTTCGAGATGGCTTCGGCCGTGGCAGTGGCCGTCCTGGTGGCCAGCCTCCTGGACAACGTCTGGCTGGCAGGCCTCGTGGCCACCGGCATCATGGCCGTTCTCGGGTTCGTGATCGTAGGTGTCTCACCCCGACAGCTCGGGAGGCTGCACTCCACCACCGTGGTGCGGTTCACTGCCCCGATGGTCCGTTTCCTCACCAGTGTGCTGGGCCCCATTCCCGGCTGGCTCGTGGCCTTGGGCAGTTCCGCGGCCCCAGGAGCCCCGGGCGGGGATGACGCATTCTTCAGTGAGCAGGAATTCCGTGAGTTGTTGGACCGGGCCAGTGAATCGGACATGATCGAGGACACCGAGGCGGAGATGATCCAGTCGGTCTTCGACTTCGGCGACACCCTGGTCCGGGCCGTGATGGTGCCGCGGACCGACATCGTCAGCATCGACGCCGGTTCCAGCCTTCACCAGGCGATGTCACTGTTCCTCCGGTCCGGATATTCACGGATCCCGGTGATCAGCGAAAACACCGACCACATCCTGGGAATCATCTACCTCAAAGACGTCGCAGCGGTCATCCACCAGCTGGAAGCCGGTGAGGAGCCACCTGTAGTGGAGGCGTTGGCCAGGGAAGTGCGCTACGTGCCCGAGTCCAAACCCGTCAGTGACCTCCTGCGCGAGTTGCAGAAGGAATCCACCCACGTGGCAATCGTGATTGACGAGTACGGCGGTACCGCAGGCCTTGTCACGCTGGAGGACCTGATCGAGGAAATCGTGGGCGAGATCGTGGATGAATACGACACCGAGAGTGCCGAGGCGGTGGCGCTGGGTGACGGCTCCTACCGGGTCAGCGCCAGGATGGGCATCGACGATCTCGGCGAACTTTTCGACCTGGAGCTCGACGACGACGAGGTGGACACCGTTGGCGGCTTGCTGGCCAAGGCGCTTGGCCGGGTCCCGATCGTGGGCAGCAGCGTGGAAGTACAGGGAGTGTCCCTTCGCGCTGAGCGGCTGGAAGGCCGGCGCAACAGGGTCAGCCACATCATTGCGGCGCCCGTACCAAGAGTAGAGACTGACTTTGAAGGCCTCCTGGAAGAGGCCGAATCAACCCAGCAGGGAGTTCCACGTGAGCAAGAAAAATAAGGACGCGGCGCCGGACGACTTCGGCGGCTTCCGCGCAGGGTTTTCGATCCTCGTCGGCAGGCCGAACGCCGGCAAGTCCACCCTGACCAACGCGCTGGTGGGCAAGAAGGTGGCCATCACCTCGGCCAAACCGCAGACCACGCGGCACACCATCAGGGGCATCGTCCACCGTGAGGACGCCCAGCTGATCCTTGTGGACACTCCTGGGCTGCACCGGCCACGCACCCTGCTGGGCAAGCGCCTCAACGACCTCGTCGCCGACACCCTGTCCGAAGTTGATGCCATCGGATTCTGCCTGCCGGCCAACGAGAAGATCGGCCCCGGTGACAAGTTCATCGCCACACAGCTTGCCGCCGTCGGCCGCAAACCGGTCATCGCCATCGTCACCAAAGCTGACCTGGTGGACAAGCAGGCTCTGACCGAGCAGCTCCTCGCCGTGGCGGCCCTGGGTCGCGAGGTGATGGGGGAGGACGGCTGGAAGGACATCGTGCCCGTCTCAGCCGCGGACGGTTTCCAGGTGGAGACCGTGGCCGACGTTCTGATCAGCCACATGCCGCCGTCGCCTCCGCTGTACCCGGACGGCGAGCTCACGGACGAGCCCGAGGCCGTGATGGTGGCCGAACTCATCCGCGAGGCGGCGCTGGAAGGCGTCCGGGATGAGCTTCCCCACTCCCTGGCTGTCGTCGTCGAAGAGATTGTTCCCCGGGAAGACCGTCCCGATGACAACCCGCTGCTGGACGTCCGGGTCAACCTCTACGTGGAACGGCCCTCGCAGAAGGCCATCATTATCGGCAAGGGCGGCAGCCGATTGCGTGAAGTGGGCACCAATGCCCGGAAGGGCATCGAAGCGCTCCTCGGAACCCGCATCTACCTCGACCTCCACGTCAAGGTAGCCAAGGACTGGCAGCGCGACCCGAAGCAGCTGGTCAAACTGGGTTTCTGACCAACCGACAGGGCGCCAAGGCGTCCCGCCACATCTCCAGACCTGGACCACTAAAATGGGCCGGATTTTGTATTAAGAGGAAGGTTCACCCCGTGGGTCGAGGCCGCGACGAACGCGACAACGAGGCTGACCTCTCAGCCGGACCGGGACCGGTATCCCGGCACGCGGACGGCGGTGCCGCAGGGGCGGCGCGCCACCTGGGGCCGCTGCGCACCATGCCCCTGTGGCTGAAGATCCTCACGGGCGTGGTGGCCGCAGTTCTGGTCGGCGGGATCGCCTTTGCCGGCTTCTGGTTCTTCCGGCTGCAGGGCAACATTTCGAAGGCGCCGTTGAACGCCGGGGGTGGCAGCACTGAATCGCCTGCCAACGATGCCACGGGCCGGATGCAGATCCTGATTCTCGGCTCGGACACCCGGGACGGGAAGAACTCCCAGTACGGGTCCGCTGACGATTCCACCGGCTACGGCAAGTCGGACGTGATGATGCTGATGGACATCTCCGAGGACAACAAGCGCGTCAACGTCATCAGCTTCCCGCGCGACCTCCTGGTGGACATCCCGCAGTGCACCGACCAGAAAACCAACAAGGTCTATCCTGCCCGCAGCGGCGTGATGATCAATGAGGCCATGGGTGAGGCCGGCATCGGGTGTGCCGTGGATACCGTCAACAAACTCACCGGCATGCAGGTGGACCACTTCATGATGGCCGACTTCAACGCGGTCAAGGAGCTCTCCAATGCCGTCGGTGGCGTGGAGGTATGCATCAGCGACGCCGTCTTCGACCCCGACTCGGGGCTTCGCCTGCCCGCCGGGACGTCGTCCGTCCAGGGCGAGATGGCCCTTTCCTACCTCCGGACCCGCCACGCGTTCGCCGACGGCGGCGACCTGGGCCGGATCAAGGCCCAGCAGGGGTTCCTGTCCTCGCTGACCCGCAAGATCAAGGACGAGGGGACGTTGTCCGACCCCGCCAAGATGCTCAAGATCGCCGACGTCGTCACCCAGAACCTGACAGTGGACAATGGTCTTGCCTCCGTTCCGGCCCTCCTCACCATCGGCAACCGGCTGAAGAACATCGACATCGGCAAGGTTGCATTCGTGGCCGTGCCCACCACGCCGGCACCCACCGACCCCAACCGCCTGGTGATCGCCGAACCTGCGGGAGCCCAGCTTTTCTCGGCGCTCCGGAAGAACGTCGACCTGACCGACCCGACAGCACCAACCACCACCGCACCGGCGCCTGGCGAGTCTGCCACGCCATCGCCCTCGCCGACGGAGACACTGGCGCCGGTACCCCCGTACAACAAGGCGATCCAGCCCGTCACCGTTGCCAATGGCAGTGGCGTGCCCGGCAGGGCGCAGGAACTTGTGCAGGCACTGGTGAACGGCGGCTTCGCAGCAACGTCGCAGTTCCAGGCACAGCCGGTGGCAAAGACGGCCGTTTACTACGGCCCCAACTTCGCCGATGTGGCCACCGACGTCGCCGCCCTGCTGGGAATCCCCGCCGGACAGGTGATTCCGCTGCCGGCCATCCAGGGCGTACAGGTGTACGTGGGCAGTGACTTCACCACGGGCACTGCCTTCGGTTCCGGGGCGCCCGCACTGCCGTCTGACATCGTCAACCAGACCGCAGGCGACAAGGTCTGCCAGCAGGCTAACCCTGCGCTGATCGTGCGGCAGTAACAGGCATCGCGTTGCCCGGAGCAGGCCAAGGTGCCGGTCAACACAAAGCAGGCCCCGCCGGTACCGGCGGGGCCTGCTCTGTTAGCCCGGAATTTCGCGTTGCCGCTACCAGATGCTGACGCGTTCAGCGGCGGGCATCCACATGCCATCAGCCTCCGTCACGTCGAAGGCCTCGTGGAATGCGTCAAGGTTCCTGGCGATCGCGTTGGTGCGGAATTCGTTGGGGGAATGCGGGTCCGTGGCCAGGCGACGGACGGCTTCCTCCTGGCGGATGACCTGGCGCCAGCCCGCGGCCCAGGAGGCGAAGAAGCGCTGTTGCCCGGTGAAGCCGTCCAGGACGTCGGGTTCCTTTCCGTCCAGGCTGATCAGGTAAGCCTTGTAGGCGATGGTGAGCCCTGCCAGGTCGCCGATGTTCTCGCCCAACGTGAGCCTGCCGTTGACGTGGTGGCCGGGTGCCGCCGTGGGGGACAGGGCGTCATACTGTGCCACGAGCCGGGCCGTCAGGGCCTCGAATGCCTGGCGGTCCTCGTCCGTCCACCAGTTGCGGAGCGCCCCGCCGCCGTCGAACTGGGAGCCCTGGTCATCGAAACCGTGGCCAATCTCGTGCCCGATCACCGCACCAATGCCGCCGTAGTTGACGGCGTCGTCGGCGTCGGCCGTGAAGAACGGCGGCTGCAGGATGGCTGCCGGGAAGACAATCTCGTTCATCATCGGGTGGTAGTAGGCGTTGACCGTTTGCGGCGTCATCAGCCACTTGTTGCGGTCCACGGGTTTGCCCACCTCATCCAGGTGCCGGTCCACATCGGCGTTGTGGGCGCGCTCCACGTTGCCCAGCAGGTCATCGGGCTTGATCTCCACGGCTGAGTAGTCGATCCACTCATCCGGGAAGCCGATCTTGGCACGGAAGGCCGAAAGCTTGCGGAGGGCCTCCGCCTTGGTGTCCTCACCCATCCAGGCGACATCGTTGATGCTCCGGCGGTAGGCCTCGGTCAGGTTCGCCACCAGCGTCTGCATCCGGGCCTTGTGGGTTTCGGGGAAATGCCGTGCCACATAGATCTGGCCCACGGCCTCGCCGAGACCGGATTCGACCACCGCGACCCCCCGCTTCCAACGGTCCTTGTTCCGCGGGGTGCCGCTGAGCGTGGTGCCGTAGAAGGCGAAGTTGGCGTCCACGAACGGCGA
The DNA here is from genome assembly GCF_030209315.1 of Pseudarthrobacter sp. efr-133-R2A-89. Taxonomy (NCBI): domain Bacteria; kingdom Bacillati; phylum Actinomycetota; class Actinomycetes; order Micrococcales; family Micrococcaceae; genus Pseudarthrobacter; species Pseudarthrobacter sp. efr-133-R2A-89. The sequence goes on along the minus strand of NZ_JARVSE010000001.1, from coordinate 310,508 downwards.
GGACAAGTACGGTGCGGCGGCGCTGACGACGCGCATCGCCAGCCATTCCTGCCACGTGGACAGCGGCACTTCGTCCAGGAGCGCCGTGGCCCCCGAAAAGAAGTCAGGTGTGCTCACCACGATTTCGGCCCGCTTGGCCGGCTCAATCCCGGCTGCCTCAAACCAGGTACCCAGGAGCGGGAAGAGCGCAGCTGCTTCATCTGCCGTTTTCAGGTTGTAGGTCTTTTGCGGATCCCGAAGGGTGACGTTGTCCCAGTGGTGGGCGGCGAGTTTCGTTTCCAGCTGGACCACACGGTCTGCCGCACCGTTCGGATCAGCCACGCCGGCCAGTTCGAACATTTTCTCCACGTGTCCGGTGTATGCCGACACAATGGGGGCGAACTTCCCTTCGCGGTAGTAGGACTCGTCGGGCAGGCCCAGGCCGCCCTGGCCCGTGTAGAGCAGGACCCGGTCCGGGTTTCCCGCGTCCGGTGCCGGGTAGATGTAGAAGAGGCCGCCGACATCGGCGCGGAAGAGCCGGCCGGCCAGCGCCATGAGCTCTTCGACCGACGCGGTGGAGAAGACGTCGGCCAGACGGGCCCGGATGGGTTCCATGCCCTTGCCCTCAACTGTTGCCTCGTCCATGAAGCTGTTGTAGAGGTCGCCGATCTTCCGCTCGATCCCCGTGGCATCCGCGCCCTTGGCTGCCGCTTCCTCGATGATGTCCCGGACTGCGATCTCGGACCCGTCGCGGAGGGCAGTGAACGTACCTTCCAGGGGCCGGTCGTCGGGAATCTCGGTGGCTTTCAACCAGGCGCCGTTCACATGTTGGTACAGGTCATCCTGCGGCCGGACTGTGTGATCAATGGTGGACAGATCGATCCCCGAAATGGGCACTGAAACTCCTTTTTGCTGCGACGCCGCTGCCGGGCGAACACGGAGGCGTCTGCATGCTGGACTTTACGGACGGTAGTGCCCTTTCATCTTACGCACCCGTGTTACCCTCAAAGTGTGCGTGCAGAGCTCCTTCTCCTTAGCTGCCGCGGCGAGGCCACAGACGCTATCTAGCGCACGGCCCACCCTCGCTGCGGAGTTTGTGTTGCCCGGCCACCCTTTCACCGAAGATCGATAGAAAAGGCCACGAACCCCATGCGTAACGCACAAAAGCCCTCCGGAATGCCTGCCCATCGGTACACCCCGTTCCAGGACCAGATTACGGTCGAACTGCCGGACCGCACCTGGCCGGACAAGGTCATCACCAAGGCCCCACGCTGGTGCGCGGTAGACCTCCGCGACGGCAACCAGGCGCTGATCGATCCCATGAGCCCGGCGCGCAAGATGAAGATGTTCGACCTGCTGGTCCGCATGGGCTACAAAGAAATTGAGGTCGGTTTCCCGTCCGCGTCGCAGACGGACTTCGACTTTGTCCGCCAGCTCATCGAGGGAAACCACATCCCCGACGATGTCACCATCCAGGTCCTGACCCAGGCCCGCGAGCACCTGATCGAGCGGACCTACGAGTCCCTGGTGGGCGCCAAGCAGGCCATCGTGCACCTGTACAACTCCACGTCGGTCCTGCAGCGACGTGTGGTGTTCAACCAGGACGAGGACGGAATCCTGGACATCGCCCTGCAAGGTGCGCGGCTCTGCAAGAAGTACGAGGAAACGCTCGCTGACACGCACGTGACTTACGAGTACTCGCCGGAGTCTTTCACCGGCACGGAACTCGAGTACGCCGTCCGCGTCTGCAACGCCGTCGCCGATGTTTTCGAGGCGTCCGCTGACCGCCAGGTCATCATCAACCTCCCCGCCACGGTGGAAATGGCAACGCCCAACGTCTACGCCGACTCCATCGAGTGGATGAGCCGCCACCTGCACCCGCGCGAGGGAATCATCCTGTCCCTGCACCCGCACAACGACCGCGGCACCGGTGTCGCCGCCGCGGAGCTGGGATACATGGCCGGCGCCGACCGCATCGAAGGCTGCCTCTTCGGCAACGGCGAGCGCACCGGCAACGTGGACCTTGTAACGCTGGGCTTGAACCTGTTCGTCCAGGGGATCGATCCCATGATCGATTTCTCCAATATTGACGACGTCCGCCGGACCGTGGAGTACTGCAACCAGCTGCCCGTCCCTGAGCGTTCGCCCTATGGCGGGGACCTGGTATTCACCGCATTCTCCGGCTCCCACCAGGACGCCATCAAGAAGGGTTTCGAAGCCCTGGAGCGGGATGCCGCTGCGGCTGGCAAGGCTGTGGACGACTTCACCTGGCAGGTGCCGTACCTGCCGGTGGATCCCAAGGACCTGGGACGCAGCTACGAAGCCGTGATCCGGGTCAATTCCCAGTCCGGCAAGGGCGGCGTTGCCTACCTGCTCAAGAACGAGCACAGCCTGGACCTGCCGCGCCGTGCCCAGATTGAGTTCTCCGGCGTTATCCAGCGCCGTACCGACACCGTCGGCGGGGAGGTCAGCGGCGCCCAGCTATGGCAGATCTTCCAGGACGAGTACCTGCCTTCCGGCCAGGCCGAGGGGCAGTGGGGCCGCTACTCGCTGGGTGCCGTCAAGACGGAAACAGATGACGACGGCGGCATGACGCTCCACGCCTCGCTCACCATTGATGGCGCGCAGGTCCGGCGCACCGGCACCGGCAACGGTCCGATCGCCGCCCTGCTGAGCATCCTGCACGACGACGGCGTGGACGTCCGGGTGCTGGACTACAGCGAACATGCCTTGTCCGAAGGCGGCAACGCCATGGCTGCCGCGTACGTCGAGTGCGCAGTGGGGGAACGGGTCCTGTGGGGTGTCGGCATCGATGCCAACACCAGCATGTCATCGCTGAAGGCCGTCATTTCGGCCGTCAACCGCGCCATCCGCGACGCCCAGGCCTGACACCTCTGAAGTTGTGCCGCCGGTTCCGCCGGCGGCACAACCGCGTCCTGGCGACGTACGGCCGGGCAGGATGGGAAGATAGAGCGTGGTCCAACAGTCTTTTGCCTCCCGGGCGTACCGGGACGACGCCGTGGTGCTCCGCACCCACAAGCTGGGCGAGGCAGACCGGATTATCACGCTCCTCACGAAACACCACGGCCAGGTCCGGGCAGTCGCCAAAGGCGTACGCCGCACCAGCAGCCGGTTCGGTGCCCGGCTTGAACCGTTCATGGTCGCTGACCTGCAACTGGTTTCCGGGCGAACCCTTGATATTGTCACCCAGGCGGTGGCAAAGGGTGCCTACGGCGGCAGCATCGCAGCGGACTACGGACGGTACACGGTGGCCGCCGCCATGACCGAGACTGCGGAGAAGCTGACGGACGTCGACGGCGAAGCCGGGACGGCGCAGTACAACCTGCTCGTGGGTGCCCTGGCTGCGTTGAGTCGGGATGAACATGCTGCCGGCCTGATCCTGGACTCCTACCTCCTGCGTGCGTTGTCCACTGGCGGATGGGCGCCGAGCTTCACTGATTGTTCCCGCTGCGGCGCGCCGGGGCCGCACTCGGCATTTTCGGCACCCCTTGGCGGCATGGTGTGTGCCCAGTGCCGGCCCCCCGGGTCCCCGGCCCCGGCGCCCGAGACCGTCAGCCTGCTCGCTGCCCTGCTGACCGGGGACTGGACGACGGCGGACGCATCGTTGGCCCAGCACCGCAAGGAAGCGGCGGGCCTGGTGGCGGCGTACCTGCAATGGCATTTGGAACGAGTCCTGAAATCCCTCAAACACGTGGAGCGTACCTGACAGTGGCCATGGGTAAGAAGAACAATGCAGCCCGCAGGCGGACCCATCCGGTAGCGGCACCCTACCCGCATCCTTCAGGCGAGGTGGCGCCCACCATCCCGGCGGAATTCATTCCCCGGCACGTGGCCATCGTGATGGACGGCAACGGCCGCTGGGCCAACCAGCGGGGCCTTCCTCGGATCGAAGGGCACAAGGCGGGGGAGCCGGCCCTTCTTGACGTCATGGCCGGTGCCATCGAACTCGGTATCGAGTACGTCAGCGTCTACGCCTTCTCTACGGAAAACTGGCGCAGGTCTCCGGAAGAAGTCCGCTTCCTGATGGGATTTAACAAGGATGTGCTGCGCAGGCAGCGGAACCAGTTGGACGAGTGGGGCGTGCGGATCCGCTGGGCAGGCCGGCGGCCCCGGCTGTGGGGGTCCGTGATCCGCGAATTGGAGGAAGCCGAGGAGTTCACGGCAGCCAACAGCACCTGTAATTTGACCATGTGTGTTAATTACGGCGGCCGGGCCGAGATCACAGACGCAGTGTCGGCGATTGCCGCGGATGTGGCCGCGGGAAGGCTCAAGCCGGGTTCCATCACGGAACGGACCATCCAGAAGTACCTTGATGAACCGGACCTGCCGGACGTGGATCTCTTCCTGCGCAGTTCGGGCGAGCAAAGGCTGTCCAATTTCCTGCTCTGGCAGTCCGCCTACGCCGAGTTCGTCTTCATGGACACGCTCTGGCCGGACGTGGACCGGCGCACCCTGTGGGCTGCCGTCGAAGAATATGCGCGCCGGGACCGCCGCTACGGCGGGGCTGTCGATGCCGCCGCGAAGGCTGGTTCGGAAACGGAGCAGCCTCAGCCGTAAGCCCGCAGCCAGCGTGCCAGCCGCGCGTAGGCATCGGTTCGAATCGACTCAGGGGACAGGAAGACGTCGTGCAGGGCGCCGTCAATTCGTTCCACGGTCACTGTGGTGCCCAGGGTCAGGGCACGCGCGCCGATGATCGCCACGTCCAGGACCGCATCGGTCCGCCGCATGTCCTCCGACCAGAAGAGCCCGTTGGCGCTTCCCGCGGACAGCAGCACCAGGATGGGCACCTGGATCCCGAGTCCCTGTGCCACCCGGGCGTGGCCGGCGAGCACGGCCCTCAACCAGCCCGCACGCACCGGGAATGCCATGCGCGGGCGGTACCGCTCGTCAAGCGGCCACTCGCCGTCGGCCGCACTGCTGATGGTGCGCCAGTAGTGGCCCCGCGGTGGAAGCCGGAGCACCGCCTGGGGCCGGAAGCGGGCCACCGGCCCAACCATGCCTGACGCGGCGCGGCGCACCAGTGCGCTCCGGTGCATCTCCAGCCAAGGGCTGTTGAGGATCAGTTGCGACACGGCCCCGGGGTGGCGGCTCGTCCACAGCGCCGCCACCAGACCGCCGGTGGAGTGTCCCATCAGTGCCACAGGCCCTGGCCCGCCGGCAAGGGCGATGAGCCGGAACGCCTGCTGTATTTCCGCGTCATAGGCGGCCAGGTCGCCAACGTAGCCGCCCGGGAAATCCGGCCGCAGGCTGCGCCCGTGGTTGTGCATGTCCAGCGCATAGAAGTCGTACCCGGCCCGCGCCCAAAAATAGGCCAGGTCTGCGTTGAAGAAATAGTCGCTCCACCCGTGAAGGAACAGCACTGACCGGCGGGGGCCATCCGGAGCGCCCACACCCTTGGCCGGCCGGAGCCGGACCAAGGTTGCCGTCCGCTCCACGTTGTCGGCACCGGTGGCCACGAAGGAACAGGACTCGAAGTCCCCACCCAGGATGTCCTGCTGCCAGTGCATGCCATCATGCTAATCCTGCGTTGCGGGTACGGCCGCCTGCCCGGGCGCTTCTCCGTTTTGGTGTGGGACGCCACCAGACGGGAAACTGGAGGCATGCGCGTTTATCCCACTTTCTTCAAGCTGGCCTTTTCATGGATGGACGCCGAGCGCGCCCACAAAATCGGATTCAAGGGGATCCGGCTCGCGCATGCCACCGGCGCGGGACGGGTACTGCAGAAGCTGTCGGCTCCCGCGCCGTCGCTGCGGACCACCGCTTTTGGCGTCACTTTCCCCTCCCCATTCGGCCTTGCTGCGGGGTTCGATAAAGAAGGGCTTGGCATCGAAGCCCTCAGCGAGCTTGGTTTCGGCCACGTGGAGGTGGGAACCATCACCGGCCAGGCGCAGCCCGGCAATGAGAAGCCCCGGCTTTTCCGGCTGGTCCAGGACAGGGCCGTGATCAACCGGATGGGATTCAACAACGACGGCGCCGCAGCTGTCGCGCCCCGGCTCAAGGCCGCGCGCGCAGCACTTCAGCGCCGGTACCCGGACGTTCGTCCCGTCATCGGTGTGAATATCGGCAAGACGAAGGTGGTGGAGCTGGCCGACGCCGTGGACGACTACCTGGTCAGCGCCCGCAGCCTGGCCCCCGCCGCCGACTATCTGGTGGTGAACGTCAGTTCCCCCAATACTCCGGGGTTGCGGCTGCTCCAGGACGTGGAAACGCTCCGCCCGCTCCTGGTTGCCGTGGGGCAGGAAGCCGACCGCGCCGCCGGGCGGCACGTCCCGCTGCTGGTGAAGATCGCCCCGGACCTGAGCGATGAAGACATCGACGACGTTGCCCGGCTGGCACTGGACCTGAAGTTGGACGGCATCATCGCCACCAATACGACGATCGCCAGGACGGGGCTCTCCTCGGCCGCCGGCGACGTGGAAAAGTGCGGAGCCGGCGGACTGTCCGGGGCCCCCCTGAAGCAGCGCTCACTGGAGGTGTTGAAGCGGCTCAAAGACGCCACTGATGATGCGCTGGCCTTGGTGTCGGTCGGTGGCGTGGAGTCCGCCCAGGACGTTCAGGACAGGCTTGACGCAGGAGCCACCCTGGTGCAGGGATACACCGCGTTCCTGTACGAAGGACCGTTCTGGGCCGCAAGGATCAACAGGCAGCTGGCGAAGCGCCGCCGCTGACCCTTTCCGTTAACGCAGGAACCCCGGTGGTCGGCCCCCCGGGGTTCCTGCGTTTACCTGGTCCCGCGCGTCAGGACGGGTACTGTCCGCGGCCGACCTGCGGTTTGGGGAGGCGCAGTTTGCGGAACTGCAGGGAGCGCATGGAGCCGTACCAGACGGTTCCGCGTTCCACGTCACCGAACTTCTGGGCCAGGCTCTTCCGGAGCTTGCGGGAGAGGATGAAAACGTCAACGAAGACTGCCAGGAACATTACCCAGAACGCGCCGAGCACGTAGACCATCATGTCGCTGGAGGCCGGAACCACCAAGGACACCAGGACAAAGAGCAGCGCGCCGAACATCAGGTATTCGCCGAGATTGAAGCGCGCGTCCACATAGTCGCGGGCAAAGCGCTTTTGCGGGCCCTTGTCACGCAGCGGGAGGAATTTCTCGTCTCCGGTGTCCAGCGCGCGGCGCATCTTCAAGCGCTGGTCCTGGACCGCCTGGCGTTCGGCGGCCTTGGACGCCTTGCGGTCCTCCGGCACCAGCGGACGCTTGCGGGCAGCTTCCTGGGCCTTCCGGGTGGGGGTCGGGGCACCCTTGCCCACCACGCTGTTCTGCCGGGCCGCCGCTTCCGCTGCCTGCTGGTCTACTGTTTCCTGCGCCGAGGGCGCTTCTTTTCTACGTCCGAACACCTGACCAGAATACCTTGCGGGAACCCACCCGCCGCCTGTCCGCCCGGCTGCCGGCGGCCTGCGGCCGAATGTGACGGGGGTAATGTTTTGGCCATGACTTCATCACCTGCGGCGACCCCGCACAGCACTTCAGAAACATCAGGACAGGGCGCTGCCGGCTGGACGGACGATCTCCGTTCGGCGGTAGACCGGTCTTTTGACCAGACCCTCGCCCGGCTCAAGGATCTGGTGGCCATTCCAGGCATTGCCTGGCCCAGTTTTGACCGTACCCCGCTTGAACGCAGCGCGGACGCTGTCGCCGCCCTCGTCCGTGAAGCAGGATTGCCCGAGGTCCAGGTCCTGACCGTCAACAAGGAGGACGGCGCCCCCGGCGGCCCCGCCGTCGTCGCTCGGCGCCCTGCGGCGGAAGGGAAGCCGACCATCCTGCTCTACGCCCACCACGACGTCCAGCCTGTTGGTGACGAAGCCCTGTGGGAGACCGCACCGTTCACCGCCGTCGAAAAGGACGGCCGGCTGTACGGGCGCGGCGCCGCCGACGACAAAGCCGGCATCATGGCGCACATTGCCGCGTATGCCGCCGTCTCCGAGGTCTTTTCCGACTCCCTCGGACTCGGCGTGACCTTCTTCATCGAAGGCGAGGAGGAAGCCGGTTCGCCAACGTTCCGTTCCTTCTTGGAGGCCAACCGCGAACTGCTGCGCGCTGACGTCATCGTGGTTGCGGATTCCAGCAACTGGAAAGTCGGGATACCTGCCCTGACCACCAGCCTCCGCGGACTGGTTGACGGCGTCATCGAAGTCCAGGTCCTCGAACATGCCGTGCATTCGGGCATGTTCGGCGGCCCTGTCCTCGACGCACCGACCCTGCTGTCCCGCCTGATCGCCACCCTCCACGACGACGACGGGAACGTCGCGATCGAGGGGCTGGTCGCCACCGACTCGGCGTCCGTCGAGATGCCCGAGGCCGACTACCGCGCAGATGCGTCGGTCCTGGACGGAGTGCGCCTGGCCGGCACCGGAAGCATCGCCTCACGGCTGTGGACCAAACCTGCGTTGTCGATCATCGGGTTCGACGCGCCCGCCGTCGATGTTGCCTCGAACACCCTGATTCCGCGGGCGCGGGCCAAGTTCAGCCTCCGGCTGGCGCCGGGCCAGGTGCCGTCGGACGCCATGGAAGCGGTAAGCCGCCACGTGGAAGCGAACGCCCCCTTCGGCGCGAAGGTGGTCTTCACGCCGGGGGAGGCCGGGAATCCGTTCCGCACCGACACCTCTTCGGCCGCCGCGTCGCTGGCCATGTGGGCCTTGGGCGAGGCCTGGGGAGTTCCCGCCGTCGAAACCGGAATAGGCGGTTCCATTCCGTTCATCGCCGACCTGACGGAGGTCTACCCCGACGTGCAGATCCTGGTCACGGGTGTGGAGGACCCTGATTCCCGCGCCCACAGCGCCAATGAATCCCTGCATATCGAGGACTTCCGCAACGCCGTCCTGGCTGAGGCCTTGATGCTGGCCCGGCTCAACAGCGAAGGCCTGGCCTAGGCGGCGCTCCCAGGGAACAACCGGCAGGTTTTGACGGTTACGTCAGGAGTTAGAGCTACAGGACTGCCGCGCGTAGCATGTAGCTATAGCCCATACCGTATCCGTAGGGGCAGGCGCCGTTAGGCGGCGCCGCCAGACCGTCCTAAGAAGGTAGGCCAATGAGCACCGCAACCAACGAAAACAGCACCGCGACCACCGCTGCGGCCAGTGAAGAACTGCCCGTTCACGAGGTTGACCTGACCGACGTCGCTGCAGGCAAGGTACGCAGCCTCCTCGAGCAGGAAGGCCGCACGGACCTGCGGCTCCGCGTGGCTGTGCAGCCCGGCGGCTGCTCGGGGCTGATCTACCAGCTCTACTTCGACGAGCGGCTCCTCGACGGCGACGCCGTCCGCGACTTCGACGGCGTCGAGGTCGTCGTGGACAAGATGAGCGTTCCGTACCTCAGCGGAGCCAGCATCGACTTCGAGGACACCATCTCGAAGCAGGGCTTCACCATCGACAACCCGAACGCCGGAGGCTCCTGTGCCTGCGGTGATTCGTTCCACTAACCCGGTTATTTCGCCCGATGTCCGCGCCGAGCTTCCCGCCGTCCAAAACGGCACGGAGGCTCGGCGCTGACATGTGGGCGAAACGCCCGGCAGAGCGGTAAGCTCTACACCGAGTAGTAAAACTTTTAGTGTGCCCGGAGCGCCCATGGCAGCCCGGACAACAGCAACAAGTAGGAAGGGCCGTCTGTGAGTTCGCAGAACCGAACCGGCAGCCGACGCAAAACGATCACAACGATCTCAAGCTTGGCTATTGCCGGCGCGTTGGTTTTGACCGGATGTTCGCCAGAGGTAGAGAAAGGGTGGATGCCCACTGAACGTGGCACCACCAGCAACACCGACCGCATCATGGACCTCTGGGTCAACTCATGGATTGCTGCGCTCGTGGTGGGCACCATTACCTGGGGCCTGATCATCTGGTGCCTGGTGGCGTACCGCCGCCGCAAGGGAACCGTGGGCTTCCCGCGGCAGACCAGCTTCAACCTTCCCCTCGAGGTCTTCTACCTCACCATCCCGATCTTCATGGTCCTGGTGTTCTTCTACTTCACCGACCGTGACCAGCAGGCGATCGATGACCGTTCGCAGCCTGCCGACGTCGTCGTTGACGTCCGCGGCAAGCAGTGGGCGTGGGACTTCAACTACAAGTCCGGCGACGTCATCCAGGAAGACCTCCACGAGGCCGGTGTCCAGGCGCACCTGACCGGCAACAACATCGACATGGAACAGCTCCCCACGCTGTACCTGCCGGTCAACAAGTCCGTTGACCTCGAACTCAATTCCCGCGATGTCATCCACTCCTTCTGGGTTCCCGCCTTCCTGCAGAAGCGCGACATGATCCCCGGCAAGACCAACTACATCCGGTTCACGCCCACTAAAGAGGGCACCTACGACGGCAAGTGTGCCGAACTCTGCGGCGAGTACCACTCCGAAATGCTGTTCCGCGTCAAGGTGGTGTCGGAAACCGAATTCCAGGCACACATGGACCAGCTCAAGGCTGAAGGCAACACCGGCCTGCTTGGTGCTGAGTACGACCGCAACCCGAACCTGAACGAAACCAAGTAAGGGGAGCGACGTGGCTACGTACACCCAATCCGCACCCGCGGGAGCCCTGTCGGCACCCGTGGTACCCAAATCCAAGGGACGCATCGTCGTCAACTGGATCACCTCCACAGACCACAAAACCATCGGGTACATGTACCTGATCGCATCGTTTGTGTTCTTCTGCCTCGGCGGCGTGATGGCCCTGCTGATCCGCGCCGAGCTCTTCGAACCCGGCATGCAGATCCTGCAGACCAAGGAACAGTACAACCAGCTGTTCACCATGCACGGCACCGTCATGCTCCTAATGTTCGCCACCCCGCTCTTTGCCGGGTTCGCCAACGTGATCATGCCGCTGCAGATCGGTGCCCCCGACGTCGCGTTCCCGCGCTTGAACGCCCTCGCGTTCTGGTTCTTCCTCTTCGGCTCCACCATCGCGGTGTCGGGCTTCATCACCCCCCAGGGTGCTGCCTCCTTCGGCTGGTTCGCCTACGCGCCGCTCTCGGACACCACGTTTACCCCTGGCATCGGCGGTGACCTGTGGGTCTTCGGCCTGGCGCTGTCCGGCTTCGGCACCATCCTCGGCGCGGTCAACTTCATCACCACCATCATCTGCATGCGTGCCCCGGGCATGACCATGTGGCGGATGCCCATCTTCACCTGGAACACCCTGATCACGGCGATCCTGGTCCTCATGGCCTTCCCGCCGCTGGCCGCAGCCCTCTTCGCCCTCGGCGCGGACCGGAAGTTCGGTGCGCACATCTTCGATCCCGCGAACGGCGGTGCGGTCCTCTGGCAGCACCTGTTCTGGTTCTTCGGACACCCCGAGGTGTACATCATTGCGCTGCCGTTCTTCGGTATCGTCTCTGAGATCTTCCCCGTCTTCAGCCGCAAGCCGATCTTTGGATACAAGGGCCTGGTTTACGCCACCATCGCCATTGCTGCGCTGTCGGTGACCGTCTGGGCCCACCACATGTACGTCACCGGCGCAGTCCTGCTCCCGTTCTTCTCGTTCATGACCATGCTCATCGCGGTGCCCACCGGCGTGAAGTTCTTCAACTGGATCGGTACCATGTGGCGCGGGTCGCTGACCTTTGAGACGCCCATGCTGTGGAGCATCGGCTTCCTCATCACGTTCCTCTTCGGTGGCCTGACCGGCATCATCCTGGCTTCCCCGCCGCTGGACTTCCACGTATCGGACTCCTACTTCGTGGTTGCGCACTTCCACTACGTGGTGTTCGGCACGGTCGTGTTCGCCATGTTCGCCGGGTTCTACTTCTGGTGGCCCAAGTGGACCGGCAAGATGCTCAACGAACGCCTGGGCAAGATCCACTTCTGGTTGCTGTTCCTGGGCTTCCACGGCACCTTCCTGATCCAGCACTGGCTCGGCGTCATGGGCATGCCCCGTCGTTATGCCGACTACCTGCCGGAGGACAACTTCACCTGGATGAACCAGTTCTCCACGGTGGCGTCCTTCGTGCTCGGCGCTTCCCTGATTCCCTTCTTCTGGAACGTCTACATCACGTGGCGGAATGCCGAAAAGGTCCAGGTGGACGACCCTTGGGGCTTCGGAGCGTCGCTGGAATGGGCCACGTCCTGCCCGCCGCCGCGCCACAACTTCACGTCCCTGCCCCGGATCCGTTCAGAGCGTCCTGCACTGGACCTGCACCACCCGGAACTCCGGCAGGTACACACCGTCGATTCGCCTGCCCCCGCAGCCGCAGTGCTCGGCAACGCTGACCAGAAGGACACCGCACAGTGAAAATTGAATCCTGGATCTTTGGCTCTGGAGTCTTCTTCTTCGTCCCCGTCGCCCTGGTCTACGGCTTCCTGACCAACTGGAGCGAATGGGTCGGCATCCTGGGCATTCTCCTCGTCGGCGGCCTGGCAGGCATGATCGGCGCCTACCTCGGATTCACCGGCAAGCGGGTCGGGCTGCGGCCTGAGGACCGCAGCGATGCCGAGATCCACGAGGGAGCCGGCGAACAGGGACACTTCAGCCCCTGGAGCTGGTGGCCCCTGGTCCTCGGGATCGCCTGCGCCACCGGTTTCCTCGGCATGGCAGTCGGTTTCTGGATCGTCTTCATCGCCGGCGGCATCGCAGTCGTGGCACTCGTGGGCTGGGTCTACGAATACAGCCGTGGTGACCACGCGCACTAGGCAGCTGCAGCAATAACGACGTCGGGCCCCACCGAAAGGTGGGGCCCGACGTTTTTGCGTTCCCTAGACGCCCTGGATGGCCCCCTGGGACTCCAGGAGCCTGCCGAGGCCCGTGAGTGCTTCCTGCGCCCGCCCGTAGTCCTGAGCGCCGTCCAAGGCGTCGTCGCTGACCACCAGTTCCACTTCGCAACCCTGCCGGAAGTCTTCTGTCATCACCTGGAGCAGGGAACGTGCGTCTACAAGCCCGCCACCGGCCTTCCGAATGGTCAGGGGAAATCCCGTGTCAGTAACGGCGCGGACGAACACGGCGGCAGAGCGTGCGTGCAGGCCCTCAGGTGCTGTCACGACGGCCTTCAATGTTGGCAAAGGGGACTCCTTCGTCACGACGGCCCCATCCGTCGGCGGTCAATTTTCCAGACTAAATATAGCGGGCGGGCATCCCGCGGCACTAAAAAGGACAGCGGTCACCCACTGGTCTAGACCGTCCTAAAATGAGGGAGGACAACCATCGGCAGGAAGAGGGATCATGGCAGCTGGCGCCACCGCCATCACCGGCGAGATAGACCGCACCAGCGGCACCGCGATCTATGTGCAGCTCCGCGAGATCCTGAGGGCCTATATTGCCGAATCCTGTCTTCCGGGTTCAGCGCTTCCGTCTGAGCGTGACCTTGCCGAACGATTTGGACTCGCCCGGATGACCGTCCGGCAAGCCATCGATGCCTTGGTGGGGGAGGAGGTCATTGAACGTGTTGTCGGGCTGGGAACCTTCGTCCGGCGGCCGAAACTCGACCTGCAGGTCAAGCTGACGTCCTATAGCGAAGAGATGCAGCGCCGCGGCATGGTTCCGGCGGCAAAGGTCCTCAGTTTCGAGCAGATAGGAGCCAGCGCCTTCCTGGCCCGCGAACTCCAGCTCGAGGAGGGAACACCGGTGGTCCGCTTCCGCAGGCTCCTGCTGGCGGACGGGGAGCCGATGAGTGTGGACGAGAACTTCATCCCTGCCCACCGCGTCCCGGGCCTGCTTGACCACGAACCTCCCACGTCGTTGTACAACGTCCTCAGCGAACAGTTTGGCCTGGTGATGGAGTGGGGCGAGGACATGATCGAAGCCACGGCGGCATCCCCCTCCACGGCGCGGTTGCTGAACGTCGAAGTGGGGGCTCCTCTGCTGAAAATCCAGAGGCACGCGTTCGTGGCCCGCGCCATGGTCGACTATTCCGTCTCGTACTACCGCGCGGACCGGTACAAGCTGTGGGTTCCGCTGCAACGGCCTGGTGCCCGCAGGACGCGCACCCACTGAAACAGTACTGGGACTGCCGCCAGCTCCCGGCACCGTTCAGGGTACTAAGCCCGGAACGCAAACGAAGGGCCCGATCCGGTATGGATCGGGCCCTTCGTCAGAACTATAGATTCCTAGTGCGTCAGGCTCTTCGTGCCCTCTGCAGCTTCCACAGCCTCGTGGCCGTGGCCGTGTGCTGCTTCCAGCTCTGCGGGAGTTGCCGGAGCAACGCGGTCCTCGAAGAACCAGCGGGAGAGCAGTGCCCGCCGCTTTTCCTTGCGGGTGACCACGCCGTGCTCGTTGGGAACAGCCGCCTGGACCTGGGGTGATTCGAAGCCAACCAGCTTGTAGCGCTTGTATTCATCAAGGGGCGCGTGCACCTCGATGAACTCACCGTGCGGAAGCCGAACGATCCGGCCGGTCTCGCGGCCGTGAAGGGCAATTTCACGGTCCTTGCGCTGCAGGGCAAGCGCAACGCGCTTGGTCACAACGAACGCGATGATCGGGCCGACGAAGAACAGTGCACGCAACCAGTAGGTGACGTCGTTCAGGGAGACACCGAAGTGGGTTGCGATGAGGTCGGAACCTGCGGCCGCCCACATAACGCAGTACCAAACGAAACCGGCCATGCCGATGGCGGTGCGGGTCGGAGCGTTCCTCGGACGGTCCAGGACGTGGTGCTCACGGTCGTCCTTGGTGACCCAGCGCTCGATCCACGGGTAGGTGAACATCACGGTGAAGAGGATGCCGGCCGGTACCAGTGCAGGCAGGAGGACGTTGAACGTGAACACGTGGCCAAAGAAGATCTGCTCGACGTGCCAGTTGCCAAGGGTTCCGGGCATGAGCCGGAGGGCGCCGTCAACGAACCCGATGTACCAGTCAGGCTGGGTGCCTGCGGATACTGGGGAAGGATCGTAAGGTCCGTAGTTCCAGATGGGGTTGATGGTGAAGAACGCAGCCATCAGGGCGATCACGCCGAAGACGATGAAGAAGAATCCACCGGCCTTCGCGGCGTACACCGGTCCCAGGGGGTAGCCGACGACATTGTTGTCGTTGCGGCCGGGGCCGGGGTACTGGGTGTGCTTGTGGACCACAACCATGAAGAGGTGCATGACGATCATCAGCAGGATGAGTGCCGGCACCAGCAGGATGTGCAGCATGTATAGGCGGCTGATGATGGCCGTGCCCGGGAATTCCCCACCGAAGAGGAAGAACGAGATGTACGTGCCGATGACCGGAATCGACTTGATCACGCCGTCGATGATGCGCAGGCCGTTGCCGGAGAGCAGGTCGTCGGGAAGCGAGTAGCCGGTGAAGCCGGCGGCCATGGCCAGGATCAGCAGGACGCAGCCCACAACCCAGTTCATCTCACGCGGGCGGCGGAACGCGCCGGTGAAGAAGACGCGGAGCATGTGCACGGCCACGGATGCCACGAACAGCAGTGCTGCCCAGTGGTGGACCTGGCGCATGAAAAGGCCACCGCGGACGTCGAACGAGATGTTCAGTGACGAACTGTACGCCACCGACATTTCCACGCCCTTGAGGGGGACGTAGGAACCGTCGTAGTGGGTCTCCGCCATAGACGGGTCGAAGAAGAACGTCAGGAAGGTTCCGGACAGCAGCAGGATGACGAACGAGTACAGCGCCACTTCGCCGAACATGAATGACCAGTGATCGGGGAAGACCTTGCGGCCGAACTCGCGGAGGATCCCGGAACCGCCGACACGCGAGTCGACGAAGTCGGTGATCCGGCCTGTCTTGGTTTTGGCGACGAAAGCCGGCTCAGCTGTTGATGCTGCGCTCATGCGAATCACGCTCCCAGTAACTTGGTCCTACGGGTTCATGGAAGTCGCTGGTAGCGACGAGGTAGCCCTCGTCATCAACTGCGATCGGCAGCTGGGGGAGAGGACGGCTGGCGGGGCCGAAGATCACCTTGCACTCTTGCGTGAGGTCGAAGGTGGACTGGTGGCACGGGCACAGCAGGTGGTGCGTCTGCTGCTCGTAGAGAGCAACGGGGCAGCCAACGTGGGTGCAGATCTTTGAGTAGGCAACGATGCCGTTGTAGCCCCACTCTTCGCGGCCCTTGGAGGGGTTCAGGGACGCCGGGTCGAGGCGCATCAGGAGGACAACCGACTTGGCCTTCTCGTTGAGCTTGCCTTCGCTGAGTTCATTGAGTCCCTCAGGGATGACGTGGAACGCCGAGCCGATCGTGACATCCGAAGCCTTGATGGGGGTTCCGTCAGGGTCGCGGGTCAGGCGCTTGCGCTTGCCGTCCTGGGGAGCCCACATGGTATGTGCGAGCTTGTCGTCAGGGCGGGGGCCGAGGTCGCCGAAAATGGCGATTGCAGGAAGCGGAGCCAGGGCCACCGCACCCAAGAGGGTGTTGCGGATCAGCGGGCGGCGCTTGATGCCGGTCTCTTCAACGATGTCGTCGACGATGCGGACCGCGGCCTGGCGGTCTTCTTCGTAACGGATCGCGTGACGCTCTTCGGAGACTTCGTGGTCGGGCATCAGGGCCTTGGCCCAGTGCACGATGCCGGTTCCGATACCCAGCATGGCAAAGGCAGTGCCGATGCCCAACAGGGCGTTCTGGAGCCGGATGGTGGCAATGCTGGAGTCATCACCCAGATCGATGGCGAAGTACGCCACCAAGAAGATCAGGGTGCCAACAACAGAAATGCCAAACAGTAAGGCGACCTGCCGTTCTGCCCGCTTTGCGGCTCTCGGGTCCGTGTCAGCCAGGCGCAAACGATGCGGGGGAATCCCAGGATCCTGGAATTTCTCCACCTCATTCTGACCAGCCGTAGCTACGGTGCCCGAGTGGTTCGGACTGCCGTCACTATGGTTGCCCATAATTCGCCTCATCCTTCTCTCGTCCCGGCAGTTGCCGGGTTAGTTTCTAATTTCAAGCTGCTGACAGGGCAGCAGAAGTTTTGTGTGTCCTGCGGGACGTCAGGAAGTCCTGGAGGTCAGCCAGATGGTGAAGGCGATGATGACGCCGAGACCGGCAACCCACACGAACAGGCCTTCGGCTACCGGGCCGAGGGATCCGAGGTCGGCTCCGCCCGGGGATCCGGTGGACTCGATCTGCTTCAGGAAGGTGATGATGTCCTTCTTGCCTTCGGGGGTGATGTTGGCGTCGTTGAACACCGGCATGTTCTGCGGGCCCGTGACCATGGCTTCGTAGATATGCTTGCCGGTTACGTCGGCGAGAGCAGGTGCGAACTTGCCGCGGGTCAGCGCACCGCCGGCGGCGGCGGCGTTGTGGCACATGGCGCAGTTGGTGCGGAACAGCTCTCCACCGGCAGCAGCGTCGCCGCCACCGTTTGTCAGGTCGTCTGCAGGAATTGCCGGGCCGGCTCCCAGGGAAGCTACGTAGGCTGCAAGCTGTGAGGTCTGCTGCTCGTTGAACTGGACAGGCTTCTTCATCGCCTGGGGTCCGTTCATCTGCATCGGCATGCGTCCGGTGCCAACCTGGAAGTCAACAGCTGCGGCGCCTACGCCCACCAGCGAGGGACCATCTTTGGAACCGCTGGCACCCATGCCGTGGCAGGTGGCGCAGTTCGCCGCGAAGAGCTTTCCGCCCTCTTCGACGTCGCTGGCGCTTGCCGTGGTGGTGCTCGCCTTGGCCTCGTTCATGCTGGTGGCCACGGCGTAGAGCCCACCAGTGATGAGAAGCCCCATCAGGAGCAGCGCTATTGCTGCAAGTGGGTGACGCCGCTTTTGTGAGAGTGCCTTCACGTGGTGGTTCCTTTATTCGATCCTGCGCCGGCTCCGGGAGCCGCTACCTGAAATTCTGCCTCTTGTAGAAAAAGAATCAAAGCTGGCTACTTGAGTACGTAGATGACCAGGAAGAGGCCGATCCACACGACGTCAACGAAGTGCCAGTAGTAAGAGGTGACGATTGCGGACGTTGCTTCGAAATGTCCGAACTTCTTCGCGGCGAAGGACCGGCCCATGATGAGCAGGAAGGCAATCAGGCCGCCGATGACGTGCAGGCCGTGGAAGCCGGTGGTCATGTAGAAGGCTGAGCCGTAGGCGTTGGAGGAGAGCGAGACGTGCTCGGAAACCAGCATTGCGTACTCGGTGGTCTGGCCGGCAACGAAGAACGCGCCCATCAGGAACGTCAGGGTGAACCATTCGTTCATTCCCCAGCGGGCGAACTGCAGGGCTCCGCCGGCGCGGCGGGGTTGCAGCCGCTCGGCGGCGAACACGCCCATCTGGCAAGTGAAGGAACTGGCCACGAGGACGATCGTGTTTACGAGCGCAAAGGGGAAGTTGAGCTTGGCTGTCTCTTCCGCCCACATCTGACCGCTCGTTGAGCGCAGCGTGAAGTACATGGCAAAGAGACCGGCGAAGAACATCAACTCGCTGGACAGCCACACTACGGTTCCGACAGAAACCATATTGGGGCGGTTCAGCGTGGGGTGCGCCGGGGTACTGGGGGCATGGGTCGCAGATGTCACATAGACATTATGTCTGCAAAAGTCCGTGCTGCCCAACGCAAACCGCCTTTTCCAAGGACTTTTTCTACAAAGACGCGAATTCGCCCCGAAAAGTTCCGGCCGACGTTCATATTGGTCAGCGCGCACCATCGCTCGATAGCATCAGCAGGTGACTTCACAGGCATCTGCAGCGTCCGGCAACACCTGGCCCCGGCTCATCTCGGCGCTGATCAAGGGCGCCGATCTTACGGCCGACAACACGTCGTGGGCCATGGACACGATCATGTCCGGCGAAGCGACGCCAACCCAGATCGCCGGTTTCCTCGTGGCACTGAGCGCCAAGGGGGAGACGGTGGACGAGCTTTCCGGCCTGGTGGAAGCCATGCTGGCCCACGCCAATCCGGTGGCAATTTCCGGGGAGAAGCTCGATATAGTCGGCACCGGTGGTGACCAACTTAACACTGTCAACATCTCGACGATGGCCGCCCTGGTAGCGGCGGGTGCCGGCGCCAAGGTGGTTAAGCACGGCAACCGGGCAGCGTCGTCGTCGTCCGGATCGGCCGACGTGCTCGAGGCGCTGGGCGTCCGCCTTGACCTGCCTATCGACCGGGTGGCACGCAACGCGGAGGAAGCCGGCATCACGTTCTGCTTTGCCCAGGTCTTCCACCCATCGTTCCGGCACACCGCCGTTCCCCGGCGAGAGCTGGCGATTCCCACCGCCTTCAACTTCCTGGGGCCGCTGACAAACCCCGCGAACGTCCAGGCGTCGGCCGTCGGCGTTGCCAACGCACGGATGGCGCCCCTCGTGGCCGGCGTCCTGGCGCGGCGGGGGAGCAGGGGATTGGTGTTCCGGGGAAACGACGGCCTCGATGAACTGACGACGACCGGTCCGTCGACCGTGTGGGAAATCCGCGACGGTGCCGTCAGCGAACTTCGTTTCTCCCCGGAAGACCTGGGCATCAGCCTGGCCACCGTGGAGCAGTTGCGCGGGGGAGACGCCATCGCAAATGCCGGTGTCGTCCGGGATGTGCTCTCCGGCAAACAAGGTCCGGCCCGGGACGCGGTCCTGGTCAATGCGGCCGCCGGGCTCGTTGCCTTCGATCTCGACGCAAGTGGTCCGTTCCTGGCCCGCATGCAGGCGGCTTTCGTACGGGCGGCGGACTCAATTGATTCCGGCGCAGCCGCTGCGGTGCTGGACCGCTGGGTTTCGCTGTCCCGCGCCTAGGCCCGCTTACTGTTCGAAGCCAAGCGAGAACGCGGCGTCCAGGTCGTGCTGTGAGTAGGCGCGGAAGGCGATGTGCGTGGTGGTGTGGACCACTGCCGGCACCTTGGAGAGCTTGTCAGCGATGACATCTGCCAGGTCCTCGTGCCGGGGCACCCTCGCGACGGCGATCAGGTCCCATTCCCCGGTGACGGAGTACACCTCACTGATGCCTTCAATGGCCGATATTTCCTCCGCCGTCTCCGGAATGCGTGCGGCGTCAGTCTTGATCAGAACAAATGCGGTGACCACGTTTGAACCCCTTTAATCAGTTCCGCCGCGGCGGAACCCGGCAGCTGTTTTCCTGCTGCCAGCCTATTACACAGGCGGGCATCTTCTTGATGCGTTGGAAGCCCCGGATTTCCCGCCTTGGGCTGGCCTTTACCTCCGGCGCAGCCGTGCCACGCCGGAAAGCAACAGCCGGTAGCCGACCAGGAAGACGGCCAGGGCCAACGTGGCCACGATAATGAAGGGCAGGACCACGGTCTGTGCGGTCAGCGCCCGCAGGACCATGCCACCAATCAGGCTGCCAAGCCACACAGGAACCCCTGCCCGGACTGCTGACAGTGGACTCCGCCAGGCCCGTGCGGCCATCCAGCCGGCCGCTGCGCCGGCGAGGAACGGCCACGCCGTGAGCCAGACACCCAGGACCGGTTCTTCCCGGTGGTGCGCATCACGTCCAATGGCCGCAAACGCCAGGATGAGGATGAGGTCAGCCGCAGCGGCCAGGATGACGGTTCGCGCCACAACTGATGGTGCAGGCTTCGTCTTGAGGGAATCCATGGCTTTCAGTCTAGCCGTCCGGGGGAGTACCCGGCCCGTGGCCTGGTTGGCGAAACCAGGGGGCCGGGCTGCCAGGGAGGCTCAGGAAGGGAGTTCCAGCTCGTTCGGAGCAGGCATGAAGGCATGCAGTAATGTCAGCAGGGATCGACGTCACTCCCTGCATCCGGAGAGATAGTGAACAAACCGTTGTGGATCTGCATCCTCGTTGGTGCCGCCATGGGATTCAGCCTGGGCCTGGCCCTGTTTCAGAGCCCTTTCTGGGGTTGCGCTGCCGGGCTCGCCCTCGGAGGCGTGGTCGGGGCCTCCATACGCCGGCGCCACTGAGCGGCCGCCCAAGTCCCGAGCCGGGAGAGGGCTGTCCGGCCCTCCAGTCCAGGCTCACCAAAGCGTTACTTGACATAATGTAGATTATCGGCGCTTTGGGAATATGCGCGAGCGGAGCAGTACGCCCAAAGCCCAATCCTGCGAATCGGCTGGTCAATCGGCATGGGACCCATTGTCTTTGGTGCGGTGCGCGTCAAGAATGAACCAATGACGGCCTATGTGTGTTCCCTGGAAACTGCAGTCCCGGCGACCAAGCTGATCCAGTCCGAAGCCCGCGATGTCTTCGCTGCGCAGCCGGGATTGTCGCGTTTGGGCTCACGGCTCGTGAACACCTGCTTTGACGGTGCTGCCATCGAGACACGGTTTACCGCCGTACAGGAAATGACGAATGCTTTCCGCACGGACAACCCGCAGTTCTACGACCAGGAAACCGGACTCCTGTTAAACCCCAGCACCAAGGTCCGCAACGATATCTTTGCCAGGGAAGCCACGAAGCTCTTTATTGAGGCAGCCCGCGCTGCCCTGGAGGCCGTACCGGACCTTGATTTACTTGACATAACTCATCTCATCACCGTTTCATGCACGGGATTCTTCAACCCGGGCCCGGACTACAAGGTGGTCCGGGAGCTTGGCCTGAACCCGGCCGTCCAGCGCTACCATTTGGGCTTCATGGGCTGCTACGCGGCATTTCCCGCGTTGCGCGCCGCAAAGTTGTTTTGCGAAGCCGATCCCAAGGCCGTCGTCCTGGTTGTCTGCGCGGAACTGTGTTCCCTGCATGTGCGCACGTCCAACGATCCGGATGCCATCATGGGCTCAGCGCTGTTCGCCGACGGAGCCGCGGCCGCCGTCGTCACGGCCCGGTTCGGAGCCGGCGACACCGCACTGCTCGCCCTGGACCACTTCGAAACGGTCCTCACCCCTGTCGGCGAAGACTCGATGGCTTGGAACATCGGCGACAACGGGTTCGAAATGGTGCTCGGCAACTACGTGCCCCACATCATCGACGAACACATCGTGGGTGCCCTGGAGCCCCTCCTGGCAACGGAGCCTGAACTCGCGGCACTCCCCTACGCCTCAATCCCCCACTGGGCCATCCATCCGGGCGGCCGCAGCATCCTGGACAAGGTCGAGTCGCGGCTGGACCTCACGGAGGAGCAGCTGGTGCCCGCCCGCGAAATCCTTCGCAACTATGGCAACATGAGCAGCGCCACCGTGCTTTTCGTCCTCAAGCACATCCTGGAACAACCCCTCAGGGACGGAACCGGCGGGGGTGAACGCATCTGTTCCATGGCCTTTGGCCCGGGACTCACCGTGGAAACAGGCTTGTTTACCAAGCTCCGTCAGGCCGTCGCAAGACACGAAAAGACGTCGGATGCGGCCATCTCCGAGGCAGCGGCGGTCGGCTGAACGGGCCCCGAGCGATGGAGTTCCTGCTGGGTCGCCGCGCTGCCGCTGCGGTGGAGCAGATGGACCGCGCAGACTGTGATGCCCGGCTCCTGGACAACACCTACCGCCAGTTCGGCCTCATTAACAGGGTCTTGTCCGGTTGGCGGGGACTCTACGCCAGGGAGCTTCGGCCCATCGTTCCACCGCAGCCACGCCCGCTGACCATCCTCGATGTCGGATGCGGCGGCGGCGACCTCGCTGTCATGCTCTCCCGCTGGGCTGCCCGGGACGGGAAAAACATGCACATCATGGGAATCGACCCGGATCCCCGCGCAGCCCGCTTTGCCCGGCAGCGTGCTGCTGCCTCCGGTGTGGACTTCCGGGAGGCCCACAGCAGCGACCTCGTCCGCGAGGGGGCCCGGTTCGACGTCGTCATTTCCAACCATGTCCTGCACCACCTGTCTCCCGAAGAGCTCCGGCACCTGCTGGCAGATTCGGAAATCCTCGCGGAAAGGACATCGCTGCATAACGACCTCATCCGCAGCCCGGCAGCCTTCGCCCTCTTCAGCGTTGCCGCGCTGCCGTTCCGGCACTCCTTCATCCGCGAGGACGGCCTGACCTCCATCCGGCGCAGCTATAAACCCGCTGAATTGTCCGCCGCCGCTCCCCCGGGCTGGTTCGTGGAACGGTCGTCGGCATTCCATCAAGTCCTGACGTGGCGACATGGCTGAGCTGGCTGCCGATGTTGTCATCGCCGGCGGCGGCCCTGTTGGGCTGTTCCTTGCCGGGCTCCTGCTCCAGGAGGGCGTCACCGTCAAGGTGCTGGAACAGCGTACGTCACGGAACCAGCACACCCGGGCCATCGGTATCCACCCGCCGGCGCTGCAGGCACTTAGTCGGATCGGCGTGGTACCAACCCTGGTTCGGGAGGGTGTCCGGATCCGTGAAGGCGTCGCCCTGAGCAGGGGAAGAACAGTCGGCACCATGGCTTTCGGCACCGTGTCAGCCACCTTTCCCTTCGTCCTTGCGCTGCCCCAGTTCAGGACGGAGCAAATCCTGACGGACCGCGTCCAGGCTTTGGACCCGGACGCCCTGGTCCGGGGTGCGAACGTTACGGGGTTCATCGACGACGGCGCCAGGGTCACCGTCGCGTTCGAGTCCTCTGATCATCAGTCGCAGGGGCCGGCCCGGGCCACGGCCGCGCTGCTGGTGGCCGCGGACGGTGCCCGATCCCGGCTTCGGGCCGCCCTGGGCGTGGCTGCCGCCCGCAGGACGTATCCGGACCATTACCTCATGGGAGATTTCGACGACGACAGCGGCCTGGGCGAGAAAGCTGCCCTTTTCCTCGAGCAGCCGGGCATCGTGGAATCGTTCCCGCTCCCCGGCGGAATCCGCCGGTGGGTGGTGCGGCTCAACTGCCCGGCCGGCGCCGCAACGGCCGCCGACCTGGCCGGCCTGGTAGGCCGGCGGACCGGAATCGAACCCGACCCGGCCACCACTTCCATGCTGAGCGCGTTCAGCGTCAGTTCGGCCATCGCTGGCCGTACTGTGGCTGGACGGGCAATCCTGCTGGGCGACGCGGCACACGAGATCAGCCCCATTGGCGGCCAAGGCATGAACCTGGGCTGGCTTGATGCCGAAGCACTCGCCCCGCTGGTTTCTGCGGCCCTTCGCTGCGGGCCGGAGCACAGCCAGTTCCGGGAGTTCGAAAGGACCCGGCGGAGGGCAGCGGTCCGTGCGCGCCGCCAGGCCGAAATCAATATGGCGCTCGGCCGGCCCCTGCCGGCTCCGCTGCTTCGACTCCGAACGGCTGCACTCGGTACTGCCGCCTCCATTCCGGCAGTCAACCGGTGGGCAGCCAGGCGGTTCACCATGCAATGACCCAGTGCTGGGCTTGGGCGGCCCTAGCGGAAGTAGCAGTCGTAGCTGTCCTGGCTCACAATAAGGCCGTCCTTGACCTCGAAGACGGAGGAGGTCCTGGCCCGGATGGTTTCGCCGCGATCCCAATACCGCAGATCCATCAGCAGTGTGGCCGACCAATCGGCTTCCACAGCCACGCGGCCGCCCTCGCAGGTAGTCCGGCGGACCACGAACTCCTGGTCCTCCACCACCTGGCGGCTCTGGTCAGCACCGGAAAGCACGCCCTCCAACGTCCGGGTGGCTCCCTCCGGTGCCAGCAGGTGCGGCGCCTCCGTGAGGACAAATCCCTCGGAGAGGAACGGGCGGATTTCAGCGGCGCCACCGCCCGCTTCGAGGACACGGATAAAATCCAGGACACGCCCCAGCGGCGAGCCCTGCGCCAACTCATCAACCATGCAATCGACCCTAGCCGAGGTTTCCGCAGGCCGTCCGCCATTAGGCTTTCCCCATGACTCAGAGCATTCCCCCGGCCACTGCCGGACCCGACGACATCCGCGAGGCCGTGGAACGGATCCTGTCTGCCGGTTCCCTGCCGCCGATCGTCCAGGCCGGCCACCCGGCGCTGCGCCAGCAGGCCGCCGAGTTCCACGGCCAACTTTCGGCGGAGCAGCTGGGCCGCCTCATCGAGGTCATGCGCCAGGTCATGCACGAAGCCCCCGGTGTGGGCCTGGCCGCGCCCCAGCTTGGCATCCCGTTGCAACTCGCGGTCCTGGAAGACCTGTACGACGTCGACCCCGACTCCGCAGCGCTGCGGCACCGGAGCCCGCTGGAATTCCTGGCGATCCTCAACCCCCGCTACACCCCCCAGGGGTCCGGGCAGGCAGCGTTCTACGAGGGATGCCTTTCCCTCAACGGGCTGCAGGCCGTGGTGTCGCGGCCGGACACCGTGCTGCTGGACTACCTGACGCCCGGCGGCGCGGCGGCGCAGCGCGTGTTTTCCGGCTGGCAGGCCCGCATCGTCCAGCACGAGACGGACCACCTCAACGGCATCCTCTATGTCGACCGTGCCCAGCTCCGTTCCCTCAGCAGCAACGCGGAGTATGCGGCCCACTGGGCGGAACCCGGCATCGGCAGCGCCAGCACCGGGTTGGGGTTCGACGCCGGCCCCGCGGGAATATCCCTCGGCTGACCGCGGGTGCACCCCTGCCAAGTAACGAGGCAGCAGGACGGGCAGGCCACCATAAACTGGTGTCCATGCCATCCGCGGATTTCCCCCTCCTGTGCCCCGTCTGCTCGGATCCGTTGGTTCTCTTCGGACCGGGCGCCGGGACGCAACCCCGGCTGGCTTGCGCTGCCGGGCACCACTTTGATGCGGCCCGGCAAGGCTACTTCAACCTGTTGGTTGGCAAAGGAACATCGTTTGAGGCGGACAGCGCCGCCATGGTGCAGTCCCGCGTCAACTTCCTGGGGAACGGCCATTACCTGCCGATGGCACGCGCCGTAGCCTCCGCCGTCGTCCCTCATCTCTCGGCCACCGGCGGGGCCGTGCTGGATTCCGGAACCGGAACCGGCCATTACCTCCGCGAGATCCTCGACGCCGCGGACGCTGGCGGGCGGCACGTGGCGGCCATCGGCCTGGATATATCCAAGTTTGCGCTGCGCCGCGCCGCGCGGCTCAACCCGGAAGCCATCAACATGGTCTGCGACATCTGGCAGCCCCTCCCGGTGGCCACCGCCTCGGTGGACGCTGTCACGGTGGTGTTTGCCCCGCGGAATCCGGCCGAATTCGCCCGGGTACTGCGCCCTGCCGGGGCGCTGGTGGTGGTGACCCCCCGGCCCGGCCACCTCGCAGAACTCGCCGCGGTCACCGGGATGCTCGGCATCGAAGAGGGGAAGGATGACCGCCTGGCGGAGGGCATGGCCGGCCATTTCGACCTGGACAGCACCTCCGACGTCGACATAGCCCTCACGTTGACCCGCGGGGCCGCGGCGGACCTGGCCTTCATGGGACCGGCGGGGCACCACCTGGACCCCGGGCACATCGCAGAACGGCTGGAAGGCCGCCCCGAACCCGTGACGGCGGGGGCACGGTTCAGGCTGATGGAGTTCCGGCCCAGGAAACGCGGCGCCGCGTAACGACTTGGCCACTATCCCCGGGCCGGCGCCTGCGTCCGGCGCGCTTGCCCGGTCCCCGGACTAGGATGAAAAGACAGTTGCAGGCGGGTCCGCAGACGCGGCTCCCCCGTGACGAAGGGGGAAACAGGATGTTCGATTGGCTTGGGGAAAACTGGTGGGCGCTGTGGCTCACGGCGTTCCTGGCGTTTGCCGTGATCGAGATGATCACCCTTGACCTGTTCTTCATCATGCTTGGTGGCGGCGCTCTTGCCGCCCTGGCAGCTGACTTCGCCGGCGCCGAACCCTGGCTCCAGGTGGTGGTCTTTTGCATCGTATCCCTGCTCATGGTCGCGTTCGTGCGGCCGGTGGCGCTCTCGCATCTGAAGAAGGGCCCGTCCGAGCAGCGGACCAACGTTGACCGCCTCATCGGTGAACCCGCAATCGTCATGGAGGCCGTGACCTCGGACGGCGGTTTGGTGAAAATCGGCGGTGATATTTGGAGCGCACGCTCCGCCGCGGGAGTACTTCCCGCGGGCCAAAAAGTGGTCGTCTCGGCCATTGATGGCGCAACAGCAGTGGTTTCGGTACCGCCCGCGGCGGCCACCGGCCCTGAAACAGCCTGACATTTGGGGGATAAGGAGTTTTATGGAAAACGCAGGCGGAACCGCACTGGCCGTTGTGTTGGTGGTCCTGATCGTGTTCGTCATCATCGTTTTGGTCCGGTCGGTCCGGATCATCCCGCAGGCACGTGCCGGCGTCGTCGAACGCCTGGGCAAATACCAGCGGACGCTCAACCCGGGGCTGACCATCCTGATTCCTTTTGTGGACCGGCTCCTGCCGTTGCTGGACCTGCGTGAACAGGTGGTTTCCTTTCCACCGCAGCCGGTGATCACGGAAGACAACCTGGTGGTGTCCATCGACACGGTGGTCTACTTCCAGGTCACCGATCCCCGCGCCGCCACCTATGAAATCGCCAACTACATCCAGGCGGTGGAGCAGCTCACCACCACAACCCTGCGCAATGTGGTGGGCGGGCTCAACCTCGAAGAGGCCCTGACCTCGCGCGACCAGATCAACGGTCAGCTTCGCGGCGTTCTTGATGAGGCGACGGGCCGCTGGGGCATCCGTGTGTCCAGGGTGGAGCTGAAGGCAATCGATCCGCCCCACTCCATCCAGGACTCGATGGAGAAGCAGATGCGTGCCGAACGCGACCGGCGCGCCGCCATCCTTACCGCTGAGGGGACCAAGCAGTCCGCCATCCTTACCGCTGAAGGCCAGCGGCAGGCCGCCATCCTCAAGGCCGAGGGCGAGGCCAAGGCCGCCATCCTCCGGGCAGACGGTGAGTCGCAGGCCATCCAGAAGGTCTTTGATGCCATCCACAAGGGAAACCCGGACCAGAAGCTCCTCGCCTACCAGTACCTCCAGACGCTGCCGAAACTGGCCGAAGGATCAGCAAACAAGCTGTGGATCATCCCCAGTGAAGTCGGTGAGGCGCTGAAGGGAATCGGCAACGCCCTGGGAGGCAACGGGCCTGAACAGGCGGCAAACGGACTGTTCGACGACGTTCCGGCCCAGCGGACCGAGCCCTAACCACACACCAGAACAGGGAGGGCCCCGCACCGCGGGGCCCTCCCTGTTTTGGTCCCGGCGGCCTGAGCCCCGTATAATCGGGTATTTGTCCGGCAGGATAACACCAGCTGGAACAACACAGCTTCGCAATGCGTTGAATCCAATGATGCAGCACACTGCACACAAGAGTCCGGCGGCGCATCGTCACCACCGGCAGTCGCGGAGTTTTCATCCGCGAACCGACCAGAGGGAGAAATCATGAGCGATCGCAGCCTGCGGGGCATGCGCCTTGGTGCGCAGAGCATGGAGACCGAGTCCGGAGTTGAGCCGGCTCCGCGCCAGCGGGTCGAGTACCGTTGCGAGGATGGCGAGCAGGTCTTCGTCACGTTCTCCTCCGAGGCGGAAATTCCTCCGGTGTGGGTCTCCAAGACCGGCAAGGAAGCGCTCCTGGTAGACGGCGAGAAGCCGGATACGAGCAACGACAAGGCAGTCCGCACCCACTGGGACATGCTGCTGGAACGCCGTTCCCTTCCTGAGCTGGAACAGATCCTCGAGGACCGCCTGACCATTCTGCGTGAACGCCGTGGAGAGCGCCGCTCCGCTTAGGCCACGCAACAAAGGGGGCGTCCCCGCACTTCCAGTGCGGGGACGCCCCCTTTCTTTAACCGTTGCTAAGGGCTACGAGTTCGTGTTTTTCGCCTTGCCGGCGAGCGTGTTCCAGCGAGCCGCGAGTCCCCATTTGGTGACGTTGATCATGGCTTCCACCACGATGTTGCCGCTCATCTTCGAGGCGCCCAGTTCGCGTTCGACGAAGGTGATGGGGCGTTCTTCGATCCGGAGGCCGAGCTTGGCGACGCGCCAGGCGAGGTCCACCTGGAAGCCGTAGCCAACCGAGTCCACCTGGTCCAGGTTGAGCTTTTCCAGAGTGCTTCGGCGGAAGGCGCGGTAGCCGCCGGTGACGTCCTTGATGCGGAGGCCGAGCATCAGCCGGGCGTAGGTGCTGCCCACGCGGGAAATTGCCTGCCGGTAAAGCGGCCAGTTGACCACGCTGCCGCCGGGGACCCAGCGGGAACCCATGGCCAGGTCGGCACCCTGCTCGACGGCTTCAAGGAGTTGCGGGAGCTGTTCGGGCTGGTGCGAGCCGTCGGCGTCCATTTCAACGAGGACGTCGTAGCCGGCTTCCAGTCCCCACTTGAAACCGGCGATGTAGGCAGCCCCAAGGCCTTCCTTGCCTTTGCGGTGCAGGACGTGGACCTGGGAGTCCTCCGCGGCGAAGCCGTCGGCCAAGGTGCCGGTACCGTCGGGGCTGTTGTCATCGACCACCAGTACGTCCGACGCCGGAACAGCCGTCCGCAGGCGCTGGAGCGTCTTGGGCAGCGATTCCAGTTCGTTGTAGGTGGGAATGATCGTAAGGACGCGCACGAAGGGCCTTTCCTGGTGGAAGTGGTCGGAGCACCTGGTGCCGGTCTGGCCGGCGGTGGGCGCAACTACCCATTATAGGGCGGAAGGAACCTGGCTCAGGAACGCAAGGCCGGGCTGGCAAACAGTTCGGCTCCGTCTTTAACGGTTTGGAGGCACACGGGGTCCGTTCCCGTATCCAGCGCCGGCAGCAGCGGTGTCCTGGCACGTGGATCAGTGCTCCATGATTGGACGCGCCCGTCAGCCACCTGGACCATGAGTTCTTCCACCTCCCACACGGCGAAGCTTGCCGGGGCTCCGGGGACGAGTTGCCCGGCCATCGGGTTGGTGTGCCGGGCTGCCCTCCAGCCGGCCCGGGTGTGGCCCAGGAACGCGGCGCGTGCGGAAATTCTTTCGCCTTCATTGTGGTGCTCCACGCACGCGCGGACACTGGACCAAGGACGCAGCGGAGTCACCGGACTGTCGCTGCCAAAGCAGACTGGTACCCCTGCCGCGTAGAACGAGGCGAACGGATTCATGGACCGGCTCCGCTCCCCCAGCCGTCGCTCATAAAGCCCGCCGGGTCCGCCCCAGGCTGCGTCGAACGCCGGTTGGGCGCTCACAGTCACCGAATAGGCAGCCAGTTTTTCGACTGCGGCGGCATCCACCATTTCAACATGCTCGAAGCGGTGGCCGGCGGCACGCACCCGTTGGGCGCCTACCGCCTCGGCAGCACGGTCGAGCGCCTCCAGGGCAACGTCCAGCCCGGCGTCACCAATCACATGGAAACCGCCTTGGATACCGGCCAGTGAACAGGCGGCGAGATGGGCTGCGGCCTGCTCGACGTCCAGGTGCACCGCGCCGCGCTCGTGGCCCGCGTCGCTGTACCCGGCGCGCAGGGCGGCAGTCCGGGAGCCAAGAGAGCCGTCAATATTCAGGTCCCCGGCGAGCCCGCGGATGTCACCGCCGAACTGTGCAACGAGGGCGCGGGCCTGCTCCTCGGAAGATACCGCCTCGCCCCAGTACGGCAGGATTTCCGGAACGGGCCGGGCCGATGCATCCTGTGCGTTCCATGCGGCGGCGCTTCTGAGATCGTCCAGGCCGCCGATGTGGGGCGCCCCCATCTCGGCGAGGGCGACGTACCCGTTGGCGGCAGCTTCGGCCAGGGCGCGGGACTGGTGCTGCTTCAGGGCCCCGGGCGGCAGCTTCCGTGTGGCCAGCCGCGCTGCGGCGTGGGCTGCCCGGATGACCCTGGCCCCGCCGTCGAACCCGTCCTGGCCCTGAAGGTCCGCTGACTGCGCAAGCGACGGCGAGACGAGCGCCGAGTGCACGTCAACCCTGGACAGATAGACCGGCCTGCCCCCGGCGGCCCGCTCCAGTTCGTCTGCCGTGGGCAGCGTGGGGTCCGTCCATGTGGTCTCATCCCAGCCGTGCCCCAGCACCGGGCCTTCGCCCTTGGTGCCGGCGACGGCGTCCAGGAGCGCCCGGGCGGACATAGCTGAGCCGAGCTGCAGGGAGTCCAGTGCGATGCCGGTTTCCGTCAGGTGCATGTGCGAGTCCACGAAGCCCGGTGCCACCAGGGCGCCGCGGAGGTCGATGACCTCCATCGAGCTGTCGGCGATGGAGGCAGCCGCCTGTTCAGACCCAACCCAGGCGACGGTGTCGCCATCCACCAGCATGGCTGTCGCGAACGGGTCCGCAGCGGTGTAGACGGATCCGTTGCGGTACAGGACCGGGGCGGGACGGGACGAGGCATCGGGATGGGGCATGGTGGGCAGGACTCCTGGGGTGGGAACAGGCCGGCGCCGGCCGGCGGGGCAGAAAGATCAGAGAACAGACGAGTAGGCGACCACGCCGCGGCGGATCAGGTTGATGGCTTCAACGCACAGCCGGGACAGGCGTGGATCCAGGCCGGGAATTTTGGCCAGCTGGTCAAGCAGGTCCACTACCTGCTTGACCCAACGGACAAAGTCGCCGGCCGCGAGGTCTGTCCCGCTCAGGACATCCTGCAGATGCCGCCCCCGGGCCCATTTGTAGAGCGGCCAGACGAGTCCGAGTTCGGGTTCGCCGGTCAGCGGAAGCTTGTTCTCCTCCTCCACGTCCTCCAGGGCGGACCACTCCCTGACCACAATGTCCACGGCGGTCTCCAGGGACACGCTGGGCATCCGTGGCCGCAGTCCCCGGTCCTCCCGCTTGGCCTGGTACACCAGCACGCTGGCCAGTGCTGCCACCTCCGTGGCGTCGAGGTCGTCAAAGGCGCCCAACCGCAGGGACTGGGAGATGAGCAGGTCCTTCTCGCCGTAGATCCGGCGGAGCCGCTGCCCATCGGGGCTGATGACCAGCCGGCCGTCTCCCGTGTCTTCCAGGTAGCCGTAGGCGGACAACACGTCGCAGACCCGGTCGAAGGTTTTGGCGATGGTGTTGGTGCGCCCCTGGATCTGCCGGACCAGCCCGTCCGTTTCCCGCCGCAGCTTCCACCAGCGCTCGGACCACCGCGCGTGGTCTTCGCGTTCGCTGCACCCGTGGCATGGGTGCGCCCGGAGGGCGCGCCGGAGATCGGCAATGCGCTTTTCCTGGTTGGGCAGCGCCGCGCCCCGGCCGAAGTCGTGGTTGCGGTTCTGGCCGGGAGCGGGTGGGCGGTTCTCCCGCAGCGCATTCCGCGCCGAGGAGGCGAGGTCCCGGCGTGACTTGGGCACTTTGGCGTTGAAGGACTTGGGGATCCGGATCCGGGTTACGGGCGCGATGGGACCTTCGAGGTCGTCCGTGCCGATCCGGCGGAGCTGGTTGTCCAGCGTGAGGACGGCGGGCCGCGGTTCGCGGCTGCCGTGGTCGGAACTGAGGACGACGGCGGGTCCTGGCGCGCGTCCACCCGGAACGTTGACCACGTCACCGGGCAGCAACCGGGCAAGCGAGTCGTCATTGAGCGACTTCTGCACCCGGGACTTGGTCCGGGACGTGGCGTTCTCGGCATCCGACAATGCCCTCCGCAGCCGGGCGTACTCGGTGAAGTCGCCCAGGTGGCAGGTCATGGATTTGGCGTAGCCGGCGAGGGATTCTTCCCTGCTTCGGACCTGCCTGGCCAGACCCACCACGGAACGGTCGGCCTGGAACTGGGCAAACGACGATTCGAGGATTTCGCGGGCCCGGGACCGGCCAAACTGTGCAAGCAGGTTGATGCTCATGTTGTAGGTGGGCCGGAAACTCGAGTTCAGCGGGTAGGTGCGCCGGGAGGCGAGGCCGGCGACCGCCGTCGGATCCGCCCCGGGCTGCCACAGCACCACGGCGTGGCCTTCGACGTCGATACCGCGCCGGCCGGCGCGGCCGGTGAGCTGGGTGTATTCACCCGCGGTGATGTCCACATGGGCCTCACCGTTGAACTTGTCCAGCTTCTCCAGCACGACCGAACGCGCGGGCATGTTCACGCCCAGGGCCAGGGTCTCCGTGGCGAAGACGGCCTTGACCAGTCCGTCGGCGAAGAGTTTTTCCACCACCTCCTTGAAAGTGGGCAGCATTCCGGCGTGATGGGCAGCGAAACCCCTCAGCAGCCCGTCGCGCCAGGTCCAAAAGCCCAGGACATCGAGATCGTCCGGGGGAATGTCCTGCCCGGCTTCGTCCACACGCTGCGCGATGATCCGTTGTTCGGTTTCCGTGGTGAGCCACAGGCCGGATGCGACGCACTGGGCGACTGCCCCCTCACACCCGGCACGGGAGAAGATGAAGGTGATGGCCGGCAGGAGGTCCATCCGGTCGAGGCTGGCGATCACCTGGGGACGGCTGGCCCTGCGAACCCCTGCGGGTTCGCCGCCACGGACCGGACGGTCATCTCCGCGCCGGCCTCTCTGGCCGCGTTTACCCGGCCCCTGCCGGCTCCGGAAGCTCTGCTGGATTTCGCGGCGCGCCACATCAAGCAGTTCAGGGTTGACGTCAAAGCCGCGGCCCTTGGCGTCTTCGCGGGGTTTGGCCAGCGGGGGCACCTCATCGATCCCGTCCCCACCCGGCGGGGCGATCTCGTCGAAAGTGGTTTCGCCGGCGAAGAGGTCCATGATCCGGCGGCCCACCATGACGTGCTGCCACAACGGGACCGGCCGGTGCTCCGAGACAATAATGTCTGTGTCGCCGCGGACGGTATCCAGCCACGCCCCAAATTCTTCGGCATTGGAGACCGTGGCGCTCAACGAAGCCACCCGGACTTCGCTGGGCAGGTGGATGATGACTTCTTCCCAGACCGCCCCGCGGAACCGGTCGGCCAGGTAGTGCACCTCGTCCATGACCACGTAGCCGAGGTCGCCAAGCGTGGCCGAGTCGGCATACAGCATGTTCCGCAGGACCTCGGTGGTCATCACCACCACCTGCGCGTCGCCGTTAATGCTGGTGTCGCCGGTGAGGAGCCCCACGTTGTCCGCGCCGTACTTGGCGGCGAGTTCGCTGAATTTCTGGTTGCTGAGCGCCTTGATGGGCGTGGTGTAGAACGCCTTCAGGCCCCGTTGCAGGGCCAGGTAGATGGCAAACTCGCCAACGATGGTTTTGCCGGCGCCGGTGGGGGCCGCCACCAGGACTCCCTTGCCTTCCTGCAGTGACCGGCAGGCCTGCCGCTGGAAGTCGTCAAGCTCGAACTCAAGGGTCCCGGAAAACTGTCCCAGGTACGTGGCGGCCTCAGCCCTGCGTTCGGCGCTGGCGCGGTACCTTTCCGCGGGAGACAGTTCTTCTGAATCGGTGGGCCCGGTGGAGAACGGCCCGGTGTTGGAAGACATATCCCAAGCCTAGCGGCAGGCTAGAGCTTCTTGAGTTCACTGCTCGGGGTGGCTACGTCTGCGGTGGCTTCCGTTTCGGCAACCTGTTTGGCTTGGCGGCGCTCCCGCCGCTTGTCATTCATGATGCAGATCCCGATGGCGGCAAAAAACAATGCCAGCAGGGGCCCGGCGAGCATGAACATCGAGATGGCATCCGCGCCCGGGGCGGCAATGGCTGCCAGCACGAAAACGAGGAACACCGTAATGCGCCACGCTTTGAGGATGGTGCGGCCGGCCACAAGTCCGGCCATGTTGACGCCGACCAGGACCACCGGAACCAGGAAGGCGAGGCCCAGCATCAGCACCATGCGCGTGACGAATTCGATGTACGTGCGTGCATCGATAACACTTGAGGAGCCTGCGGGGGTGAATTGCGTCAGCGCATGCACCACCTGGGGAACCACCAGCCACCCCACCCAGATGCCTGCAAGGAACAGCGGGATGGCGGCGGCCATGTAGCCAAGGGTGTAGCGGCGTTCCTTGGACGTCAGGCCGGGAGTGATGAACGCCCACAGCTGGTAGATCCAGATGGGACTGGAAATCACTGCCCCGATGAGGAGCGACATCTGGAGCTTGAAGTCAAAGGGTGAGGCGATGGTCCCGAAGTTGATGGCGGCCAGGCCGCCGGTTTCATCGGAGATCCTGTTGACCGGTTCGGCCAGGGCCTTCAACAGCGGATCGTAAAGTATCCAGCCCCCAATGCCGCCGATGACAACGCCGATGGCCGACTTGATCAGCCGGTTCTTCAGCTCCTTGAGGTGCTCCCAGAGGGACATCCGTCCCTCTGGATTGGCTTTACGGGCCCGCGACAGTGCCACGGGAGGTCAGGCGCGGGTCGACGGCGGAACGTCAGTGCCGTCTGTCGGCTCACCGGGCTTCGCCTTGGGGTGGTTCACGATGGTGCCTTCCACCGGCCCGGAGGGCTCGGCGGGCTCGGCTTTGCCGTCGTTCTTCATTTCCTTGACCTCGGATTTGATGATCCGCATTGACTGGCCCAGGCTGCGGGCCATGGCCGGAAGCTTGGGGGCGGCGAAAAGAAGCAAAGCTACGACGATGATAATGACGATTGGCCAGGGGCCATCAAAGAGTCTTCCCACGGGAAATCCTTTCCTCTAAATACATCCTACTTCTATGTGAAGTCGAGATCTCCGAGCGCCTGCGGCTGGCCCCGGTCCTTTTTGCGCTGCACTCGACGGCGGCGGCGTTCTTCCTGCCTGGCCGATTTGGATGCCTCGTAATCATGTCTCATGACAGCGGGCGAGGCAAAAACGGCCGAACCAGGCGCGACACCTGATGGAGCGGAGTGTTCCTCCGGCAACCCGGCCGGACCCAGGCTTCCCAGCCTTGCGGCAGCCTCGCTGAGGTCCCTTACCGTGGCCATGAACTGGCGGTAGAGGCGGATGCCCAACAGGACATAAAACAGCAGGGACACCGCAACAAGCGCTATCCAAATCAGGATCCAGGACCACCAAGGCATGCTGGAAGTCTATCCGCCGTAGGTTGCCAGCGACGCCGCGAGCCATTCCCTCGCCGCACCGGCAACTTCCGCCGGCGCCAGGATCCTGGCCGTGCCCCCGTGCTGGGCCACGAACATGGGCAGCCAGGCGGTGTTGCCAAACCTGATCTCGGCCACCAGACCGCCGTCGGGCAATTCCGCGGTGCGCTCCGCGTAGTAGTCGTCCGCCAGGCCCCTCCCCTGCCGGGTGAGCTGGATGACCACTGTGGTGTCGTCGTCGTTGGGGGTGAAGAGTTTGGCGGGCACTCCGCCGCCGGGCGTGGCGTGGCCGCCGGCAGGTGCGCCGTTGGGGTGTATCTCCTGCACCCGGTCCAGGCGGAAGTTCCGGAGCCCTGACACACTGTGGCACCAGGCTTCGAAGTACCAGGTGTTGTCCAGTGAATAGAGCCGTAGGGGGTCGACATCCCGGACCGTGACCGCGTCCCGCTGGGGCGAGAGGTACGTCAGCCGGAGTTGGGAGCGGGTTTCAATAGCTTGCCGGACGGTGGCATGGGTTTGGGCGTCTGCAGGTGCCACCTGCGGGCCCGCGATCGAGGCCGCCCGGAGGCCCTCCTCACCGGCTGCGGCGAGCAGCTTGAGGGTGACCGATTCCAATGCCCCTCCGCCTGGCAGGTCGGGCAGGCCGTTGAGCGTTTCGAGGCCGGTCAGCAGTGCGCAGGCTTCCTCCACGGTGAATCGGACGGGCCGCTTCAGGTCCAGATCCTGGGAAATGAAGACGTGGCCGTCTTCCCACTGGATATCAAGAAGGTCATCCGGGTAACCCTCGGGCAGCCCGGAGCAGATGAGGATCTGGAGATCAGCCTCCAACTCCTCGCGGGTGACCCCGAAATGCCTTGCGACATCCTGGATGTGCAGGCCTTGGTTGTGGACCAGAAAGGGGACCAGTTGAAGCATGCGCTTGAGCTGGTCCTCGGAGGTCCCCTTGCGGGCGCCCCGGCGGTGGACGTCGACGAACGTGTACGCGGGCACAGGTGCGGCGCTGAAGGCGGCGGCGGCCCTAAGGCGGCGGCGCACGGCAGCGGCGAGGTCTTCCGGGGCCACCGCCAGCGCGTCCGGCCCGTAGGAGGCGAGTTCCTCGGCAAGCACTTCCGGATCCCTGCACTCCAGCGCAAGCCGGTCAAAACCCGCAGCGGGCTCGCCGGATGGCCCCTGCGTTGCGGCTGCTCCGGCACGGCTGCGCAGGGCGAGGAGGCGCCCCTTCCTGACGTCCACGACGGCGGTGCGCAGCGGCAGTTCAGGCAGCCGGTCCAAGGCGGCGCGGATGCTGAAGTCCGCTGGCGGGGCGTACTGGTCTTTGCTCATTACCGTGACGGCGCTGGTGAACCTGGACAGGCGGAAATGCCGTGGGGCGTTGCGGGTGCGGTCCAGCCCCATCAGGTACCACTGGCCAAAGCGGCTGCCAAGGCCCCAGGGTTCCACCACCCGTTCTTCCTCCTTGCCGGTGCTGCCGGCCAAGTAAGTGAAGCTGACGGGATGCCGGGCATGCATGGCGGCCACGATGTCATCGAAGGCTTGCCCGGCGGGCTTGATCCGGGGTTGGACTCCGGCGGGCAGTTCAACGTCCGCCAGCCTCCCTGAGGCCTGGATTTTGCGCAGTGCGCTCTGTGCCGCCGTACCCAGGGCGGCCCGCTCCCAGAGCTGCGAGGCGAGCAGCAGGACGGTCCATTCCTCCGGTCCCAGCTGGACGTCCGGGAGCCTGTTGGATTCCTTGCCGATCCGGTAGCGCGTGGTGGCGGGATCGTCTTCGCTCCAGCCTGTGTCCGTGAGGGTCTCGACGTCGAAGCCCATTGCCCGCAGGTCGTTCTTGTCGCGCTCGAACATCCGTCCAAATGCCACGTCGTTGCCGGAAGCATCGTGGTAGACCTTGTCCCGGAGTTCACTGCGCCGCAGCCCATAGCGGGTGTTCAGGAGCGCGATCAGCAGGTTGAGGAGTCGTTCAGTGCGGGATACGGACACCTTGGCTACGTTACTAAACTCCTCCGCCTAAAACCGAAAGCGCGGCAGCACCGGGAAACATCCCGGTGCTGCCGCGCCACTGGTTGGTGCGGTGTGCTGAAAGTCAGCGGACCCCGACGAGGTCCACCACGAAGATCAGTGCCTCGTTGGGCTTGATCGCTCCACCGGCTCCACGGGAACCGTATGCCAGTTCTGAGGGGATTTCGAGGCGGCGGCGGCCGCCGACCTTCATGCCCAGCAGGCCCTGGTCCCAGCCCTGGATGACCTGGCCGACGCCGACCCGGAAGTCCAGCGGAGCGCCGCGGCCCCAAGAGGCGTCGAACTCTTCACCCGTGGACCAGGCGACGCCAACGTAGTGGGTGGAGACGGTGTCGCCAGCCTGGGCTTCCCGGCCGTCGCCCTCTATGAGGTCGGTGATGACCAGTTCCGTGGGGACGTCGCCTTCCGGAAAATCGATCTCGGGTTTCTGGCGGTCGAATTCCCGCTGTCCAAAAGACATGCTTGCTCCTCTGCGTGAGTGTTCTGGTGGGTGCCGCGACAGGATGCGGCCTCCTTGTAAGTGTTGCTACTTGACCCCGAGGATGTCCACTACGAAGACAAGGTCACCCTTTGCCTGGCCCTGGCCGGCATCGCCGTAGGCCAGGTCCTTGGGGATGACGAGCAGGACACGGGAGCCCACCGTCTTGCCGGCCAGGCCTTGGGTCCAGCCCTTGATGACACCCGTCAACGGGAAGGTTGCCGGCTGGCCGCGGTCGAAGCTGGAATCAAACTTTGTGCCGTCTGCGAGGTTGACGCCAACGTAGTTCACGGTCAGGGTGTCCGATTCCTTGACGGTGGCGCCGGTGCCCTTGATCAGGTCCTGGGACACGAGTGCAGTGGGCGCGGGAGCACCCGCAACGTTGATTTCCGGCTTGCCGTCTTTTTCCGTCACGGTGGGCAGGCCGGGAGGCGGCGTCACGGTCTCGCCCTGGGGCTTGTCCAGGACGGGAGTGGAGTCGGCAGCGGAAATGACCTTGATGATCAGCAGCTGGGTGGGATCAGCTGCGGCGCTCGGGCTGGGGCTGGCGCCGTCGGACGGGCTGGGGCTTGCCGACGGTGCACTTTGCTGGCCGGGGACGGCCAAGGCCAGGCTGGATCCGACCTTCGCGCCAACGAACGCGTTGTAGATGACCGGGCTGCTGGTCTTGAGGTCGTCGGTCAGCTCGAGGCTCTCGGGCTCGCTGGGGAACGTGTCCTCCAGCTGGGATCCGTCCGTGCCGTTCAGGGCCAGGATTGAAATTTTGGCGACCTGGTTTGCCTTGACGGCGTCGCCGCTGCCTTGGGAAACGACCTTGATGGTCGGTTCGGTGACGGACAGGGGCTTGTCGAAGTCCACACCAGGGGCCTTCTTGTCTCCGTTGTCCGTGAGTTTGAGGGAGTCGAACTTTGCAGTCTCCCCGGCAGACTGGCTGGTGGGCTCAGGCTGTGAAGCTGTGCCTCCACAGGCGGTCAGCAGCAGCAGGCCGGGAAGGAGGATTGCTAGTAGTCGGCGCACGTAGGAAACTTTCGTCGGGGCAAGATGGATACGGCAGTCCGCTTGGCAGCGGACAATGCCGTGGAAGGTCCCGTTAAAAGGACCTTATCCAGAATAGACCCTGAAGCTGGACGTCAGCCCATAGAGTCCAGCAGGGCATCCACGCGCTCATCCACGCTGCGGAACGGATCCTTGCAGAGAATGGTCTGGTGGGCACGGTCGTTGAGCTTCAGGTGCACCCAGTCCACCGTATAGTCGCGTCCCAACTCCTGGGCCCGGCGGACAAAGTCGCCCCGCAGCTTGGCGCGCGTGGTTTGCGGCGGCGTGTCCACGGCTCCCTTGATGACGGTATCGTCCACGATGCGGCGCACGGCACCGCGGGACTGCAGCAGATAGTAGATGCCCCGGCTGCGGGAGATGTCGTGGTACGTCAGATCGAGCTGGGCGATGCGGGGCGCCTCCAGGCCCAGGCCATGGCGTTCGCGGTAGTTGTCCATCAACTTCTTCTTGATGGCCCAGTCGATTTCCGTATCGATGCTCCTGGTATCGCCGGTTTCGATCGCGTGGAGGGTCCGTTCCCACAGGTCCAGGATGACTGGAACGTGCGGGTTGTGCGCGCCATGTTCCTGGACGAAGGCGGTGACCTTGGTGAGGTACTCCTGCTGGATCTCAAGGGCGGTGAGCTGGCGGCCGTTGGCGAGCCGCACGAGTGCCCGCCCGCTGAGGTCATGGGATATTTCGCGGATGCTCCGGATGGGGTTTTCCATCCGCATGTCGCGCATGATCACGCCTGCTTCGATCATCCGCAGGACCAGGTCCACGGTGCCCACCTTCATGAGCGCTGTGGCCTCTGACATGTTCGAGTCCCCGACGATAACGTGGAGCCGACGGTAGAACTCGGCATCTGCGTGCGGCTCGTCCCGGGTATTGATGATGGGACGCGACCGGGTGGTGGCCGAGGAGACGCCCTCCCAGATGTGGTCGGCTCGTTGGGAGAACGCGTACGTGGCCCCGTGCGGCGTCTTCAGGATCTTTCCGGCCCCTGCGATGAGCTGGCGGGTCACCAGGAAGGGAATCAGGATCTCGGCGAGGCGGGAAAACTCCCCGCGTCGCGGGATGAGGTAGTTCTCGTGGCTGCCGTAGGAGTTCCCGGCGGAGTCCGTGTTGTTCTTGAACAGGTAGACGGTGCCGTTGAAACCCTCTGCTGCAAGCCTGGCCTGGGCTTCGTCCACGAGGTCGTCCAGGATCAACTCACCCGCACGGTCGTGGGCGATCAGTTGGGCAAGGTCATCGCACTCGGCAGTGGCGTACTCGGGGTGGGACCCGACATCGAGGTAGAGCCTGGACCCGTTGGTAAGGAACACATTGGATGAGCGTCCCCAGCTGACCACCTTGCGGAAGAGGTACCGCGCCACCTCTTCCGGAGCAAGAGGCCTCGAATCGGGGCTTGAATACGAGATCCCGAATTCGGTTTCGATGCCGAAGATTCTCTTGTCCATGTGGTCCTCCTAGGCCAGCAGTGCCGTAATGTCCGCGTCGTTCAGCCTGCGGAAGGCGCGCCGTGACCCGCGGGAGCTTTCGGAAAGCCTGTCCAGGACTGCCACTTCGAGGGCGCTTGCGGGTAGCGGCGTGGCAGGTTGGTCCGTGTCCGCGGCAGGTGTTAGCCCTTTCAACG
The DNA here is from genome assembly GCF_030209315.1 of Pseudarthrobacter sp. efr-133-R2A-89. Classification (NCBI taxonomy): domain Bacteria; kingdom Bacillati; phylum Actinomycetota; class Actinomycetes; order Micrococcales; family Micrococcaceae; genus Pseudarthrobacter; species Pseudarthrobacter sp. efr-133-R2A-89. Next base: position 270,024 of record NZ_JARVSE010000001.1, on the reverse strand, counting down.
CGAGGCGGACGGCGTCGGCAAATCCCAGGGAGGCCTGCCAGCCGGCGTCGATGGCGGACGAGACTTTCTCGGCCTGTCCACCCATGACGACAAAGCTGTGTTCGTCTGCGATCGAGCCGTCGAAGGTCAATCGGTACAGGTGGTCGTCGGCCTGGGTGGGTCCCACCTCGGCGACGGCAAGCTCCACCTCGAAGGGCTTTTGCTCCGCCGTGAAGACTGCTCCGAGGCTTTGCGCGTAGACGCTGGCCAGGCCGCGGGCGGTGACATCCTCGCGGTCATAGGAGTAGCCGCGCACGTCGGCGTAGCGGACACCGGCCTGGCGGAGGCTTTCGAATTCGTTGTATTTTCCTACGGCTGCGAAAGCGATCTTGTCGTAAATTTCGCCGATCTTGTGCAAGGACGGGGAAGGGTTCTCGGCGACCAGGGCGATGCCGTCCGCGCAGCTGATCACCACCACCGAGCGGCCGCGGGCAATGCCCTTCCGCGCGAAGTCCGCGCGGTCCTTCATCAACTGTTCAGGCGAGACATAGAACTGCTGCGTCATCTCAGGCCTCCCGTCCGGCAATGGTGCGGGATTCGATGACATTCCGCGAAGCGGTCGAGAGTTCGGCGTCGGGAACCCGCCGGGCACCTGTCCTGTCCACGGTATAGACCACGGGCCACAGCTGCCGGACGGTATCCGGACCGCCTGTGGCGGAGTCATCGTCCGCGGCGTCGTAGAGGGATTCCACGGCGACGGACAGCGCCTCGGCGGCGGTGAGGTTGGGCCGCCACAGCTTCTTCAGGGCGCCGCGGGCGAAGACCGAACCCGAGCCGACCGTATGGTGTTCGTGTTCCTCGTACCTGCCCCCGGTGACGTCATAGGAGAACAACCGGCCCACATTGGCGCTGGTGTCGAAACCGGCGAACAGCGGCACCACTGCCAGGCCCTGCAATGCCATGGGCAGGTTGCCCCTGATCATGGCGCCCAGCCGGTTTGCTTTTCCTTCCAGGCTGAGCTGGGTGCCCTCGATCTTTTCGTAGTGCTCGAGTTCAACCTGGAAGAGCCGGGTCAGGTCGATCGCAATGCCTGCGGTTCCCGCGATGCCAAGGACCGAAAAGCGGTCGGCGGGGAAAACCTTTTCAATGTGCCGGCTGGCAATGATATTTCCCATGGTGGCCCGCCGGTCGCCCGCCATCAGGACACCGTCGTTGTAGCTCATCGCCACGATCGTGGTGGCGTGGGGAACCTGCACGGGGGCAGCCGCTGACGCACTGCCTGAGAAGGACCGGCTAAAGGGCAATAGCTCAGGCCGGTCCCGCTGCAGATGCTCGGTAAAGGACGAGGTGGCGTTGGCAGCTACCTGGTTGGCGGTTGATTCCTGCACTCATCACTCCTTGAACGTGGTACCTCAACGTCGGTACAGATTCCGGCCGGCCGCGGCTTCCGCCACCCATTGGGTCCGGGTTACTGGCCGCCCTTTTGGACGAAGGCCCGGACGAATTCTTCGGCGTTCGACTCCAGCACGCCATCGATTTCATCCAGGAGGTCGTCCACGCCTTCGGTCGACGCCGATGCCTGCGCCTCGGGCGGTGCCGGGGGTGCCTCGGGAATGTCGTCTTCGACCTGGCTGTCACGTGACTGCGGCTGCTGTTGCTCCTGGCCTGCCATCGGTTTCCCTCCTCGTTCTTCCGGCGGATCCGGCGGATCCTCCGATATCCCCATCCTGCCACGGGACGGGCATTCCGGCGCGGTTTACGCCGCAGGCGGAGCGCTGTTGTGTCCCAGCAGTTCTCCCAGGAACGGTCCGGCTTCCCGGTAGCGCTCAAACAACGCTCCGGTCAACTCTTTGGTTCCCCGCAGGGGTTCCCGGGTGGGCACGCGTTGGAGCCGTCCGTAGCCCGGTACGTCGAAGATCACCGAATCCCAGCTTGCGCCCACGACGTCGTTGCCGAAGCTGCTGATGCACTTGCCGCGGAAGAATGCCCGCGTGTCCTCTGGCGGCTCCGCCACTGCCGCGGCGATGCCGGCGTCGTCCATTACACGCTGCATCCGGCCCCTGGCGAGCATGCGGTAGTAGAGGCCTTTTTCCGGCCTGATGTCGGACCACTGCAGATCCACCAAGCCGAGCCGGGCATCACTCCATTCCAATCCGTCGCGCTGGCGGTAGCCGTCCAGCAGGGAGAGTTTCGCCAGCCACTCCACGGACCCCGCGGCCGCCGTCCGGTCGTTGTCCAGCTGCGTCAGGACGGTGGCCCACCGTTCCAGGACGTCGTGGGTGTGGCCGTCGCCGTCCAGGGCGTCACCCACACCGGTGTCCTGGGCAAGTTTTGCTGCGGCCTCGTGATACATCCACTGAAGGTCCAGCGCCGTCACCCGACGGCCGTCCATCAGGCGCAGCTTTGCCGTCAGCGACGTATCGTGGCTGATCGTCTTCAGTGCGGCGACAGGCTCGTAGACCTCGATTTTTGGTGCCAGCCCGGCTTCGATCAGGCTAAGGACCATGGCGGTGGTACCGAACTTGAGGTAGTTGGACACCTGGCTGAGGTTGGCATCCCCAATGATCACGTGCAGGCGGCGATACTTGTCCGCAGTAGCGTGGGGCTCGTCCCGGGTGTTGATGATGGGCCTGCGGATGGTGGTTTCCAGCCCGACTTCCGCCTCAAAGAAGTCGGCCCGCTGGCTGACCTGGAAACCGGGGGTGGAACTGTCCTGGCCGAGTCCCAGGCGACCGGCTCCGCACACCACCTGCCGGCTGACGAAGAAGGGCGTCAGTCCGCGGACGATATCGCCGAATGGAACGGATCGGGGCATGAGGTAGTTTTCATGCGATCCATAGGAAACGGACTTGTTGTCGGTGTTGTTCTTGTAGAGATTGACCGGAGGCAGGGAGGGGTCGGCTGCCAGGCGCCGGACCGCGGCCAGGGCGACCAGGTCGCCCGCTGCGTCCCAGGCAACAGCGTCGCGCGGGTTGGTCACCTCGGGGCTTGAGTACTCCGGGTGGGCATGGTCAACGTACAGCCGTGCCCCGTTGCCAAGGACCATGTTCATTAACAGGGACCCGGACTCGTCCTGGCCGTCGAGCTCGAGTTCCTCACGGCCGTACGCCAACGCTACGGACTCGGCGTCAAGCACGGGTGGCTGGTCGGTCAGCTGGCTGGGATGTGCCGATCCGCGGTCCACCGTCCAGCCCCGGGCATCATGCAGGGGTTCTTCATCCGTATAGTCCCACCGGGTTTCCGCTCCCCCGGCGGCTCGCTGCCGGGTGACCTGGGCGTAGGCCTGGACAACGCGGGCACTCATCATGGTGGCGTTGGCCGAGGGTGCGGAGGGAGCATGGATGCCGTATTCGGTTTCCGCTCCCATCACCCGCATGGCCCCGCCGGCAGGGAGGGCGTCCCCGACGGCGGGTCCTGATGCACCCGTCATAGATACTGTCCCGTGGTGGGCATGGTTTCGATCGACTTCCCGGGCTCCTGCCCGGCCTTGCCCTGGACGATGGTACGGATGTAGGTGATCCGTTCGCCCTTTTTCCCGGAGATGCGCGCCCAATCGTCAGGGTTGGTGGTGTTGGGCATGTCCTCATGTTCGCGGAATTCATCCACCACGGCGCGCAGGAGGTGCTCGATCCGCAGTCCCTTCTGGTGCGAGGTCAGCAAATCCTTGATGGCGTACTTTTTGGCCCGGTCAACCACGTTCTGGACCACGGCGCCCGAGTTGAAGTCCTTGAAGTAGAGCATCTCGGTATCGCCGTTGGCGTAGGTGACCTCCAGGAACTCGTTGGACTTGTCCGTGGAGTACATGGCTTCGACGGTGCGCTGGACCATGGCGTCAACCGTCGCCTGGACGTCACCGTTGTGTTCGGCCAGGTCCGATTCGTGGAACGGCAGGTCGGGGGTGATGTATTTGTTGAAGATGTCCGCGGCGGCTTCCGCGTCCGGGCGCTGGATCTTGACCTTAACGTCCAGGCGGCCCGGTCGAAGGATCGCGGGGTCGATCATGTCTTCACGGTTGGACGCGCCGATCACGATCACGTTGTCGAGGCGTTCCACGCCGTCGATCTCGCTCAGGAGCTGGGGCACGATGGTGGTCTCGACGTCGGACGAAATCCCGGTGCCGCGCGTACGGAACAGCGAGTCCATCTCGTCGAAGAAGACCACCACGGGGCTGCCGTCGGAGGCCTTTTCCCGGGCGCGGGAAAAGATCAGCCGGATGTGCCGTTCCGTTTCGCCCACATATTTGTCGAGGAGTTCGGGCCCCTTGATGTTGAGGAAGTAGCTCTTGAGATCCACGTTCCCGGACCGCTCTGCCGCCCGGGCCGCGAGGGAATTGGCCACGGCCTTGGCAATCAGCGTTTTGCCGCAGCCGGGCGGACCGTAGAGGAGGATGCCCTTGGGGGCCTTCAGCCCGTGCTCCCGATAGAGGTCCGGATGCAGGAACGGGAGTTCGACGGCGTCGCGGATCTGTTCGATCTGGGGCCCGAGGCCACCGATGTCCTCGTAGGTGATGTCCGGGACTTCCTCAAGGACCAGGTTCTCCACTTCGGAACGTGGTACTTTCTCCAGCGCATATCCGGTGCGTGAATCGATGGAAAGGGCATCGCCGACCCGGAGTTTTTCGGCCAGGAGGGCACCGGACAGGCGGACGACGCGTTCTTCGTCCGCACGGCCGACCACCAGGGCGCGGTCGCGTCCCAGCATCTCCTTGAGCGTGGCAAGCTCGCCGGCCCGCTCATAGCCGAGCCCGGCGACGATCAGGAGTGCTTCGTTGAGCAGCACTTCCTGCCCGACCGCCAGCTGGCTGATGTTGACCAGCGGGCTGATGCCCACCCGCATCTTCCGGCCGGCATTGAAGATGTCCACTGATTCCTCGGTGGCGGCCTGACCGCTGCTGCCCGGGGCGGGTTGCCGTTTGGGATTGATCTGCAGGATGGTGCCGAAGCTGTACGGCGGCTGTCCTTCCTGGTCCAAGGCGTTCTTAAGCCGCAGGATTTCCGCTTTCGCGGTCTCAAGCATGGTGACCAGCTTGGTGTTGTTTTGGGTTGCCGCTGCGAGCTGGCGGTCGATGTGCCTGAGCTTGTCCCGAAGTATGTTGACCTGGCGGTCAGCAACCGAGAGGTCGTTGGCGGCAGACTGCTCTGCCGGTGTACGTCCGGAGTCCTGGTTTGGAGTCTCCATGATGTATCAGCCCCTTCCTGCGCTTCTCTTAAGACATTAGTCCCAAGAGGGCGGGTAGGGATGGAGACTCCCGAAATATGGACTAGTTCGTAACCTCGGGGGTGTCCACGACATTTGTGCCGGCAATGGCGTCCCGGGCGGCCCGGCGGAGTTTCTTGTCCGACACCGCCCGCTCCCCTACGGCACCGGGGGTCCAGGCATTGACGTCTTCTTCGTTGAATTCGGTCTTCGAAGGGCGGCGCTTCACGGAGATGCCGGTGACGCCGTCGGCGAGCCGGCGGGTGACCAGGAGGAAACCGGTGTGGGCCACCATGCGGTGGTCGGGGCGAACGGCCAAGCCTTCAAGGTGCCAGCCGCGGACCATTGACTCCCAGGCATCGGGTTCCGTGAAGCGACCGTCGGCGCGGATGGCCTCGGCCGTCCGGGAGAGCTGCGTGACGGTGGCTACGTAGTTGATCCACACGCCGCCTGGAGCGAGGACCGTGGCCACGGCGTCGAGGCATTCCCACGGTGCCAGCATGTCCAGGACCACCCTGTCGACGGAGCCGGGGGCCTCGGCCTTGACCACTTCCTCCTGGAAGTCGCCGAGGGAAATCTGCCAGGCAGGGTGCGGGCCGCCGAAGATGGTCTCCACGTTGCCGCGGGCGATGTCGGCGAATTCCTCGCGGCGTTCGAAGGAGTGGAGGTAGCCGTTGTCGCCGACCGCACGCAGCAGGGAGATGGACAAGGCACCCGAGCCGACGCCGGCTTCCACCACGCGTGCGCCGGGGAAGATGTCCGCCATGGTGACGATCTGGCCCGCGTCCTTGGGGTAGACGACGGCGGCGCCACGCGGCATGGAGAGAACGAAGTCGGAAAGCAGCGGGCGCAGTGTCTGGTACTGCTGGCCCACATTGTTCACCACGACGGAACCATCCACCTGGCCGATGATCTCGTCGTGGTTCAGGAAGCCGCGGTGCGTGTGAAAGGCGCCGCCACGCTCCAGGGTGATGGTGTTCATCCGGCCACGTTCGTCAGTCAGCTGGACGCGTTCGCCCTCGCGGAAAGGCCCGCGGCGACGGGCGGCTCCCACCGGCTGCGAGCCGCTGGCGGCAACACCGGATTGTGCTGCGCCCTTGGCGTCGTTGACGACAGTTTCGCTGCTCATGATTTTTCCTCGCTCCTGTAAACCTGGTTGTGCCGCGCTCCCTTGGCCCCTCGGGGCGCCAGTTGGCGTTGGCGGCGGCAATGCATGACCGGCAGGTAACTCTACCGGTTCTGGCCCTGAGGGTAGCTATCGTTTCTCAGACTCTTGCCTGTGATGGTTGCGAGGACGGCTTCCTGCGTCAACAGCCCGGTGACCTGTCCGTTGTGGTCCACCACGGCGTAGTGGCGGCCCGCAACCTGGGACAGGAACTGGACCAGCTCCTGCCCCTTGGACCACTCAGGAACGTACGCGCCGCCCGCAAGCGGGAAGGAGACGGCATCAATCGGCGTCGAATCCGCCGCGGCGGCGGGGACTGACTTGAGTGCATCCGGGTCCACCACGCCTTGCGGCCGTCCGTCCGGTCCGCAGACCACCACTGCCCTTGCCCCGCCTTCGGAGAGGCGGACGGCGTCTCCGGCAGTTGCGGTGGCGGGCAGGCCGGCAGCGGGCATGGACAAAGCCGCGGCACTGACCAGTGGGAGCCTGCCGCGCAGTGTCCCTTGTTGGATGGATGCCGAGGCGCCCATCCACAGGAAGCCACCCACAAGGATGGTGATCATCAGGAAACTGAAGTCGGGGCGGTCACCGGCGAGGAAGGGGCGTATCAGGAACCAATAGGCGATGGCGAGGACGATGATCCGTCCGCCCCAGCCGGCGGCCACGGTGCCCTTCGCCTGGCTGCCGGTGGCTTTCCAGACGATGGACTCGACCATGCGGCCTCCGTCCAGCGGAAGGCCCGGAAGGACGTTGAAGACACCGATGAGGAAGTTGGCCCACATGAAGATGTTTGTCAGGATCTCGGCGACACTCCCGGTTGAAGGGTGGGGCAACAGCAGCCATGCACCCCCGGCGAGGATGAAGTTGGCTGCCGGTCCGGCAAGGGCCACCACTACCGAGCGTCCCGGGGACGCTGTGAAGCTCTCGAACTGGGTGTGGCCGCCCCAGAGGTTCAGGACGATTTTCTGGGTGGGCCAGCCGTAGATTTTCGCGGTGAGGGCGTGGGCCAGTTCATGCACGAGCACAGAGATCAGCAACAGGACGGCGTAGGCGAAAGCGACGACGTAGGCACTGGCGCCCAGCACGGGGTTGTTCCGTGCCAGGACCGGTCCGTACACGATTACGGTAAAGGCCGCGATGACGAACCATGAGTAGGCAAGGACCACGGGGACGCCGGCGATCCGTCCCAGCGGGATCCCCTCGCGGCGTGCGGGGGCATCCTGGCCGGTGCCGGGCTTCGCGCTGTGGTCAGCCACGGGGATCACCCGGGGCGGGTGCCGCGTGGCCACGGGAACCCGCACCCACCAGCAGGGCTTCCAGCTCTCCCAGTGACCGGCCGGCCAGGGAGTCCCAGAGTTCGTAGCTGTCATGGTCGGGCAGGGGAACGATGTGCGGCACTGCCACCGTTGCGACCCCGGAGGCAACCGCTGCAGCCACGCCCGGCACGGAATCTTCCAGCGCGACGCAATGGTGGATGCCGAGCTCGGGGTCGGCTTCCTGCAACAACTCCACTGCCGTCAGGTAGGCCTCCGGATGCGGCTTGCCCCGGGTGACGGTGTCACCGGTGACCAGCACTTCGAAGTAGGGCCTGGGAAGGTTGGCCACCACCTCCCGGGCAAGTGGGCCTTCGGACATGGTGACCAGGGCGCACCGCACCCCGGCTTGGTGGAGTTCTTCCAACAGCTCACGGGCACCGGGCCGCCACGGCACCTGCTGCTGGACGCTGCTGATGACCTGCGCCGTCAGGGCGTCGATGATGTCGCGGATTTCCAGCTCCACACCCGCCTGCTGCAACAGTCCGGCAGAAAAAGTCAATGACTGTCCAACCAGCTGCATGGCCTGCTGGTGGCTCCAGGTACCTCCGTGCGCCTCAACCAGTGCCCGCTCAGCGGCGATCCAGTACGGCTCGGTATCCACGATGGTCCCGTCCATATCCCACAGGACGGCCTTGAGCGGTGAACTGGCGGCAGGTATTGACATATAGCCAGTCTACGGGGCGTGGCTGGGCGGAGGCTGTGGGCTACGCCCTTGGCGAATATGACGCGGCAGGGGTGCCACAAGGAAGGGTTTACGGGGATTTGCGGCGCTTCAATCCATGCACGACCAAGCACCTTGGACGTAGGGTGAAGAAATGAATAGCTTCGAGGGAGCCACGGCGGAAGAGGGTGCCGGACCCGAGCGGGAACGGTTCCTCCAGCCGGTGGCAGACGGACAGCGCGTAACGGTGATGCTTGCCGCCTTTGAAGGGTGGAACGACGCCGGAGAAGCGGCCAGCGATTCGTTGCGCTATCTGAACAAATTGTGGGGCGGCAAGAAAGTGGCATCCATCGATGCTGACGAGTACTACGACTTTCAGTTCACGCGCCCCACCGTCCGCCGGAACGCGGCAGGCGAACGGAAGATCAAGTGGCCCTCCACCCGGATCTACAAGGCCAGCGCGCCAAATTCCAATGTGGATGTCATCTTTGTGCAGGGCACCGAGCCATCCTATAAATGGCGCGCCTACACCGCTGAGCTGCTGGTTCATGCGGAAGCGCTGCACGTGGATTACGTGGTCCTCGTCGGAGCGCTCCTGGCGGATGTCCCGCACAGCCGCCCGATTCCGGTGAGCACGTCCTCCGACGACGCCCCGCTCCGGGAGCGGATGGACTTGGAAGCTTCCCAGTACGAAGGGCCAGTGGGCATTGTCGGCGTGCTGTCCGAGGTGTCCCTGCTGGCCGGCATTCCCACCGTGTCCTTGTGGGCTGCCGTACCGCACTATGTGGCCCAGGCACCGTCACCCAAGGCCCAGCTCGCCCTCCTGCACCGGATCGAGGAACTCATCCAGGTTCCCCTGGATACCCATGAGCTGGCCGAGGAGGCAGAGGCGTGGGAGCGCGGGGTTGATGAGTTGGCCACGGAGGACCCGGAGATCGCCGCCTACGTCCGCCAGTTGGAGGAAGCCAAGGATACCGCCGATCTGCCCGAAGCGAGCGGCGAGTCCATTGCCCGGGAATTCGAGCGGTATTTGAAGCGGCGGGGCCAGGACAGGGGCTGAAACCAACCGGACGCGAAGAGGGCCTGGCCCGGAGGAATCCGGGCCAGGCCCTCTTTTATGCCGCCCGAAGCGGAGTTCTTTACAGCTGGATGCCCAGGAGTGCGTCCACCGCGTCCTTGACCAGTGCGGCGTCGGCGGCGCTGGCAGCAGCCCCGGCATCATTGGCATTCCGTGCCCACCGGGATACAGCGGCAACCGCTGCGGGCGCATTAAGGTCTGCTGCCAGGGCTTCACGCATCCCGGCCAGGAGCGCGGTCCCCGAACCTGCGGGGGCATGCTGCAGGGCAGTCCGCCAAGCCGCAAGGTCTGCCTTGGCCGCGGCGAACCCTTCATCCGTCCACGACCAGTCGGAACGGTAATGGTGGGACAGGATCGCCAGCCGGATGGCCGCCGGGTCTTCCCCGGCAGCACGGAGCTTCGAAACCAACACCAGGTTGCCTTTGGACTTGCTCATCTTCTCGCCGTCCAACCCCACCATGCCGGCGTGGGCGTAGTGCTTCGCCAGCGGGACTCCAGCCAGCGAGTAGGCGTGGCCGGCGCCCATTTCGTGGTGCGGGAAGATCAGGTCGGAGCCGCCGCCCTGCACGGTGAAGGGCGAGGGCAGGTACTTCTGCGCGATGACGGTGCATTCAATGTGCCAGCCGGGCCGGCCTGCGCCCAGGCTTCCCCCGGGCCAGCTTGGTTCACCGTCCCGTGCCACCCGCCACAGCAACGGATCCAGGGCCTGCCGCTTTCCGGCGCGTCCCGGGTCGCCGCCGCGTTCGGCGAAAAGCTCCAGCATGGCGCTTTCGCCCAGGTGGGAAATGGCTCCAAGTGCCCACGCGTCAGGGGCGGTTGACTGTTTGCCGGCTGCCTCGACGTCGTAATAGACGTCTCCGTCGGGTTCGCCGTTACTGCCGTCCACTGTGTAGGCCAGGCCCATGCTTACCAGCCGCTCCACTTCCGGCACGATGAGCGCGATGGACTCAACAGCGCCCACGTAGTGGTCCGGCGCCAGGACGTTGAGGGCTTCCATGTCGGTCTGGAAGAGCTCCACCTGTTCGGCGGCCAAATCGCGCCAGTCCACCCCGGTGGCCGTGGCGCGCTCAAGCAGGGGGTCGTCCACGTCGGTGACGTTCTGGACATAGGACACCTCGCTGCCGGCGTCGCGCCACGAACGGTTCAGCAGGTCGAAGGCGACATAGCTGGCGGCGTGACCCATGTGGGTTGCGTCGTAGGGGGTGATGCCACAGACGTACATGGACGGCCTGGCATCCGGTTCGAGGGCCACTTCGCGGCCTGCCGCAGTGTCGAACAGCCGGATGGCGGGCATGTTTCCGGGCAGGGCAGGAACGGGGCGGGAAGTCCAGGATTTCACAGGTAAAGCCTAGTCCTAGGCGCTGATGACGTTGAAACCGAGCAGGAGGTAGAGGGCGAGGCCCAGGAAGATCCGGTACCAGACGAACAACCTGTAGCTGCGCGTGGAGACGAACTTCAGGAACCAGCCGATGATGACGTACCCCACCACCAGGGCGATCACAGTGGCCAGGGCGGTCTCAGGCAGCCCGAACGGTCCCGTAATGCCTTCCTTGGTGACTACTTTGTAGAGCTGGTACAGGCCACTGCCGAACACGGCAGGGATGGCGAGCAGGAAGGAATACCGGGCGGCGGCCTCACGGGTATAGCCCATCAGGAGCCCGGCGGTAATGGTGCCGCCCGAGCGTGATACACCCGGGATCAGGGCCATGGCCTGGGCGAGGCCGTAAAAGATGCCGTGCTTGTAGGTCAGGTGGGCCAGGTCCCGCTTCTGCGCGCCGATGGCGTCCGCTACCGCGAGGATGAGGCCAAAGACAATCAGCATGGTGGCAACGATCCACATGCTGCGGAGGACCGATTCGATCTGGTCCTGGAAGAGCAGCCCCAGCACGATGATCGGCAGGCTGCCCAGAATCACCAGCCAGCCCATGCGGGCATCGGGATCCTGCCGCGGTACTTTGCCGGCCAATGAGCCCGCCCAGGCTTTGACGATGCGGACAATGTCACGCCAGAAGTAGATCAGCACGGCCGTTTCCGTGCCCAGCTGGGTGATGGCCGTAAAAGCTGCACCCGGATCCTGCGCGTTGGGAAGGAACTCGCCCACAATCCGCAGGTGTGCGCTCGATGAAATCGGTAAAAATTCGGTCAGTCCCTGCACTAGGCCCAGCAGGGCCGCTTCAAACCAGTTCACGCTAAGACCCTACGGCATGGCAGCGGTGGTTCTGCCCGTAAGCTTGCTGCTATGCAGCAGCGTTACGTCGGCAACAGTGGATTGCGAGTTTCAGCCCTCTCCCTGGGCACCCGTTCCTGGGGCCGGGAGACCGACGAGCAGGACGCCTCCGAGTTGCTGCGGACGTTCCTTAGTGCGGGCGGCCGGCATGTGGACACGTCCGCTTCCTACGCTGGCGGGGGCTCCGAAGGGATCCTGGGCTCGCTGCTGGGCGACGTCGTTTCCCGCACGGAGATTTCCATCTCCACCAAAGCGGGAATGACGACGCCGGATGGCCGGCGGGCCGTGGATACCTCACGCAACGCAATGCTCACCGGACTGGACGCCAGCCTGGCCAGGCTGGGCACGGATTACGTGGACCTCTGGTTCGCCGAAGAGTGGGACGGAAACGTTCCCCTCGAGGAGACGCTGGCAGCACTGGAGTTCGCTGTCCGGTCCGGGCGGGCCCGGTACGCCGGCATCTCCAATTTCAAGGGCTGGCAGGCGGCCAAAGCTGCGGCCATCAGCAGCGTTCCACTCGTGGCCGCCCAGGCCGAATACTCGTTCCTTAACAGGTCGGCGGAACCGGAACTCCTGCCGGCCCTCGAGGACGCAGGGCTGGGCCTGATGGCCTGGGGTCCCCTGGGCAGGGGTGTCCTCACGGGCAAATACCGGGGCAGCATTCCGGCCGGTTCGCGCGGCGCGTCCGCGGGCGAGGCCGATTACGTTGAGCCCTACCTGGAGGAGAAGCCGTCCCGCATCGTGGACGCCGTGTGCATGGCAGCCAACGGATTGGGACGTTCACCGCAGGATGTCGCATTGTCCTGGCTGCTGTCCCAGCATGGCGTCGCCACCGTTGTTGTCGGGGCCCGGACGAACGTGCAGTTGAAAGAGATCCTCGACGCCCAACTATCCCCGCTGCCGCCCCAGATTGCCAGGGCGCTGGAAGACGTATCCGCCTAGCGCCCCACCACCGGGTTCCAGCGGGCTCTGCAGTTTTTCCCCGCTGCGCTATTCCTCGACAATCTCCAGGTCTTCGTCGTCGTCCACATCGGCTTCATCATCGTCGTCTTCATCATCGAACACCTGCAACGGAGTAACTTCGTTGTAGGCCTCATAGAGTGCGTCTTCATAAACTTCGAACGCATCTGCAACTGCAAAGAAGGCTGCCTCCACGGAGGGGTCACCGTCTCCGCGCCGGTTCGATGCTGCTATAAGGTGTTCTTCCAAAGCGGTGGTCAGGGACGAAAGCGCGACACGCGGATCGATGCTCATGACTTCACGTTAGCCGGAAAAGGACGAAAATGGAGAGCAAATGAAGGAGCAATTTCTCACCAGCTCAGTCCAGCGGGAGCGGGACTATTTACGGCAGTACGAATACCTCGTACTGACCCTCAGCCCTGATGATTCCCTGCCGGAGGCACGGCGCCGCCTGGTGGAACACTCCGAGTACGGCAAGTGGGAATTGGAACGCAGCAAGCTCTACATGGGCGGCGGCCGGCGTTTTTGGCTGCGCCGCCGGGTCATGCAGGTCCAGCGCACCGTGTAGGGCGGGCTTTGGGAAGCCAGCGGCCTTGGGGGAACGAACAGTAGCAGGCGCTCTGCGCGCGGATTAATCCTCCAGGGGACCGAGCCAGGCGTTGGCGACGGTGTTGTGCGCTGACTCATCGTCGGACGGGTGGAACATGCCGGCCAGCACGTCCCTGTACAGCCGCTCCAGTTCGGAGCCCCTGAAGTAGCTGGATCCGCCGCTGACCCGGATGGCCAGGTCCACTACCCGACGGGCGGTTTCGGTCGCACTCACCTTGAGCCCCACCAGCTTGGGGAACCACTGGGACCCGTGATCAGCCAGCGCGTCGACGTCCGCCGCCACGGCGTCCAGCTGGGGGTAGAGCGCATCCATGGCCATGGCCGCTTCGGCGACTTTCCAGCGGATATCGGGGTCCTGGGCGTAGCTGCGGCCGCCGTTCTTGAACGATGTGCGCCGCTTTGCCGTCTCCACGCCCACCGCCAGGGCACGCTCCCCCAGCCCCGTATAGACGGCGGCGAGGAGCGTCTCAAAGCAGGCGAAGATGGCGAAGATGAGGGGGTCGGAGTTCGGCCCCACCGGCAGCTTCCGAAATATCCGGTCCGCCGGGACAGCTGCACCCTCCAGCACCGTGGTGGCAGACTGGCTGGCCCGCATGCCCAGCGTGTCCCAATCGTCAAGGATCCGGTAGCCCGGCGAATCGCGGCGGATGAATCCATGGACAAGCTCTCCCGCTCCATCCCTGGCCGCAGGGTCCTTGCCGAAGATCCCGAGGCGGGTCCAGGCAGGCGACAAGCTCGTGAAGATTTTCGTTCCCGTGAACGTGTACCCGCCGTCCGGGTCCGGCGCCGCGGTGGTCCGTGAGTCGAAGAGGACGGAGTCGTTGCCCGCTTCGGAGTTGCCGAACGCAAACACCTCGCCCTGTGCGGCTTCTTCCAGGACGAAGGACAAGGAGTCGTCGCCCCGGGCTGCCAGGACATGTGCGACGCCGGTCCAGACCAGGTGCATATTGACCGCCAGCGCGGTGGCGGGGGCAGCCGTTGCCAGCCTGCGCTGGCACTGCGCCGCCGCCCGGAGCCCAAGGCCCGGACCGCCGTCGGACGCCGGCACGAAGAGCTTCAGGTACCCCGCCGCCGCCAACTCCTGCAAGTCCTCGTGGAAGAAGGCGTTGTCCCGGTCGTAGCCGGCGGCGCGTCCCCGGATGCGCTCCAGGAGAGCGTCCGGCAGCAACTGGTCCGGAGTCACGGCCGGTTCCTAGTAGTTGGTCAGCAGGGTGTTCAACACCCGTGCACCGAATTTGAGGGAATCGGCCGGGACCCGCTCGTCCACCCCGTGGAACATTCCGGTGAAGTCGAGCTCGTCCGGAAGCATGAGCGGGGCGAACCCGTATCCGGTGATGCCCAGCCGGCTGAGCGACTTGTTGTCCGTGCCACCGGAGAGGGTGTAGGGCAGCACTTTGGCGCCCGGGTCCTCGCTGTGGAGGGCATCGATCATGGAGTCCACCAGGTTCCCGGCGAAGGGAACCTCCAGAGAGACGTCGCTGTGGACGTAGCTGACATCAACGCCGGTGCCGGCGAGCTCGCGGACGATCTCCAGGACCTGCTGTTCCTGGCCGGGCAGTGTGCGGCAGTCAACAAGGGCTTCGGCCGACTCCGGGATGACGTTGTGCTTGTACCCGCCTTTAAGGAGGGTGGGGTTGGTGGTGTTCTGCAGGGTGGCACCGACGAAGCGTGCCACGGTGCCAAGCTGGTCCAGCAGGAGGTCCGGATTGTCGGCGTCGAACTCCACCCCGGTGAGTTCGGTCACTCCGTCAAGGAACTGGCGGGTCGTGGGGGTGAGTTCGATGGGCCATGTGTACTCGCCGATGCGCGTGACGGCGGCGGCCAGTCGGGTGATCGCGTTGTCCGTGTTGATCTGCGAGCCGTGGCCGGCCCTGCCATGTGCCACCAGCCGAAGCCAGGAGATCCCCTTCTCGGCGGTTTGCAGCAGGTAGGTGCGCTGGCCGCCGATGGTGGCGGAGAAGCCACCCACCTCCGAGATTGCCTCGGTGGCGCCCTCGAAGAGTTCGGGGCGTTTGTCCACGGCGTACCGGGCGCCGTAGACGCCGCCGGCTTCCTCATCGGCGAAGAACGCGAAGATGATGTCGCGCTTGGGCTTCCTGCCGTCCCGGGCGAAGCTGCGCATGACGGACAGGATCATGGCATCCATGTCCTTCATGTCGACGGCGCCGCGTCCCCAGATGAGCCCGTCCTTCAGTTCTGCGCCGAACGGGTCCACTGACCACTGGTCACGCAGGGCGGGAACGACGTCCAAGTGGCCGTGGACCACCAGGGCGCTTGCCGAAGGGTCCTCCCCCGCCATCCGGCTCACAACACTGGCGCGGCCGGGGGCGGATTCGAAGATCTCCGCGTCCAACCCCACTTCTTCGATCAGCCCTGCTGTGTACTCAGCAGCCGCCCGCTCGCCCGGCCCCGATCCGTCACCGTAGTTGGACGTGTCGATCCGGATGAGTTCCTGGCAAATCCGGACAACTTCATCCTCGGGCAGGACGTCAGGCATTGGTATCTCCTTGGTAGGGAATGACTGGGTGGCACGAGCTGAACCGCTGTCCTCAGCCTACCCATTCGGCCCGATTCGTTCTTCCCGAAAAGTCATGTTAGAGTTTTTCTCGCTGCTTCGGAGAGGCGCGAAACGCTGAAAGGCGGGACGGCTTCCCGAAATACCACCTGCGCGGGTGGCGGAATGGCAGACGCGCTAGCTTGAGGTGCTAGTCCTCGAAAGGGGGTGGGGGTTCAAGTCCCCCTCCGCGCACATTGGGAAACCCCGGAAAATCAATGATTTTCCGGGGTTTTTCTGTATCCAGGCAACCCTGGGCGGTCCCCGGGTTGCTTCCCCGTCGTCGCACCACCAATCCCACCGGGAAGAGCACGCCATGACTACCAATACCGTCCTCGTCGCCGGAGCCACCGGCGACCTCGGCCAACGCATTGTTCGTGAGCTGCTGCGCCACGACACGCTCGTCCGGGTCCTTACCCGTCCCGGGAGCGGCAGGGCGCAGGAAGTCTTCGGCCGGGCGGATCGCGTGGAGGTCCGCGAGGCCGCCTACACGGACCACGCCGGACTCGTCTCCGCCCTGTCCGGCGTCGACACGGTCATCTCGGCTGTCAGCGGGGCGCGTCCGGTCATCATCGACGCGCAAAGGTCGCTCCTGACGGCCGCCATCGAGGCAGGTGTGGCGCGGTTCATACCTTCGGACTACTCCGCGGACTACCGTCGCGTCACTCCCGGCAGCAACCGGAACTTCGAGCTCCGCCGTGATTTCGCCGCAGAACTCGACGCTGCTCCCCTCCGCGTGACGTCCGTGCTGAACGGCGCGTTTGCGGACATGCTCACCGGGCAGGCGCCCATGATCCTGTTCTCGCGCCGCCGGGTCCTCTACTGGTCCTCAGCCGACCAGATCCTCGATTTCACCACCAAAGATGATGTGGCACGCGTTGTCGCGCTTGTCGCCCTCGACAAAAACGCGCCCCGGGTTGTCGAAGTGGCCGGTGACCGTGTCACTGCCCGTTCCGTTGCCCGGACCATGACTGAACTCACGGGAGAGCCCTTTGCGCTGCAGTGGGCCGGTACCACCGGGACCCTGTCGGCGATGGGCAGGATCGGCCGCCGCTTCTCGAAGGACAAGGAGGGAACCTTTCCGGCGTGGCAGGGCATGCAGTATTTCTTCAGCATGTTCAGCGGCCAGGCCGAACTCCGCCATGTCGACAACCATCGCTACGGGCCGCACCGGTGGACCTCGGTCCGTGATGTCCTCCAAGGACACCTGGCGCGGACACCGGCCGATCGCTGAGCCCTGACGATATGGCGGGCACCTCGGCCGCCACGCGGGAATGCGAAGGGCCCAAGACATGAAAGAGGGGAAGACCATGACGGTCTTCCCCTCTTCCTTACCCGCGCATTTCGGGCCGGCCGGAAGCTGAGTTATTGAGTGGGCTGGTCGAACCGCTGCCCGGCCGGGTCCGGTCCCATGAGGGTGAAGACCAGCAGGATGATCGCTCCCGCGAACGGGATGAGTCCCAGCAGGATCAGCCAGCCGCTCTTGTTGCTGTCATGCAGGCGGCGCACCGTCAGGGCCAGCGACGGGACGATGGTGGCCAGGCCCCAGATCATGCCCAGGATCAGGCCGACGACTGCTCCAGGACCCAGCTGCGGGGTGCTGTTGTAAGTCGACGTGGACGCCACCATGCCGGAACTGACGATGATATTCAGGACGATGCCGACGATGATGGCGACGAGCGTCCACCACCAGTATTCGCTTCTGCTGGCCCGGCCGGAGAAGGCTGCGTACTTCTTGAAGAACCGCTTGGCGGCCGCCGTGAACGGGGCGCCATAGTAAGGGGCCCAGAGCGGGGGTTCCCCGCCGGGCCAGGACTGCTGGGACGGGTATTGCTGCGGCGGATAGGGCTGCTGCGACGGGTATTGCGGATAGCTCAAGGTTCCCCCCAGGTGTCAGAAGTGACTGGAACGTGCTCATCGTACTGTCCACGCGGTCGAAAAAACCTGCACAGGGGTAACATTTTTCCCAACTTTCCCCGGAACAACAGGGAAAGGGCGACTCCCGGAGATACCGCGGCGAGCTGGGACCATAGGCTATTTTGGGAACGAAGCGGCCTGCCCCGGGGCCTCGACAAGGAGCGCCGATTGGACAACATCGCCCGCAAGTGGTTTTTGAGCACGTCCGAGCGCGGAAATCCGGCCAGTACCGTTCAAGAGGGGAGCGACGCATCACCATCGTGGTCAGAGGGAAACCTGGTGCGGCCCTTGATCCATGGGGCATCCTACTTTTCCCGGTTGCACGGGGAATTGTCTGCGCTCAGGGCCGGTGACCGGGTGTGGTTCACGGACTGGCGGGGGGATGCCGATGAGCGTCTTTCCGCTGACGGCCCAACGATTGGCACGGTGCTGGCGGAGCTGTCCCGGGCAGGGGTGGAAGTCCGTGGACTCGTTTGGCGGTCCCATGGAGAGCGGGTATCGGCCCCCATCAGCGGACGCTCCAACGAACTGCTCAGCCGGCAAATCAACGATGCCGGCGGCGAAGCGCTCTTGGACCAGCGGGTGCGCCTCTTCGGTTCCCATCACCAGAAGCTGGTGGTCATCCGCCGTCGCGACGACCCATCGAAGGACGTCGCTTTCGTCGGCGGGCTCGACCTCTCGCACAGCCGCCGGGATGACGCCCGCCATGGCGGTGACCCGCAGGCGGTAAAGATGGACCCCAAGTACGGTCAGCGGCCCCCCTGGCACGACGCCGCGCTGGAGCTGCGTGGGCCCGTGGTGGCTGATGTCCTGGCGGTCTTCGCTGAACGCTGGAACGATCCCCACCCGTTGGACCGGCACACGCCATACCGCATGTTGCTGCAGCGCCTGGCCCGGATGCCCCGTCACCCCAGGCCGCTGCCCGCCGCTGCCCCTCCCCCGCCGCCGGCGGGCCCCCACGCGGTGCAGCTGTTGAGGACGTACGGCCGGAAGCATCCGCCCTTCCCGTTCGCTCCCGACGGCGAGCGCAGTATTGCCCGCGCCTACGCGAAAGCGTTCTCGCAGGCCCGTTCCCTCATCTACATCGAGGACCAGTATTTGTGGTCAACGGATGTCGCCGCCGGAATCGCGACGGCGTTGGAGCGCAATCCCTCGCTGCAGGTGATCATCGTCGTTCCCCGATACCCGGATTCTGATGGCCGGTTGGGCGGCCCGCCCAGGCGGCTGGGCCAACTGCGCGCCGTCTCCATGCTCCGGCGGGTCGCGCCGGACCGGGTGGGCGTTTTCGACCTGGAGAACAGCGACGGCACGCCAATCTATGTCCACGCGAAAATCTGCATTATCGACGACACCTGGTTTACCTGCGGATCAGACAATTTCAACCGCCGGTCCTGGACCACTGACAGCGAGCTCACGTGCGCCGTCATCGATACGTCCCACCCCGGAAGCGACAGCCGCGCCCAAGCCAACGAACCTGCCGGACCCGGGCCTTTGGCCAGGGAGCTGCGGATCGAGCTCTGGGCCGAGCACCTGGGGCTGGACCTCGACGACCCGCGGCTCCTTGAGCCGACGGCCGGTCTGGACCTGTGGAACAGCACTGCCGATGCCCTTGCGCACTGGCACCGGGACGGTCGCCGCACGCCTCGGCCGTCCGGGCAGGTGCGGCGCCACACCATAGAGCCCCTGCCGCGCCTCCACCGGCTCTGGGCCGATCCCCTGTACCGGCTTGTCGTGGACCCGGACGGGCGCCCTCGGTCCCTCCGCGGCAAAGACCGGTTCTAGCTGCCGGGAGCGGCCGGGTTCCGCGCCACGCAACGACGGCCACGCGGCACGAACCCCCTGCAGTGGCACTATGCGGGCGCGGTAAGTTGGACCGGTAGCCACACCAGACCGCGGATAGGGAGAAGACATGAAAGCCATCGTGTACGAAGAGACGGGCCCGTCGTCGGTCCTGACGCTCCGCGACAAGCCCTTGGTGGACCCCGGCCAGGACGAGGTCCGGGTCCGGTTGCTGGTGTCCGGCGTGAACCCTACTGACTGGAAGTCACGCTCCGGCGGCGGGACCAGGAAACTGGACGCGCCCAAGGTGCCCAACCAGGACGGAGCCGGAGTGATCGATGCCGTAGGTGCCGGGGTAGCCGGGGTTGGCGTCGGAGACCGTGTCTGGCTCTGGGATGTCGCGTGGGACAGCAACGAAGGCACCGCACAGGAATACGTCACCGTGCCGGCCGGAAAGGTCGTCCCTCTTCCGGACGGCGAGTCCTTCGACGCCGGCGCCTCGCTCGGCATCCCGGCTTTGACGGCCCACCGGGCCCTCACCTCCAGCGAAGCCGGACCGTCCCGGCTCTCCCCCGGCGCCCTGGCCGGACGGACCGTCCTCGTCACAGGCGGTGCGGGGGCCGTGGGTCACGCAGCCATCCAGCTGGCACGCTGGGCCGGGGCAACCGTCATCACCACCGTCAGCGGCGACCACAAAGCGGAACTGGCCCGGCGTGCGGGAGCGGGCACGATCATCAACTACCGGACCGACAACGTGGTGCGTGCTGTCCGCAACGCGGCCCCGGACGGTGTGGACACCATTGTGGACGTTAACGCACCCGCGAACATCGAGGCCGGCCTGGAGGTACTCAAGCCGGGCGGGACGATCACCGTCTACGCCGCAAACCCCGGGGAGTCACTGACCGTGCCGATCCGCGAGGGCATGACCAAGAACGTACGGCTGCAATTCATCCTCACCTACACAGTGACGGACGAGCATAAGCAGGATGCGGTTGCTGCGGTCTCCGAAGCCCTGGAGGCCGGTGCGCTTCGGGTCGGCGAAGACTATGGGCTGCCGCTGACCCGCTTTCCCCTCGAAGAGACCGCCGCTGCCCAGGACGCCGTTGAACGGGGCATCATTGGAAAGGTGCTGATCGACGTCGCGACCTAAACTGCGGGGAACGGCGGCAGCGACGCCACCAGGCACCTATTGCGAAAGCCGGTCCCTCGCCGCATGCTCAACGAGCACCGGTATGAAAGCGCGCACCCTTCCGGTGTCAAGCATGCTGTGTTCCTGCTGCACCACGTCTTCGATTTGCTCCCTGGACAGCGTTGGGAACCTCGCTGCCAACCGGTCCACCACTTCGCCGAGGGCCCGCAATTCTTCGCTTACTCCCATCGGCAAAGTGTCAGCGGACCGGCGGACCTCGTCAAGACTTGACTATTCAGGCAGCATTTGGGCAATTTGTGGTGGGCCAGGCCCGAAACGGTCGTACGACGGCGGGCGCCGGGCAGCCGGGCCGGTCACCGTGTGCCGCCGAGCCCCGTTGCCCTCAGTGCGGATGCAACCTGCGGGGACGGGAATGGCGGTGGACACGCGAACCCGCCACAGCCGGGCGGTACTCGATCCGACGCTTCTCTGTCCTGATATCACGCCGTTCCTGCCGCCGCGCCTTGCGTTCCGGACGGTCAATAGCGGACAGGATGGTCAGCGTCACCGCCATCCAGAGGATGGCGGTGCCCAACACCAAGACGATCTCCAGCTCAGTGCTCATAGTCCCAATTTTAGGACCCGGTGGCTCAGGCGGACCCTGCGCAGATCCACATCGAAGCCGCCTTAATCCACACCGGTAGTGGCGCTTCCTATTGGGGAATATGGGCCGGATGCTGTACGTTTCATACCCGACAGCCAATCAAAGAAAAGAGAAGCACCTAAAGTGGCAACCGATTACGATGAACTGCGTTCCGACGTCAAGGAATCGCAGGACAACTCACTTGAGCAGCTCCAGTCAGCAAATGCTCCCGACGCCCGCAGTGTTGTGCAGGAGTTGGACGAAGCTGACGGGCTGGACGGCGCCGGCGTCCCTGGCGGCGAATTCGTCGCTGAGGAACTCGTAGTCCAGGTCATCCCGCAGGCAGAGGACGAATTCACCTGCTACTCCTGTTTCCTGGTCCGGCACCGGTCCCAGATTGCGCGTCAGAAAGACGGCCACAGCTACTGCACTGAGTGCGAAGGCTAGGAAGAAACAGCTTCAGGCGAAACACCTGGAACCTCGTGAAAACCATCCGGAAGGCACGCCGCACATGGCGTGCCTTCCGGTTTTAAGCGTTCCCCCAGACAAGGTGGGTAACGTGCCGTCAAAGACTTACGACGACGACCCGGCAGCCAGGAGGCAGCTTTGGACAGCCCAGCTGGCGTATGGAACACCTTCGTGGCGGCCTTCTCCCAGGCGCCTGTGCCCAACATCACCTGGGTAGAGATGCTGCTGTCCGTGGCAGCAGCCACGGCGCTGTCCATCCCCCGCCGCTCTTGGCGCTACTTCGGACTCCTTGCCACGGCAACTCACGAACTGGGCCACGCAGTTGCCGCCGTAACCTCGGGCCAGCGACTGTCCGGGATTCGACTCCGGCTGGACCACTCCGGAACAACGACGACCTACAGCCGGAGCCGTGTTGCCGCTGCCTGGTCGTGTTTCTGGGGCTATCCGGTCCCGGCGATCGCTGGTGCCGCTTTCGTGTGGTGCGGAGTCACCGGGTGGGGCGCCGCAGCCATGGCGGCAAGCGTGGTGGTCCTGGCCGTGTCCATGCTTTTCCTCCGCAACCTTGCCGGTTTCCTCATCACCATTACTGCCATGGCCGGCGCCGCCGCCCTCACGTTCCTGGCAACGGCCTCGGTTGCCGGACATGCCGCCGTCATCTTCGGCCTTGCCCTGCTCGTGGCCGCTGTCCGGGACCTGGCCAAACTCACCCACGTCCACCTCCGCCGTCGCGACCGCCTGGGAAGTTCCGACGCCTATCTGCTGTACCGCGCCACCTCCGTGCCGTCCGCCGTCTGGATCACGATCTTCGGCGCCCTCGTGGCTGGCTCATGGCTTGCGGCGTGGTTGCCCGTCTCCCGGATCCTGCTCGGCGGCACCTAGATTGGTGAGCCGGACGCATACGCTGGTCCTATGAGCCAGGAAACCGACAGCACTCCCACAGGGACGGACCACAGCACCCGAGGCGCTTATGTGACAGGCGGCGCGGAGTTCACCCGTGACACCAACTACATCGAAGACCGCATTACCAGGGATGCCGCTTCCGGCAGCAACGGTGAACCAGGCTGGCCGGTAGAAGCGGGCCGGTACCGGCTCATTGCCGCCAGGGCATGCCCGTGGGCCAACCGGACCGTCATAGTCCGCAGGCTGCTGGGCCTGGAAGACGCCATCTCACTGGGCCAGCCCGGGCCTACCCATGATGCCCGGTCCTGGACTTTCGACCTCGATCCCGGCGGTGTCGATCCCGTCTTGGGAATCGAGCGCATCCAAGAGGCCTATTTCAAGCGTTTCCCGGGCTATCCCCGGGGCATCACCGTCCCCGCCATCGTGGATATTCCTACCGGGAAGGTCGTGACCAACAACTTCCCGCAGATTACCCTCGACTTTTCCACCGAATGGACGGCTTTCCACCGGCCCGGCGCACCGAAACTGTACCCGGAGCACCTCCGCGTCGAGATCGACCGGGTCAACAAGCGCGTCTTCACCGAAGTCAACAACGGCGTCTACCGCTGCGGTTTCGCCGGTTCGCAGGAGGCCTACGACGCCGCGTATGACCGGCTCTGGACGGCCCTGGACTGGCTCGAAGAGCGACTCTCACGGCAGCGGTACCTGGTCGGCGATACCATCACCGAGGCGGACGTCAGGCTCTTCACCACGCTGGCCCGCTTCGACGCCGTCTATCACGGCCACTTCAAGTGCAACCGGCAAAAGCTCAGCGAGATGCCCGCGCTCTGGGGCTACGCCCGGGACCTGTTCCAAACGCCGGGATTCGGTGACACCACCGACTTCGTCCAGATCAAGCAGCATTACTACATCGTCCACGAGGACATCAACCCCACCGGGATCGTACCGAAGGGGCCGGACCTGTCCGGCTGGCTGACCCCGCATGGCCGCGAAGCGCTTGGCGGCCGGCCCTTCGGAGACGGCACGCCGCCGGGTCCGGTACGGCCGGGCGAAGAAGTGGCTGCCGGACACGGAGCCATGGGCTAGTCTGGAAAGCCCCGGGCAGGAAATCGCTTTCCCTTATGCTGGGAGGCATGCAGACTTCCCTTGGCTTCGTCGCCCCCGGCTACGAGAACGTGCTGGCCTTGTTCGAGACCCTGCTCGCTGAGGACCCCCGGTACAGTGCACAGGTGGCGGCCTACCAGGGATCCCGGCAGGTGGTCCGGCTGACCGGAGGCCCTGACATGGCGCCGGACACCCTGACGGGGGCGTACTCCTGTTCAAAGGGCGTCGGTGCGATGGTCATCGCATTGCTGGTCCAGGACGGCCTCCTCGATCTGGACCGTCCGGTAGCCCACTACTGGCCGGAGTTCGCCGCCCACGGCAAGGACAGGCTGCTGGTCCGCGAAGCCCTGTCCCATCAGGCCGGACTATTGGGTATCGACGGCGGGTTCGGGCTCGCCGAATTCACCACGCCCGAGGCTGCGGCGCGGCTCGCCGCGTCATCGCCCCTCTGGGAGCCGGGGCGGCAGTTCGGATACCACGCCCTCACCATTGGAATTCTGATGGAGGAACTGTGCCGCCGCACCGCCGGCGAGCCATTGCAGGCTGTCTACGAAGCCAGGATCCGCGCGCCCCACGGCGTGGACTTCTTCCTCGGCCTGCCGGAAGAACTGGAACCGCGGTACCGGGACGTCCTCTATCAGGACACCCCCGATCAGGGATGGGTGGACCCGCTCAGCCTCGAGGGCATCAACGGCAACGCACCCGTCAGCACCATCATGGAGCTGCCGAACATCCGCGCAGTCCGCGCAGCAGGCATGTCCGCGGCCGGAGGAGTGGGATCCGCCGAGGGGCTGGCCCGCCTTTACGCCGCCGCAACCACCGGCGTCGATGGCGACCGTCCCTTCCTCGCGGCCACAACCATCGAAGCAATGTCACGGGAACAGGTGTGGGGCCTTGACCGGTCCTCCGGGCTCGACAACGCGTTCGCCGTCGTCTTCATGAAACCGCACCCGTCCAGGAACTTCGGCAGCCACCGCGCATTCGGCCATGAGGGAGCGAACGCCGCCCTTGGCTTTGCGGATCCCTCCTACGCCCTTGGCTTCGGCTATATCCCCCGCCGCCAGGAGGAAGGGCGGACCCCGGGCAGGGCCCACCGGCTGGCTTCCGAAGTGCGGCGTTCCGCGGCCGGCTTGTCCTGACGGGATGCCGGCCCTACTGTGGCCGGATGGGCAATACTCAAGCACGACCGGATGCACGGTGGGCTCGGGGGACCCAACTTCTCAAACAATCGGTGGAAGGAATTTCCGCCGCCTTTGCAGCACAACGGCTGCAGCTGGCGGCGAAAGCTGCGCTCGCAGCGGGCCTGGCCTTCACCATCGCTCCGCTGATGCCGGGGGCGGCTTCGCACTACACCTACTACGCGCCGCTGGGCGCCCTCGTTGCCATGTACCGCAACGTCGCGGGCTCGGTGCGGAACGGACTCCAGGCCATCGCAGGTTTGGCGGTGGGGATCGGTTTGGCGTTCATCCTGGTCAGCATTTCCGATCCCTCACCGCTGACGGTGGCTCTCTTCATGGGCGTCGGAGTGCTGTTGGGAGGGCTGCCCGGCATCGGCTCCGGCAGTGACTGGATTCCAACGGCTGCGCTCCTGGTGCTGCTGGTCGGCGGCAGGAACGCCGAGGATTTTTCCTACGGCTACCTCCTGCAAATGGCCGCCGGAGTGGCAGTGGGCATCGCCGTGAACTTCCTGATCTTCCCACCCCTGCACCTGAACGCGGCCGCCACCAGCCTGGCGGAACTCAGGCGCGCCCTTGGCAGGCAACTGACCGACATGGGGGCGGCCCTGACGGAGAAGTGGCCGCCCGAACACGAGGAATGGTCCCGCAGGTCGGAAGAGCTGTCCGACGCGGCAAGGTCGGTGCGCCACCTGGTCAAGGAAGCTGATGCCAGCCGGCGCGCCAACCCGCGGCGAAAGCTGCACCCAAGGGACATCGACCAGGACTACCGCGAGTTGCAGAACCTGGAGCAGGTGACATTCCATATCCAGGACATGACCGATGTTCTATCCGACGTGATCTGGAACAGCGACCTGCCGTACGAGATTCCCCCCGAAGACAACGAACCGCTGGCCCACGCCATCACGGCGACCGGGGAGCTGCTGTCCACCGACGACGAGGGTGAATACAACGGTCGCCACGACCGGTACGCCGCCGCCAAGGCGGCGGTGGAAGCCTGCATGGCCGCCACCACCGCCAGGCAGGCCGAGGAGGGCACCGTACCGGCCTCCGAATCGGTCCTCCTGAGCTTGCACCGCATCCTGCGCGCCGCTCAGCCGAAGGACTGAGCCGGCCGGCGTCTCAGCGCCTAAAGCGCTGAGACAGTGCCGTGGAAGTGGCGCCGCCCCGAGCGTGGGTTCCATGCCACATAGCGCGAATGTTTCCACGCACCGGACGAGGCCTGGTCCGTACTGATCTCCAAAGCCACGCGGCAAGGCAGGAAAACCGGAGCTTCAAACTCCACGTCCCAGCTGAAGGAATCGCCCCGGGCGGGACCGACGTCGGCGAGCGCCCTCGAGGCGAGGTACATCCCGTGGGCGATCGACCGCCGCATCCCCAACGCCTTGGCAGAGAGCACGCTCAGGTGGATTGGATTGAAGTCACCGGACACGGCGGCGTACGCCCGACCGGTATCCACCCCCAAGTGCCACAGGGCCGTCGGCGCCGGAGCAGTGAATTCCGGTTTCGGCGCGGGGGCGGTCGGTTTGTCGATGCCGGGAAGGAACAACCCCTTGGCCAGGTAGGTGGAAACTCCGCGCCAGTGAATGTCCGCTGAGCCAGCGCGTCGCACCTCAGCCACGACGTCCACCTGCGTCCCTGCCCGGTGGCCTCGAAGGTTTTCCACCCTGGCGGTCATGTCAAGCACGTCCGTGAAGACCAGCGGCGTTCTCTGCTCAACGCTGTTGCGCAGGTGGATCATCCCCAGCAGCGGCAGCGGGAAGTCGTCCCGGTTCATGACGCTCATGGCGAGGGGGAAGGCCAGGGCATGGATGAAGCCGGCAGGCAGGACGTCGCTGGCGGTCTCTCCGATCAGGTGCTGATAGGCGGTGAGGTTTCCAACGTCCACGGTGACGCCCCTGACTTCGTGGCTCTCGGCCGGAAGATCAGCGGAGTCATGCGTTCCCAGGAGCCTGCGACGTGCTGCCTGGGCGGCGGCGTTGACGTACAGCTTGGACAGCGAGGGCATCTCCGCCAGGATCACTGGTTGCTGGAGTGTCATGCCCCCACCAGGTTCTGACCGCACACCCTCAGCACCTCCCCGTTGATTCCACCCGCGGCGTCGCTGGCCAGGAAGGCGATGGTTTCCGCCACGTCCGTGGGACGGCCTCCCTGCTGGAGCGAGTTGAGCCTGCGCGCCACTTCACGGACCGCAAAAGGGATCCGCGCGGTCATCTCGGTTTCAATGAACCCGGGCGCGACGGCGTTGATGGTGCCGCCGTTGGCGGCGAGCAGCGGCGCGGTGGCCCGCACCATTCCCATCACGCCGGCTTTTGAGGCGGCGTAGTTGGTTTGGCCCCTGTTGCCGGCCACGCCACTGGTGGAGGCGACTGACACGATCCGCGGTGACGGGCGGAAGTGGTCCGCGGCGAGGAGGGCTTCGTTGATCCGAAGCTGGGCGGCGATGTTGATGTTGATGACCGAGTTCCACCGGGCGTGGTCCATGTTGGCCAGCAGTTTGTCCCGGGTGATCCCGGCATTATGCACCACGATGTCAAGGCGGCCATGACGTTGCGCCGCATGCTCAAGGATCCGCGCTCCGGCGTCGGCGCCGCTGATGTCCAGCTGCAGCGCCGTACCCCTCACCTCGTTGGCCACGGCCGCCAGCTGGTCCCCTGCGGCCGGAATGTCGACCAGGACCAGCGTGGCACCGTCGCGGTGCAGCGTCCGGGCAATCTCGGCGCCGATACCCCTGGCAGCGCCAGTCACCACAGCGACCTTGCCCTCCAGCGGCCTGTCCGTGTTGGCGGGAAGCGCACCGTCCAGCGAAGAGACCTTCAGGAACTGCCCGTCCACGAATGCCGATCGGCTCGAAAGGAAGAACCTGATGGCGCCCAGGGCGCTGGGACTCACGGTGGTGGTGCCGTCCGAGAGGAGGACACCGTTGGCCGTGGCGCCGGCCCGCAGCTCTTTGGCCAGGGAACGCAGGAAACCATCGACTCCCTGGCGGGCAGCCGCTGCCGCTGGGGAAGGAGCGTCGGCTGCGGGCCGGGACACCGTAATGACGCGGCCGCTGGTCCGCAGGTCCCGCAACGAACCTGCTGCGGAGAGTACGGGCTGTTCCAGGTCCGCCGGATGCTCCAGCTCGTCGAGGACCAGGATGATGGCGCCCAGCTTTTCGGCTGGAACTGCATGCCTGCGGACATCGAGGTCCCACGACAACAGTTCTGTGGCGAGGCTGTCCGCCCCAGGACTGCTTCCGACGACGACCACCGGGCCAACGACCAATGGCTGTCCCGGCTGGTAGCGGCGGAGCACTGCGGGCTGCGGGAGTCCGAGCTTCCTGGCCATGTTGCGGCCCGGGCCGCTGTTGACCAACTGGGTGTACGTATCCGTCATGACTTCCCCTTACACCGATTCCAGGATCGCGACGACGCCCTGGCCGCCGGCCGCGCATACAGACACCAGGCCGCGGACGGGCCGGCCCTCCGCGCGCGCCTTGGCGTGCAGCATCTTGGCCAGCGAACCCACGATCCGTCCGCCCGTGGCGGCAAAGGGATGACCAGCCGCCAGTGAAGATCCGTTGACGTTGAGGCGCGAACGGTCGACGCTGCCGAACGCGCCGTCGAGCCCGAGCCGTGCCCGGCAGAATTCCTCGTCCTCCCATGCGGCCAGCGTGCTGAGGACCGTGGCGGCGAAGGCCTCATGGATTTCGAAGAAGTCGAAGTCCGCCAGTGTCAGGTTCTGCCTGGCGAGGAGCCGCGGCACAGCGAAGACCGGGGCCATCAGCAGGCCGTCCTTGCCGTGCACAAAGTCCACCGCTGCCGCTTCGGCGTCCACCACGGCGGCGAGTTTGGGCAGGTCGCGGGCATCGGCCCAGTCGTCGGAGGCAAGAAGGACGGTCGAGGCGCCGTCGGTCAACGGGGTGGAGTTGCCTGCTGTCATGGTGGCGCCGGCGCCCAGGTTCCTGCCGAACACCGGCTTCAGCGATGCCAGTTTTTCCATGGAGGTATCAGCGCGGAGGTTGGCGTCCCTCGTTAGTCCTCGGTAGGGAGTGAGCAGGTCATCGAAGAAGCCTGAATCATAGGCGGCTGCGAGGTTCCGGTGGCTGTTCAGGGCCAGTTCGTCCTGCGCTTCGCGGGAAATCTGCCATTGCGCAGTGGTCAGTGCCTGGTGCTCCCCCATGGACAGGCCGGTTCGCGGTTCCGCGGTACCGGGTGCCAGTGGCGCCAGGTCCTTCGGCCGGAGGCGGCTCAGGATCTGGAGCCGCTGCGGAAGCGACTTGGCGCGGTTGAGGTCGAGGATGATGTCGCGGAGCCCCTCGCTGACCACCACGGGAGCGTCAGAGGCTGAATCCACGCCGCCGGCGATGGCGGAATCGATCTGTCCCAGCTTGATCTTGTTGGCCAGCCCCACCACGGTCTCGAGCCCGGTGGCGCATGCCTGCTGGAGGTCGTACACGGGGGTTTCGGCGGACAGTGCAGACCCCAGGACGGCTTCCCGGGTGAGGTTGAAGTCCCTGGAGTGCTTCAGGACGGCTCCTGCGGCAACTTGCCCGATCCGTTCGTCCTGGAGGCCGAAGCGTGCGATCAGGCCATCAAGGGCCGCGGTCAGCATGTCCTGGTTGGAGGACTTTGCGTAGGCGCCGCCGGCGCGCGCGAAGGGAATCCTGTTGCCGCCCACAATCACCGCCCTGCGCGGCGCGGAAACTGCTGGTCGAACTGATTCGTCAGGTGCTGGCGTGGACTGTCCGTCGATGGACATGGGTGGCTCCTCTGCTCACATGCGGTTACCGATACCCAGCGTACCTGATACGCTGGGTATCGTGAACTTCCACACTTCCAGCCTTCCGCTCACCGTTGAGCTCCCGCCTGCCGCCAGTTCAGACGGCCGCTCGGCACGCTGGCAGAGCCACCGCGAGGAACGCCGCCGGGAGCTGATCAAGCAGGCCCGCAGGGCGGTCCACGCCCTCGGGAGCGATGCGTCCATGGAGGAGATCGCCACGGCAGCCGGGACCTCCAAGTCCGTGTTCTACCGCTACTTCGGGGACAAAGCCGGCCTGCAACAGGCGGTGGGGGAAGTGGTCCTTAGCCAGATGCAGAACCGCATCAAGGAAGCCGCGCAGAGTGCCGTGACGCCGCGGGAAGGCCTGCTCGCGATGGTCTCGGCCTACCTGCAGATGGCGGACACCAGCCCCAGCGTCTATGCATTCGTCACCAGCTACGCCCCCACCGAGCCCACGGGACCCACGTCTCCCGCGACGGCGGCCGGCGCCCTGGGCCACTTCTTCGATGCCATCGCGGACATGATCGCTGCGCCCATGCGCTCCCATCTGGGTGATGTAGGGGAAACCGTCATCGGGTTTTGGCCCCGGGCCGCGATCGGCCTGGTACGGAACGCCGGCGAGCAATGGCTCAGCACACCTGACTCCCCTACCAAGCCCAGCCAGGAAACCATGGCCCGCCACATCACGGCATGGCTGTGTGTTGGCATAGCACCCGAACTCACCCCCGCCCCACCGACCACCAAGTTATCCGCCAAAGAAGGACTGTGACATGACTGACGTAGTGGACCGCACCGCCCGAAAAGGGCTCCGCTCCCCGGCAACCCCGGCAGCCAACCCCGTAGCCGACACCCCTGCACCCGCCGTCGACGTCGCGGCCCTGGGCCGGCAGCTCCTGGGGAAGTGGGCCGATGTCCGGCTCCAGGCCCGGGACCTGGCTGCACGGCCGGAACTGCACAAGGTTGAGGGCCTGACACATACGGACCACCGTGAGCGGGTTTTCGGCCAGCTGCAATACCTCGTGGACAACAACGCCGTCCACCGCGCTTTCCCGGCGGAACTGGGCGGCTCCGACGACCACGGCGGAAACATCGCCGGGTTCGAGGAACTGGTGGTGGCGGACCCTTCCCTGCAGATCAAGGCCGGGGTCCAATGGGGGCTGTTCGGATCGGCCGTCATGCACCTGGGCACGGCTGAACACCACGCCAAGTGGCTGCCGGGCATCATGAGCCTGGCCATCCCCGGCTGCTTCGCCATGACGGAGACGGGCCACGGTTCGGATGTTGCCAGCATCGCCACCACGGCCACCTATGACCCGGATACCGAAGAGTTCATTATCCACACCCCGTTCCGTGCAGCGTGGAAGGACTACATCGGCAACGCTGCCACGGATGGATTGGGAGCAGTGGTGTTCGCCCAGCTTGTCACCAAGGGCGTCAACCACGGCGTCCACGCACTCTATGTAGACCTCCGGGACCCGGACACCAAGGAGTTCCTGCCCGGCATCGGCGGCGAGGATGATGGCATCAAGGGCGGCCTGAACGGGATCGACAACGGCCGCCTGCACTTCACCAACGTCCGCGTCCCGCGCACCAACCTCCTGAACCGGTACGGCAACGTGGACGCCGACGGGACCTATACCTCCCCCATTGCCAGTCCCGGCCGCCGCTTCTTCACGATGCTGGGAACGCTGGTCCAAGGCCGCGTGTCCCTGGACGGCGCTGCCGTTGCCGCGTCCAAGCTGGCGTTGAAGGCGGCCATCCAGTACGCCACCGAACGCCGCCAGTTCAACGCTTCATCCCACACGGACGAGGAAGTCCTGCTGGACTACCAGCGGCACCAGCGGAGGCTCTTCACCCGCCTGGCCACCACCTATGCAGCCGGCTTTGCCCACGAACAGCTGCTGCAGAAGTTCGACGACGTCTTCTCCGGCGCGCATGACACCGACGCGGACCGCCAGGACCTCGAAACCCTGGCCGCGGCACTTAAGCCGCTGAGCACCTGGCACGCGCTGGACACCCTGCAGGAGTGCCGGGAGGCTTGCGGCGGTGCCGGGTTCCTGATCGAGAACCGGTTCGCCTCGCTCCGGGCCGACCTCGACGTCTATGCCACGTTCGAGGGCGACAACACCGTGCTGCTGCAGCTTGTGGCCAAGCGCCTGCTCGCCGACTACGCCAAGGAGTTCCGGAACGTGGACTTCGGCGTGCTGGCCCGCTACGTGGTGAACCAGGCGGCCGGCGCCGCGGTCCACCGCACAGGCCTGCGCCAGGTGGCGCAGTTCGTGGCGGACACCGGGTCGGTCCAGAAGGCTGCGATCGCCCTCCGCGACGAGGAAGGCCAGCGCGCGCTCCTGACCGACAGGGTGCAGACCATGGTGGCCGAGGCCGGTGCTGCGCTCAAGGGCAGCAAGCGGCTCCCGCAGGACAAGGGCGCCGCACTGTTCAACCGGCACCAAAACGAACTCATCGACGCCGCCCAGGCACATGCCGAGCTGCTGCAGTGGGAGGCCTTCACCGAGGCGCTCCAGCAGGTGACCGACCCGGGCACCCGGACGGTACTGACCTGGCTGCGGGACCTCTTCGGCCTGTCACTGATCGAGAAGAACCTGTCCTGGTACCTCATGAACGGCCGCCTCTCCATGCAGCGGGCCCGAACCGTGGGCGGCTACATCAACCGGCTGCTGGAGAAAATCCGTCCCCACGCCGTGGACCTGGTGGACGCCTTCGGCTACGGGGAAGATCACGTCCGCGCCGCCATCGCCACGGGTGCCGAAAAGTTGCGCCAGGACGAGGCCCGTGCGCACTTCCGCAGCGAGCGTGCCAGCGGCCAGGCTCCGGTGGACGAGAAGGTGCTGATCGCGAAGACCGCGGCCGGGCGCAAGGGCTGAGACCCACACGCCGCCCCGCGGGTGACCTAATGACGACGGCGCCACTCCCTTCCACGGGGAGCGGCGCCGTCGTCGTTTCTGCTGCAGGGACGCTCAGCTGGTGGCAGGCAGCACCGAACGGTAGACCTCAAGGGTGGTTTCGGTGATGGATTCCCAGGAGAAGTGCTTTTCGGCACGTTCCCGGCCGGCCTGTCCCATGGCGCGGGCACGCTCGGGATCTGACACCACCTCGGTGAGGGCTGCCGCGAACTCCTTGACGAACTTCTCCGGATCCAGCGGCGTTCCGGTACCGTCGGTCACCTGCTCCAGGTCCACCAGGAGCCCGGTCCTGCCATGCTCCACCACCTCGGGGATGCCGCCGGTGGCGCTGGCCACCACGGCTGCCCCACAGGCCATCGCCTCAAGGTTGACGATCCCGAGGGGTTCGTAGATGGAGGGGCACGCGAACGCTGTGGCGTGGCTGAGCACCTGGATCAGCTCATGGCGCGGCAGCATCCGCTCGATGAGGACAACGCCCGTGCGCTGCTTCTGCAGGTCCTCGATCAGTGCGGCGGTTTCCGCTGCCAGCTCGGGGGTGTCCGCCGCGCCCAGGCACAGGACCAGCTGAACGTCGGCGGGAAGCTTCGCGGCGGCCCGCAGGAGGTAGGGGACGCCCTTTTGCCGCGTGTTTCTTCCCACAAAAACGACGCTTGGTTTGGCTGGATCGATGCCCAGGGCGCGGACGGCGTCGTCATTCTCGTCACGCTGCCACAGCGCAACATCGATGCCGTTGTGGACCACCCGGACCTTCTCCGGGTCCACGTTGGGGTAGCTGCGCAGGATGTCCTGCCGCATGCCCTCCGAAACGGCGATGATGGCGGCCGCAGCTTCGTAAGCCGTCTTCTCCACCCAGGACGAAAGGGCGTAGCCACCGCCGAGTTGCTCAGCCTTCCAAGGACGCAGCGGCTCGAGGCTGTGGGCACTGAGAACGTGCGGAATTCCGTGAAGCAGCGACGCCAGATGCCCCGCCATGTTGGCGTACCAGGTGTGCGAATGGACAACGTCGGCGCCTTGGACATCCGGCACGATGCGGAGGTCCACGCCCAGGGTCTGGACCGCGGCATTGGCCCCGCCGAGGTCCTCCGGTACCTGGTAGGACGTCACCGCCGCCCCGTGGTAGTCAGCGTCCCGCGGCGCCCCGAAAGCACGAACCTGCAGGTCAACATGCTTACTAAGCACCCTGCTCAATTCGGCGACGTGCACCCCGGCGCCACCGTAGATCTCCGGCGGAAACTCTTTAGTCACAATGTCTATACGCACAAGACCCAAGGTAGTCCTTCACGCATAACTGTTCTAGTGTGAAGGAGTCCGGGTGCACCGGACTGTCTTGGGAGTTACGAAGGCGTACAGGAGCGACCACCATGCCGTTAAATAAGAAAGTCCTGGCCATTGTCCTCGCAGGCGGCGAGGGAAACAGGCTGATGCCACTGACGGCAGACCGGGCCAAACCCGCCGTGCCCTTTGCCGGCAGCTACCGCCTTATCGATTTCGCGTTATCCAACCTTGTGAATTCCCGCTACCTGCAGATCGTCGTCCTGACCCAGTACAAGTCGCACAGCCTTGACCGCCACATCTCCGAGACCTGGCGCATGTCCACCCAGTTGGGCAACTACATCGCTTCCGTTCCCGCCCAGCAGCGCGTGGGCAAGAGCTGGTTCCTTGGCAGCGCCAACGCCATCTACCAATCCCTGAACCTCATCCATGACGCCAACCCCGACATCGTCGTCGTGGTCGGCGCGGACCACGTCTACCGCATGGACTTCGCCCAGATGGTGGCCCAGCACGTCCACAGCGGCGCCAAGGCCACGGTCGCGGCCGTCCGGCAGCCGCTGCACATGGCCGATCAGTTCGGCGTCATCGAAGTGGACCAGAACGACTCCCAGAAGATCGCCGCATTCGTCGAAAAGCCGGCCAGCACGCCCGGGCTGGCCGCGGACCCCTCCCAGTTCCTGGCCTCCATGGGCAACTACGTATTCGACGCCGACGCCCTGGTGGCAGCCCTGCATGTGGATGCCGAACGGCTGGACACCAAACACGACATGGGCGGCGACATCATCCCCTACTTCGTCAACCGCGGCGAAGCCGGTGTCTACGACTTCACGCTCAACGACATTCCCGGCTCCACCGACCGTGACCGCACCTACTGGCGCGACGTGGGCACCATCGACTCCTTCTACGATGCCCACATGGACCTCATCTCCCCGATGCCGGTGTTCAACCTCTACAACTCCGAGTGGCCCATCTACACCCGGCAAAGCATCTCGCCGCCCGCGAAGTTCGTCCGGGGCGACAACAACACGGTGGGAACGGCCCTGGACTCGATCGTGGCCAGCGGCGTGGTCATCTCCGGCGGCATCGTTGAAGGCTCCGTCCTTTCCAACGACGTCTACGTGGCCACGAGCGCCAGGATCACGGACTCGGTCCTGATGGACAAGGTTCAGGTTGGAGCGGGCGCCGTGATCAACCGGGCCATCCTGGACAAGAACGTCAAGGTGCCTGCAGGGGCTGCCATCGGCCTGGACCCGGACTTGGACCGGGCGCGTGGTTTCAAGGTCACCGAATCCGGCATCACCGTCCTGGCCAAAGGCCAGCAGGTACCGGAACCCGGCGACGACGAACGGCAGCTGGCCGCCCAACACCTGGGGCTCATGCCAAACGCCGTCAAGGCTGCGGCTGACCAGTACCCCGAGGTCCGCGAGACCGTGGGCAAGGTGGCCGGGACGCACGCGGCCGCCGCGGCGCAGGCCTCACCGGACGGCGCCAGGGTGTCCTGACCTAGTACTGACGGCAAGAGCATGCGGCGCGGGCCGGAGCACCTGGACGGTCCTCCGGCCCGCGCCGTACGCTGTAAAATTTGGCTAATGAGCTCCCCCGATCTGACCCCTGAGGAAATCCAGGCCTGCCTCAAGGTCCTGAATACGATCCACGCGTACGACGAGGAGCACCCCGACTACGTTTCGGTGCGCCGCGCCACCGGCAAGATGTTCAAGGCCGTCAAGCGCCACCGCAGGGTCACCAAGCGCGATTCCATTGCCGAAGCCGACCGGGCAGTCATCGCCCAGACCGCCACCGCTGCCCCGGACCGGATCGACGACGAAACCCGCGGCAACAAACTGGCCCCGTCCGCCACCGGAAACATCGCCGGCCACCTCATCCGGTCACGCCCGTGCTACATCTGCAAGCAGCATTACACCCAGGTGGATGCCTTTTACCATCAGCTCTGCCCCGAATGCGCGGCCTTCAGCCACAGCAAGCGCGACGCACGCACCGACCTCACCGGCCGGCGTGCGCTGCTCACCGGCGGCCGCGCCAAGATCGGGATGTACATCGCCCTCCGCCTGCTCCGGGACGGCGCCCATACCACCATCACCACCCGCTTCCCCAAGGACGCCGCACGCCGGTTCGCCGCCATGGAGGACAGTGCCGACTGGCTGCACCGGCTCCGGATCGTCGGCATCGACCTCCGGGATCCGGCCCAGGTGATGGCATTGACCGATTCGCTGGACGAGGCCGGGCCGCTGGACATCATCATCAACAACGCGGCACAGACCGTCCGCCGGTCAGGGAACGCCTACAAGCCGCTGGTGGATGCCGAGGACGAGCCATTGCCCCCGGCCCTGGAACACGCCAACGGTGGTCCCGAGCTGCTGACCTTCGGCCACGCCCATGACAAGCACCCCCTGGCCCTGGCCGGCAGCGTCACCGAACACCCGGTCCTGGCCGGCGATGCGATCACGTCGTTGGCCCTGTCCACCGGCTCGGCGTCACTGGAACGGATTGCGTCCGGGACGGCCATCGACGCCGGCGGGCTGGTCCCGGACCTGGCCACCATCAACAGCTGGACCCAGGTGGTGGACGAAGTGGATCCTCTGGAAATGCTCGAAGTCCAGCTCTGCAACGTCACGGCCCCGTTCCTGCTGGTCAGCCGCCTTCGCGGGGCCATGAAACGGTCCACAGCGCGACGAAAGTACATCGTGAACGTCTCCGCCATGGAAGGCCAGTTCTCGCGGGCGTACAAGGGGCCGGGACACCCGCACACCAACATGGCCAAGGCAGCGCTGAACATGATGACGCGCACCAGCGCCCAGGAGATGCTGGACACCGACGGGATCCTGATGACCGCCGTGGACACCGGGTGGATCACCGACGAACGTCCCCACTTCACCAAGGTCCGGCTTATGGAGGAAGGCTTCCACGCTCCCCTGGACCTGGTGGACGGCGCCGCCCGCGTCTATGACCCGATCGTCATGGGCGAAAACGGTGTGGACCAGTACGGTGTCTTCCTCAAGGATTACAAGCCCAGCCCCTGGTGATGGGCGTATGCTCACGGCATGAGCAACGAGTCATCTACCCAAGTGGAGAACCTGGAACACCACGATTGCTGGGCATTGCTGCGGACCGTCTCCGTGGGCAGGCTCGCCGTGCTGGCGGACGGGCGGCCGGACATTTTCCCGGTCAACTACACAGTGGACGGCGGCACGCTGGTGTTCCGCACCGGCCAGGGCACCAAGCTCTCCGCAGCTACGGGTGAGGACGCTGCCGTCGCCGTGGAGGCAGACGGCGTGGACCCGGCCACGGGCCTGGCGTGGAGCGTGGTGATCAAGGGGACCGCCGCGCTGGTCACAAGCACCGAAGAGGTGCTCGACACCTCCCGCCTCTACCTTTTCCCTTGGCAGGCGGGACGGAAGGATGCGTTCGTGCGCGTCACCCCGGACTCCATGACCGGGCGCCGCTTCAAGGTCACCGATCCGATGACCTGGTGGACGCAGATCAGCAGTTCGGCCAGGTCAGCTCCGGAATAGGACGACGCCGGCCCTCCCCCGGCCGCGAGGGCCGGGAGCGCCGTGGTCAGGCAAGCTGGGTGATCTCGACGCTCACGTTGAGGGCGGACCCGCCACCGCCGGACAGGATGCCCTTCAGTGGCGGCACGTCGCGGTAGTCGCGGCCCCGCGCCACCGTGACGTGGAAGTCCCCGGCAGGCTTGTGGTTGGTGGGGTCCCAGCTGCGCCAGTCCCCGTCCCACCATTCCAGCCACGCGTGCGACTGCCCGGCGACGGTCTCGCCGATCCCGGCACTGGACCGAGGGTGCAGGTAACCGGAGACATACCGGGCCGGAATGCCGCAGCTCCGCAGCGCACCAATGGCAAGGTGGGCCAGGTCCTGGCAGACACCCTGGCGCTGGCCCCAGGCCTCTTCCGCGTTGGTGGTGACGGCGGTGGAGCCGGACATGTACGTCATTTCGCCCCGCATCCAGGCAAAGACCGCCATGGCCGCCTCGTGCGGGTTCTTGCCGGCCACCACGCCGGGAACGATGCCCAGGACTTCCTCACCGGGGCCGCTCAGCCGGGACTGCGGGAGCCAGTCGCTGAACGTGTTCAGGGTCTCCGGCGACGCAAGCACGTCCCAGCCCACGATGTCCGCGTCGGTGGGGATCTTTTCCGCCCGGTGCACCTCGACGGTGATGTTGGAGACCACCTCGAGGTGCTCATGGGGCATCTGCATGTCAAAGGCCGTCACCCGGGTGCCCCAGTAGTCACGATAGGTGCTGACGGCTGCCTGCGACGGGGACACCTTGACCACGGATTCCAGCACTACCTGCTGGGAGTCCGTCAGCGGCGTCATCCGGGCTTCGTTGTAGGACAGCGTCACCCGCTTGTTGTACTTGTAGGCCGTCCTGTGGACGATGCTCAACCGGGTCATGACACTTCTCCCACCCAGGCAAGTTCGTCCGCCTGATTGAAGTACTTACGGGAAATGGCATCCGAGGCCTGGGACACGGCCTTCTGCACCCGCTCCATGTGCTCGGGCAGTTCGGACATGAGGTCATCCGTCCGGTGGAACTCGAGGAAGGTCCGGGCCTGGCCAACGATGCGACGGGCGTCGTTGATGAAGCCAACCCGCTGCGCGGACGGATCCAGCTTGGCAAGGCACTCGTCGGCGTCGCGCAGCGCGTAGACAATCGACCGCGGGAACAACCGGTCCAGGAGTAGGAACTCGGCCGCGTGCTGGTCGCCGAACGCTGCCCGCCGGGTCCGCAGGAACGATTCGTAGGCCCCGGCGCAGCGGAGCATGTTAACCCAGGACATGCCCGCAGAGAGGACGTCTCGGGTGGACAGCATCCGGGCCGTCATGTCGGCGCGTTCCAGGGAGCGGCCCAGGACCAGGAAGAGCCAGCTTTCGTCGTGGCTGACCGTGGTGTCGGCCAGGCCGCTGACCATGGCCGTCCGCTCGAGGGTCCAGTTGCAGAAGCGGTAGGTGCCGACCACATCCTTGCGGTGCTGGCTGAGCCCGTAGTATGTCGTGTTCAGGCTCTCCCACAAACCGGACGAGACTGTTTCCCGGGCACGGCGGGCGTTCTCCCGGGCTGCCCCGAGGGACCCGGCGATGGACGTGGCGCTTGTCTTGTCGTAGGCCAGGGCGTGCAGCAGTTCGGGCAGGCCAAAGTCTTCGCTTTGCGGCCGGGCTCCCATCACCGCCAGGAGTTCCTGGGCAACGCTGCGTCGTTCCTCCATGGGGAGGTGGTTCAGGCGTTCCAGGTGCACGTCGAGGATGCGGGCGGTGCCGTCCGCCCGCTCCACATAGCGGCCGATCCAAAACAAGGACTCGGCAATTCGGCTAAGCATTCGCGGCTACCTCCTGCGCGTCCGGAACGTTGAAAGAAAAATGCGCGACGGCGGCGCGGCTCACTGCTGCTGCTCCGACTGGCGGTCCCGCCAGTTGCTTTCCACGGGCCACACGGAGACCCGTTCGCGGACCGTGACCGACTGGCGGGGAACAGTTTCCACCGGCATCTGTGGCGAATCTGCCAGGACCCAGGTGTCCTTGGATCCGCCACCCTGGCTTGAATTGACGATCAGGGACCCTTC
The DNA here is from genome assembly GCF_030209315.1 of Pseudarthrobacter sp. efr-133-R2A-89. Classification (NCBI taxonomy): domain Bacteria; kingdom Bacillati; phylum Actinomycetota; class Actinomycetes; order Micrococcales; family Micrococcaceae; genus Pseudarthrobacter; species Pseudarthrobacter sp. efr-133-R2A-89. The sequence continues at coordinate 230,610 of NZ_JARVSE010000001.1, read as the reverse complement.
CTTCAGCGCCACCCGGGTGAGCCCGCCGGGGAGCACCCAGACATTCTCGCCGTCGTTCACGGCAAAGGGCCTCAGGTCCACGTGCCGGGGGCCGAATTTGTCCCCGCCGAGGGTGGGAACAGTGGATAGCTGCAGCACGGGCTGGGCGATCCAGCCGCGCGGATCCGCGATGATCCGCTGGCGGAGGGCGTCCAGTTCATCGTTGGAAGCGTCCGGGCCGATGACCAGGCCCTTGCCGCCGGACCCGTCCACCGGTTTGACCACCAGTTCGGCAAGGTTGTCCAGGGTGTACTCCCTGGCCTCCTTCTCCTCGAGGCGGAAGGTGTCCACGTTCGCGATGATGGGTTCCTCGCTGAGGTAGTAGCGGATCAGGTCAGGGACGTAACTGTAAACCAGTTTGTCGTCCGCCACGCCATTGCCCACGGCATTGGCAATGGTGACCCCGCCGGCGCGGGCGGCGTTGACCAGGCCGGGGCAGCCGAGCATGGAATCGGAGCGGAACTGCAGCGGGTCCAGGAAGTCGTCGTCGATCCGCTTGTAGATGACATCCACGCGCTGTTCGCCCGCGGTGGTGCGCATGTACACGCGGTTGCCGCGGCAGATGAGGTCCCGGCCTTCCACGAGTTCCACGCCCATGAGCCCGGCCAGGAGCGTGTGTTCGAAGTAGGCGCTGTTGAACACGCCGGGGGTAAGGACGACGACGGTGGGATCGTCGACGCCCGCCGGTGCAGTCTTGCGCAGGGCCGAGAGGAGCCGGCGGGGATACTCCTCGACGGGCCTGATGAGCTGCTGGCCGAAGGCTTCGGGCAGGCCCTTGGCCATCGCACGCCGGTTCTCCAACACATAGCTCACGCCGGAGGGAACACGGACGTTGTCCTCCAGGACACGGAACGTGCCGGCGGCGTCGCGGACGACGTCGATGCCGGAAATGTGGACCCGGACCCCGCCGGCCGGTTCAAAGCCGTGGACCTGGCGGTGGAAGTGTGCACTGGTGGTCACGAGCTGGCGCGGGATGACGCCGTCGGAGACCACCGTCATCTTGTCGTAGACGTCGTTCAGGAACGCCTCGAGGGCGCGCACGCGCTGGGCGACGCCTCGTTCCAGGACGCTCCACTCGGCGGCGGGGATGACACGGGGAACGATGTCCAGCGGAAAGGGCCGTTCCTCGCCCGCGTAGTCGAACGTGACACCGCGGTCCAGGAAGGTGCGGGCCATCGAGTCAGCGCGTGCACTCACGTCCGCCAGCGAAAGCTTCCGGAGGGCGTCCGCCACCTGCCCGTACGAGTCCCTGGCCTGCTGGCCGGGGGCGAACATCTCGTCGTAGGCCCCGATGCGGCCCGCGGCCTCGGAGTAATCCTGGAATAGGTCTGACATGTCCAATAGCCAACCATCTTTTTGTTTCGAATTCATTACTGCCATCCATTCTGGCGTGTTGGCACAGATGGCCCGGTTCGTACTTTACGGGCCTCTTCGGGCACAGTAGGTGAGTGCCAGACAGCAGAAGCCTCCCAGCGCCGGGCCACGGCGGTTCCCGGCGCCCGCTGGTGCGGCTCATCGCAGGCCTCCTGACCGCGGCAGCCGCCGTTGCCGCCGCGTTTCTCGTGCACGGACTGGTTCCGGCCCTGCCGGCCATGACCGTTGCCGTTGTCCTGGGCGTCCTCGCCGCCAACCTGCCGGGATCGGGAGCGTGGACGGCGGGCCGTGCCAGGCCCGGGCTGGACTTCGCCGGCAAGCACCTGATGCGCGGCGGGATCGTGCTCCTGGGCCTGAAGGTGAGCGTCATGGATGTCCTGGGCCTGGGCTGGCCGGCGCTGGTCCTGATCGTGGGTGTCGTGGCTGCCAGCTTCGGCGGGACCTACGCGATCTCCCGACTGTTCCGCCTGCCGCCGGTGACAGCGCTGCTGGTGGCCACCGGGTTCTCCATCTGCGGCGCCTCGGCAATCGGCGCCATGGCCGCCGTCCGCCGCATCCGGCATGCGGATACGGTCCTGCCGGTTGCCTTGGTGACCCTTTGCGGGACCCTGGCCATCGGTGTCCTTCCGCTGCTGTCCCATCCGCTGGGGCTTTCCGCGGCCGTCTTCGGCGCCTGGACGGGTGCCTCGGTGCACGACGTCGGCCAGGTAGTGGCCACGGCGCAAACCGCCGGCACCGCGGCACTGGCGATCGCCGTCGTCGTCAAGCTCACCCGTGTCCTGCTGCTGGCCCCGGTTGCCGCGCTGGCCGGTGCGCACCACCGCCGCGGTGCCCGGCCCCCGGCCGAGCCGGACGGTTCCACCGCGAAAAGGCCGCCGCTGGTGCCGTTGTTTGTCCTGGGGTTCGTTGCCATGGTGGCGCTGCGGTCAACGGGCTGGCTGGCTCCCGGCTGGCTCGAGGCCGGGGCCACCCTGCAGGACATCCTCCTGGGCGCGGCCTTGTTCGGGCTCGGCTCTGCGGTGCGGATCCGCACCCTGCTGCATACAGGCGGGCCGGCGTTGCTCGCGGCCCTCGCCTCCTGGCTCCTGATTGCCGTGCTGGGCCTGGCGGCCGCCTTCGTGATCGCGGGCTGAGTCAATCAAACGGCACCATGATTAGATAGCCGGGTGTCACATGAGAATCTGCAGCGCCGCGAAGCCGCTGACCGTTCAGTCCTGATCAGCACCACCAGTTACGACATCTCGCTCGATGTGCGGCAAGCAGCGGACCCGGCCGTCGCCGGGTACACGAGCCGCAGCGTCATCAACTTCACGGCCTCCGAGCCGGGCGCCAGCACGTTCCTGGATTTCATTGGCAGCGAAGTGCACAGCGTTTTCCTCAACGGCAAGGGCCTGCCGGTGGCAGACGTGGTGGATGGCGCCCGGATCCGGCTGGACAACCTGCGGGCCGAGAACCAGGTGACAGTTACCGGCACGGCGTTGTACAGCCGCTCGGGCGAAGGCATGCACCGTTTCGTGGATCCGGCCGACGGCCAGTGCTACCTGTACACCCAGTACGAGCCGGCCGACGCCCGCCGGGTCTTCGCCAACTTCGAGCAGCCGGACCTCAAGGCCGCCTACACGTTCCATGTGACGGCGCCGGCCCACTGGCAGGTGGCATCCAACGGCGCCGAGGTGGACCGCACCCCGCTGACCAGCGATCCCGCTACCGCCCGGTGGGACTTTGCCACCACGCTGCCCATGTCCACGTACATCACCACGGTCCTGGCCGGCCCCTACTTCAAGGCAGAGGACCGCTGGGAGGCAACGCTCGACGACGGCACCCGGCTGGACGTGCCGCTTGCCCTCTACTGCCGCGCGTCCATGGCGGAATCCTTTGACCCGGAAGCGCTCTTCGGGCTCACCAAGGCAGGCCTGGACTTCTTCAACCGCCTTTTCGATTTCCCGTACCCGTGGGGGAAGTACGACCAGGCGTTCGTGCCCGAGTACAACCTCGGCGCCATGGAAAATCCCGGCCTGGTCACCTTCACGGAAAGCTATGTCTTCACGTCCCGCGCCACAGATGCGCAGTACCAGGCCCGGGCCAACACCCTGATGCACGAGATGGCGCACATGTGGTTCGGCGACCTGGTGACCATGCAATGGTGGGACGATCTCTGGCTCAAGGAGTCGTTCGCCGACTACATGGGCACCCTCGGGGTGGACCAGGCCACTGGCTGGGACACCGCCTGGGTCAACTTCGCCAACAAGCGCAAGGCCTGGGCCTATCTGCAGGACCAGCTCCCCACCACGCACCCGATCGTGGCGGACATCCCCGACCTCGAAGCCGCCAAGCAGAACTTCGACGGCATCACCTACGCCAAGGGCGCCTCGGTGCTGAAGCAGCTGGTGGCCTATGTCGGCTTTGACGCCTTCATCGCCGGATCGCGGGAGTATTTCCGCAACCACGCCTTTGGAAACACCACGCTGGCCGATCTCCTCGAGTCCCTGCAGGCCACTTCCGGCCGGGACTTGACCGCCTGGGCCCGCCAGTGGCTGCAGACCTCCGGGATCTCCACCTTGTCCCTTCAGGTGGGCACCGGCGGTTCCGACGACGGACTGCCGGCAGGGGTGGCCATCGTCCAGGAAGCAGTAGACCCGGTCACCGGACGCGAAGAGCTGCGGCCGCACCGCCTGCGCGTCGGCTCCTACGATTTCGACAGCGAGGGCGCCCTGGTCCGGACCGGGAGCATCGAAACCGACGTGGCGGGTGCCAGGACGGAACTCCCCCAGCTTGCCGGACAGCCACGGCCTGCCCTCATCCTGGTCAACGATGACGACCTGACGTACGCCAAGGTACGGCTGGACCCGGACTCCCTGGCGACTGTCCGCGCCTCCCTGGACCGGATCGGCGATCCCATGGCCCGAGCCCTCTGCTGGACGGCCTTGTGGAATTCCGCCCGCGACGGGCAAAGCCCTGCCACGCTCTACGTGGACGCCGTAGCCGCGTTCGCTCCCGCCGAGACGGGAATCGGCGTCCTGTTGAACATTCTCGACAACGCGGCCACCGCCGTCGAACACTACGTCCCGCCGGCAGCCAGGGACTCGGTCCGCGCGTCCTTCCTCGCCAACGCGGCAGCCGAACTGGACCGGGCCACGCCGGGTTCGGACCAGCAACTGGCCTGGGCACGGACCTTGGCGGGATTCAGCAGGCACGATCCTGCCATGCTCCCGCGGCTCCGCGGCCTGCTGGACGGCTCAGCTCCCGTGCCCGGCCTGGCGGTCGACGCTGAACTGCGCTGGCAGCTGTGGCACGCGCTGGCCGGCAACGGACAGGCCACCGCTGCCGAGCTCGATGCCGAACTTGCCCGGGACACCACAGCTTCCGGCCGTGCCGGCCATTCAACGGCGATGGCGGCCCGTCCCGAAGCCGGCGTCAAGGCTGCGGCCTGGGACGCCGCAGTGAAGGAAAACGAGCTTTCCAACCAGCTGCTGTCAGCCACCATTAACGGTTTCAGCACGGCACCGACGCAGTTGCTGGACCCGTACATCGGCCCGTACTTCGATTGCCTGCGGACCGTTTGGGCTGAGCGGAGCATCGAAATCGCCAGCCGGATCGTGCGCGGGCTCTACCCGTCATCCCAGGACCTGGCGCAGGGCACGGCTCCTGAACAGCAGGCAGTGGTCCGGCGGACGGATGAATGGCTGGCGGCCAACGAGGATGCACCGCGGGCCCTGCGCCGGATCATCATCGAACAGCGGAGCCACCTGGTGCGGGCTCTCACGGCGCAGGCCGCCGGCTTTCCGTCATCGGTCGGCGGATAACCGCTGTCAGGCTACGGAACCCGGTAGAGCCACTCCTCGGTGCCGAATTTCGCAGCCACGCGTTCCTCGGCGGCTGCCAGTTCGTGCCCGGCCAGCTGTGACGGGGCGGCCCCGTAGCGCTCGCTGAACACCTCGATCATGGCTTCGATGATCGCCATCCGGGCAAGGCCCGTTTGCCGTCGGAGCGGATCGACGCGTTTCTTTGCGCTGCGGGTGCCCTTGTCAGAGAGTTTCTCCTTGCCGATCCGCAGCACCTCCACCATCTTGTCGGCGTCGATGTCATAGCTCATGGTCACGTGGTGCAGCATTCCCCCGTTGGCCAGGCGTTTCTGCGCGGCGCCGCCGATCTTTCCCTGATCCGTGGCGATGTCGTTGAGGGGGACGTAGAACGCGTTGATACCGAGCTTCTCCAGTGCCGCCATGACCCAGGAATCCAGGAACGGGTAGGAGTCGGCGAAGCTTAGCCCGTCCACCAGCGTCTGCGGCAGGTAGAGCGAGTACGTGATGCAGTTGCCGGCCTCCATGAACATCGCGCCGCCGCCGCTGATCCGCCGGACCACGTTGATGCCGTGCTTGGCCACGCCGTCGGGGTCCACCTCGTTCTGGACGGACTGGAAGCTGCCGATCACCACGGAGGGTTCCTGCCAGTCCCAGAACCGCAGGGTGGGGGTCCGCTCCCCGGCGCCGACGGCCTCGGTGAGAACCTCGTCCAAGGCAACGTTGATTTCCGTGGGGAGCACCGTGGGCGCAATGACGTTCCAGTGGTGGTCCGTCCAGGAGGTCGCCTTGGCAAGCGCGCGGCGGACCGTGACGGCCACGGCGTCGGCGGAAAAGCCGAACAGGACGGCCCCGGCCGGAAGGGCAGCCGTGACGGCAGCAGCGAGGTCCGCGGCCGTCGTCGTCTCCGGCAGTCCGGTCAGTGCCCGGTTGATGTCCTCCAGGGCTTCGTCGGGTTCGAGGAAAAAGTCGCCGCTGACGGAGACCTCCGCCAGGGCGCCGTCCAAGACGGAAAGGTCGACCACAACGAGCTTGCCGCCCGGGACCTTATATTCGCCGTGCAGTCGCCGGATGCCGGCAGGATCAGTGGCAGGAAAGGGCTGGCTCATGCTTCCCATCCTGCCCCAGAAAACGGGTGCACGGTTAACGCAGAACGCCCGCACCGTTTCCGGTGCGGGCGTCCAGCGACAAGCTTGGGCGAAGGAATTACTTCTTGCCGCCGAAGCCCTTGAAGCGAGCGTTGAAGCGCTCGACGCGGCCTGCGGAGTCCATGATGCGCTGCTTGCCCGTGTAGAACGGGTGGGACTCGGAAGAGATTTCGACGTCGATGACCGGGTAGGTGTTGCCGTCTTCCCACTCGATGGTCTTGGAGGAAGACACGGTGGAGCGGGTCAGGAACTTGTTGCCGGAGGCCAGGTCGTTGAAGACAACAGCTTCGTACTTCGGGTGGGTATCAGACTTCATAATTGGACCTTTGTTCGCGCAACTGGATTTTGCCAGTTGCCAGGTATGAATGGGATGGCTGGGATCTGTCGGATCAGCCGAAGCTGAAAAAGCAGGACAACCAGCTATCCATCATAGACCAAGCGGAGGGGGCTGACGAACCGGCGCCCCACCGAGGACGCAGGTCATCCCCGTGCGCGCAACTCCCAGAACGCCACGGCGGACGCCGCGGCCACATTGAGGGAAGGGTAACGAATCGCCCGCTCAACTGCAGTCAGCCGAGTAGCGCCACGCCGAATTCAGCGACGACGGCCCGCAGTTCCCCGAGGTAGCGCTGCGCTTGGTCGGTGAGCGGAATCGCGGCGTGGCCAATCCAGCCGATTTCGATGCGTTCGTCAACGTCGAGCGGGATGGCGACGATCTCCGGGTCGAGCTGCCCACTGATGATTCCCGTCGAAATCGTGTAGCCGTGGAGCCCGATCATGAGGTTGAAGATCGTCGCACGGTCAGAGACCCGGATCTCCTGCTTACTGGACAAGGTGGAGAGAATCTCCTCGGCGAAGTAAAAGGAGTTGTTCGCACCTTGATCGAAGGTCAGCCGCGGCAAGCTGGCAAGGTCTTCCAGAGTCGCTCGCTCTTTTGAGGCGAGCGGGTTGTTCCGTGAAATGAAGATGTGCGGATCGGCGAGGAACAGCGGAGAGAACGCAAGCCCGGACTCGCGGAGCAGCTTGTCGATGATCTTCCGGTTGAAATCGTTCCGGTAGAGGATTCCTATCTCGCTGCGGAGCGTCCGGACGTCCTCGATGATGTCCCAAGTGCGGGACTCACGCAGCGAGAACTCGTATTCGGCCACCTCAGTGGCCTTGACCATCCGGACGAAGGCGTCCACCGCGAACGAGTAGTGCTGCGTTGACACCCCAAGCAGGCGTCGCCGCGGTGGCCTACCAAGGTAGCGCTGCTCGAGGAGAGCGAACTGCTCGACGACCTGCCTCGCGTAGCCGAGGAACTCTACTCCGTCGGCGGTGAGGGTGACCCCGCGGGCGGAGCGAACCAGGAGCGCACGGCCCACCCTGGCCTCAAGGTCCTTCATCGCGGCGGACATCGTCGGCTGCGCTACGTAGAGAAGATCGGCAGCCGCGGAGATCGACCCCTCAGCTGCAACTTCTATGAAGTAGCGCAGCTGCTGCAGGGTCAATCCGCTCGTTATTTGGGGCATAGGCAAATTCTATATGAATGCATAACGGCCACTAGTTACTTGATACCCCTCGGAAGGTTGCAGCATGGATGCATCCCCTTCGGTAAGGCCGTCTCCGGCCCATCAACGGATTGGCAGCACATGGCAGACGACTTCACCTTCAGCATTACCACGACCCGCTTCGACGAGGACTACTCCCCGTCGGAAGGCTCCCGGATCACGACGAATTTCGCCAACCTGGCACGGGGCGAGCACCGCCAGGAGAACCTCCGCAACGCCTTGACCATGATTCGGCGCCGTTTCAACGATCTCGCAGACTGGGACAACCCGGACCGGGACCGCTACGCGCTCGAGCTTGAGATCGTTTCCGTGCAGATACAGCTCACCGCGGACGGCACGCATCAGCAGTTCCCGCTGTTCGAGGTTCTCGATATCCAGATCGTCGACCTGCTGAACGGGGTCCGCCACCAAGGGATCGTGGGGAACAACTTCTCCTCCTACGTCCGAGACTTCGACTTCAGCGTCGTACTGCCAGCGGCAGCCGGGGACTCAGGCAAGCCCACGGTGCCCGAGGACTTCGGCGATCTTCACGGCAAGCTGTTCCAGCACTTCCTCGATTCCCCGGTAGGCCGGGAACGCTTCCCGCAGCCGCCAGTGGTCTGCATCAGCGTCTCCACAAGCAAGACGTACCGGCGAACCGAGAACCGTCACCCGGTCCTGGGCGTCGAGTACCAGCAGGACGAATCCTCGCTGACGGACGCGTACTTCGCAAAGATGGGACTGCGGGTGCGCTACTTCATGCCACGCGGCAGCGTTGCGCCGCTCGCCTTCTATTTCCGCGGCGACCTGCTCAATGACTACTCCAACCTGCAGCTCATCGGCACCATCAGCACCATGGAGACGTTCCAGAAGATCTACCGCCCCGAAGTTTACAACGCGAACTCCGCCGCCGCCGCCGTCTACCAGCCGAGCCTGGGCGAGCAGGACTACTCGCGGACCCAGATCGCTTACGACCGCGTCGAGCGCGGTCAGCTCGCGATCACGCAGGCGAAGTACACGGAGGAGCACTTCATCATGCCCCACAAGGATCTGCTGGACCAGTGGACCGCCAGCTACCCCACCCTCGTCAACTGACCCACGGAGAACCGTCAATCATGAACACACTTTTGCCCACCACCGTCGTCGGCAGCCTGCCGAAACCATCGTGGCTCGCGCAGCCGGAGACTCTTTGGTCCCCGTGGAAGCTGGAGGGCGATGCGCTGCTCGAGGGCAAACAGGACGCGCTGCGCATCGCCATCCACGAGCAGAGCCTGCGCGGCATCGACATCGTCAGCGACGGCGAGCAAACCCGCCAGCATTTCGTCACGACCTTCATCGAGAATCTCAGCGGGGTCGATTTTGAACAACGCAAGACCGTGCGCATCCGCGACCGCTACGACGCGAACGTACCGACCGTCGTCGGACCGGTGCGCCGCGAACGGCCGGTATTCGTCGACGACGCAAAGTTCCTCCGCGCAACCACTGACCGGCCGATCAAATGGACTCTTCCCGGTCCAATGACGATGGTGGATACGCTCTACGATGACCACTACAAGAGCCGCGAGAAGCTGGCCTGGGAGTTCGCCACGATCCTGAACCAGGAGGCGAAAGAACTCGAGGCGGCCGGCGTTGACATCATCCAGTTCGACGAGCCCGCGTTCAATGTCTTCCTCGATGAGGTCAAGGATTGGGGCGTGGCTGCCCTTGAGAGAGCCGCAGAAGGACTGCGCGCTGAGACCGCCGTGCATATCTGCTACGGCTACGGGATCAAGGCGAACAATGACTGGAAGGCGACGCTCGGCTCACAGTGGCGGCAGTACGAGGAAACGTTCCCGCTGCTGCAGAACTCCAGCATCGACATCATCTCGCTGGAATCCCAGAACTCTCACGTGCCCATGGACCTCACCGAGCTCCTCCGCGGCAAGAAAGTCATGCTCGGGGCAATCGACGTCGCAAGCGAGGCCATCGAGACCCCGGAGGAGGTCGCCAACACCCTCCGCATGGCCCTCCAGTTCGTCGATGCGGACAAGCTCATCCCCAGCTCCAACTGTGGCATGGCACCGTTCCCCCGGGACGTCGCACTGGCCAAGCTGAGTGCCCTCAGCGCAGGGACGAACATCATTCGCGAGGAACTCGCCCGCTCCGCCCCCAAGGTGTCATAAGGATGTTCCATGCTTACCCCACGGACACATGGCTCGAGGCTCCGAAGCAAAGCTTCCCGTCCTCCCTCTCGGCCGACGAATTCAAAGCACTGTTCCGTGGCCATCCGGGAGGTGTCGCCGTCATCACGGCCGATGCCGGCGAAGGACCGGTGGCACTGACGGTATCTTCGGTCGTGTCAGTGAGTGCGGAACCTCCGTTGATGATCTTCTCGGTCTCGGCACTGTCCTCTGCGTCCGAAGTACTTTCCCGCGCCGAAACCGTCGTCGTGCACCTGCTGGACGCGCTCGACGTCGACTTGGCGAAGTTTGGAGCGACCCCCGGCGCCGACCGCTTTGACCAGACGCACCGCTGGTCGCCCCTTGCAACCGGCGAAGCGGTGTATGAGGATGTCCGCGCCTGGGTGCGCTGCGCCGTCATCGATCGCATGGAGGTGGGGACATCCACCATCATCGCCGTTCACGCCCTGGAGTCCCGCGTGCTGCGTGACGTCCAAGCGGGCGAACCCGGCGACGCCCTGGTCTACTACAACCGTTCATGGCACCGTCTGGGCGAGCATTCCAAGCTTGAAGCCTGATTGACGATGACACCCTTGCCCAGTTGGGCGAGACAACGTTCACGATCCTAAATGGCAAGGGCCGGGACGACCTTGTCGGGCATTCCAAGAATGCACGTCGACGCTACGATGGCGCCCTAGCCACCGGCGCAAATCCCATCTAAAACCACCAACAAGCATGTCCGAGGGGCGGTCATAGAGACCTCCCCTCACGATGAAAGATCCCTTAAACCATGACATCAGCTGTAGCCGGCTCAGGTACCAAAACCGCCTCTACCCCACAAGAAAATGCGTCGTCTCCGGAAAAGTTCCGACTGATGCTCATGATGGCCCTAACGCTCGTTACAGGTGTGGTTGACGCGGTCGGCTACCTTGGACTTGATCACGTCTTCACCGGAAATATGACCGGCAACGTGGTGATTCTTGCGATGGCTTTAGCCGGCGCGGCGAACCTGCCAACTTTGGGCCCACTGGTAGCACTTGGCGCCTTTCTCCTTGGCGCGGCGGTTGCCGGATCTACGCTCCAGTCAAGCCCGAAAGGCTGGAACCGCCGGGTGACGCTCCTTCTCACAGCGGGTTGTATCGCGTTGACGGGAACCGCCGCCATCTCTCTCATCGTGGAAGACGTCGGCCGGCAGTCCATTGGTGTCATTGTGGCCGCCGTTATCGCCATGCACATGGGCTCCCAGGCCCTGATTGCGCGGCATTTGGGCGTACGAGACATGACCACAGTGGTCATTACTTCCACCATGACTTCCCTCGCCGGAGAGTCACTTGTGGGCAAGCAACGGCCCCGGTTACTCAACCGACGGCTGGGGGCTGTCCTCGCCATGTTCGCTGGGGCCGCCAGCGGAGTACTCCTGCTGCAGATCCATTTCAGCGTCCCGATCGGCCTCGGCATCATCATCACCGCCGCTGTGACGTTCCTGGGGAGTCGCCGCTGGCATTGATGCGGTACATCTCCCGGCGAATCAATGCCGGCTCTTCATGCTCCTGACGCCGCGGTGGGGCGGGGGCGTCACGCTCAGTCCCTACTTGGTCGCGTAGAAGGCGACCGCCGACGAGGCGGCCACGTTGAGGGAGTCGACACCGTTCATCATCGGAATCGTGACGCGCGCGTCGAGCACCTGATCAGTCTCAGGCCTCAGCCCCTCTCCCTCCGTGCCGAAGACCAGGGCCAGGCTCGGGTGGTCCTGGGCGACAAGCTCATCGAGTGTGATGGCACCTTCGCCGAGCGACATGCCGGCGACGAAGTAGCCTGCTTCCTTGAGTACCTCAAGGTCACCGGGCCACGACTCGATTCTGGTCCATGGCACTTGGAATACAGTCCCCATCGACACCCGGATGGAGCGTCGGTAGAGCGGGTCGGCGCACTGTGGAGAGACCAGGACAGCGTCGACGCCAATGGCTGCGGCGCTGCGGAAAATCGCCCCAACGTTTGTATGGTCGGTAAGGTTCTCCAGGACCGCGATCCTTGATCGTCCCGGCATACGAGCTCGATCAGGCTCTTGGATTTTGCGACCACTGACGTTGGTGTGGTCCACGACGTCCTCCAGCACGGCCACGCGGCGTGCACCGGCGAGGAGCTCCGGAAGGGGCACCGGGGCCGGGCGCTGCATCGCCGCCATCGCACCGCGGTGGAGGTGGAAACCGGTGATTTCCTCCAGCAGGGCGGCCGAGCCGATGTAGGCGGGAACGTCAGGGTAGGCCTGGAAGACGTCGTCGAGGTCCGCCATCCACTTCTCTGCCAGGAAGAATGAGCGCGGCGCATGGCCTGCCGCCAGGGCGCGGCGGAGGACCCGCGACGATTCGGCGATATACATCCCCTCGGCAGGCTCGCGGAGCTTGCGCAGGTGGACATCGGTCAGCGTGGTGTAGTCGCTTACGCGCGGGTCATCGGCGGATTCGAGGTAGTGAAAGGTCACCGGGTGATTATTTCAGCAGGTTGGCGATCATGACGCCCAGGGCCACGATGCCCAGGCTGAAGATGACCGCCCGGAGGACGCGCGGCGAGAGCTTCCGGCCCACCTTCGATCCCATCAGGCCGCCGATGGTGGAACTGACGGCGATCAGCAGCACCACCAGCCAGTTGATCCGGTCGAAGGCGAAGACGAGGTAGGAGATGGCGGCCACCATGTTCACGCCGAGGACCAGGATGTTCTTCATGGCGTTGGCGTTCTGGATGGTCCCGGTGAGGAACACGCCGAGGATTCCCACCAGCAGGATTCCTTGTGCAGCGACGAAGTAGCCGCCATACACGCCGGCCAGGTACACAAGCACCACCAGGAGGATCCCGTGGCGTTTGTCCCGTACGGCGTGCTCCGGATTGGCCTCGCGGTTGCGGACCCAGTCCTGGAGCCTGGGCTGGAACACCACCATCAGCAGCGCCAGTACCAGGAGCACGGGTGCGACGTAATGGAAGACCTGTTCGGGCAGGTGCAGCAGCAGCCAGGCCCCGGTGATCCCGCCGAGGACCGACGCCGGCAGGAGCCGGAGCACCTGGCGGCCCCGTCCCGCGAGCTCCCGGCGGTAGCCGAACGCACCGGCCGCGGTACCGGCCACGAGTCCCATGGCGTTGCTCATGGAAGCCACGACCGGGGCCACCCCCAGGGCGATGAGGACCGGGAAAGTGACCAGGGTCCCGGAGCCAACTACTGCATTGATGGTCCCGGCCCACAGGCCGGCGATGAACACAATGATGCTGCTGAAAAATTCCACAACGGTTCGGCAGGCGTGGCTTAACGGCGCGCGGTGGCGGTGTAACGGCCCGCGTTTTCGGACACGTCCAAGGGAAGGCCGAAAGTGGTGCTCAGGTGTTCTTCGGTGAGGACCTCGGTGATGGGGCCGGCGGCCACCACGCCTCCGTCCCGGAGCAGCATGGCGTGCGTGAAGCCAGGAGGCACTTCTTCGAGGTGGTGCGTTACCAGGACCATGGCCGGAGCGGCTTCGTCGCGGGCGAGCTCACCAAGCTTGTGCACCAGTTCTTCACGTCCCCCAAGGTCCAGGCCGGCGCCCGGCTCATCCAGCAGCAGCAGCTCGGGATCGGTCATCAGGGCGCGGGCGATCTGGACACGCTTCCGCTCCCCCTCGGACAAGGTGGCGAAGGTCCGGTTGAGCAGCGGTCCCATGCCCCAGTCGTTCAAGAGCCGGAAGGCGCGCCGTTCGTCGTCGCGCTCGTACCCTTCCCGCCAGCGTCCGGTGACGCCGTACGCCGCGGTGACCACCACGTTAAGGACGTTCTCATGCTCGGGGATCTGGGTGGCCAGGGCTGCCGATGACAGGCCAATGCGTGGCCGGAGCTCGAAGACGTCCACCCGGCCAAGGACTTCGTCAAGGATGCCTGCGGTGCCGCTGCTGGGGTGGAGCCGGGCTGCCGCAATCTGGAGGAGGGTGGTTTTGCCGGCGCCGTTCGGGCCAAGGATGACCCACCGCTCGCCTTCGTTGACCTGCCAGTCGACCTTGTCCAGCAGGGTCTTTTTACCTCGGACAACGCTGACGGAGTCCAGTTCCAGAACATCACTCATAGGAATAGACACTAGGACAAAAAAGATGATGACTGATAACCGGTGTGAAGGTCCCAGGGAACCCCCGAAGGCGGGTGCGCAACGAATGCAGGGGACCTTGTTGCCGCTCGATAAGATTGCAGGCATGACTTCGAACGTGACTGCGGTCAGCTATGGCCAAAATTTGACCCCCAACGGGCTGGAGCAGCTGCGTTCCGTCCTTGCTGCACAGGGCGCCGAGGTGCTGTCCGAGACCGGCCTGGGCGATGACCGCTACCAGGTGTCCCTGGCCGAACTGGCCTTTCCAGACGACACGGTGGCCGGGCTCGCGTCCCTGCGGCGGGCCGTGGCGGAGGCCGCGATCGGGGGGCTTGACACCGCCCTGGTGCCAGCGGCCCTGCGTGCCGCCGAACGGAAGCTGCTGATCATGGACGTCGATTCCACCCTGATCCAGCAGGAGGTCATCGAACTCCTGGCCGCGTACGCCGGCAAGCGGGAGGAAGTTGCCGCCGTGACCGAGGCCGCCATGCGCGGCGAACTGGATTTCGCGCAGTCCCTCCACGCCCGGGTGGCTGTCCTCGCGGGGCTGCCGGCCGACGTCGTCAATTCCGTCCGCCACGAAGTGAAACTCAGCGAAGGCGCCGCCGAACTCGTTGCCGCGTTCAAGGCCGCAGGCCACGTGGTGGCTGTGGTCTCCGGTGGCTTCAACCAGATCCTCGCGCCGATCGCCGCGGACCTTGGCCTGGACTACTGGCAGGCCAACGAACTGGAAATCGAGGACGGTGCGCTGACCGGCAAGGTGCTCGGCGCGGTGGTGGACCGGGCGGCGAAGGAGAAGTACCTGCGCGAGTGGGCCGCGGCGGAGGGCATCGCCCTTGAACACACTGTTGCCGTAGGTGACGGCGCCAACGACCTGGACATGCTCGGCGCCGCCGGCATCGGCGTGGCGTTCAACGCCAAGCCGGCCGTGAGGGCGGTCGCGGATGCCGCAGTGAACATGCCGTACCTGGACGCCGTCCGCTACGTCGCTGGGGTCTGAGTCCCTGTTAACCAACTGATGGGCCCTGCTTGGCAGAGCCCATCAGGGTTTTAAGGGGTGGAAAAGCGGGCGGTTACTGGACGCCCTTGCCGAAGTAGTCTGCGCCGCCGGCGTACTCGGTGTGGCCGGACTCGACGTCGGCCGTGGCCATGCCGGCCACAACCTGGGCGAATTCCTCCACGGAGTACAGCTTCCCGGCTTCGGCGCGGCGTGCCTCGATGGCACCTGGCGTGGAGCGGTCCAGGAGCGTGGCGGTGACGGTGCCTTCGATCATGTCCCCGGAGACCACCACCAGGGAGATGCCCTTCTCCGCGAGGTTGGGGATCAGTTCCCGGAGGGCGTCCTCACCGGCGCGCTTGCTGCGGGCAACGGGTTCGTAGGCTTCCATGGTGGGAACGGTGTTGATGAAGTGGGCCTGGTGGCTGGTGACAAACACCACGCGGGAGCCTTCCCGCATGAGGGGCACGGCGGCGTTGAGCATGTTGACCTGCGCGTCGCGGTTCAGTTTGAGCGCATAGTCCTCCCCCATCCCCGTTTCCATGCCCCCGGAAGCGTTCAGGACCAGGATGTCCAGGGACCCGAAGTTTTCCATGGCCGCGCTGGCCAGCGCCTGCACGCCTTCCTGCGTGGTGAGGTCGGCACCGATGGCTACCGCCCGGCCGCCGTCAGCCTCGATTCCCTGCACCACTTTGTTGGCGCGGGGCGCCTTCTGGCGGTAGTTGACGACGACGGCGGCCCCTTCCGAGGCGAGGATCTTGGCTACGTCGGCGCCGATGCCCCGCGATGATCCGGTGACGATGGCCGTCTTGTTGTCCAGCAGTCCCATACGAGCTTCCTTTGTTCGAAACATCCAAATCGTTGTGGCCTGCAGTCCATCATGCCAGCGGCTGTTCCCAATGCCTTTGTCCAACCTCGACAAATAAGCGCCGCCGGCCTAGTTCGCTGCAGGGCCGTGGGCGGGACCGGTCAGTGCCCCATGCCCAGGCCGCCGTCCACCGGGATGACGGCACCGGAGATGTAGGCGGCTTCGTCGCTGGCGATCCAGCGGACCACGTTGGCAACCTCTGACGCTTCGGCGAAACGGCCGGCCGGGATGCTGGCCAGGTAGTCCTTCTGGGTTGCTTCGGGGAGTTCGGCGGTCATGTCGGTATTGATGAACCCGGGGGCGACCACGTTGGCGGTGATGCCGCGTGAACCAAGTTCGCGGGTGAGGGACCGGGCGATGCCCACCAGTCCGGCTTTGGACGCGGAGTAGTTGATCTGGCCGGGAGCGCCGTAGAGGCCGGACACCGAGGAGATCAGGACGACACGGCCCTTGCGGAGCCGGATCATCCCTTTGGACGCGCGCTTGATGACGCGGAACGCGCCGGTGAGGTTGGTGTCGATGACGGAGGTGAAGTCGTCCTCGCTCATGCGCAGCAGCAAGGTGTCCTTGGTGATGCCGGCGTTGGCCACCAGGACTTCGACGGGGCCGTGGGCGGCTTCCACTTCCTTGAAGGCTGCGTCCACGGAAGCCTCGTCGGTCACGTCGGCCTTGACGCCGAGGATTCCCTCCGGCAGCTGCGATTCACTGCGGTAGGTGACGGCCACTTTGTCGCCGTTGGCCAGGAATGCCTGTGCGATGGCCAGGCCGATACCGCGGTTTCCGCCGGTGATCAGGACGCTGCGGGCTGCGGAAACTGCTTCAGTCATAGAGGGCTCCGGTTTTCTGCGGCAGGCTGGGCCGCGGTTGCAGTGAGTGGTTTGGGCTGCCTCCGATCTTAGCGGCAGGCCCGGTACGGGTTTGGGCAGCACTGCCGATGGTGCGAGAATTGAGGGAAGCCTTTGGAGCGTGATTATTCACCGTGACCCTTGAAAACCATGCGGGACATTCCGCGCCCGGAGAACCGGGCCGGTTCTCCGGCGATACCGAGGTACACAGCATTACGGAAGCTGCTGGAGCGCACTCGGAGGATATGCGCCAGCGGATGATCAAGTACGCCCTGGCAATGGGCATCCGCATGGTTTGCCTGGTCATGATTTTCGTGGTGGACGGCTGGTTCAAGATCATTGCGGTGACCGGCGCGGTGTTCCTGCCCTGGGTGGCGGTGGTCATAGCCAACGGCAATGACAAGGCCGAAGGGCACAGCGACCTGCTGATCGATTCCGCGCCCTTGGCGGAGCTCGAGAGCCCGGCTCCCCCGGCCGAGGACGAAGAAGCAGGGAGCGCGGTGCTCCAGGGTGAACTGGTAACAGACGACGAGGAACTGGGAGAGGAGCGGCAGGCGCCATGAGCCTTTTCGATTTCGCAGCAGGATCGGACATGGCATCGGAGGCGGCGGCGCTCTGCTCGCGGAAGGCCTGCAGGTCCGAAGCGTCCTGGCAGCTCCTCTGGAACAACCCCAAGATCCATGCTCCCGAGCGGCGGAAGACCTGGCTGGCCTGCGCCGAGCACCGCGAATGGCTTGAGGACTATCTGCAAACGCGGGGACTCTGGAAGGAAACCCTTCCCCTGCAGGCAGACCTTGGCCCCCTGGAGCAGGACATCTGAATGTACCGCTTCCTCTTCTCCAGCAAGTGGCTGGGCTACCTCCTGCTGGCCGCCATCTTTGCCACTGCGTGCGTCTTCCTGGGCCGCTGGCAAATGGACCGCCGCGCTGAAACCCTGGCCGAAATCAACCGGGTCGTCAACAACTATTCGGCAACGCCCATCCCGTTCTCCCAGGCGAAGGACCAGTTCGCGCAGCTGGACCCGGCCAAGGAATGGACCCAGGTTGAGCTCAAGGGAACCTACGATGCTGCCGGCCAGCGCGTGGTGAGGAACCGGCCCCTCAACGGCCAACCGGGCTACGAGGTTGTTGTCCCGTTCCGGCTGGACAGCGGCGAAACCGTCGTGATCGACCGGGGTTGGCTGCCCATCGGAAACAAGAATCCCGGAAGCCCGGATTCGGTGCCGGCGCCCCCGGCCGGTGAGGTGACCGCCGTCGTGCGCTTGAAGCACGGCGAACCCGAGCTGCAGCGGGGAGCCCCCACGGGACAGCTGGCGTCCATCGACCTGCAAACCTATGCGGCCCAGCTGGGCTATCCGGTGTTCACGGGGGCGTACGGCCAGCTGGCCTCGGAAACCCCGGCCGTTGCCGATATGCCTGTGGCCTTCCCCAAACCGTCAACTGACGAGGGGACGCATCTGTCCTACTCCCTGCAGTGGTTCGCGTTCGGCGTGCTCATGTTCGTCGGCTTCGGCTATGCGGCGCGGCAACAGGCGCGCAACGCCGCGATAGACGCCGAGGATGAGGAGGCGCCCGCCGAAGGGGCCGTCCACTCCGCCGTCCCGGCCGCCCGCCGTCGGCCGGCACCAGCGCGCAAGCGCTCCAAGGCGACGGCCGAGGAAGAAGAAGACGCCCTCCTGGACGCGCAGGGGTTCTGAGAATGAGCGGGTATGACGCCGGCCCGGTCGCCTTGGTGCGCTCGGCGCTGGTTGGAGCGGGGCTACCGGATACGGTGCGGACTTTTGCTGCCGGCGTCCCCACCGCCCTGGCGGCGGCGGAAGCACTGGGGTGCGACGTTGCGGCCATTACCAACAGCCTGGTCTTTGAGCTGGACGGCCGGCCCCTGCTGATCCTCGCCAGCGGGGCGGCGCGGGTGGACACGAAGCTGGTGTCCGGGCAGCTGGGTCACGGCAGGATCCGCCGCGCCTCCCCCGACTTCGTCCTGGAGCACACGGGCCAGCAGGTGGGCGGCGTGGCACCGGTGGGCCACCCCGCGCCCATCAAGACCCTCCTGGATTCAAGCCTCCAGGCGCACGAAGTCCTCTGGGCCGGAGCAGGCGACCATAACTCCATGTTCAGCATCACTTACCAGCAGCTGCTCCGCATGACCGCGGCCCGGGAGCTGTCCGTCCGCTAGGCCAGGGTGATCAGGTCCAGGTAGTCCTCGTTCCAGAGGTCCTCCACGCCGTCCGGGAGCATGACGACGCGTTCGGGGTTGAGGGCCTCCACCGCGCCCTCGTCGTGGCTGACCAGGACGACGGCGCCGGTGTAGTTCCGCAGGGCGCCCAGGATTTCGGCGCGGCTGGCGGGGTCCAGGTTGTTGGTGGGCTCATCGAGGAGCAGGACGTTGGCGCTGGAAGCCACGATGGTGGCCAGGGCCAGGCGGGTCTTCTCACCGCCGGAGAGAACGCCGGCGGGCTTGTCGACGTCGTCTCCCGAGAACAGGAACGAGCCCAGGATGCCGCGGACCTCCGCGTCCTTCATGTCCGGCGCGGAGGAACGCATGTTCTCAAGCACGGTGCGGTCGTGGTCCAGGGTTTCGTGTTCCTGGGCGTAGTAGCCCACCTTGAGCCCGTGGCCCGGGATGACCTCGCCGGTGTCCGGCGCGTCCACGCCGGCGAGCATGCGCAGCAGGGTGGTCTTGCCGGCGCCGTTAAGCCCCAGGATGACCACCTTGGAGCCGCGGTCGATCGCCAGATCCACGTCGGTGAAGATTTCCAGCGAACCGTAGGATTTGCTGAGCCCGTCCGCGGTGAGGGGGGTCTTGCCGCAGGGCGACGGATCGGGGAAACGCAACGCTGCCACGCGGTCCTGCTCGCGAACCGCTTCCAAGCCGCTGAGCAGCCGTTCGGCACGCTTTGCCATGTTCTGCGCGGCGACGGCCTTGGTGGCCTTGGCCCGCATCTTGTTGGCCTGGTCCATGAGGACCTGGGCCTTCTTTTCGGCGTTGGCGCGTTCACGCTTGCGGGCGCGCTCATCCGTTTCGCGCTGCTGCAGGTAGCGCTTCCAGTCCATGTTGTAGAAGTCGATCTGGGCGCGGTTGGCGTCCAGCAGGAACACCTTGTTGACGGTGGCTTCCAGCAGGTCCGTGTCGTGGCTGATGACGATCAGGCCGCCTTGGTGGTTCTTCAGGAAGTCACGCAGCCAGGCGATGGAGTCGGCGTCGAGGTGGTTGGTGGGCTCGTCCAGGAGCATCGTCTCGGCGTCGGAGTACAGGATGCGGGCCAGCTCCACGCGGCGCCGCTGTCCGCCGGAGAGCGTCTTCAGCGGCTGGTTCAGCAAGCGGTCAGGGAGGGCCAGGTTGGAACAGATCGACGCCGCTTCAGCCTCGGCCGCGTAGCCGCCCGCGGCCAGGAACTCCGATTCCAGCCGGTCGTAGCGGTTCATGGCCTTCCGCTGGATATCGGCGTCCTCGCTGGCCATCTCATCGTGCGCCTTGCGGAGTTTGCCGACGACGATATCGAGGCCACGCGCAGAGAGGATCCGGTCCCGGGCCAGCTGTTCCATGTCAGGGGTCCGCGGATCCTGGGGAAGGTAGCCGATTTCGCCGCTCCGGGTGACCTTGCCGGCAGCCGGAAGACCCTCCCCCGCAAGGACGCGGGTCAACGTGGTCTTGCCGGCCCCGTTCCGGCCCACCAGGCCGATCTTGTCCCCTTTGTCGATGCGGAAGCTCACCTGGTCCATGAGGAGCCGGGCGCCGGCACGCAGTTCAAGATCCTGGACAGTAATCACAGCAGGTAAGGCCTTTCACAAACAGGGATAAGCCGCGGCCCGGAGCGTCTGTGGTTGGGCGGGGCGGTAAACGGCCGGAGAACGGCACAGTCCAGTCTACCGTCCAGCGGGCCGCCGCAATTTCAACGTCAGGGCTCCTGGACTTTCGGCGGGGGCACCGGCTGTGGCGTGCGGATGCCGGCTTCCCGCTCCAATGGACAATGGGGTGCATGGAATTTGACCGTCTCCTCCAGGTCCGGCGCATCTACGCGCAGCCTGAAGCTTTGGAGCTGCCCCGTGGCCAGGAGATCGTGGCACGCTGGCCGGATGCCGACGTCGTGCTGGTGGAGAACCACTGGAACATTCCGGACGTGCACGGTGACGAAACGAACGTCCCGCGCTGGTCGCGGATCAAGACGGAGGCGCTGGTCCTCGGCGTGAAGAAGTCGCTGGCCGTCAAGCCCAACGGGCGTTCGGCGGACTTCATCGCTCCGTCTACCGCCAACGGGTGCGCCATGGCGTGCGCCTACTGCTACGTTCCCCGCCACAAGGGCTACAGCAACCCGGTCACCGTGTTCGCGAACATCGGGCAGATCGCCGGAGCCATCGAACGGCACGCCACCCGCCAGGGGATAAAACTGGAGCCCAACCAGTGCGACCAGGAGCTCTGGGTTTACGACATCGGTGAAAACAGCGACTGCTCGGTGGATGCCCTGATCAGCGACAACGTGGAAGAACTGGTCGGGTTGTTCCGCGAACTGCCCAACGCCAAGCTGTCCTTCGCCACGAAATTCGTCAACCCCGCGATGCTCGCATGGGACCATGGCGGCCATACCAGGATCCGCTTTTCATTGATGCCCGCGGACCTGGCGAAGTCCATCGACGTCCGCACATCGCCGGTGGCCGAAAGGATGGCCGCCATCAACGACTTTGTTGCAGCCGGTTACGAAGTACACGTGAATTTTTCCCCGGTCATCATCACGGATACCTGGCTTGCCGACTGGGAACAACTGCTGCGCCAACTCAACGCAACCCTGACCCCCGAAGCCAAAGCCCAGCTGGCGGCGGAGGTCATCTTCCTCACCCACAATGAGCAGCTGCACAACGTCAACCTGGGCTGGCACCCGCAGGCAGAGGAAGTGCTGTGGCGTCCCGGCCTGCAGGAAGCCAAAGTCTCATTGAACGGCTTCAGCAACGTCAGGTACCGCGCGCGGGCAAAGACAGGTTACGTGCGGCAACTCTCGACGCTCATCGCCGACATAGCGCCCTACTGCCGGATCCGCTACGCGTTCTAGCGGAGGCCGTCGTTTGCCGCGCGGAGGCGTCAGCCCTGGTGATTCTCCGGCAGCCGGCTGCCGGCCGTGTCATGACCGTCCTTGGCTTCTTTCGCCTTGCCAAACGGCAGCACTTTCATCAGCGGGCCCACGACGGCCAGGACCACCAGGCCCCAGGCAAGTCCCAGCACCGCCGAGCACAAAGTGTTCACGAGCCACGCGAGGAGGCCACCGACGGCGGGAACGGATGCCACCGGGTGCTCCAGGGCGTGGACAAGGTCGTAGGGGGCGTGCCAGCCGAGATCGTGGGCCCCCTGCAGCATGATGTGTCCGCCGACCCACAGCATGGCAATCGTGCCGACGAAGGTGATGGCCGCCAGGACCCCCGGCATTCCCCTGACGAGCAGTTCACCGATGCGCTTGGAACGTGCCGAGTCCTTGGCCATCAGGTGCAGCCCGATATCGTCCATTTTGACGATGAGGGCCACCGCACCGTAAACCAGCACTGTGATGGCAAACGCCACCAGCACCAGAATGAACGCCCGGACCCAAATGGATTCCGTTGCCACCTCATTCATGGAGATGACCATGATTTCGCAGGACAGGATGAAGTCGGTGGTGATGGCGCCCTTGACCACTTTTGCCTCGGCATCGTGCCCGCGCTCCACGGCCGGAGCTTCCCCGGCGTCGTGATGGCCGCCGCGGAACTTGTGCCAGACCTTCTCCGCTCCCTCATAGCAGAGGTAGGTACCGCCAAGCATGAGGATGAACGGGATGATCCCGGGAACGAACGCGCTGACGAGCAGGAGGGCCGGGAGGATGATCAGGAGCTTGTTGCGAATGGAGCCCCAGAAAATCTTCTTGATCATTGGCAGTTCGCGGGCGGGATCCGCACCGGAGACGTACTGCGGGGTGACGGCGGCGTCGTCGATGACCACTCCCGCGGCCTTGGCCCCTGCCTTTGCAGCGCCGGCCGCGACATCGTCCACAGAGGCCGCCGCGATCCGGGCCAGCGCTGCCACGTCATCGAGCAGGGCGACGAGGCCGCCGCTCACAGCCGGCCTCCGCGCAGCGGGTTATCGGAGCAGTGGGGATTTGGGGCAGGGTGCGTGATGGGCATGTTCGGAGTATATTGCAGGCCGCCCCGCGTCCTCAGCCCTTCTGGAGTGCCTCGGCGAACATCACAATGATGCCGCTGGGGCCACGCACGTAGGAGAGTTTGTAGACGTCGCCATACGTTGCGACGCCGCGCAGCGGGTGGCAGCCGTGCCTGGCCGCAATGGCCAGGGCATCATCAATGCTGTCGACGGAGAAGGCCACACGATGCATGCCGATCTCGTTGGGCAGGGTGGGCTCGGTGGGAATTGCATCGGGGTGGATGTATTCGAACAGTTCGAGGCGGCCGTTGCCGTCCGGCGTTTGGAGGAGGGCTATTTTGGCGTGGTTGCCGTCCAGGCCCACAGCCGTGTCTGCCCAGTCGCCGCTGACCGTGTCCCGGCCCAGGACGGTGAGGCCGAGGTCGGTGAAGAACGCGATTGTTGCTTCCAGATCGCCGACGGCGATGCCGACGTTTTCAAGTTTGATGGGCATACGGCACAGGGTACCAAGCAGGCGGCTCCGGCTAAGGTCTGATTTTGCCGGTGGCCTGCTGCGGGTTCCACCGGTGTCCGGCCGGCTGTTGTTCGCGGGCCGCCGGACCGGGAGGAACTGCCAGTTCCTAGAATGAGTGGGTGAACCTTTCGCATCTCGGCGCTCCGATCGGGCCGATGATCCGCGTCCACGGCGGCTATGCCAACCGGATGTACCGACTCGACACCGACCGGGGATCGTTCGCGGTGAAGGAGTTGAACCTCGCTGACCGACGGCAGCCCTATCGGGTCGAGGATGTGTTCAGGTTTGAGCTGGCAGCCTTCGCTGCCGGCATTCCCATGCCGGAGCCGATCTCGGCCGGCCACTCCACGCTCGTCCACCGGTGGGTCGACGGCGAGAAGGTGCCCGAAGCGCCGGTGTCGGCGGCGTTCGCGTTTGAGGTCGGCGGGATCCTGGCGCGCATCCACGCACTCGACGTCGCCTTTTCACGGGTGCCGGTCGAGGACCCGGCATCGCGGGACTGGTCCGAGCTCGCAGCACGGGCGTCGGCCACCGGACAACCGTGGGCCGACGAGCTCGCTTCTCGCGCCGGGACGTTCCTCGCGATCGCCCGTTTCGTCGACACCTGCGAACGGCCGGGCCCCGTCGTACTCACCCACCGGGACATCCAACCATGGAACCTCCTCGCCCGGGAGGGCCGGCCGGTGGTGCTCGATTGGGAGCTCTCGGGGATGCTCGATCTGTCCGGTGAGCTTGGCTCGACCGCGCTGGGCCTCGCTAAGGGACCCGGCTTCGACGACATCAAGCCCGCCATTTTCCGCTCGGTTCTCGACGGCTATGTTGCCGGCGGCGGCGCGCTGCCGGCGCCAGGTCCGAGCTGGTTTGTTTACCTGATCGGCGGTTGGCTGGGGCACACGAGATGGAACATCCTCCGGTGCCTCGCCGGCGTCGAGGCTGGCACCGGTCCTGACCTCGCGCTGTCGCACGAGGCGGTGCGCGACGGGCTGCGAGGCCTCCCTGACCTGTTCGGCCGGCTTCCGGAGCTCGAGGCGCTGCTGTTGTGAGTTGACGGCGATTGCCCACATTCTGTACCGTTTAGTACACATTGTACTAAACGGTACAACTAAAGTCTTGAAGGAGCCCATCATGTCTCATCCCCCCTTTCCTCCCTACACAGAAGAGTCCGCCGTGCAGAAGGTCCGTGCCGCCGAGGATGGCTGGAACAGCCGGGACCCCGAGCGCATTTCCCTCGCGTACAGCAAGGACAGCTGGTGGCGCAATCGCTCGACGTTCGTTCAGGGTCGCGCCGCCATCATCGAGTTCCTCTCCGACAAATGGGAGCGCGAGCTCGACTACCGGCTCATCAAAGAGCTGTGGGCCTACACCGACGACGTCATCGCAGTCCGCTTCGCGTACGAGTACCATGACTCCACGGGCCAGTGGTTCCGCGCTTACGGCAACGAGAACTGGCACTTCGACAAGGAAGGACTTATGACGCACCGTCACGCGAGCATTAACGACCTCGCCATTGACGAGTCAGAGCGTAAGTTCTTCTGGGACACCGCAGGCCCCCGGCCGGCAGATCACCCTGGCCTTAGCGAACTCGGACTCTAATGCCACGCACCCTTCTTGAACGCCCGGACGCCGTTCGCGCCCTCGCCGGTGTTTTCCGCCGGCGGGGGTTTGAGGGCAGCTCCCTGTCTGTCATCCAGCAGGAGGCCGGGATCGGTCGCGGCAGCTTGTACCATTTCTTCCCTGATGGCAAGACGGACATGGCCAGGGCGGTTCTTGACCAGGTGAAGGACTGGTTCGAGGATGAGGTTTTCGCGCCCCTTCGTTCCGCGGCTGACGCCGCTGAAGCGGTCTCCGCGATGACGAAGGCGGTCGCTAACTACTTCATCTCCCGCGAGAATGTCTGCCTGTTCGCCGCCATGACGCTCGGTGAGGAGAAGGCGACGTTCGCCGGCGAGGTCAAGACATACTTTGCGGACTGGGTGGACGCATTGGCCGCGCTCCTTCAGAGCGGCGGGCTCACTCCCGGGGACGCCCGTGAGAACGCGCTCGATGCCGTTGCCGTGATCCAGGGCGGACTCATCCTCACCCGCGCCTACGGCAACGAAACTACGTTCCTTGGGGTCATGGAACGCGTCGAGGGTCGCTTACTCGCCCAGCTCAGCTGACCCCTGGACTCGCAGCCCGACCTCGATTCTCGGGGAGCCATGGCGTCCGGTAAGCGATCAGCTTACGGGCACCTGCTCGAAGGGACGGGGCTCGCAATTTTCACAACCTACGGGAGTAGGCTCTGCGATATGACCCCTGAAACTGCATCTGAAGGTATTCGGCGTCCTGGGGGCTGGCTGCCCGGACAGGACGAACTCGAGGACTGGATTGCCGGCCACCGGGAACGAGTAGAAGCGCGCGGGGAAGACGTGCCCCTCCACCCGGTGATCGTCGAATTCCAGGAACTGATCGCCAGCGATCCGGTGGTCCGCCTCTATATGACCGAAATGATTGAACAGGTTCCGAAATCCAAGCCGTACCGCAAACGGCACCTCACAAGCGTCGACCAGATGCTGAGGCTCATCAACGAGGTCCTGACAATGGCCCCGGAGTTCAGCGAGGGCGGCATGGTCACCACCCCACTGACGGCAATCCTGGATTGGACCATGGGAACCGAGGCCGGCTTTGCCGCGCACCGCGACCCCAGGATCGTCGCCATGTTCCGGAAGGTCCTTGATGCTTGGTGTGTGTTCCTCACCAGTCCGGACTCGCTGTACGTGCTGAACGACTCACCCTCCGGGTGGATGTCAGAGAAGGCCCAGCGCGCCGTTGGCATACAGGACTACGAACATGATCCCCTCGCAGACCACTGGGGCTTCACGTCGTGGAACGACTTCTTTTCCCGCCGCCTCACCTCAACGTCGAGACCCGTTGCGGCCCCGGACGACAGCAAGGTCATCGTCAGCGCCTGCGAATCCACCCCGTACAAGATCAGCTCCGACGTTCAACGCCAAGGGCGGTTCTGGGTGAAGAACCAGCCTTACTCCCTCGATGACCTGCTTGCCCGGGACGAAGCGGTAGATCAGTTCGTCGGCGGAACGGTCTACCAGGCGTTCCTTAGCGCCCTGAACTACCACCGTTGGCATGCGCCGGTTGCCGGGACGATCGTACGGGCTTATTTGAAGGACGGCACCTACTTCTCTGAAGCGGAGTCGGAAGGCGCAGATGCTGTCGACTCTAGATTCTCGCAGTCCTACCTTGCCCACGTGGCGGCACGGGCCATCATCCTGATCGAGGCCGACGACCCAGCCATCGGCCTGATGGCCTTCGTCCCCGTGGGCATGATCGAAGTGTCCTCCTGCATCATCGGCAAGGACATCGTGCCGGGGCACCACGTGGATAAAGGCGATGAACTGGGGTACTTCCAGTTCGGCGGCTCAACCGAGTGCCTCATCTTCCGGCCCGGCGTCATTGACCAGTTCGCGCTGGAGGCCATACCCCAACCGCAGGATCCCAACGCACCCCTCGTCCGGGTACGGTCGAAAATAGCCACCGCAAAACCCTGAATGCCCAGGTGGACCGGAAGAGGCTTCTAGAGAGGACAATTGTGCCCAGCCCAACGCAGCCCGCACCCGGCTTAGTAGACCCCCTACAAAATGGGCACCGTTCCACCCCGGTAACGTCGGCGGTACATTAGATTCCGCTTGTACAACCCCGACAGGACCGCCATGAGCAACACCCGCACCACCACACCGAACAGCCAACCGACCGGGCGCCGCCGCTGGAACGGCACCGACCTGGGGCTGATCGCCGTCTTCGCCGCCCTCGTCGCCGGTGCAGCACTCGTGCCGGGGTTGGCCCTGAACGGTTTTGGCGTCCCCATTACCTTCCAGACCCTGGCCGTGATGCTCACCGGCCTGGTGCTCGGACCGGCCCGCGGACTTGCCGCCGTCGGGCTCTACACCCTCCTGGGGCTCGCCGGCCTGCCCATCTTCAGCCAGGGCCGCAGCGGCCTGGGCATCCTTGCCGGTCCCTCAGCCGGCTACATCATCGCTTTCCCCATCGCCGCGGGCGTGGTGGGCTGGCTGGCCGCCATCATCATCAAACGCACCCGCAAGGCCCGTGCCCTCTGGTTCTTCCTCGCCGCCACGGCCACCAGCGTTGTGGTGGTCCACACCCTGGGCATCCTGGGCATCGCCCTGAACTCCAAGGCAACCCTGGAACAGGCCTTCCTGGGCGACCTTGTCTTCTACCCCGGGGACATCATCAAGAACATCCTTGCAGCAGCCATCGCCGTCGCGCTGCACCGCGCCTTCCCCGACGTCCTGGTCCGCCGGGTGCGGCGGCAGGCCCCCACCCCTGCAAAGGCGTAGGACTGCGCGCCATGTCCACCGTGACTTTCGACCAGGTAACCGTTTCGGTCGAACAAGAGGACTCCCCGCAGCCCAAGGTCCTCCTTGGTGACGTTAACCTCCGGCTGGACGAACCACGCGTGGGCGTCATTGGCGCCAACGGCTCCGGCAAGTCCACGCTGCTGCGGCTGGTCAACGGGCTGGTCCAGCCCACCACGGGCACGGTGGCGGTCGACGGCGACGACACAGCACGTGCCGTGCGCAAAGTCAGGCGGAACGTCGGTTTTGTCTTCACCGACCCGCTCTCCCAACTGGTCATGCCCACCGGGCGGGAAGACGTGGAGCTGTCGCTGCGCCGCTCGGTGAAGAACGGAGCCGAGCGGCGCAGCCGGGCCGAGGCTGCCCTGGCGCGGCTCGGCCTCCTGCCGCTGGCAGACCAAAGCATCTACGAACTCTCCGGCGGCGAACGGCAACTGATGGCCCTCGCCGCCGTCCTCGCCGTCGACCCCAAGGTCCTGGTCCTGGACGAACCGTCAACACTGCTGGACCTGCGCAACCGCGAGCTGCTCCGGAGGACCCTTGCGGGCCTGGACCAGCAGATCATCATGTCCACCCACGACCTGGACCTGGCCCTGGAAATGGACCGGGTGCTGGTCATCGAACAGGGGCGTGTGGCCTTCGATGGCGCCCCGGCCGACGCTGTGGCGGCCTACCGCTCCTGGTGCCTGGACGGGCTGGACAGGATCAACACCGCGACGGACACGCCATGAGCGGCCACGGATTCCTCCTGGCCGATTATGTGCCGGGGACCTCGTACCTCCACCGGTCACCGCTGGCGCTGAAGTTCTTGCTCGTGGTTGGCTGCGGCCTGGCATCCTTCGTCATCGTGGACTGGGCCGCCTCTGCTGCGGTCCTGGCAGTTCTGTGTGGACTCTTCCTGTTGGCAGGCGCCGGGGGGAAGAGGCTATGGGGTGCTGTCCGGCCACTGGTCCCCGTGCTCCTGGTAGTGGGGCTCTTCCAAGGGTGGCAGCTGGGTGCACCCACCGGCGCACGGATTGTCCTGAACATCCTGGTGTGCGTCGTTGCTGCGTCCCTGCTCACCGCCACCACTCCCGTGCAGCAGCTGCTCGACGGCGTCGTCCGGCTGGCACGGCCCTTCGAAAGGTTCGGCGCCGACCCTGAGCGTTTCGCCCTGACCATCGGCATCATGCTCCGCAGCATCCCGTACATCGCCGGAACATTCGCTGACGTGCGGGACTCCGCGCGGGCCAGGGGCCTGGAACGCAATCCGCGGGCCCTGGTCCTGCCGGTGTTCATCACCTCCGTGGCCTACGCACGGCAAACGGGGGAAGCGCTCGCCGCCCGCGGCCTAGGCGAGGCCGAGGACTGACGGGGCACGCTAAAACCCGGCTCAGCAGCCCAGGCGCCGGTACTCCAGGAGCGCGGCCGTTCCCATGCCGCCCGCCATGCTGATCATCGCCATCGCCAGGGTGCCGTCGACGTCCGTCTTCCGTGCCTGCGCGAACAGCCGGGTCACCAGGACCGCCCCCGAGGCCCCGTAGGCGTGCCCCAGGGCCAAAGCACCGCCATCCAGGTTCACCCCCGCCGGGTCGATCCCCAGCTCATCGAGGCATGCGAGCGTTTGCGAGGCGAACGCTTCGTTGAATTCCACGAGGTCCAGGTCCCCGGCCGCGACACCGGCCCCGGCCAGCACATGCCGGGCCGCGCTCGCGGCACCGATCCCCAGAACCCCCGGAGCAACCCCGGCGGTGTGGGTACCGCGCACCAGCAGCGCGTCACGGGCGCCCAGTTCGCGTGCACGCTGCAGCGAGGTCATCACGACGGCGGACGCTGCGTCCGCGTCGAAGCAGGAGTTCCCGGCGGTGACGGTGCCCCCGGCGACGAAGGCGGCAGGGAACCGCGCCATGATTGCCGGGGTGAGGCCCGCCCGCGGTCCGTCATCGGTGGCGACGGCGCCTCCCGGGGTGGACAGTGCCACGATTTCGCCCTCATAGGTCCCGTCGCGCCCTGCTGCAAGGGCTTTCCGGTGGCTGGCCAGCGCAAACGCATCCTGCCGGTCGCGGCCGACACCGTATTCCTGCGCCACCGTCTCGGCGGCCACGCCCATCTCCGGATCGCCGAAGCTGTGCGGCACAAACTGGGCGCGATGGTAGAACTCCGGACCGCCGTCGTCGTTCCGGTGCGCACGCAACGGCGCCGTGCTGGTGCTTTCCACTCCGCCGGCAAGGTACACCTGGTTGCCGCCGCCGGCCACCAGCCGAGCGGCGAGGACAATGGCGTCCAGGCCCGAACCGCACTGCCGGTCCACGGTGAGCCCAGGAACGGTGACCGGCAGCCCGGCTTCCAGCAGGGCAAGTCGGGCCACGTTTCCGCCGCCCCCCACGGCGTTGCCGATCACCACGTCGTCAACGGAGGAGGGCTCCAGGGCGGCCTGGACGACCAGTTCCCGCAAGACCGGTGCCAGGAGTTCATGGGAGCGCAGGGCCCGCAAAGGCCCGTTGATCCGACAGACCGGTGTCCGGAGGGCGGCGATGATGACCGGTTGCCGTTCCGCCGGGAGATCCTCAGCCACCAAGGCTGCGCACCCGCGGGTCCCTGGCGTTGATCCATTCCAGCAGCAGGCTGCGGCTGACCTTGCCCCGGTCCGTGGTGGGGAGTTCGGGCAGGAGGTAGTACTGCAGCGGCCGTTTGTCCCTGGCCAGGATCTCCTCCAGCCCGGTCCGCAGCTGGGTGGCGGTGATTCCGCCCTGGGACGGGACCACCCCGGCCACCACGCGCTGGCCGCGCAGGTCGTCCGGCATGCCGGCAGCCACCGCTGCGGCCACCCCTGGAACAGCGGCCAACGCCAGTTCAACCTCGTGCGGGTAGACGTTCCGCCCGGCGGTGAGGATCATGTCCGCACGCCGGCCCAGGATGTGCAGCTCCCCGTCCGCCAGATAGCCCTGGTCCCCCACCGTGAACCAGCTCCCGAACGAGCGCAGGGCCTCGCCGTCGTCTCCCCACAAGTAGCCGTTGCTGACCATGCCGCTGCGCACGCAGATATTGCCGTAACTGCCTTCCGCTACAACGGTGCCGGCATCATCCCTGATGCTGACCTCGACGCCTGGAAAAGGCCGGCCAATGCCGGTCCCGCCCGGAGTTCCGGCCTGCCCGGCTGCCAGTCCGAGTCCGGAGACGAAACTGAGCTCGGACGCGCCGTAGTACTCGTAAATCGTGGCGTTGGGCGCCCAGCGCCGGGCGGCTTCAAGGGTCCTGGCATCGAGTTTGGAACCGGCACAGATGATGGTCCGGATCCCCGATGCGTCAACGCATCCGGTCATGCCGCGTTCACTGAGCATCCGCAGCATGGTGGGCACCAGCACCAGCCGGGTAACCCGGTCGTGCGTAATGGCCGCGTGGACGTCGCCGACGTCGAACGACTCCAACGTTTGGAACTCGGAACCGGTATACAGGCACTCGGCCAGGGCATACAGGTTCAGGCTGGCCGCCAACGGGCCGGGAGCCAGGGTCACGTCATCCTGGCGCAAGCCAAAGAACTCGATGGACGCGTCAAAGGACTGCTGCCAGGACTGCCTGGACCGGGTAAAAGCCTTGGGGACTGAAGTGGTTCCCGAGGTCAGGCCAATGAGGAATCCGGTGGCCGGCGGCCCGTCGGCCAAGGCGTCGTCCGGGTCCACCTGGGCAGGAACCGCGCACGCCTCAACCCGGCGGACAATGTCCTCCTGCAGGGCGGCGGGCCATGAAGGATCAAGGACCGCGCATTGCCGGCTGCCGGCCACAGCTGCCGCGAACCTCACCGCGAACTGCACGGAATTGGCCTCGCAGAGGGTGGTTACCGACTTTGTCTCCGCCACCAGCGATTCGGCAGCATCCCGCAACTCAGCCCAGTCCAGCCGGCGCCCGGCGACCACGACGGCGGTGTGGTGCGGCCGCTGCTCCGCCCAGTGCTGGATCTTGTTCAGGAAAGGCACGGACCAACTTTACCGGCAGGCACGGATTGAGCCTCCGGGCCGCGGGTATTGTGACGTTATGAGTTTCAACGACAACGCGCAGCTGGATCCGTCCCAGGTCCAGGACCGGCGGGGCATGGGCACCGGGGTCAAGGTTGGGGGCGGGATTGGCGGCGGCTTAGTGCTGCTCATTGCGCTGCTGCTGGGCATCAACCCCAACCTCCTTGGCGGGTTGACCGACGGCGGGACCGCCGGACAATCCCAGGGCACCGCGCCTGCCTGTAAGACCGGCGCGGACGCGGACGCCCGCCTCGACTGCCGGATCACCGGTACGGTCAACAGCCTCAACGCCTTTTGGCCCGGCTACCTGAAGAAGTACAACGTGCAGTATCCCCGGCCTGAAGCGGTGATCTTTAAGGGCGGCACCAACACCGCTTGCGGCGCCGCGACCTCGGAGGTGGGTCCGTTCTACTGCCCCACCGACACCACCGCGTACTTCGATCCCGGATTCTTCCAGGAGCTCGTGGACCGGTTTGGCTCCTCCGGCGGTCCGCTGGCGCAGGAATACGTGGTGGCCCACGAGTTTGGCCACCACATCCAGAACCTGCTGGGTGATCTGGGGCGTGCCCAGCAGGATCCGCAGGGACCCGAATCCGGTTCCGTGCGGACTGAGCTGCAGGCTGACTGCTACGCAGGATTGTGGGCCAAGTACGCCTCCAGCACACCGGACCCGGCCACCGGCCAGCCTTACCTGGAACCGCTCACCCAGCAGGATGTCAACGATGCCCTCTCGGCGGCCGCGTCCGTGGGTGATGACCGGATCCAGAAGGCCGCCACGGGGCGGGTCTCCCCCGAGGGCTGGACGCACGGGTCCAGTGAGGAACGCCAGCGCTGGTTTGCCCGCGGCTACCAGTCCGGGGACATCAAGCAGTGCGACACGTTCAGCGCCGCCACCCTTTAACTGGGCCCACGCTGCCGAGGGGCCCCAATCGAGCGTACGAGCTTGGGGAGGTAGCGTAGGAGGGTTCCCTCGCCGAGCGAAGCGAGGTTAGGGGCCCGGGGGGGGGACGACGACGGCGGGCCGCCTTCCCAAGGGAAAGTGGCCCGCCGTCGTGGTACCTATTTAGATGTTGAAACCGAGGGCCCGCATCTGGTCCTTGCCGTCGTCGGTGATCCGCTCGGGACCCCAGGGCGGCATCCATACCCAGTTCAGGCGCCAGTCGTCCACAACGCCGTCCAGGGCCTGTCCCACCTGCTCCTCGAGTACATCGGTGAGCGGGCAGGCAGCAGTGGTCAGCGTCATGTCGATCAGCAGGGCGCCGTCGTCGTCGGAGTACTTGAGGCCGTACAGCAGACCCAGGTCCACCACGTTGACGCCAAGCTCAGGGTCGATGACGTCCTTGAGCGCCTCTTCGACGTCCTCCAGGGCCGTTCGGCCCGGCTTGATTTCGGTCATGACAAGTCCTTACTAGGCCTGTGCTGCGGCAGCAGCCGCGATGGTGGCTGCACCGGCGCCCGTGGCGTAACGGTCGTAGCCCTCTTCCTCGAGGCGGTCGGCCAGTTCGGGGCCGCCTTCCTCGACGACCTGGCCGTCCACGAACACGTGGACGAAGTCAGGCTTGATGTAGCGCAGGATGCGCGTGTAGTGGGTGATCAGCAGGGTGCCCATGTTGCCTTCGGCGTGGGCGCGGTTGACGCCCTCCGAGACGATCTTGAGGGCGTCAACGTCCAGGCCGGAGTCTGTCTCGTCGAGGATGGCGAACTTGGGCTTGAAGAGCTCCAGCTGCAGGATCTCCACGCGCTTCTTCTCGCCGCCGGAGAAGCCTTCGTTGACGTTGCGCTGGGCAAAGTCGGCGTCGATCCGCAGCTTCTCCATCGCGGCCTTGACGTCCTTGGTCCAGGTGCGCAGGGCCGGCGCCTGGCCGTCAATGGCGGTCTTGGCGGTGCGGAGGAAGTTGGTCATGGTGACACCGGGAACCTCCACCGGGTACTGCATGGCCAGGAAGACGCCGGCGCGGGCGCGCTCGTCGACGCTCATGGCCAGGACGTCTTCGCCGTCCAGGGTGATGGTGCCGCTGGTCACGGTGTAGCGGGGGTGGCCGGCGATGGTGGATGCCAGGGTGGACTTGCCGGAGCCGTTGGGGCCCATGATGGCGTGCGTTTCGCCGGTCCTGATGGTCAGGCTGACGCCCTTCAGGATCTCCTTGGTGCCCTGCTCCGTGTCAATGCTGACGTGCAGGTCCTTGATCTCAAGAGTTGACATGCTCTTCTTTCTTCTTCGTTCGTAAGTCCGGTGCTGCGGGCGCTCAGTAGTTGTTTACTGCCGCGCCGTTCAAAACGTTGGTGACGTCCACGTAGACGTCGTCGCCATCGAGTTCGACGGCGAAGACGGGCACGGGATCGTAGGCAGGGAGCTGGAGGGGCTGGCCGCTGCGCAGGTCGAACTGGGAGCCGTGCCCCCAGCACTCGATGGCGCAGCCTTCCACGTCGCCCTCGGACAGTGAGATGTCCGCGTGCGAGCAGGTGTCGCCGATGGCGTGGATGTCGCCCATCGAGTCCCTGACGACAGCCACAGGATAGCCGTCCACCAGGACGCGCAGCGCCTGCTTGACCTTGATGTCATTGGCGCTGCACACCAGCTCGCCCTTGGGAGTCCCGTTCATGCGTTCGTGCCCGTCCGTCCTAGTAGTCGATTGCGGTGAGTTCGCGTTCCACAGCCTCGGTCAGGCGCTCTTCGAGGGCCGGAACCTTGATCTGCTGGATGATCTCGTTCAGGAAGCCACGCACCACCAGCCGGCGGGCAACATCCTCGGGGATGCCGCGCGCCATCAGGTAGAACAGGTGCTCGTCGTCGAAGCGGCCGGTGGCACTTGCGTGGCCGGCGCCTTCGATCAGGCCGGTTTCAATCTCGAGGTTCGGAACGGAGTCCGCGCGGCAGCCCTCGGTCAGGACCAGGTTCTGGTTCTTCTCGTAGGAGTCGGTGCCTTCGGCCTGCTTCTGGATGAGGACGTCGCCAACCCAGACCGTGTGCGCACCCTTGCCCTGCAGCGCGCCCTTGTACAGGACGTTGGACTTGCAGTTGGCCACGTTGTGGTCCACGAAGGAGCGGTGCTCGAGATGCTGGCCCGCGTCGGCGAAGTAGAGGCCCAGGAGCTCGGCCTCGGCGCCTTCACCGGCGAAGCGGACGTTGGAGTTCATCCGCACGATCTTCCCGCCGAGGGAGACGGCAATGTGCTTGTAGACCGCATCCTTGGCTACCTCGGCGTCGTGCTGGGCCAGGTGCTTGGCGTCGTCACCCCACAGCTGCAGTGAAACGACAGTGAGGTGGGCGCCTTCGCGGACCAGGATCTCCACGTTGCCGTTGTGGTCGGCCGAACCGTCGTGTTCGATGATCACCACCGCACGGCTGTTCACCCCGGCTTCGATCACATGGTGGGAGTTGGTGCGCAGTCCCGCCCCGTTGCCGGTCAGGACGAGCCGGACGGGGGCGTCCAGTTCGGTGTTGGCCGGGATCGAGATGAACTGGGCCTCTTCCGAGTTGGCGGAGCCGACGACGGCGGCCCGGTCGGCCGGGACCAAGGTGGCACCGCGGGGGGCCTCACCGGCGCGCAGGGTACCCTGGCGGACAGCCTCGGGCGCTTCGACGGAGACGCCCAGGGCGCCGGCTTCCGCGGCCGTGTCGGAAAGCAGGTTCGCCAGTTCGCGCACCGGAGTGAAGCGCCACTCCTCTTCGCGGCCGTTCGGCAACGCGAAATCGGCCACCTTGTGGCTGGTGAGGCGTTCGGCGCGGGAGGCCATGACCTGTACGCCATGGCTGTGGTGGCGGTCCACTTTGGAGGCAACGAGGTGTTCGCCCTCCTCGGTGAAGCCGGCGATCGACGGTGCGCCGATGCGCGCCTTTTCAGTAGTAGCTTCGGCAGTCATTAACCGACGGATCCTTCCATCTGGAGTTCGATGAGGCGGTTCAGCTCAAGGGCATATTCCATGGGCAGTTCACGGGCGATCGGCTCAATGAAGCCGCGCACGATCATGGCCATGGCCTCGTCCTCGCGCATCCCGCGGGACATGAGGTAGAACAGCTGCTCCTCGCTGACGCGGGAGACAGTTGCCTCGTGTCCCAGCTGGACATCGTCCTCGCGGATGTCGATGTACGGGTAGGTGTCAGACCGGGAGATGGTGTCCACCAGGAGCGCGTCGCAGCGCACGGTGTTGGCCGAGTGCTTGGCACCTTCCCGGACCTGGACCAGGCCGCGGTAGGCGGCGCGGCCGCCACCACGGGCAACGGATTTGGAGATGATGGAGCTCTTGGTGTTCGGCGCGATGTGGACCATCTTCGAACCGGTGTCCTGGTGCTGTCCTTCGCCTGCAAACGCGATGGACAGGGTTTCGCCCTTGGCGTGCTCGCCCACCAGGTAGACGGCCGGGTACTTCATGGTGACCTTGGAGCCGATGTTGCCATCGATCCATTCCATGGTGGCGCCGGCTTCGCAGATGGCGCGCTTGGTCACCAGGTTGTAGACGTTGTTGGACCAGTTCTGGATGGTGGTGTAGCGGACGCGGGCGCCCTTCTTGACGATAATCTCCACGACGGCGGAGTGCAGCGAGTCCGAGGTGTAGATCGGGGCGGTGCAGCCTTCGATGTAGTGGACGTAGGAGTCTTCGTCGGCGATGATCAGCGTTCGCTCGAACTGGCCCATGTTTTCCGTGTTGATGCGGAAGTAGGCCTGCAGCGGGATCTCGACGTGGACGCCCTTGGGCACGTACACGAAGGAGCCGCCGGACCAGACCGAGGTGTTCAGCGAGGCGAACTTGTTGTCGCCCACCGGGATAACCGTGCCGAAGTACTCCTGGAAGATCTCCGGGTGCTCTTTCAGGGCAGTATCGGTGTCCAGGAAGATGACGCCCTGCCGTTCGAGGTCCTCGCGCAGCTGGTGGTAGACAACCTCGGACTCGTACTGGGCGGCGACACCGGAAACAAGGCGCTGCTTTTCGGCCTCGGGGATGCCCAGCTTGTCGTAGGTGTTCTTGATGTCCTCGGGCAGGTCATCCCAGCTGGCAGCCTGCTTCTCGGTGGACCGTACGAAGTACTTGATGTTGTCGAAGTCGATGCCGGACAGGTCCGCGCCCCAGGTGGGCATGGGCTTGCGGTCGAAGTACTTCAGGCCCTTGAGGCGCAAGTCAAGCATCCATTCCGGCTCGCTCTTCTTCGCCGAAATGTCCCGGACAACCTCTTCGCTGAGCCCGCGGCGCGCATTGGCGCCGACATCGTTCTTGTCAGCCCAGCCGTACTCGTAGTTGCCGATGCCGTGGAGCTCGGGATTCTTTTCCAGAATCTCCGAGATCACAGTGTTTTCGGCTACTGCTTTCTCTGATAGTTGGTCCGTCATCACGGCCTTTCTTGCTGATGGTTGATTACTTCGTCCAGGCCGGCGGGGGCTGCGGCCGGCACGGTGGCCGGTTTGGCAGGCAGCCTGCCTGTAGGAATGTGGGTGGTGCAGACG
This sequence comes from Pseudarthrobacter sp. efr-133-R2A-89, assembly GCF_030209315.1. Classification (NCBI taxonomy): domain Bacteria; kingdom Bacillati; phylum Actinomycetota; class Actinomycetes; order Micrococcales; family Micrococcaceae; genus Pseudarthrobacter; species Pseudarthrobacter sp. efr-133-R2A-89. Next base: position 193,315 of record NZ_JARVSE010000001.1, on the reverse strand, counting down.
TGGCCGCCGCGGGCCAGGGTGGAGAGGCGGCGGACGTCCACTCCCACCAGTCTTGAGAACACTTCGGTTTCGACGTCGCAGAAGACGGGGAAGCGTGCGGCGAGCTGCTGGATGGGGCAGTGCCCCTGGCAGAGCTGCACGCTGGACAGCGCGGCGGGCAGCGGCGCCTTCGCTTCGATGGCTGCGGCGGAAGCGACGAAGTTGTCCCGGCTCAGTGCGGCCGAAAGTGCCGTGGCGCGGTCCCGGATGTCCGGACCTGCTTCCTCGATTTCGGGTGCGTAGCGCCGCTCCATGTCCGCGAAGCGTTCTTCCGCGAAGGCGCGCACCGCGTCCGGGCCGGCGACCTTCTGCAGCTGCTGGAGCGCCAGGGCGGCAATGTCCAGGTAGTCATTGCCCAGGCTCGATTGGCCCTGTGAACTCAGGACGTAGCGTCGGGCGGGACGGCCTGCACCCGCGCCGGGCTTTGCCACCCTTTTGACTTCGATGACGCCTGCACGGGAGAGGTGGTCCAGGTGCCGGCGGACAGCCGCCGGGGTGAATCCCAGCATGTCTCCGAGTTCGGCCGCGCTGACGGGTCCGTGCTCCAGGACGGCAGCGAGCACCCGGTCACGGGTACGCTCGTCTGCATCAGCCACGGGAGCCGGCCCAGCCAAGGGCACAGTAGCAGCAGCATTGGTCATGGAATACACAACACAATCATGTCGTAATTTAGTCCACGACTCCAGTAAGGGCAGGCTGACCTTGGCTCCTGCCGGAATGTGACCGCGCGCTTCCCGTGGCACCCGGGAGTGCCGCCCGGCGCCGGAGGCGGGAGCCGCAGCAAGGACGGCACTGAATACTACATCCCGTAGAATACTGTCGTGCGATCCCCCAAGTCCCCTGTCCTGTCCATTAACGGGCTCATCAAGGACGTAGGCCCCCTGTCCAACCTGGACGGAAAGATGCTCCGGGTGGTGAGCGGCGTTTCACTCATCGCCGAGCGGGGGGAAGTGACCGCGTTGCTGGGCGCCAACGGTGCCGGCAAGACAACCACCCTCGAATGCGCCCAAGGCCTGCAGAAACGCAGCGGCGGCAGCATCTCGCTGCTCGGCCAGGACCCGGCGGCGGCCGGCGCCGGCCTCCGCGCCCGCGTTGGCGTCATGCTCCAGGATGGCGGGCTCCCGCCGTCGGCAAGGCCCCTGCCGCTGCTGAGGCACATCGCCGGCCTCTACGCCAACCCCTGGCCCCTGGAAGACCTGGTGGGCAGGCTGGGCATCGATACCTTCAGCCGGACCGGCGTCCGCAGGCTGTCCGGCGGCCAAAAGCAGCGCCTTGCCCTGGCCGCCGCCCTGATTGGGCGGCCCGAAGTGCTGTTCCTGGACGAGCCAAGCGCCGGCCTGGACCCACAGTCCCGCCAGCTGGTGTTCGACCTGATTGCCGAACTCCGCGATGGCGGCATGGGCATCATCCTCACGACCCACCTGATGGACGATGCCCAGCGCCTTGCCGATTACGTCTACATCATTGACGGCGGCCGCAACGTGGCAGAGGGAACGGTCCAGGAACTGCTGCAGCGCAGCCCGGTGGCGGACCCGGGCGCCGAACACGTCCGGACCCTGGTCTTCGAGGCACCGGCCGGCCTGGACGTGGCCGCCGTGCTGCCCGCCGGCGTCGACGTCTCCGAAGCGCGCGCCGGGAGCTACACGGTGACCGGCACCCTGACACCGCGCCATCTGGCCGCCCTGGCGCAGTGGTGGGAAGCGAAAGGCATCATGCCGGCCTCGATGAGCCTTCAGGCGCGTAGCCTTGAAGACGTCTTTTTGGATATTTCGGGAAAGGACATCCGATGAGCGCCGCAGCACTGCAGGAGCACCAGCAGCCCGCTCCCCTGCTTCGCCGTGTGCTGCTGCAGGGCAAATACGAGGCACTGACGATGCTCCGGAACGGTGAGCAGCTGATCCTTGCAGTGGTGCTTCCGCTCCTTGCCCTTGTTGGCCTGACGGTGACCCCTTTCCTGGACGGCATGGGCTCCAGCCGCGTGAACGTGGCGGTCCCCGGCATCCTGGCCCTCTGCGCGATGTCCACCGCCTTCACCGGCCAGGGCATCGCCACCGGGTTCGACCGCCGGTACGGAGTCCTGCGGTTCCTGTCCACCACGCCGCTGGGCCGCGGCGGCCTGATCGCCGGCAAGGTCCTTTCCGTCCTGGCCGTCCTCTGCCTGCAGGTGGTTGTGGTGGGCTTGGTGGCGCTCGCCCTGGGCTGGCAGCCGACGGCGGCCGGCTGGCTTCCCGGCCTGGGACTGCTGGCGCTTGGCGCCGCAGCCTTCACGTCACTGGGGCTGCTGGTGGCCGGAACGGTGCGGCCGGAAGCGACCCTGGCCATCACCAACCTGCTGTGGATCCTCTTGGGCGCGATGGGCGGCATCGTCATCCCCGCCGAACGGCTGCCTGCCGCAGCCCAGGCTGTCATCCACTTCCTGCCCTCCGGCGCGCTCGGCGAATCCATGCGTGCCGCTTTCCTGGGCGGGGCCGTCAATGGCGGCGCCGCCCTCATCCTGCTGCTCTGGACCGTCATCGCCGGGGCCGCAGCCATCCGTTGGTTCAAGTGGAATTGAGAAAATCGTGACCACGGCTTCCCGCCTCCCCCAGCTCGCCAGCCGCCTGGCGTCCCGGCTGCCCCGCACCGTGGACGTCCGCGTCCGCCGCCTCGCTGTCGCGTCGCTGATTGGCCAGACACTCCTGGTGGTCACCGGCGGTGCCGTCCGGCTGACGGCGTCCGGACTTGGCTGCCCCACGTGGCCGCGCTGCACTTCCGATTCGCTGGTGAACACCCCGGAAATGGGCATTCACGGTTTCATTGAATTCGGGAACAGGCTACTGACGTTTGTCCTGGCCGCGGTTGCCGTGCTGTTGCTGGTTTACCTGTGGAACCTGCGGAAGGAACGCAAGGACCTCTTCCTGCTGGCCTTGGGCCTGCTGGCAAGCATCCCGGCGCAGGCCGTGATCGGCGGCATCACCGTGCTGACCAACCTCAACCCGTGGGTGGTGGGCCTGCACTTCCTGGTGTCCATGGCCCTGGTGGTCTTCTCCACCTTGCTGGTGAACCGCGCTTTCGGCCGGACCGGCCGTTTCCTGGCAGCCCGGCCGGCCGTGCTGCCCGCGGTCCTGCGCCCGGTGACGGCCGCCGTCGCCCTCTTCTCTGCCGTGGCCGTCATGCTCGGCGTGGTGGTGACCGGAGCCGGACCGCACGCGGGTGACGCGGATGCGCCCCGCAACAACCTCGACTGGGACCTTGTGTCGCACATCCATGCCGTACCCGCCTACCTGGTGACTGCCGGCACGGTGGTGGCCCTCGTCCTGGTGGTGCGCCGGCGGATCTCCGGCCCCTTCCGGACCGCAGTCCTGGCCCTTCTTGGAGTGACGGTCTTGCAGGCTGTCATCGGGTTCACGCAGTACTACAACGGCATTCCCGCGTTGCTGGTGGCGGCCCACATGCTCGGTGCCGCGCTGCTGATGGCTGCATCGACGAACGCCTGGGATATCGCCCGCTCAAGCACGGCCAAGTAGGTTCAGGCACCGCCATAAAGAAGGCGCCCCGGTCCCTTTGTGGACCGGGGCGCCTTTCCTTTATTGGCGGGCCTTGGCGCAGGTACCCGGACTAGCCGGACGCCAGGGCGCCGTCCTGCAACCTGGCCCCGAGCGCCGGGTCGAGGTCCGCTATGCCGTTCGGCGTCACTTCGAGGACCCGCGCGGTGGCAATGTCATAGAACAGGCCGGTTGCCTGGACCTGCCCGCCGGCCAGGGCCGGCCCCGCGTGCGGATGGTTGTGGAGCTTGCCCAGCTGCACGGCCACATTGACCATCGCCAACTGGTCCACCGTGCTGTAGCCCGCGGCGGCGGCCTGCTTCCCCACCGGGTGGCCAGCAAGCAGTTCGGCATGGCTTTGCCGGGAGTGCCCCAGCCAGCGCCCGAACGCAGGGCCCAGGGAGGCATGGTCCGCGCCGTCCGCCTCGGCGATCAACGCCTTCATGGCGCCACAGTTTGAATGCCCGCAGATCACCAGCGACTTCACGCCCAGGCCGTTGACGGCGAAGGACAGGGCGGAATCGATCGAGGCGTCCTGGCCATGGTTGCACACCACGTTGCCGATGTTCCGCAGGGTGAGCAGATCGCCAGGACCACTGCTGGTAATCAGGTTGGGGTTGACGCGGGAGTCGACGCAGGCCACGAACAGGCTGTCCGGATTCTGCGCCTCGGCCAGGTCATGTACCAGGGGACGCACCTGGTCCGCGAACCGGCGGTGATACTTGTTGATGCCCTGCAGCAGGGATTCCTTCCGCGGCGGCAGAGGCAATTCGCTGGCTTCCCCGCGCCGGGGTGAACAGTTTGCCGCTTCCCGGAACAGGGTGTTGCCGTGCTCTTCGAGATTCACGGTGCCGCCTGTGGCCTGGTGCTGGGCCTGCCAGGCCAGCAGGGCTTCGCGGAACGAATGGTCCACGTAGTCCGCATTCAGCTCGACGACGACGTCCGCGGCGGCGGGGATTGACTGCAGCGTCCCGGTCAGCCCCGGCAGGGCGAAGAAGCTGCAGGATCCGGCAACGGTCACCCGCCAGGGCGACGACGGAGCGGCGGGCGGGTGGGCCTGGATCGGGGCGCGAAGGACACGCCACAGCACGCACGTGGCGGCAAGGGCGAGCCCGATCATGACGCCCTCCAGCAGGTTCAGGAAGACGACGCAGCCAAGGGTCACGGCGTAGATCAAGAGGTCACCGGTCCGCAGGCTGGTTTGGATATCGGCCACCTTGATCAGGCGCGCACCGATGACCACCAGCAGGCCGGCGAGGACCGCCAGCGGGATCAGCTGGATCAGTCCGGCGAAGAGCGCCGAGAAGGCAAGGACCCAGACGCCATGCAACACTGCGGACGTCCGTGTGGCCGCGCCGGCCTCCACGTTGGTGGCGCTGCGGACGATCACACCCGTGACGGGCAGGCCGCCCAGTGATCCGGACACGATGTTTGCGGCGCCTTGGCCGACGAGTTCCTTGTTGAGGTTGGTGCGCGGGCCGGTGTGCATTTTGTCCACTGCAACCGCGGAAAGGAGGGATTCGATGCTCGCGATCAGGGCCATGGTCAGGACTGCGAAGGCGAAGGCCCGCCAGTTTCCGTCGGGAAGCTGCGGCAGCGCGATCGCATCGAAGATCGACCCGTCGAGGGAGATCCGTTCCACCCCCGGGGCAAAGGCGACCGCCAGCGCGGTGCCGGCGGCAACTGCCGCCAGCGGGCCTGGCACCCGGCGGACAATGGGGGGAAGGAACCGCCAGCACAGCAGGATCACGATGACCGCCAGGCCCAGCAGGGCGGCATGCAGTTCCAGGTTGGTGATGGCGGCAGGCAGTCCTGCGAGGTTCTCAAGCGCGGAGCCCGCGGGCTGCGACCCCAGAAGGACGTGCAGCTGCTGCAGGATGATGGTGACGCCGATGCCGGCGAGCATGGCTTTGACCACCACGGGGGAAACGGCCAGGGCTGCCCGGCCGACGCGGCTGATGCCCAGCAGCAGCTGCACGACGCCGGCGGCCACCGTGATGGCGCACGTCACCTGCCAGCCGAATTCCTGGACCAGGCCGGCCACGACCACGGTCAGCCCGGCGGCGGGGCCACTCACCTGGAGCGGTGAGCCGCCAAGACTGCCGGCCACGATGCCGCCGATCGCGGCGGCGATCAATCCCGCCATGATCGGGGCGCCGGATGCCGCCGCGATGCCAAGCGACAGCGGGAGCGCGACGAGGAACACGACCAGGGACGCGGGGACGTCGGCGCCGAGATGGGAGGCAAACCCGGGGATTCCGGGTTTTTTCCGAAGCGGGTTACTGTTTCCGCCCGGTGGGCTGTGGCTGGGCGCGGGGACGGCTGTGGGACGGGCTTCCATGGGCTGTTTCCTTTGCTTGCGGGAAGGGTCCGGTCCACCGTAAGCAGCTGGTCATGTTCAATGACAGTTAACGTGACAGATATGACAAATATGTCATACAGTTCGCCAAGGGAACGAATCGCCGATTTGCTTCCACGCCTGCCGCCCCAACAAAGCTCAACAACAAAGACGGCGGCCCCCACCTTGGGGTGGGGGCCGCCGGAAGCTTCGTACGGCGGTTCAGCTAGCCGCCTGCCACCGCCCGGCCGATGAAGGGATCGACGGCAAGGGCGATGAAGAGCAGGGTCAGGTAGCTGATGGAGCCATGGAACACCTTCATTGCGCGCTTGTCGGAGATGTCCTCCCGCTGCGCGCGGGCATACAGGGCATGGGACTCATAAAGGAACCAGGCGCCCGCCACGACCGCCGTGGCCGTGTAGACCCAACCGGCGCCGCCTGCGGGAATCATCAGCAGCGAGCAGGCGACCATGGCCCAGGCATAGAGGACAACCTGGACGGAAACCACCTTGGCGCCGGCGATGGCGCCAAGCATTGGGACATTGGCGTTGCGGTAGTCCTCGCCGTAGCGCATTGACAGCGGCCAGTAGTGCGGCGGTGTCCACAGGAAAATCACCATGAAGAGAATGACCGCCGGCCACTCCACCGAATTGGTCACCGCAGCCCAGGCAATCAGGACCGGGAAGCACCCTGCGGCGCCGCCCCACACAATGTTCTGTGCGGTACGGCGCTTCAGGATCATGGTGTAGACCACCACGTAGAAGAAGATGGCGCCCAGGCCGAGCCAGGCCGACAGCGGGTTCGCACCAAACCAGAGGATCACGATCGCCGCCGCACCCAGCAGCCATGAGAAGACCAGCGCTTCGCGGGGCGTGACTTCGCCCGTCACCAGCGGCCGGTTTTCGGTGCGGTGCATCAGCTTGTCGATATCCCGGTCGATGTAGCAGTTGAATGCCCCGGCACTTCCGGCGGCGAAGGCGCCCCCCACCAGGGTGGCAAGGATCAGGCCGATGGACGGGAAGCCCCGCTCGGCATAGATCATGGTGGGCAGGGTGCTCACCAGGAGCAGTTCGATCACGCGGGGCTTGGTGAGGGCGAGATACGCCTTTGCCTTGCGGGCAAACCCGGAGCCTGAGGCCCGGGATGCGTTTAGCGGCGTATCTGTTGTGCTCACGGTGGCAGTCACCCGTTCTGTGTGGCAGTTGAGGCTGGCTGTGCAGCTCCGGTCGTGCGGCCCCGCCCCGGGCATGGCACGACGAAAGGAAATTGCCATCTGCCTGCAGCTGCCGGGAAACTCCGGCGGCGTTGGTGCCCACCGGTGTCGGCCTCCAAATATCATACCGTGCCGACACCCCCGCCCGGGGCCCGCCGTATGCGCAGTTGATCGCTCGCAGGCCCATTCGAGCAGATTAACTCAGCCTTCCGCCGGAGCCTTTTACAAAAGGGAAAATTGCGTCCAAAACGTGAGATTCGGGCCGCCCGGACTATGGATAAGAGCTAAGCTGTCACCAGATCAGCACGCAGCAAGAAAGCGGTGGAAAACGCATTCCCATTCGCTGTTCGTGACTGAAAGCAAAGATCAACGTTTCGATGGTGAACGGCTGGTACACACCAAAGCGGCGCCACAGAGCGCGTCCATAGCCGGATCCGGTGTACCACTGCCACCAGCACAGAGAGGGGCCCGGTTTTCGTGCCACATTTGGAAGAGCAAGAACTGTCATGGACCAGCCTGGACCAGCGCGCCGTGGATACTATCCGCGTGCTGGCAGCGGATGCCGTAGAGAAGGTGGGCAACGGCCACCCGGGTACGGCAATGAGCCTGGCCCCGGCCGCGTACCTTCTTTTCCAGAAGCTGATGCGCCACGATCCGCGTGATCCGCACTGGCTGGGCCGCGACCGCTTTATCCTGTCCCCCGGCCACACGTCCCTCACGCTCTACATCCAGCTGTTCCTTTCCGGCTATGGCCTGGAACTGAAGGACCTGGAGGCGCTGCGCACCTGGGGTTCACTCACCCCGGGGCACCCTGAGTACAAGCACACCGCCGGCGTGGAAATCACCACCGGCCCGCTGGGCCAGGGCCTGGCGTCCTCCGTGGGCTTTGCCTACTCCCAGCGCCGCCAGCGCGGCCTCTTTGACGCCGACGCTCCCGCGGGTGAATCGCCGTTCGACCACACCATCTGGGTTATCGCCTCCGACGGCGACCTCCAGGAAGGCGTCACCTCCGAGGCGTCCTCGCTGGCCGGCCACCAGGAGCTCGGCAACCTCGTAGTGATCTACGACGAGAACCACATTTCCATTGAGGACGACACGGACATCGCCTTCACCGAGGATGTCCTGAAGCGCTATGAGGCCTACGGCTGGCACACCCAGCGCGTGGACTGGACCCGCACGGGCGAATACAAGGAAGACGTCCAGGAGCTCTACTCGGCCCTGCTCGCCGCGAAGGCCGAGACCTCCAAGCCGTCCATCATCTCGCTGCGCACCATCATCGGCTACCCGGCACCCAAGAAGCAGAACACCGGCAAGATCCACGGCTCGGCCCTGGGCGCCGAGGAAGTCGCCGCACTCAAGGAAGTTCTGGGCTTCGACCCCGCCAAGTCCTTCGACGTGGACCAGGAAGTGCTCGAACACGCCCGCTCCGTGGTTGAACGCGGCGCTGCCGAACACAAGGAATGGGAAGAGTCGTTCAACGCCTGGCAGGCAGCCAACCCGGAAGGGGCAGCACTGCTGCAGCGCATCGAAGCCCGCGAACTTCCCGAGGGCATCGACGACGCCCTGCCGGTGTTCCCCGCAGGCAAGGACGTTTCCACCCGTGCGGCTTCCGGTAAGGTCCTCAATGCGCTGGGTCCGGTCCTGCCCGAACTCTGGGGCGGCTCCGCCGACCTCGCCGAGTCCAACAACACCACCATCGAGGGCTCGCCGTCCTTCGTGCCGGCCTCCAAGCAGACCGACGCGTGGTCCGGCAACCCGTATGGCCGGGTGCTGCACTTCGGCATCCGCGAGCACGCTGCCGCGTCGATCGTCAACGGCATCAGCCTGGCAGGAAACACCCGGGCGTTCTCGGGCACCTTCCTGATCTTCAGCGACTACCAGCGGCCCGCCATCCGCCTCGGCGCCCTGATGGGTGTGCCGTCCCTGTACGTCTGGACGCACGACTCCATCGGCCTGGGCGAGGACGGCCCCACCCACCAGCCGGTGGAACAGCTGGCCTCACTGCGCGCCATCGTGGGACTGGACGTGGTCCGCCCCGGCGACGCCAACGAGGTGGCTGCCGCCTGGAAGACCATGCTGGAAAACCACGCCAACCCCGCAGGCATCGTCCTGACCCGCCAGAACATCCCCACGTGGGAACGCGGTACGGGCGACGCCGAGGGCGACACCTTCGGTTCCACAGCCGGGGTTGCGAAGGGCGGCTACGTCCTGGCCGAGGCTTCGAAGGACGGCGCCACAGTACCTGCCGATGTGATCCTGATTGCCACCGGTTCCGAGGTCCAGCTGGCCGTCCAGGCCCGCGACGCGCTGCAGGCCGACGGCATCGCCGCCCGCGTTGTCTCGATGCCGTGCGTCGAGTGGTTCAAGAAGCAGGATGCCGCCTACCGCGAATCCGTCCTGCCGGCCGCCGTCAAGGCACGCGTCTCAGTGGAAGCCGGCCTGGCCTTGGGCTGGCGGGAATTCGTCGGCGACGCCGGCCATTCCATCAGCCTCGAGCACTACGGCGCTTCCGCCGACTACAAGCGCCTTTTCCAGGAGTTCGGCATCACGGCAGAAGCAGTCGCCGCCGCCGCCAAGGACTCCCTCTCCAGCCTCCAGGGCTAAACCTCATCTTTTAGGAGATACAGAAATGACTACTCCCACCCAGCAGCTCTCCGACGCCGGAGTCTCCATCTGGCTCGACGACCTTTCCCGCAAGCGCCTGGAAACCGGCACCCTGCGCAAGCTCATCGAGGAAAAGAACGTGGTTGGCGTGACCACCAACCCGTCCATCTTCCACGCAGCCATTACCTCCGGCACTGACTACGACGCCACCATCGCAGCCCAGGCCGCGGCCGGCGCCAGCGTCGAGGAAACGATCTTCGAGATCACCACCACCGACGTCGCCGACGCCTGCGACCTCTTCGCCCCGGTGGCGGCAGCCACCAAGGGCGTCGACGGCCGTGTGTCCATCGAGGTCGACCCCCGCCTGGCCTGGGACACCGCAGGCACCATCGCCGAGGCCAAGCACCTCTACCAGCGGGTCAACAAGGACAACGTCCACATCAAGATCCCGGCAACCCTGGAGGGCCTCGAGGCCATCACCGCCACCCTGGCCGAGGGCATCAGCGTCAACGTAACGCTGATCTTCTCGCTGGAGCGCTACCGCGCGGTCATCAACGCCTTCCAGTCCGGCCTGGAGCAGGCCAAGGAGAACGGCCACGACCTCGCGAAGATCCACTCCGTGGCCTCGTTCTTCGTCTCCCGGGTGGACACCGAGATCGACAAGCGCCTGGACAACATCGGCACCGATGAAGCCAAGGCGCTGAAGGGGAAGGCCGGCGTTGCCAACGCCCGCCTGGCCTACCAGGTCTACGAGGAACTCTTCTCCACTGAGCGGTGGGCACTGCTCGCCGGGGCCGGGGCACTCCCCCAGCGTCCCTTGTGGGCCTCCACCGGCGTAAAGGACCCGGCCTACCCCGACACCCTCTACGTGACCGAACTCGTCGCTCCCGGCGTCGTCAACACCATGCCGGAGAAGACCCTGGACGCTACTTTCGACCACGGCGTGGTCACCGGTGACACCGTCACCGGCACGTACGCCGAGGCGAACGCCACCCTCGACGCCCTGGAAAAGCTCGGCATCTCCTACAACGATGTCGTCGCCCTGCTCGAAACCGAAGGCCTGGACAAGTTCGTGGCCAGCTGGAAGGAACTGCTGGCCGACGTCGAAGGTGCCCTCGCCTCTGCACGGAAGGCCTCCTAACACACAATGAGCACACTCAGCTTCGACGCCACCGGCGCTGCACAGCAAGCCCTGGACCAGCACCTTCCCGCCCTGGTCGAGGACCGGATCGCCACCCGGATCTTCGCGAAGGACCACACCCTGTGGGGTCCTGATGCCGAGTCCGAGTCGGCCATCCGCCTCGGCTGGGTGGAGGCGGCCACCGTTTCACAACCCTTGGTCAAGGACATCCTGGAACTCCGCGACGCCCTGCGCGCCGAGGGCGTCACCCGGATCGTGCTTTGCGGCATGGGCGGATCCTCGCTGGCCCCCGAGGTCATCGCAGGCACGGCCGGCGTCGAGCTGACGGTGCTGGACAGTACGGACCCCGACCAGGTCCGTACTGCCCTCGAGGACCGGCTGGCCGAGACCGCAATCGTGGTCTCGTCCAAGTCCGGTTCCACCCTGGAAACCGACTCGCAGCGCCGCATCTTCGAGCAGGCCTTCACCGAGGCCGGCCTGGACGCCAAGAGCCGGATCATCATCGTGACCGATCCCGGTTCGCCACTGGACAAGTCGTCCCGCGAAACCGGGTACCGCGCGGTGTTCAACGCCGATCCCAACGTCGGCGGACGCTACTCGGCGCTGACGGCGTTCGGCCTGGTGCCCTCAGGTCTGGCCGGAGTGGATATCCAGGCCTTCCTGGATGAGGCTGAGGAAGCCGCCGAGGTCCTCAATGACGACGCCCCCGAAAACATCGGCCTTGCCCTGGGCGCCGCCCTCGGCGGGACCAGCCCGCTGCGGAACAAGATCGTGATCGCCGAGGACGGCTCCGGCATCGTTGGCTTCGCCGACTGGGCCGAGCAGCTCATCGCTGAATCGACGGGCAAGCTGGGGACGGGCATCCTGCCGGTCGTCGCGGGACCCAACGCGCCCGAGGTAACCTCCGGCGCGCCCGACGTCCTGGTGGTGCGGCTGGTAGCCGCGGATGCCGACGTCGAACTCGGAGACAACCAGGTGGCCATCGCCGGAGGCCTCGCCACCCAGATGATGGTGTGGGAGTTCGCCACCGCCGTTGCGGGCCGGCTGCTGGGCATCAACCCCTTCGACCAGCCTGACGTGGAAGCCGCCAAGGTGGCTGCCCGGGGGCTGCTGGATGCCCAGCCGGAGCCGACCCCTGCCGCTTTCGTGGACGGTGCCATCGAGGTCCGGGGCGGCGACTGGCTCGGCGCCGCCACCACCGCCGCCGAAGCCGTCGAAGCACTCCTTGGGACGCTCGCTGCCGACAGCTACCTGAGCGTCCAGGCGTACTTCGACCGCCTGGCCTTTGCCGGCCTCGAAGGAATCCGTGACGAGCTCGCTGCGGCTTCCGGCCGGCCGGTGACCTTCGGCTGGGGCCCGCGCTTCCTGCACTCCACCGGGCAGTTCCACAAGGGCGGCCCCGCGATCGGCGTGTTCCTGCAGGTCACCGCTGCTGCGGCCGAGGACCTCGCGATCCCGGACCGGCCGTTCAGCTTCGGCGAGCTCATTGCCGCCCAGGCTGCAGGCGACGCCCAGGTCCTGGGCCAGCACGGCCGGCCCGTGCTGCGCCTCCACCTCACCGACCGTGCCGCCGGTGTGGCGCAGCTGCAGGACCTTGTCGCTGCGCTGTCCACCCGCGCATCCGCAACCGAGAGCTAAGGCGCAGAAGCAACCATGCCAGAAACTGAATACGGCAGGAAGGGCGCGGGCCGCGGGCGTAATCCGTTGCGCGACCCGCGTGACCGCCGTTTGAACCGGATTGCCGGTCCTTCGTCGCTTGTCCTCTTCGGGGTGACAGGCGACCTTGCCCGGAAGAAGCTCATGCCGGCGGTGTATGACCTCGCCAACCGCGGGTTGTTGCCGCCCAGCTTTGCGCTGGTGGGATTCGCCCGCCGTGAGTGGGACAAGGAGGACTTCGCCGCCGAGGTGAAGGCCTCCGTGCAGGAGCACGCGCGCACACCGTTCGATGAGGCGGTCTGGAACCAGCTGTCCGAGGGCATCCGGTTTGTCCAGGGCGAGTTCGACGACGACGCCGCGTTCGAGCGCCTCGGCGAGACGATCAAGGAGCTCGACGACGTCCGCGGCACCCGCGGGAACCACGCGTTCTATCTGTCGATCCCGCCCAAGGCGTTCGAGCAGGTGTGCCGGCAGCTCTCCAAGCACGGCCTGGCGCAGGCTGACGGGGACAAGTGGCGGCGGGTGGTGATCGAGAAACCGTTCGGCCATGACCTGGAATCGGCGCGCCAGCTTAACGACATTGTCGAGTCCGTCTTCCCGCCGGACGCCGTATTCCGGATCGATCACTACTTGGGCAAGGAGACGGTCCAGAACATCCTGGCACTGCGTTTCGCGAACCAGCTGTTCGAACCGCTGTGGAACGCCAATTACGTGGACCATGTCCAGATCACCATGGCCGAGGACATCGGCACCGGTGGCCGCGCCGGGTATTACGACGGCGTGGGTGCGGCCCGCGACGTCATCCAGAACCACCTGCTCCAGTTGCTGGCACTGACGGCAATGGAAGAACCGATCTCCTTCAACGCCGATGACCTGCGGGCGGAAAAGGAAAAGGTCCTCGCCGCGGTCAAACTCCCGGAAGATCTCTCCACGCACTCCGCGCGCGGCCAGTTCACTGGTGGCTGGCAGGGCGGCGAGCAGGTCCAGGGCTACCTGGAGGAGGAAGGCATCCCCGCGGACTCCACCACGGAGACCTACGCGGCGATCCGGGTGGACATCCACACCCGCCGCTGGTCCGGGGTTCCGTTCTACCTGCGTGCGGGCAAGCGCCTGGGCCGCCGCGTCACCGAAATCGCCGTGGTCTTCAAACGCGCGCCGAACCTGCTCTTCCGCGACCATGGCGAGGACGACTTCGGCCAGAACGCCGTGGTGATCCGGGTCCAGCCGGACGAGGGCGTGACCATTCGGTTCGGCTCCAAGGTCCCCGGCACCCAGATGGAAGTCCGCGATGTGACCATGGACTTCGGCTACGGGCACTCGTTCACCGAATCGAGCCCCGAAGCGTACGAGCGGCTGATCCTGGACGTCCTGCTCGGTGAGCCGCCGCTGTTCCCGCGGCATCAGGAAGTGGAACTGTCCTGGAAGATCCTTGACCCGTTCGAGGAGTACTGGGCCACCCTGGCCGAACAGCCCGAACCCTACGCCCCCGGCTCCTGGGGCCCGGCCAGCGCCGATGAGCTGCTGGCCCGCGACGGACGAACCTGGAGAAGGCCATGATCGTAAACCTGCCCGACACCACCACCTCGAAGGTATCCAAGAAACTCATGTCCCTGCGCGAGCAGGGCGGGGTGATCGCCCTGGGCCGGGTCCTGACCCTCGTGGTGGTGACAAAGTCCGGGCTTGAGGAAGAGGCCATCGAGGCCGCGAATGACGCCAGCCGGGAACACCCCTGCCGGATCATCGTCCTGGCCGACGCCGGAAAGGACGCCGAGGACCGGCTCGACGCGCAGATCCGCGTGGGCGGGGATGCCGGCGCGTCCGAGGTCATCGTGCTCCGTGGCTACGGCCAGCTCGCGCACGAGTCCGAATCCCTGGTGGCCGCCCTGCTGCTCCCGGATGCCCCGATCGTGGCCTGGTGGCCGCATGGGGCACCGGAAAACGCGTGCGAGACCTCCATCGGCGCGATCGCGCACCGCAGGATCACCGACTCTGCCAACGAACCGGATCCGCAGGCCGCACTGGAACGGATCCATCACACCTACAAAGCCGGTGACACCGACCTCGCCTGGACCCGGCTGACCAACTGGCGGATCCAGCTGGCCGCGGCCCTGGACGAAGTCGATTCCTCTCCGGTCACCGCGGTCGCGGTCGAAGGCGCCTCGGACTCACCCTCCACCATCCTGCTCGCGGCGTGGCTCACCCTGACACTGGACGCGCCCGTGACCATCGTCGCGGACCCGGCCGGGACAGGCATCCGCCGCGTCCGCCTCAGCCGGCCCGGCGGTGACGTGCAGCTCTTCCGCCCAGGACTCTCGGTCGCCGAACTCACCCAGCCCGGCCAGCCTGCCCAACGGATCACCCTCCCCCGACGCAGCCTCCGCGACTGCCTCGCCGAGGAGCTCCGCCGGCTGGACCCGGACGAAGTATTCGGCGAAGTGATTACTATTGGACTGCCACGTACCAATCTAAGGAGCGTCCGACCCAGTGAGCGTTGACCCCAGAGTAAGCATCCATCCTGATTCGTCCGTCCTCATGGCCGCCATCGCGGCCCGCCTGATCACCAAGCTCGTTGATGTCCAGGACAAGTACGGCGAAGCCACAGTGGTGCTCACCGGGGGGACCGTGGGGATCGGTACGCTGAAGGCAGTGGCCGATTCCCCGGCGGCGCCCGCCGTCGACTGGTCCAAGGTCAACTTCTGGTGGGGTGACGAACGCTTCGTGGGTAGCGCGGACCCGGACCGGAACACCAAGCAGGCGTTCGATGCCTTGCTCTCGCACATTCCGGTGGACCCGGAGCGGGTCCACTCCCCGGGTTCCGCGGACGAGTTCGGCACCGCCGAGGAGGCGGCCGAAGACTATGCGCGGCAGCTCCGGGACGCGGCAGCGGCCGAACATGCAGCGGACATGTCCGATGACCGCCCGGAGGAGCCGTCAACGCTGCCACGCCTCGACGTAGTGCTCCTGGGCGTCGGCCCTGACGCCCACATCGCATCCCTGTTTCCTGAGCAAGCCGGCATCAGGGAAAAGAACCTCACGGTGGTGGGCGTCCGCAACTCGCCCAAGCCGCCGCCGCTGCGCATTTCACTGACCCTGCCAGCCATTAATACGGCGTCAGAAGTCTGGATGGTGGTGGCCGGAGAGGACAAGGCCGGGGCGGTAGGGCTTGCCCTTGCCGGCGCCAACCCGGTCCAGGTACCTGCCGCCGGGCCGCGCGGCACGTCCCGTACCCTGTGGCTGATCGACGAGAACGCCGCCTCACGTGTCCCGCAGCAACTCGTCCGAAAGGACGCCGCGGGCGCGTAGCTTTTCCAGCGCTCCGGCCAGGACGTCTTCCGCGTCCCGGTCGGAGCGCCGCTCTTTAACGTATTCCAGGTGGCTCTTGTATCCGTCGTCGAACGGATCAGCCAAGGCGGCCGCCTGCCCGTCACGGGAGGCGGGAGCGCCACAGCGGCGGCAGTCCCAGGTCACGGGAATCTGGTCCTCGGGGAGCTTGAGGAAGACCGGCTGGGTCTCGTGTCCCTTCGCACACCAATAGGACACCCTGATGCGCGGGAGGGGCTGGGCGGAAGAATCGGTGGACTGCAGGCTCGATCCGGACCCTGCCGTCACCCCGGCGCGGGTCCCCCGAAAGCCCGATGCTGGATGGACCATGACATCTCCTGCCTCGAAGCGGATGGCCGGTTGAGGCAGCTTAAACGCGACTGTGGCTGCCGGATGAACCGACAGCCACAGTTTAGATGCCCGAACCGGGCAGCGGGAGGGCCTCAGGACCCTAGTCAGCGGGACCGCTAGGAGTCGCCACCGCCGCTGAACCGCATGATCAGGCCGAGGGCAATAATCACCACGCCCCATGTAACGCCCAGGACGATGGTGAAACGGTTGAGGTTTCGTTCGGCTACTCCGGAGGAGCTAAGGCCCGAGCTCATGCCGCCGCCGAACATGTCGGAAAGCCCGCCGCCGCGACCCTTGTGCAGGAGGATCAGCAGCGTCAGCAGGAGGCTGGTGATGCCCAGGAGGATCTGCAGGATGACATGAAGAACGTCCACGACGGCCTTTCGGAAGTTGGGATGGCGGGAGTTTGTACTGGTTCCGGACTAGTCCGTGACCAGGTGGCTCTCGAACCTGACAATATTAGCAAACTCGGCGGGATCGAGGCTGGCACCGCCCACCAGGACACCGTCCACGTCGCGCTCCTGCAGGATGGCGGCGGCGTTGTTGGCTTTGACCGAACCGCCGTAGAGCAGGCGGGTCTTGGCGGCAACGTCCGCACCGAAGATGCTGTCGAGCTCCGCGCGGATGGCGGCGCACATCTCCTGCGCATCCTCCGGGCCTGCAACCTCGCCGGTGCCAATCGCCCAGACGGGCTCGTAGGCGACCACCAGTTCGGCGGCCTGGTCGTTGGTGAGTCCTGCAACTCCGGCGCGGAGCTGCTGGAGCGTGTGCTCCACGTGGGTTCCCGCCTGGCGGATTTCCAGGCCCTCCCCGACGCACAGGACAGGAGTGACCCCGTGCTTGAAGGCCGCCTTGACCTTGGCGTTCAGGATGTCGTCGGACTCGTTGTGGATGGTGCGGCGTTCGCTGTGGCCCACCAGGACGTAGGTGCAGCCAAGCTTGGCGAGGAACTGGCCGGAAATGTCGCCGGTGTAGGCTCCGGAGTCGAACTGGGAAAGGTCCTGGCCGCCGTAGGCGACCTGCAGGTCATCTCCCTGGACCAGCGTCTGGACGCCGCGGAGGTCCGTGAACGGCGGGAAGACGGCAACCTCGACACGGCTGTAGTCGTGCTTGGCGTCGGACAGGGTCCAGGCCAGCTTCTGCAGGAGAGTGATGCCCTGCACATGGTCCATGTTCATTTTCCAGTTGCCCGCGATGAAGGGCTTGCGGTCGAAGGCGCCGTTCGTTGACGTAGTCACGTGATCTCCATAAAAGTCTTGATATGTGTGCGGCCGGCAGGTTGCCGCGGGCAACCTGCCGGCCAAAGGACTGTCCAGTCCGATACTGCTGGGGCAGTTCTGCTACCGGTCCAGGACGCTGAGACCGGGAAGCTCCTTGCCTTCGAGGTATTCCAGGCTTGCACCGCCGCCGGTGGAAATGTGGCCGAACTGGTCGTCTGCGAATCCCAGGGTACGCACCGCAGCCGCGGAGTCGCCGCCGCCCACGACGGTGAATCCCGCGGTTTCCGTCAGCGCCTGCGCGATGGCGCGGGTACCGGCGGAGAACGCTTCGAATTCGAAGACGCCCATGGGGCCGTTCCAGAAGACCGTGCGCGCTCCCTTGATGCGCTCCGCGAACGCGGCTGCGGTATCCGGGCCGATATCCAGGCCGATGCCGTTGGCACCGAAGCTGCTGCTTTCGATCGACTCCGCCGGCACCGTTTCGTGCGCGGCGTCGGCAGCAAACTTCTCTGCCACCACGACGTCCGTGGGCACGACAAACTCGGTGCCCGCATCCGCGGCCCGCTTGAGGTAGTCCTGGACCACGGGGATCTGGTCTTCCTCAAGGAGGCTGGAGCCCACTTTGTGGCCGGCCGCTGCCAGGAAGGTGAACAGCATGCCGCCGCCCACCAGGATGGTGTCTGCTTTGCCGAGCAGGTTGTCGATGACTGCAAGCTTGTCGGAGACCTTGGATCCGCCGAGCACCACTACGTAGGGACGCTGGGTGTCGGTGGTCAGCTTCCGAAGGACTTCCACCTCCGTATGGACCAGGTCGCCCTGGTATGACGGCAACCGGGTGGCGACGTCGTAGACACTGGCGTGCTTGCGGTGCACGGCTCCGAAAGCATCGTCCACGTAGGCGCCGTTGTCTCCGGTCAGTGCCACGAGTTCGTCGGCGAAGGCGCCGCGTTCGGCGTCGTCCTTGCTGGTCTCCCGGGAATCGAAGCGTACGTTCTCAAGGACCAGCACTTCGCCGTCCTGGAGGGCAGCCGCAGCGTCCTTGGCGGCGTCACCAACGGTGTCAGCTGCCAGGGTGACGTTGAAGTCCGCCAGCTCGGCCAGGCGGTCAACGGCCGGCCGAAGGGAATACTTGTCCTCCGGGGCGCCCTTGGGGCGTCCGAGGTGGGCTGTTACCAGCACGCGGGCACCGGCGTCCGTGAGCTTTGACAGCACTGGCAGTGAGGCCTTGATGCGGCCGTCGTCAGTGACTGTAGAGCCGTCGAGCGGCACATTCAGGTCACTTCGAACCAGAATGTACCGCCCGCGGACACCTTCAGCGATCAGTTCGTTGAGGGTGTGAGATGTCATGTGTCTAACCCTAGCCCAGCTTGGATGCCACGAGCTCCGTGAGGTCGACGAGGCGGTTGGAGTAGCCCCATTCGTTGTCATACCAGGAAACAACCTTGACCTGGTTGCCAATGACCTTGGTCAGGCCGGCGTCGAAAATCGAGGACGCGGGGTCGCCAACGATGTCGGAGGAGACGATGGGCTCGTCCGTGTAGGTCAGGAAACCCTGCAGTTCCTCGGACTCCGAGGCGCGCTTGAGGGCGGCGTTGACTTCCTCCACGGTGGTCTCGCGGGAGACGGTGACGGTGAGGTCGGTGGCGGAGCCGGTGGGCACGGGGACGCGGATGGCGTAACCGTCCAGCTTGCCCTTGAGCTCGGGGAGGACCAGGCCGATTGCCTTGGCGGCGCCGGTGGAGGTGGGGACCATGTTGATGGCCGCAGCACGTGCACGGCGCAGGTCCTTGTGCGGGCCGTCCTGCAGGTTCTGGTCCGCGGTGTAGGCGTGCACGGTGGTCATGAGTCCACGCTCAATGCCGAATTCGTCATTTACCACCTTGGCCAGCGGGCCGAGGCAGTTGGTGGTGCAGGAGGCGTTGGAGATGATGTTGTGCGTGGCGTTGTCGTAGAGCTTGTCGTTGACGCCCATCACGATGGTGATGTCCTCGTCCGAGGCGGGAGCGGAGATCAGGACCTTCTTGGCGCCTGCATCGATGTGCTTCTGGGCGTCTGCCGCCTTGGTGAAGAAGCCGGTGGACTCGATCACGATGTCCACGCCCAGTTCGCCCCAGGGGAGCTTGGCGGGATCGCGTTCGGCCAGGACCTTGACGACGTTGCCGTTGACGACGATGTTGCCGTCCTTGACCTCGATGGTCTCCTTGAGGCGCCCGCCGACAGAGTCGTACTTGAACAGGTGGGCCAGGGCTTCGGGGCTGGTGAGGTCGTTGACGGCAACGATCTCCAGGTCCGCGCCTTGTGCAAGTGCTGCGCGGAAGTAGTTGCGGCCAATGCGGCCGAAGCCGTTGATACCAATACGGGTCGTCACTTTTACAGTCTCCTTGGTGCTTTGAGAAGCACTACTAGTTGAGCGGGCGTTCAAGCCAACTAACAGATCCCGCACGCCATTGGGCAGAGATGATTAACACGGAGGGCGACCAGCCTCATTGCTGAAGGCTAACCGCCTTCCGTGACCCATCTTACGTTTAACTGGGTCCGCCCCCGCAAGTGCGGGGGCGGACCATCCACATCCCGGCCGGTTTAAGTCAGAATGTGAAGTTTGTTACATCGATGTATAACGCAGCTCACTACGGGAGGGTGATGAGTCCCGAGGCGTTGGCGCGTGCAGCTTCGAAGCGCTGGGCGACGTCGGCCCAGTTGACGATGTTCCAGAATGCCTTGACGTAGTCGGCCTTGACGTTGACGTAGTCCAGGTAGAAGGCGTGCTCCCACATGTCCAGCATCAGCAGCGGCGTGGTGCCCAAGGCAACGTTCCCCTGCTGGTCGTACAGCTGCTCGATGACCAGGTTTCCACCGATGGGTTCGTAGGCCAGGAAGCCCCAGCCCGAGCCCTGCAGGCCCAGTGCCGCGGCGCTGAACTGGGCGCGGAACGCATCGAAGGAACCGAACGCGTCGTCGATGGCAGCTGCCAGCTCGCCTTCGGGCTTGTCGCCGCCGTCCGGGGACAGGTTGTTCCAGAAGACCGAGTGGTTGATGTGGCCGCCGGTGTGGAACGCGAGGTCCTTGGAGAGACGGTTGATGTTGGCGAAGTCGCCCTTTTCCCGTGCCTCGGCAAGCTGGGCCAGCGCGTTGTTGGCGCCGGTGACATAGGCTGCGTGGTGCTTGCTGTGGTGCAGCTCCATGATCCGCGCAGAGATGTGCGGCTCAAGGGCGGCGTAGTCGTACTTGAGTTCGGGCAATACGTACTCAGTCACAAAATCCTCCAATATCGTGGACACGCGGTCCGGTTGGTGACTCTCGGATTGTGCATCCGGGCGTCTGGCGCCCGGAATCTTTTTGATTCTATGGGGCGCTTACTCGTCCAGCATTTCCGGCGTCACATTGGCGTCGGTTCCGGGAATGCCCAGGTCAAGGGCCCGTTTGTCCGCCATGGCCAGAAGCCGCCGGATCCGGCCGGCAATCGCGTCCTTGGTCATCACGGGGTCGGCAAGCCGGCCCAGTTCGTCGAGGCTTGCCTGTTTGTGCGCCACCCGGAGTTCGCCGGCGTATTTCAGGTGGTCCGGAACGTCGTCGCCAAGGATCTCCAGGGCCCGGTCCACCCGGGCGCCGGCGGCCACCGCGGCCTGCGCGGAACGGCGCAGGTTGGCGTCGTCGAAGTTGGCGAGCCGGTTGGCCGTGGCACGGACTTCCTTGCGCATGCGGCGTTCTTCCCAGACCATCAGGGCGTCGTGGGCGCCCATCCGGGTCAACAGCGCCGCGATGGTGTCGCCGTCGCGGATGACCACCCGGTCCACTCCCCTGACCTCCCGCGCCTTGGCCTGGATGTCCAGGCGCCGGGCCGCCCCGACCAGGGCGAGGGCGGATTCGGGCCCCGGGCAGGTGACCTCCAACGAGGAGGACCGTCCCGGCTCCGTCAGCGAGCCGTGGGCCAGGAACGCCCCGCGCCATACGGCTTCGGCATCGGCCGCTGAGCCGTTGACGACGGCGGACGGCAGCCCCCGCACCGGGCGCCCCCGCCCGTCCAGCAGGCCTGTCTGCCGGGCCAGTGCTTCGCCGTCCCGGACCACGCGGACCACGTAGCGGCTGGCGCGGCGCAGTCCGCCGGCCGAGACCACGATGATTTCGCTCTGGTGTCCGTAGACCTCGGCGATGGCGGCGCGGAGCCGGCGGGCCGTAGACGCCAGGTCCACTTCCGCTTCGATGACGATCCGGCCGGAAATGATGTGCAGTCCCCCGGCGAACCGGAGCATGGCGGAAACTTCCGCCTTGCGCACTGATGACTTCTTGATGTCCAGACGGGACAGTTCTTCTTTGACTGATGCTGTCAGTGCCATGGCACCTTCCTAACTGTTCCCAAAAATGTCCTGGTACGCCGTGGCCAGCCGCAGTGGCTCGTGGACTGGGCGGCGTCCCGACGCCCCTACTTTACCCAAGACCACCTCTGCTCCAATCATGGCGGCGGCCTTCTCGAACTCCTGCCGGTCGGGTACTGAAGCGGGATCGGCGAGGACTACGTCAACGCTGAACTCCGGGGCGTACCGCCGGAGGACGTGGAGATGGTCGGCGGCGCTCATGCCTGACGTTTCCTTGGTATCGGTGGCAAGGTTCATGGTCAGGCAGCGCTTGGCCGGCGTGCTGCACAGGGCCTGGCGCATCTCGGGCAGCAGCAGGTGCGGCAGGACGGAGGTGTACCAGGACCCGGGGCCCAGGACCACCCAGTCCGCCAGCTCGATCGCCGTCAGGGCCTCCGTGCAGGCGGGCGCCGATTTCGGCAGGAGCCGGACTTCCTCGAGCGACCCGGCGACGGCGCAGCGCGCCTGCCCGTGGACGGTCTCCAGCCGGGTTCCGCCGCCGGAGGTGGTCACCCGGACGTCGCCTTCGATCGTGAGCGGGACGGTGGACATGGGCAGCACCTGGCCACGGGCACCCAGCAGCGCACCGGCCCACTTCAGTCCGGCGACGGCGTCACCCAGGAGTTCCCACAGGGTGACAATCAGCAGGTTGCCCATGGCATGTTCATCGAGGGAGCCGCCCGGGCCTTTTCCGGCGCGGAACCGGTGTTGCATGACGTCGCGCCAGGTGCGGCCCCAGTCGGTGTCGTCGCAGAGGGCGGACAGGGCCATGCGGAGGTCTCCGGGCGGGAGCACACCGTACTCCTCGCGCAGGCGCCCGGAAGAGCCGCCGTCGTCCGCCACCGTGACGATCGCGGTGAGCTCGGAAGTGAGCAGGCGCAGGGCCGACAGGGAGGCCGCCAGGCCGTGGCCGCCGCCCAGTGCCACAACGTTGGGGCCCTTGTCCTGGCCGGGAGCCGTTCCGCCGGCCGGTGGCACCAGGGGCAGGGCGCCGGTGAAAAGAGCCATTATTCGCGGCCCAGGTCCCGGTGCGCGGTGGTCACGGTGACACGCGGGTACTGGGCGAGTTTCTTGGAGAGCTCGACGGCGACTGCGACGGAGCGGTGCTTGCCGCCGGTGCAGCCGACGGCGATGGTGGCGTAGTGCTTGTTTTCCCGCCGGTACCCCTCCAACACGGGCTCCAGCGCAAGGACATAGCGGTCCACGAAGTTCTTGACCCCCTCTGCCTCAAGCACGTAGTCGCTGACGTCCTTGTCCAGGCCGGTCAGCGGGCGCAGCTGGGGCACCCAGTGCGGGTTGGGGATGAACCGCACGTCGGCCACGTAGTTTGCGTCCACCGGCAGGCCGTACTTGAAGCCGAAGCTCATGACGTTCAGACGCAGGGCCACGGGACCGGTTTCGCTGAACAGCTCCGTAATGGCCGTGGCGAGTCCGTGGACGTTGTAATTGGAGGTGTCGAGCACGACGTCGGAGCTGTCGCGCAGTTCCTGCAGCAGCTCGCGTTCCGCGGCGATGCCGTCCAGGATCCGTCCGCCGCCTTGGAGCGGGTGGGGCCGGCGGCCCTGTTCGAAGCGCCGGACCAGGACGTTGTCGCTGGCGTCGAGGAACAGCACCCGGAAGGTGACCCCGCTGGCGGCGAGTGCGCCCAGCGCGGCACGGATGTCGGCGAAAAGGCCCTTGCTGCGGACGTCGATGACCACCGCGAGCCGGGGAATGGACTGGGGAGCGTGCGAGACGAGTTCTGCCAGGGTGCCAAGCATCTGCGGCGGCAGGTTCTCCACGACATACCAGCCGTGGTCCTCCAACGCGTCGGCGGCGGTGCTCCGCCCGGCGCCGGACATTCCGGTGACCACCAGCAGCTCCGCTTCGAGCGGCTTGACTGTCTCCAGCCCGTCCTGCCCGTCCTCGGATCCCGCCGTCGTGTCTGCCATGAAGTCCGCCCCGTTTCGTTGTTGTGCCAGGGGCGGCCGCGATGGCGCCGCCCCGTCACTTACCCTAGCTAAGTTTCAATGATTTCGCCGGTGGCCATGTTGATCGCCGGGACGGACACGGCCTCGGCAGTGCCGGCGGCGAAGTGGTTCACGATGGCGCCGGCCAGGGCAGGTCCGATCCCCTTGGCTTCGGAGAGCTCTTCCACGGTGGCGGCCTTTACGCCCTTGACCGAGCCGAAGTGCGCCAGGAGGGCCTTCCGCTTGGACGCGCCCAGGCCCGGGACGGCATCGAGCGCAGAGACGGTCATGGCCTTGCCGCGCTTTTGCCGGTGGAAGGTGATGGCGAAGCGGTGGGCCTCGTCACGGATCCTCTGCAGCAGGTACAGGCCCTGGGAAGTTCGGGGCAGGATCACCGGAAAATCGCTGTCCGGCAGCCATACTTCTTCCAGCCGCTTGGCCAGGCCCACCACGTAAACGTCATCGATGCCCAGCTCGGCCAGGGCGCGCGCTGCCGCGTTCACCTGCGGCTGGCCGCCGTCCACCACCACCAGGTTCGGCGGGTAGGCGAACTTGGCTTTGGGCGCCGGCGTGGTGGTGTCCAGCACTGCGTCCCCGGCGACAAGGTCTTTGCCATCCCCGGCAAGGAGGGAGTCATCCACCTGCGCGGACTTGTCCTGCAGGTAATGGCGGAAACGCCGGGTCAGGACGTCATGCATGGCCGCGGTGTCGTCGGAGGCGGCAGGGCCGGTGATGGAGAACTTGCGGTAATCGGACTTCTTGGGCAGGCCGTCCTCCACCACCACCATGGAGGCCACCACGTTGGTGCCCTGGACGTGGGAAACGTCGAAGCATTCGATCCGGAGCAGCGGCACGGGCAGGTCAAGGGCTTCCTGCAGTTCCTGGAGCGCCTGGGACCTGACCGTGATGTCACCGGCACGCCGGGTCTTGTGGAGCTTGAGCGCGTGCTCGGCATTTTCGCGCACGGTGGACATCAGCGCCGCCTTGTCCCCGCGCTGCGGGACGCGGATGTCCACTTTGGCCCCGCGGATGCCGCCAAGCCAGGTGGCGAGGTCCTCCGCGTTGCTGGGCGCGACGGGGACCAGGACCTCGCGCGGCAGCCTGCCGTGGGTCTCGCCGTCTTCGCCGTAGACCTGCTGGAGCAGGTGCTCCACGAGGTCCGGGGTGGTGAAGTCCTCCACCTTTTCCACCACCCAGCCGCGCTGCCCGCGGATCCGGCCGCCCCGGACGTGGAACACCTGGACGGCGGCTTCGAGCTCGTCCTCGTGCAGGGCGAAGACGTCGGCGTCGGTGTCTTCGGACAGCACCACGGCGTTGCGTTCGAAGACTTTCCGCAGGGCTGCGATGTCGTCACGCAGCCGCGCGGCGTGCTCGTAGTCCAGTTTCGCCACGGCGTCGGCCATCTGCTTTTCCAGCTTGTTGATGAACCGTTTTGCTTCGCCGCCCATGAAAGCGCAGAAGTCGTCGGCCAGCGCCCTGTGGTCGTCCGGCGAAATCCGGCCCACGCAGGGTGCGGAGCATTTGTCGATGTAGCCCAGCAGGCACGGCCGGCCGCTGGCTTCGGCCCGTTTGAACACGCCGGCACTGCAGCTGCGCACAGGGAAGACGCGCAGCAGGGTGTCCATGGTTTCGCGGATGGCGCCCGCGGTATAGGGGCCGAAGTAGCGGGTTCCCTTCCGCTTGTCCCCGCGCATGACCTGCACCCTGGGGTATTTTTCGCCCATGGTGACGGCGAGGTAGGGGTAGGTCTTGTCGTCCCGGAACACGACGTTGAACCGGGGCTTGAATTCCTTGATCCAGGTGTACTCGAGCTGCAGCGATTCCAGTTCGCTGCCCACCACGGTCCACTCGACGCTGCTGGCGGCGTGGACCATGGCGTAGGTCTTCGGCAACAGGCCCGCCGGGTTGGCAAAGTATGAGTTCAGGCGGGACCGGAGGCTCTTCGCCTTTCCCACGTAAATGACCCGGCCGTGCGGGTCACGGAACCGGTAGACGCCCGGGTTGGTGGGGATTTCACCGGTTTTGGGCCGGTAACTTGCTGGATTTGCCACCTATCAAGTCTACTAAGGCGCGCCGGGCATCTGTGCCAGCCCGGCTACTCGGCGGACTTGCTCTGGTTGTAGCTGGTGGAACGCTCCTGGCCGCTCAGGGCAGCAATCGCGTCCATGATCCGGTCCGTGACTTCACGGCGCGCTGGCAGGGAATGGTCCGGGCCGGTCTTATCGAAGTACAGCGGCTCCCCCACTTTCATCGTGAAATGCTGTGGCCTGACACCCTTCTCGCCTGCCCGCTGCAGTTTCTCGGTACCGATGAGGCCCACCGGAATGACCGGAGCCCCGGTGGTCAGCGCGAGCCAGCCGACGCCGGTGCGTCCGCGGTACAGGATGCCGTCGCGGGAGCGGGTGCCTTCGGGGTAGATGCCGATGCCGCGGCCGGACTCAAGGATGTCCAGGAGTGTCTTGAGCGCCTGGACGCTGGCCGCCTGTTCGCCCCGCTCCACCGGGATGGAGCCCACGGATTCGAAGAAGGCCTTCATGACCTTGCCCTTGACGCCTCCGGTGGTGAAGTACTCGGCCTTGGCGAAGAACGCGACGGGCCGTGGCATCAGCGCCTGCACGATCACGCTGTCAAAGAATGACAGGTGGTTGGGGGCCACGATGAAGGGGCCGTCGGAGGGTACATTTTCCAGGCCGACGACGGTGGGCCGGCAGGTGCCGGAGATCAGGTTCCGCGTGGTCCAGCGGACGGCATCAAACATTTCCATCGTTGCTCACCCCGCTCATGGCCGCGGCATGGATGGCTTGCAGCCGGTCGATGACCGTGACCAGTTCCTGGCCCGTGCTGACGACGGCGACGGACCCGGCCTCTTCAAGTTCGCCGTCAGGCGCAAATCCCCAGGCCACGCCAATGCAGTCCAGGCCATTGGCGATCGCCCCCGAAACATCCTGGGCCCGGTCCCCTACCATGATGGCGTGTTCGGTATCCAGGTCCCGGAGGGCGGCGGCAATGATCTGGGTCTTACCGAGCGGAACGCCGTCCACGGCGGCTTCGTCGTCGGCGGACCCGTGGATGCCGTGGAAGAAGCCGTCGATGCCGTGGTGGGCCAGTACGGTGTGGGCCAGGCGCTGCGGCTTCTGGGTGGCCACGGCCACGGGCCGTCCGGCCGCTGCGAAGGATTCGAGGATTTCCTGGATTCCCGGGTACAGGCGGCTCTGGGCGATTCCGGTGGACACGTAGTGTTCCCGGTACCGGCGGACCACCTCTTCGAGGCGGTCCGCCGGCACCTTGGCCACATTGAGCAGTGAGTCGCTCAGCTTCGGGCCGATCATCGCATTCAGCAGGTCCTGGGCGGGAACCGGGAGCCCCAGCCCGCGGAGGGCCGATGCAATGCCTTCTGTTATTCCACCGGCCGGGTCGACAAGAGTGCCGTCCAGGTCAAAGATCACGGGCACTGTTGTTGAAGTCACCGGGTTAGTTTCTCACGACAGTACGAGTGCCTGAAACTCGCATACCCGTGCAGGAATATTTCCGGAGTGATTCCGCCGCTGGTCAGCCCAGTATTTCCGCCAGGAACTTCCCCGTGTGGCTGGTGCTTGACTTGGCTACCTGCTCGGGCGTTCCCGCCGCGACGATCTGGCCGCCACCCGAACCGCCGTCTGGCCCGAGGTCCACAAGCCAGTCCGCACTCTTGATGACGTCCAGGTTGTGCTCGATGGTGATCACCGTGTTGCCCTTGTCCACGAGCCCCTGCAGGACCATGAGGAGCTTGCGGATGTCCTCAAAGTGCAGCCCCGTGGTGGGCTCGTCCAGGACGTAGATGCTGCGCCCGTTGGACCGCTTCTGCAGCTCGGCCGCGAGTTTGACGCGCTGCGCTTCACCGCCGGACAACGTGGTGGCGGGCTGGCCCAGCCGCACATAGCCCAGTCCGACATCCACCAGGGTGTTCAGGTGGCGGGCGATGGGCGAGAATGCCGCGAAGAACTCGGCGCCCTCCTCGATGGGCATGTTGAGGACGTCAGCGATGGTCTTGCCCTTGTAGTGGACTTCCAGCGTTTCCCGGTTGTAACGGGCACCGTGGCAGACCTCGCAGGGGACGTACACGTCAGGCAGGAAGTTCATTTCGATTTTCAGCGTGCCGTCACCGGAGCATGCTTCGCAGCGGCCGCCCTTGACGTTGAAGGAGAACCGGCCCGGCAGGTAGCCGCGAACCTTGGCTTCGGTGGTCTCCGCGAAGAGCTTGCGGATGTTGTCGAACACTCCCGTGTACGTGGCCGGGTTGGATCGGGGGGTGCGGCCGATGGGGCTCTGGTCCACGTGGACCACCTTGTCCAGGTGCTCGAGGCCCTGGACGGTCTTGTGCCGGCCAGCCACCTGCTTGGCGCCGTTGAGCTTGTTGGCGAGCACCTTGTAGAGGATTTCGTTGACGAGCGTGGACTTGCCGGAACCGCTGACGCCGGTCACGGCCGTAAAGAGGCCCAGCGGGAAGGCGGCGTCGACGTTCACGAGATTGTTCTCCCGGGCGCCCACCACCTTGATCTCGCGCTTTTTGTCGTACTTCCGGCGCTTCTTGGGCACGGCAATGGCCTTGCGCCCGGACAGGTAGTCGCCGGTCAGCGACTCCTTGTTTTCCAGCAGCTCTTTGTAGGTTCCGGAATGGACCACCTGGCCGCCGTGTTCGCCGGCGCCCGGTCCGATGTCCACGATCCAGTCAGCCACGTGGATGGTGTCCTCGTCATGCTCGACGACGATGAGGGTGTTGCCCATGTCGCGGAGCCGGGTGAGGGTTTCGATGAGCCGGCGGTTGTCGCGCTGGTGCAGGCCGATGGAGGGCTCGTCCAGGACGTACAGCACGCCCACCAGGCCGGACCCGATCTGGGTGGCGAGCCTGATGCGCTGTGCTTCGCCGCCGGAGAGGGTGGCTGAGGGGCGCTCGAGGTTAAGGTATTCGAGGCCCACGTCCAGCAGGAAGGTAAGCCGCGCCTGGATCTCCTTGAGGACCTGGTGCGCGATCTGCGCTTCACGTCCGGTGAGGACCAGGGTGTTCAGGAACTCCGCACAGTCCCGCATGGGCAGTGCCGCTACTTCGGCGATGGACTTGCCGTTGATGAGGACCGAGAGCGAGGCCGGGTTGAGCCGGGCACCGTTGCAGGAAGGGCACGGGACCTGGCGCATGTATTCTTCGTAGCGGTCGCGGGCCCAGTCGGAATCGGTCTCGCCATGCTTGCGGTGGACGTACTGGATGGCACCCTCGAAGCCGGTGCTGTATTTGCGTTCACGGCCGAACCGGTTCCGGTACTGCACCACCACCTTGTGGTCCTTGCCGTGCAGGATGGTCTGGCGGACGTCTTTGCCGAGCTTCTCCCACGGCGTTGCCATGGAGAAACCCACTTCCTTGGCGAGGCCTTCCAGGAGCCGGTTCCAGTATTCGGTGGTGGCGGTTCCCAGGGACCATGGCGCGATGGCGCCTTCGGACAGCGAGAGCTCCGGGTTGGGAACGATCAGTTCCTCGTCCACCTCCAGCCGGGTACCGATTCCGCTGCAGGCCGCGCAGGCACCAAAGGGGTTGTTGAAAGAGAACGAGCGGGGCTCGATCTCGTCGATGGCCAGTGGGTGTTCGTTGGGACACGCGAGGTTTTCGGAGAAAGCCCGGATCCGTCCGGGATCGTCGGCGTCCAGATCCACGAACTCGGCCAGGACGCGGCCTTCCGCCAGGCCCAGGGCCGTCTCAATGGAGTCGGTGAGCCGCTGGCTGATGCCTTCCTTGACCACCAGGCGGTCCACCACCACCTCGATGGTGTGCTTGAACTGCTTGCCGAGCTTGGGCGGATCGCTCAACTGGACCAGGTCGCCGTCCACCCGCGCACGGGAGTAGCCCTTGGCGCTGAGCTCCTTGAACAGGTCAACGAACTCACCCTTGCGGCCGCGCACCACCGGCGCCAGGACCTGGAAGCGGGTGCCGTCTGCGAGTTCCAGGAGCTGGTCCACAATCTGCTGCGGCGTCTGCTTGGACACGGGCTCACCGCACACGGGGCAGTGCGGCCTGCCGACGCGTGCCCACAACAGGCGCATGTAGTCGTAGATTTCAGTGATGGTGCCCACGGTGGACCGCGGGTTCTTGCTGGTGGACTTCTGGTCGATGGAGACCGCCGGAGACAGCCCTTCGATGAAGTCGACGTCGGGTTTGTCCACCTGGCCCAGGAACTGGCGCGCGTAGGCGGACAGCGACTCGACATAGCGGCGCTGGCCTTCGGCGAAGATGGTGTCGAACGCCAGGGACGATTTTCCGGATCCGGAGAGGCCGGTGAAGACAATCATGGCGTCCCGGGGAAGGTCCAGGTCCACGTTGCGCAGGTTGTGCTCCCGCGCGCCCTTCACGACGAGCCTGGAGAGGTCCGGCCGCTGCGGGACGGCAGCAGGGGCGGCGGTGAAGGAGGTGGCGGGGGCAGAGGTTTCTTCAGCTACGGCTTTAGGCACCCCATAATGCTAATCGAAAACTTCTTCGAACATGCGCGGTTCCGCCCTCAGGGAACATCGTAGGCGGCCGCGAGCAGTTTGACTGCTTCCGCGAAGCTCGCCCCCTGCGCCTTGGCCACGTCCGCGTACACTGCCGCGGCGGCAGCCAGGCCTCCGAGCCTCTCATCCCGCGCCGAAACCACCGTGCCGTTCCGCCCGCGGGTGGCTACGATCCCGGCGGCTTCGAGCTCCTTGTACGCCCTGGCGACGGTGTGCGGGGCGACGTCGAGCTTCTCCGCCAGGGCACGCACGGCCGGGAGCCTGGTGCCCGGGGCCAGCGCACCGTTGTCCGCGAGGTGGATGACCTGCAGCCGCAGTTGCTCGAACAGCGCCACGGTGCTGGCGGGATTCGGCCGCCAGGCGCCGGGAAAGTCCGACGGGGCGCTCACAGGCCACCCTCCAGGACACCGGCGCGGCCATCACGGGCGGCGAACTGTGCATTGTAGAGCGCGGCGTAGTAGCTGTTGGCGGCCAGGAGGTTCTCGTGCGTTCCCTGCTCAACGATGCGTCCATGGTCCATGACCAGAATTAGATCAGCGTTCCGAACCGTGGACAAACGGTGGGCGATGATGAAACTGGTCCGGCCGTTCCTGAGCCGTTGCATCGCTTGGCGGATCAGGAGCTCGGTCCTGGAATCCACCGAGCTGGTGGCCTCGTCCAGGACCAGCACCGAGCGTCCGGCAAGCTGCGCCCTGGCAATGGTGATGAGTTGCCGCTGTCCTTGGCTGAGGGGCTCGCCGCCGTTTTCCAGTACGGTGCCATAGCCGTGGGGAAGGGACCGGATGAAACGGTGGGCATGGGTGGCCTCCGCGGCGGCTACGACGGCGTGGTCCGCAGCCTCTGGAAGGCCGTACGCGATATTGTCCCGGATGGTCCCGGCGAATAGCCAGGCATCCTGGGGAACCACGCCGAACCGGGAGCGCAGCTGGTCGCGGGGAACGGAGGAGATGTCCTGCCCGCCAATGGAGATCCGGCCCGAGGAAGGCTCTAGGAAACGCATCAGCAGGTTCACCACGGTGCTCTTGCCGGCACCGGTGTGTCCCACGATGGCCACGGCCTGCCCCGGTTCAACCGTGAAGGTGAGGTCGCGGACCGCGGGGACAGAACCAGGGTAGCGGTACGTGACGCCGTCGAAGACGATGCGGCCCGCAACCGGCCCGGCCGGCGCCGTGCCGGCCTGTTCCCGGGGGTCCTCGACGGCATCCAGGAGCGCGAAGACCCTGGCCGCCGACGCCGCGCATGACTGGATGACGCTGAGCAGGCCGCCGATCTGCCCCACGGGTTGGGTGAACAGCCGGCTGAACTGGATGAACGCCTGGACCCCGCCAATCGTCATGGACCCGGAAAGGATCTGCAGGGCTCCCACCACCGCCACCGCAATGTAGTTGAGGTTGGACATGAGGACCATCAGCGGCTGGACCACGCCGGCGGAGAATTGGGCTTTGCGGGCGGCGCGGGCCAACTGGGCGTTGCTCCGGCCGAAGACTTCCGCAGCCTGCTCCTGCCAGCCAAAAGCCTTGACCACCTCGTGGCCGCTGATGAATTCCTCCACGTGCGCGTTGAGCTCGCCGGTCTCCTTCCATTGGCTGGCGAAATGCTCCTGCGAGCGGCGCGCCACCAGCACGGTGATCCACGTCGAGACCGGGACGGTGGCAACGGCAATGGCGGCGAGCAGCGGCGAGATCCACAACATCATGGCCAGCGAGCCGCACAGCATAAGGACGGAGACGATCAGCTGCGTCAAGACCTGGTTCAGGGCCTGGGCAATGTTGTCGATGTCGTTCGTGGCGCGGCTAAGGACGTCGCCCCGGGACCGCTCCCGGAAGTAGGTGGACGGCAGGTGGTGCAGCTTGTCCTCCACCGAGGCGCGCAGCCTGAACATGAGGCCCTGGACAGCGCGGGCCGTCAGCGCCCCCTGGATCCAGTTGAACAGTGAGGCGAGGACGTACATACCGGCTACAACCGCGAGCAGGGTCCCGAGGCGCTGGTCCAGGCTGCCTTGGGCGACGCCGTCCACCACAAGGTCCGTGGCGTCACCAAGATACTTGGGAGCGGCAACGTTGAGGCCGGCGAAGGCGCACGTGGCTCCGACGGCGCCCAGGGCATGCAGCCGGAAAGGGCGCAAAAGGCCAAGGAGCCTCGCCGCGGTGGGGCGGAAGGTGTGGGCAACGGCCACGGCTTCCCCGGCCGCCGTCACAGGGGGCCGTCCAGCGCGAGCTGGGACTCGGCGATTTCCCGGTAGGTGGCGGAGTCCTGCAGCAGCTCCGCATGCGTTCCCTGGGCGGCGAGCCGGCCGTCGTCGAGCACCAGGATGAGGTCCGCGTCCTCAACGGCGGAGAGGCGTTCAGCAACCACGACCACTGTTGCGGCCGCCAAAACCTGGTCCAGTGCCAGCCTCAGCCGGGTGTCGGTGCGGTAGTCGAGGGCGGAGAAGCTGTCGTCGAAAAGGTAGAGGGGCGCCTGGCGCAACAGGGCCCGGGCAATGCACAACCTTTGACGCTGCCCGCCGGACAGGCTTGCGCCGCCCTGACCCACCGGCGTGGCAAGACCCAACGGGAGGTCGCGCATGAACCGCATGGTCTGCGCCGTTTCCAGGGCGGCCCACAGTTCCTCGTCGGTAGCCTCCGGCGCGCCCATCCGCAGGTTTTCCGCAATGGTCCCGGTGAAGAGGTGGGAGTGCTGCGGCACGATTCCCATGCCTCCGCGCAAAAGCCCCAGAGGCATGTCCCGGACGTCGCGGCCACCGACGGTGATGTGGCCTTCCGTGGGGTCGAGGAACCGCGGAATCAAGTTCAGCAGCGTCGATTTTCCGCTTCCCGTGGAGCCGACGATCGCCAGGGTGGTACCCGGAGCTGCGGTGAAGCTGATGTCCGCGAGCACCGGCGCTTCAGCTCCCGGGTAGCAGAAGCCAACCCCATGGAACTGGAGGAGGCCCGGCCCGAGTGCCGGTTTGGCCGCGTCCGTACCAGGCCCGCCTGGCCTGGCTGGTCCATGACCGGCGCCGGTCATACGGGCCGCAGCGTCGCGGACCGACGGCTGGGTGTCCAGGACAGCCTGGATGCGTTCGGCGCAGGCGGCCGCACGCGGCGCTGTCATGAGGACGTACATGGCCATCATGATGGCCAGCAGGATCTGCATGATGTAGGCGATGAAGGCGGTGAGGGCGCCGAGGTTCATCAGGCCGTCCTGGATGCGGTGGCCGCCGAACCAGACCACGGCGACCGAGCTGATGTTGACCACCAGCATGATCATCGGCAGCATCCCCGCCACCAGCAGCGCAGACTGCAGGTTGTTCGCAGTGAGGCCGGCGTTGGCCCGGGCAAACCGCTGTGCTTCGTAATCCTGGCGTACGAAGGCGCGGATGACGTCCACGCCGATGATTTGTTCGCGCAGGATTCCGCCCGAGCGGTCCAGCAGGTCCTGGCCCTCCCGGTAGAGCGGAATCAGGCGGCGCACGATCAGGTACATGATCAGGAGGAGCAGCGGCACGATCACGATCACCACCACGGACAGTGCCACGTCCTGCTGCACGGCCAGGACGATTCCCCCGACACCCATGGCGGGTCCGGCAAAGAGCATGGTGAAGACCAGGACGGCGAACGCCTGGATTTGCTGGGTGTCGTTGGTGGCACGCGTGGTCAGGCTTTGGGTTCCAAACAGTGCCACGTCCTGCGAAGACAATGACTGGATCCGGGCAAAGACCTCCGCCCGCAGCCGGCGCCCGATCCGCATGGCCACCACGGCTCCCAAGTAGCCCGCCCCGATGGCGGAGGCCGCCTGCACCACGGCAATGACGGCCATCACCGCGCCCAGCCTGGATATGACAGCCGTATCCCCGGCCACAATGCCGTCGTCAATGATCGCCGCGTTCACGGTTGGCAGGAGCAGGTTGGCCGCTGCCTGGACCAACTGGAGCAGCACGATCGCCCATACTTGGGCTTGCTGTCCCGCGAGTTGCCGCCTGATGAGACCGACCAGCAAAATACCCCCCGTAGATGCACTCGGTCGAAACGGGCCGGCGACTCGACCCTAAACCACAGACCACATTGTAAGCCAGATCACTTTCCGCCGCTGTCACGCCGTGTGACCAAATGCAGCAAACAATAGCCGGCGCCCGTTTCAGCCGTCCCTGCGCCCGACGGCAAAGATCCTGCGGAACGGAAAGACGGTGCCGTGGGGTCCCCGCGGATAGGCGTCACGCAGTGCTGCGGCGTATTCGGCTTCGAAGCGCTTGGCGTCGTCCGCCGCCAACGCGGCCAGGACGGGACGCAGCCCGGTGCCCCGAACCCACTCAAGGACCGGGTCCGGCCCCGGAAGGACCTGCTGGTAGCTGGTTTCCCACGCGTCCGCGGCGTACCCGGCGTCTAGCATGCTCCCAAGGTAGTCGCCCGGCTCCCCCACGGACTCCCCGCCCCGCAACACCCCGCCAAGCTTGTCCGCCCACGGGGCTGAGGACGCCAGTTCCCGCATCAGCGCGTGCGAGGGGGCGTCGAAATTTCCGGGAACCTGCAGGGCGAACCATGCACCAGGGCGGAGCGCCGCGAGCCAGCCCCGCAGCATGTCCTGGTGGCCGGGGACCCACTGCAGGGCGGCGTTGCTGACCACGACGTCCGTGTCCGGCGAGGGCATCCAGTCAGCGATGTCGCCCTGTTGGAACCGCAACGACGGGTGCTTCTGCGCGAGGCGCGCGGCCTTGGCCAGCATCTCCGCGGAGGAATCCACGCCCACCACTTCGGCCCCGGGCCAGCGGTCGCTGAGCGTCGCCGTCAGGTTGCCCGGGCCGCAGCCCAGGTCAACCACCTTGGCAGGGTGTCCGGCAAGGATCCGGGCGGTGAGGTCGAAGAAGGGCCGGTTCCGGTAATCGCCGAATTGGACGTACTTGACGGGGTCCCATTGCATGAGGTTCTCCAGGTTCTGCTGCGCACACGGCCAGGCCGAGCCTAACCCGGCCCCGGGCGGGAGCACGGACACGACGTGGCACTAAGGTGGAAGTCAATGAAACTCCTTGACCAGCTGACCGATCTGTCCGTCCCCAACCAGGCCTCCGCCGTCGACCCCGACGCCCTCTACACCCGGTTCGTGGAGTGGACGGAAAGCCGGGGGCTCTCGCTCTACCCGGCGCAGGATGAGGCGATCATGGAGCTGGCCACCGGGGCGAACGTCATCCTGGCCACGCCCACCGGATCCGGTAAGTCCCTGGTGGCCATCGCAGCGCACTTCCAGGCAATGGCCCAGGGCAGGCGCAGCTATTACACGGCGCCCATCAAGGCCCTCGTATCGGAAAAGTTCTTTGCCCTCTGCGACATCTTCGGCGCGGAAAACGTGGGGATGATTACCGGCGATTCCGGCGTAAACCAGGACGCCCCCATCATTTGCTGCACGGCCGAGATCCTCGCCAACATCGCCCTGCGCGAGGGCTCCGCGGCAGAACTGGGCGCCGTGATCATGGACGAGTTCCACTTCTACTCGGACCCGCAGCGCGGCTGGGCCTGGCAGGTGCCGCTGCTGGAGCTGCCGCAAGCACAGTTCCTGCTGATGTCCGCCACGCTGGGGGACGTGACCCGCTTCGAGGAAGGCCTGACGTCCTTGACGGGCCGGCCCACCACCACCGTGAGCTCGGCGGAGCGGCCCATCCCGCTGCACTATTACTACCACCAGAGCCCGGTCCACGAGACCCTGGAAGAGTTGCTGTCCACCAAACAGGTGCCGGTCTATGTGGTTCACTTCAGCCAGCTCGAAGCGATCGACCGCGCCCAGAACCTGATGAGCATCAACGTGTGCACCCGGGAGGAAAAGGACAAGATCGCCGAGCTGGTTGCCAATTTCCGGTTCGCCGCCGGGTTCGGGAAGACACTGAACAGGCTGGTGCGCCATGGAATCGGCGTGCACCACGCCGGCATGCTGCCCAAGTACCGCCGGCTGGTGGAGCAACTGGCTCAAGCCGGGCTGCTGAAGGTTATCTGCGGTACGGATACGCTGGGCGTCGGCATCAACGTCCCCATCCGGACAGTGCTCCTCACCGCCCTCAGCAAGTACGACGGCGTCCGTACCCGGCTGCTTAACTCACGCGAGTTCCACCAGATTGCCGGCCGCGCCGGACGGGCAGGCTACGACACCGCCGGGACCGTGGTGGTGCAGGCACCCGAGCACGTCATCGAGAACGTGAAGGCGATGGCCAAGGCCACCGCCAAGTTCGGCGATGACCAGAAGAAGCTGCGCCAGGTGGTGAAGAAGAAGCCGCCTGAAGGTTTCGTCTCGTGGGGAGAGCCGACGTTCAAACGACTGGTGGAATCCGTGCCGGACCCGCTGACGTCGAGTTTCACCGTCACGCACGCCATGCTGATGAACCTGATGGAGCGGCCCGGGGACCCGTTTGCCGCGGCCAGGCGGCTGCTGACCGAAAACCACGAGCCACGGTCGTCCCAGCTGCGGCTGATGAAGAAGGCGCTGGGGATCTACCGGGAGCTCCTGGCCGCCGAGGTGGTGGAACGCATTCCGCCGGAAGAACAGGGACCAGACGGCCGCACCGTGAGGCTTACCGTCCACCTGCAGCCGAACTTCGCCCTGAACCAGCCACTCTCCCCGTTCGCCCTCGCCGCGCTGGACCTCCTCGACCCGGAGTCGCCGTCGTACGCCCTGGACGCTGTGTCCGTGATCGAGGCGACCTTGGAGAAACCGCGGCAGATCCTCTCCGCGCAGCAAAAGAAGGCCCGCGGCGAAGCGGTGGCCGCCATGAAGGCGGACGGCATCGACTACGACCAGCGGATGGCCATGCTGGACGAGGTCACCTACCCGCAACCGCTCGCGGAGATTTTGGGCGAGGCCTTCGAGGTGTACCGGAAGGCCGCGCCGTGGGTGGGCGACTTTGAGCTCGCGCCGAAGTCGGTGGTCCGCGATATGTACGAGCGCGCCATGAATTTCGGTGAATTCGTGCAGTTCTACGGCCTGGCCCGTTCCGAAGGGATCGTGCTGCGCTACCTGGCCGATGCCTTCAAAGCACTCCGCCAGACCGTGCCCCAGGACATGCTGCGGGAAGACCTTGAGGACCTGACCGCCTGGCTCGGCGAGTTGGTGCGGCAGGTGGATTCCAGCCTCCTGGACGAGTGGGAGGAACTGGCCTCCGGTGCGGCGCCCACCCCGCACGACGCGCCACCGCCTCCCCCGCCGTCGTTGACCTCCAACATCCGCGCGTTCCGGGTAATGGTGCGCAACGAGATGTTCCGCCGCGTGGAACTGTTCGCCGACGAGGACGCAGCCGCGCTGGGTGAACTCGACGCCGGATCCGGGTGGGGTGCCGAGCGCTGGGAAGACGCGCTGGACGATTACTTCGACGAACACGACGACATCGGCACGGGCCCGGACGCCCGCGGGCCGGGCCTGCTGATCATCACCGAGGAGCGCGGTACGTGGAAAGTCCGCCAGATCTTCGACGACCCGGCAGGCAACCACGATTGGGGGATCTCGGCGGAGGTGGACCTGGCCGGGTCGGACGACACCGGGACCGCCGTGGTCAGGGTGACGGCCGTAAACCGGCTCTGACGCGGGACCGGCGGTAAGCTCGAACAATGAGTGTTATCCGCCCCGCCACCCCGCACGACGTTCCCGCCATTCTCCGGATGATCCACGAACTGGCCGATTACGAGAAGGAACCGGACGCCGTCCGGAACACTTCCGAAATGCTGGAGCGGGCCTTGTTCTGCGGCAACCCGAGCGTGTTCGCGGCCATGGCTGAGAACACGGCCGGTGAAGTGCAGGGCTTCGCCCTGTGGTTCCTGAACTACTCCACCTGGGAGGGCGTGCACGGGATCTACCTGGAGGACCTCTACGTCAGCCCCGGAGCGCGGGGCGAAGGACACGGCAAGGCACTGCTGCAGCACTTGGCCGGCATTGCCGTCGAGAACGGCTACGCGCGGGTGGAATGGAGCGTGCTGGACTGGAACGAGCCGTCCATCAACTTCTACCGCCGCGTCGGCGCCGTCCCCATGGACGGATGGTCAACCTTCCGGCTCACCGGCCACGCACTGGACCGGTTCGGCCGGGCGCAGTCCCGCAGCTCCGTCCCCGCAGCCGCGCGTGGCTGAGCGGCACAGCGCGGCCCTCGCCGCCAGGCATCGCGTTGGCGCCAGCCACGCCTTCCGGGGTATGCGGACGGTGGAACACTGGTTCACCGTCCCCCTGGACCACTTCGCTCCAGATGACCCTTCCGCCCCGGCGGCTGAAACCATCACCGTTTTCGCCCGCGAGTACGTCTCTGCTGCGCACAGCGAGGAAGCAGCGGCCGCGCTGCCCTGGCTCCTCTTCCTTCAAGGCGGCCCGGGCGGCCGCGGCAACAGGTGGGCTTCCCTGGGCGGCTGGGGCAAGGCTGCCGCGGCAGACTTCCGCATCCTGATGCTGGACCAGCGGGGCACGGGCCTGTCAACCCCCATCGACAGGCATACGCTGCCGGCACGAGGGGATGCGGCCGCCCAAGCCGCCTACCTGGAGCACTTCCGGGCCGATTCGATCGTGGCGGACGCTGAACTGATCCGTTCCGCCCTCGAATCAGCGCCCTGGACCATCTACGGCCAAAGCTACGGCGGCTTCTGCGCCCTGACCTACCTCTCCTTCGCGCCGGAAGGACTCCGCGAAGCACTCATCACCGGCGGCCTGGCGCCGCTCAGCGGCAGCGCCGACGACGTCTACCGTGCAACGTTCCAGCGCGTCGCTGCCCGGAACGAGGAATACTTCGGCTGGTACCCCGAGGACCGGGAAACGGTGGAACGGATCGCCCGGCACCTGCGGTCCACCACCGAGATCATGCCCGACGGCGCGCCCCTCACAGTGGAGCGGTTCCAAATGGCCGGGGCATTCCTGGGCGGCAACACGCGGGTGGACAGCCTCCACTACCTCCTGGAAGATGCCTTCATCGCCGCTCCCGGCGGGCCCCGCCTGTCCGACGCCTTCCTGGAACAACTCCAGGCTGTCGTCTCCCGCCGCTCCAACCCGCTGTATGCCCTCATGCACGAATCCATCTATGGCCAGGGACCGGCGACCAACTGGTCCGCGTGGCGGATGCTGGGTGAAAACCCCTGGTTCAGGCCCGACGCCGAACCGCTGCTCCTGACCGGCGAGATGGTGTACCCGTGGTACTTCGAGCAGGATCCCGCCTTGCAGCCGCTCCGGGACGTGGCCGAACTGCTGGCCGCCAAGCGGGACTGGAAGCCGCTGTACGACTCGCGGGCGCTGGCCGCCAACACCGTTCCCGTGGCCGCAGCCGTGTACACGGACGACATCTATGTCGACCGGGACCTCTCCCGTCGGACGGCGGCAGCGGTCCGCGGACTGCAGGTGTGGGAGACTGCCGATTTCCATCACGACGGAATCGCCGACGACGGTGAGCGGATCTTTGCCCGCCTGCTGGGGATGGCGCGTTCAGGCGGCCGTTGACCGGCTTCCTGGGCTGCGGGCGAGAATGGCTGCCGCCAGCACGGCTGCTCCGATGGCCGCGCCGATGAGGTTCAGGCCGAGGTAGCCGGCGGCGCCCAGGACGAGCCCCGACACCGCACCGCCCGCCGCTCCGGCAGCACCCATCAGCATGTCCGAGACGCCCTGCACCGCCACCCGGGCGTCGCGTCCTACGCTTTCGGCCAGCAGCGTGGACCCGGAGATCGTCGCAGCGGACCAGCCAAGGCCCAACAGGACGAGGCCTGCCGCTACAGCAGGGGTGGAGGACTGTCCAAGGCCTGCGACCATCACCGCCGCGACCAACACCGCGAAACCGATCATGATGGTCTCGATCCGGCCGGCCTTGTCCGTCAGCCAGCCCATGACCGGCGAAAGGGCGAACATGCCGGCGATGTGCAGCGAGATGGTGAAGCCGATGATCACCAGCACGTCCCCCTCCGCGGCGTGCCCTGGGTGGAACGCAGGCCCTTCCACCAGGTGCTGCAGATGCAGCGGTGTCATGGACATGACGCCCACCATCACCGCGTGGGCGGCGACGACGGCTGTCACCGCCAGGACCGCCGTCCGGGAGACAGCGATGGCTTGGAGCCCGCGGATCAGTGAGCCGCCGGCAGGAGCGGCTGCCACACCGGCAGGGCGTGCCGGGCGGTCTTGGGCGGTGTTGGTTCCCGCAGCCGCGAGCTGGCGTGCCAGCAGCAGCGGGTCGGGGCGAAGCCCGGCGAACATGAGTACGGTGGCAATCAGCAGTCCCGCCGCCGCGATGACGAAAGGCCCGGCCACTGGCGGCAGGCCCAGTGCCGCGCCCACCGCCGTGCCGGGCTGGATGAGGTTGGGCCCCGTCACGGCGCCAATGGTCACTGCCCAGACCACCGCCGACAACGCCCTCCCCCGGTGTTCGGAGGCTGCAAGGTCCACTGCGGCGAACCGCGCCTGCAGGGTGGCCGCAGTGCCGACGCCGATGCCTACGGCACCCAGGACCAGGAGGATGAAGAGCCCGGACACAACGGCCGCGACCATGAGCAGCGCACCTGCCAAGGCTGCGGAAAGACCCGCCGCCTGGCCCGCCCTGCGTCCTCGGTGGTCGGCCAACGACGCCAGCAGAAGCGCGGCGACCGCGGCCCCCAGCGTCATGACCGTGGCGACGGCCCCCGCCCACGCGCTGGAACCGGACAATTCCACGGCCAGGATGGAGCCGATCGACACGGTGGCCCCGGTGCCGATGCCGCCGAAGACCTGGGCGGTGCCCAGGAGCACAACGGTGCGCCGCTGCACCTGGCGAACGCGCTGCTCCGTTGCTGTGCTGGCCATGATCCGAGCATAGTCCTGTGCCGGCACAGCAGCAGGGGGCTTAAACGGGTAATCCCGGCCAGGCCGGGATTACCAGTTGCAGAGAAGCGGCAGACCTAGTCGACGTCGCTGTGGCTCTTCCGGGCGTCTTCCTCGAGCCGCGGATCGATCGCTGAGGCCTTGGCCTTAGAGCTCAGCAGGCTGGCCACGACAGCAACGATGATGGTGCCCACGATGACTGCCAAGGACACGAATGTGGGAATCTCGGGTGCCCACTCGATGTGGTGTCCGCCGTTGATGAAGGGCAGTTCGTTGACGTGCATCGCGTGCAGGACGAGCTTGACGCCGATGAACGCCAGGATGAAGGAGAGGGCGTGCTTGAGGTAGATCAGCCGGTTCATCAGGCCGCCGAGGAGGAAGTACAGCTGGCGCAACCCCATCAGGGCGAACAGGTTGGCGGTGAAGACAATGAAGGGGCTTTGCGTGAGGCCGAAGATCGCGGGAATTGAGTCCACGGCGAACAG
Source organism: Pseudarthrobacter sp. efr-133-R2A-89 (assembly GCF_030209315.1). Taxonomy (NCBI): domain Bacteria; kingdom Bacillati; phylum Actinomycetota; class Actinomycetes; order Micrococcales; family Micrococcaceae; genus Pseudarthrobacter; species Pseudarthrobacter sp. efr-133-R2A-89. The sequence continues at coordinate 151,839 of NZ_JARVSE010000001.1, read as the reverse complement.
CAGGTCCGTGAGGCCGATGGTGATGAAGACGATCACCATCGGGGTGAACACCTTCTTGCCGTTCACGGTGGTCCGCAGTTTGCCGCCGTCGAACTTCTCCGACATGGGGATGACTTTCCGGATCCTGGCGATCAGGGGGTTCTCGCGGTCCTCTTCCTCTTCGCCCTCGTCCTGGGCCTGCTTCCAGGCCGTCCACAGCAGGAACGCGCCGAAGATGTAGAACACCCAGCTGAACTGTTCAATGACGATAGCGCCGAGCAGGATGAAGATGCCGCGCAGGATGAGCGCGATGATGATCCCCACCATCAGCACTTCCTGCTGGTATTTCCGCGGCACAGAGAACCTGGCCATGATGATGATGAAGACGAACAGGTTGTCGATGCTCAGGCTGTATTCCGTGACCCAGCCGGCGACGAACTGGCTGCCGAATTCGGGGCCGGTAAAGGCGAACATCGCTCCGGCGAAGGCCATGGCCAATGCGACATAGAAGGCAACCCACAGGCCGGCTTCCTTCATGGAGGGTTCATGGGGCCGGCGGACCACCAGGAGGAGGTCGGTCAGGAGGATCAGGCCAAGGATGACAAATGAGCCAACCTCGAACCATACGGGCAAGTCGAGCACAGGGACGGCCTTTCGCAGGGTACACAAAATGGTGTAAGTCTCTCCGGCCTGCCAGTGCACTTGGTGCTGAAGCGGCGGCCCGCTACGCCCGGCGGGGCAACCATGCCCTGCGTGTTGACGATCGTAGCGCTTGGGATACTCCCCTACGTGCCTCCAACTCTACCCCAGCAGCGCCGTTGGATAACGGTTTCCCGGAACCATTGACCCCCGGCAAGCGCTGCTGTCATAATCACATCCAGTGAGAAAGCGGTTTCTCGCCCCATCTGTTAGACCCCTCCAGAAAGTCACGGTCAATGAAGACTTCGCTTCGCACCAGCACGATGGTCAAGTCGCTCGCAGCTGCGGCCACCCTTGCCTTGCTTGCCACCGGCTGTTCTCCCTCCTCATCCGGCGACAGCGGCGGGAACGTCACGGTTCGCTTCACGTGGTGGGGCAACGACCTTCGCAACAAAGAAACCCAACAGGTGATCGACGCATTCCAGGCCTCCCACCCCAACATCAAGATCCAGGCCGAGCCCGGGGTGTGGAGCAGCTACTGGGACAAACTGGCCACCACCACGGCCGCCAATGATTCCCCCGACGTGATCCAGATGGACCAGGCCTACATCGCTGAGTATGGCGGCCGGGGCGCCCTCCTGGACTTGTCCAAGCAAAGCAATATCGACACCTCCAAGATTGACCAGGATGCCCTTAACTCAGGCCAGGTCAGCGGCAAGCAGTTTGGCCTCAGCACAGGGCAGAACGCCAAGGCCGTCATGATCAACGCCAAGATGTTCCAGGACTACGGTGTGCCCATCCCGGACGACAAGACCTGGACTTGGACTGACTACACCAAGACCGCCGCCCAGATCGCAAAGGCTGCTGCCAAGGCGGGCCAAACCAACTACGGCAGCTCCTACTCGCTGACGGACTCCGACCTGAACACGTGGGCGATGCAGCACGGCGAATCCCTCTACTCGGCGGACGGCGGCCTCGGCTTCAAGGAAAGCACCGCCACATCCTTCTTCCAGAACCTGCTGGACATGCGTAACGCCGGGGCTGCCCCGCCGGCCAACATTGCCACCGAGGACATCAGCGCTCCGGTGGAACAGACGCTCTTTGCCACCGGCAAGACTGCGATGTCGTGGTGGTGGACCAACCAGGTCAACGCGCTTCAGTCGGCGCTGAAGACCGACGTCAAGATCCTGCGCGCACCCAGTTCCACAGGCAGCGCGAAGGACAATGGAATGTCCTACAAACCATCCATGTTCTGGTCCGTGTCATCGCGCAGCAAGCATCCCAAGGAAGCTGCAGAGGTGGTCAACTACATGCTCAACAACCTGGACTCGGCAAAGACCATCCTGACCGAGCGCGGCTTCCCCACGAATTCAGAAGTCCAGACGGCCATCGACCCGCTGCTGACTCCGGCGGACAAGTCCGCGGCTGCGTTCCTGAAAGACATCAAGCCTGACCTGCAAAGCGGCCCGCCGGTGCCCCCAACCGGCTCCTCCGGAGTTCAGGCGCTGATCCAGCGGTACTGCACGGACGTCCTGTTCGACCGGAAGTCCCCTGCTGACGCAGCCAAGGGCCTGATGGACGAAGCAAAGGGAATGATCGACTCCGCCAGGAAGTAGCACCCAGGCACCGCAAGGTTAACGACGGCGGGCATCTCCCCACGGAGGTGCCCGCCGTTCTGTGGGCAGCTGGCAGGAGGCCGGCTAGGCGTGGCCGGCGGCCTGCATCTGGCGCAGTTCTTTCTTCAGTTCGCTGACCTCGTCCCGGATCCGCGCCGCCACTTCGAACTGCAGTTCGGCGGCGGCCCCGTGCATCTGTTCGGTGAGCTGCTCGATCAGTCCCACCAAATCCTCGGCCGGAGCCGCGGCCAAGCCATCCGCGCGGACCTGGGCCGCGCCCTTGGCCCCGGATTTGGCGCGCTTGGCGCCCTTGGCGAGCCGATTGTTCTTGAGCAGTTCCTCGGTGTCGGCATCTTCCTTGGCCAACTGGTCCGTGATGTCGGCGATCTTCTTGCGCAGCGGCTGGGGATCGACGCCATGGTCTTTGTTGTAGGCCACCTGGATGGCGCGGCGGCGGTTGGTTTCGTCGATGGCGAGGGCCATGGAGTCGGTGATCCGGTCCGCGTACATGTGCACCTGGCCCGAGACGTTGCGGGCTGCGCGGCCGATGGTCTGGATCAGTGACGTGGACGAGCGCAGGAAGCCTTCCTTGTCCGCATCCAGGATGCTGACCAGGGACACTTCGGGCAGGTCGAGGCCCTCCCGGAGGAGGTTGATGCCCACCAGGACGTCGAAGGAACCCATCCGCAGCTCGCGCAGGAGCTCCACGCGGCGCAGGGTGTCGACGTCCGAGTGCAGGTACTCCACCTTCACGCCGTGACCGAGCAGGTAGTCGGTGAGGTCCTCCGCCATGCGTTTGGTCAGCGTGGTCACCAGGACGCGTTCGTCCTTCTCCACCCGGGTCTTGATCTCACCGAGGAGGTCATCGATCTGTCCCTTGGTGGGCTTGACCACCACTTCAGGATCCACCAACCCGGTGGGACGGATAATCTGCTGGACGAAGCCGTCCGCCTTGCCAAGTTCGTACTTGCCCGGGGTGGCCGAAAGGTAGACGGTCTGGCCCACCCGCTGGAGGAACTCGTCCCATTTCAGCGGCCGGTTGTCCATGGCGGACGGAAGGCGGAAGCCGAAGTCCACGAGGTTCCGCTTTCGGGACATGTCGCCCTCGTACATGGCGCCGATCTGCGGAATGGTCACATGGGACTCGTCCACCACCAGCAGGAAGTCGTCCGGGAAGTAGTCCAGGAGGCAGTGCGGCGCGGTCCCGGGTCCGCGGCCGTCAATGTGCGCGGAGTAGTTCTCGATGCCGTTGCAGAATCCCATCTGCTGCATCATTTCGAGGTCGTACGTGGTCCGCATCCGAAGCCGCTGGGCTTCGACGAGCTTGTTTTGGCTTTCCAGCACCTTCAGCCGGTCCGCGAGTTCATCCTCGATCCGCTTGATGGCCCGCGCCATCCGCTCGGGCCCGGCCACATAGTGCGATGCCGGGAAGACGTACATCTCTTCCTCGTCGCGGATGACCTCACCGGTCAGCGGGTGGAGGGTGTGGATGTTCTCGATTTCGTCGCCGAAGAACTCGATCCGGATGGCCAGTTCCTCGTACATCGGGATGATTTCCACGGTGTCCCCCCGGACCCGGAAGGTGCCGCGGTGGAAGTCGACGTCGTTGCGCGCGTACTGCATGGAAACAAACTTGCGCAGGAGGTCGTCCCGGTTCATCTCGGCGCCCTTGCGCAGGGTGACCATCCCGGAAATGTATTCCTCCGGGGTTCCCAGGCCGTAGATGCAGGAAACGGTGGCCACCACGATCACGTCGCGGCGGGTCAGCAGCGCGTTGGTGGCGGAGTGCCGGAGCCGTTCCACTTCCTCGTTAATGGAGGAATCCTTCTCGATGAAGGTGTCCGTCTGCGCCACGTAGGCTTCGGGCTGGTAGTAGTCGTAGTAGGAGACGAAGTACTCCACCGCGTTGTTGGGCAACAGTTCGCGGAATTCGTTGGCGAGCTGGGCGGCAAGGGTCTTGTTCTGGACCATCACAAGGGTTGGCCGCTGCACCTGCTCAATGAGCCATGCCGTGGTGGCGCTTTTGCCGGTGCCGGTGGCACCGAGCAGCACAACGTCCTTCTCGCCGTTGTTGATGCGTTCGGTCAGCTCCGCGATGGCGGCCGGCTGGTCACCCGCGGGCTTGAATTCGCTGATGACTTCAAAGGGCGCTACAACACGGTTGATCTCCTGCGCAAGGCTCATGAATCTAATTTACAGCCGGGCACCGACAGTGACGGGTCCAATCCGTTACGGGCGAACAAGCGCCGGGACGTGGCGGCAGTTCAGGACGCGTACGACGGCGGCGCCCACCCGGCTGCCTCGGCCCATGCGGACATCAGCGGCCAGGCAACGTCGGTGAACCACGGTTCCTTCGCCTCAGCGTAGGGCCCGGTTCCGGCGGAGCCGGAGAAGCGGTGGGCGAGGTCCGCCTTGTGCGCCTGGTAGATCGCAAGGGCGGAAGGATCGTTGCGCAGCCAGTCCCGGAACATCAGCGCATAACGCCAGCCGGCCGAGCCGGCCGGCCGCACATGCACGTTCACCGCCCGGCCCGGGTCCGCGTTGGCGTGGAATCGCTTAAGCCATGACGCGGGATCCGGCGTGCCGGGCTTCGGCGTGTCCGATTCGATCCCCCGCACCGCCGGGTATCCGGCAGCGGACAGGAGCGGCGCGATCGCGCTTGCCGCGTCCAGGTCAGGCACGGCAACCTGCAGGTCGATGACGTCCTTGGCAGCCAGGCCGGGGACGGCGGTGGAGCCGATGTGGTCCACCGCCAGGATGGCGTCAGGGGCGGCCGCCCTCAGCCGCGCCGCGATCAGCGCGGCCTGCCGGGACCAGTCGCGGCTGTGCGGGGCAAGGACCGGCCCGCCGGTACGCGGTGCCCGGGTCCCGGCGGCGAGGTTGCGGGCGTAAGGCTGCAACCGCTGTTCCCAGAGCCGGTCCACCTGGTCCAGGAGTTGCTGCACGGTGCCGGAGTTGTCCAAGACGACGTCGGCGGCTGCCAGGCGTTGCTCGCGGGTGGCCTGGGCGGCCATCCGTGATCGCGCCGCTTCCAGGGTCATCCCCCGCAGCGCCTGCATTCGCTGCAGCCGGACGTCATCGGGAGCGTCCACCACCACGACGAGATGGAAGCTGCTCCCCTGCCCGGTCTCGACCAGCAGGGGAATGTCCTGGACCACGACTGCGTCATCCGGGGCAGCTGCCGTCAGCTCGGCCGCGCGGGCACGTACCAGGGGGTGAACGATGGCGTTCAGTGCCGCAAGGCGCTCCGGCTGGCCAAACACCGCTTCGCCGAGGCGCGCGCGGTCAAGCCGCCCGTCGCCGTCGAGCATGTCCGCGCCGAACTCGGCAGCAATCTGTTCCAGGCCTTGGGTCCCGGGCTCCACCACCTCGCGGGCCAGTGCATCCGCATCCACAAGGATCGCGCCGCGCTCCTTCAGCCGGGCCGCCACCACCGATTTTCCTGAGGCGATTCCGCCCGTCAAGCCGATTTTCAACACCCTCCCACCCTACTGAATCGCGTGCGACGGCGGCGTCAGTGGCGTCATGGAGTCTCCACCGAGACCCCGAGGGCGCCGGTTCCCGCCGCCGCTAGACTGGGGCGGGTGCAAGCGCAAGACAGCAGGACCACGACCTACACCACGGTGGCGGCCGGCCAGGATCTCCGGCATGAGCTGGAGATCAAGCGGTCCAGGTTCATCACCGTCCTCCGCAGGGCCGGAACGGAGGAGGACGCCCGCGAACTGGCTGCCGGGCTTCGCCGCGAGTTCCACGATGCCCGGCACCACTGCTCCGCATTCGTCATCGGCCCGGACCGCAGCATCCAGCGCTCCAGCGACGACGGCGAGCCCGCAGGCACCGCAGGGATCCCCATGCTCGAAGCGCTGGTGAAAAGGGAAACGGCACCCGGGGTGGCCGACCTCAGCGACGTCAGTGCCGTCGTCGTGCGCTATTTCGGCGGGGTACTGCTGGGCGCGGGCGGCCTGGTCCGCGCCTACTCGGAATCTGTCTCCGCGGCACTGGAACTTGCACCCCTGATCCTGCGCAGCAGGCTGCGGATCTGCTGGACGGCGGTGCCGCATGCCGGGGCCGGCCGGCTGGAAAACGACCTGCGCGCCGCCGGCCTGGTAATGGCGGAGACGACCTATCAGGACCGCCTCACGGTGCTGCGCATCGCCGTACCCGACCAGGCCGATGCCATTGCGGCAGCAACTGAACGGATCCAGCAGCTGACCGCAGGATCCGCTGCGCTGACACCCGAGGGAACGGAGTGGGTGGATGAACGCCTTGCCTGAGGTCACCATCGTGGATGTGGACCGGGCTGTCGCGGACCAGCTGCTCGAACTGGCCAAACGTGATGCCTCCCCTGATGAAGTGGCTCCCCCGCTCGGCGGCCCCGGCTGGAACCTTGAGCGTACCGCCTGGTTCTTCAGCTACCACCACGCCGCAGCCGCCGGCCTTGACGGACCGGCGGCGGAAAAGTCCTGGGCCGTGTTCAGCGGCGGTGACGTAGCCGGTTCCGTCCGGCTCAAACGGGAAACCCACGCGGATGTGCTTTCGGCCGAAACCGGCATCTGGTTGGGCCGCAGCTTTCGCTCCCGCGGGATCGCCAGCGCCGCCCTGGCGCTGGTCCGCAAGGAGGCACGCATGGCGGGCCTGCAACGCGTCACTGCCCGCACTCTGGCCGGTAACCTCAAAGCCCAGCGGCTCCTCGAGGCAGCAGGCGCCGTGCTGACGCCCGACGACGACGGAACGGTCCACGCCGTCGTCGCCCTGTGAGGGCGCGAGGCGCTGTCGCCGCAGCAGCGCCCTGGACCCGCTGCAACGAAAACAGGCCCCCTGCCAGAGGCAGGGGGCCTGTTCGCGTTGGTGCCGGGATGAACCCGGCACCGGTGGCAATTAGTTGCCGGTCAGCTTCTCGCGGAGAGCAGCAAGTGCCTCGTCCGAAGCCAGGGTGCCGGCACCGGTGTCGGTGGCAGCAGGCTCGGAGGAGTAGCTGGTAGCGCCGGAATCGCTGTCACCGGACGTTGCAGCTGCAGCGTCGTCGGCAGCGTGCTGGGCAACCTGCTTCTTGTGTGCTTCCCAACGGGTCTGGGCGTCAGCGTACTGCTGCTCCCAGGCGGCGCGCTGGTTCTCGTAGCCCTCGAGCCATTCGTTGGACTCGGGGTCGAAGCCCTCGGGGTACTTGTAGTTGCCCTCTTCGTCGTACTCTGCGGCCATACCGTACAGGGCGGGATCGAATTCGGTGCTGTCGGCGTCGACGCCCTCGTTGGCCTGCTTGAGGGACAGCGAGATGCGGCGGCGCTCGAGGTCGATGTCGATGACCTTGACGAACAGTTCGTCGCCAACGGAGACAACCTGCTCGGCCAGCTCAACGTGGCGCACGGCGAGCTCGGAGATGTGGACCAGGCCTTCGATGCCGTCTTCGACGCGGACGAACGCACCGAACGGAACCAGCTTGGTGACCTTACCCGGAACAACCTGGCCGAGGGCGTGGGTGCGGGCGAAGGTCTGCCACGGATCTTCCTGCGTAGCCTTGAGCGACAGGGAGACGCGCTCGCGGTCCAGGTCGACCTCGAGGACCTCGACGGTGACTTCCTGGCCAACCTCGACAACCTCGGACGGGTGGTCGATGTGCTTCCAGGACAGCTCGGAAACGTGAACCAGGCCGTCGACGCCGCCCAGGTCCACGAAGGCACCAAAGTTGACGATGGAGGAAACGACGCCGGGACGGACCTGGCCCTTTTCCAGCTTGTTGAGGAAGGTGGAGCGGACCTCGGACTGGGTCTGCTCAAGCCATGCACGGCGGGACAGCACAACGTTGTTGCGGTTCTTGTCCAGCTCGATGATCTTGGCTTCGATCTGCTGACCGATGTACGGAGCCAGGTCGCGCACGCGGCGCATTTCGACCAGGGATGCGGGCAGGAAGCCGCGCAGGCCGATGTCGAGGATAAGACCACCCTTGACGACCTCGATGACGGTACCGGTGACGACACCGTCTTCTTCCTTGACCTTCTCGATGTCGCCCCAGGCACGCTCGTACTGAGCGCGCTTCTTGGAGAGGATCAGGCGGCCTTCTTTGTCTTCCTTGGTGAGCACCAGGGCTTCGACCTGATCGCCAACGGAGACGACGTCTCCGGGATCAACGTCGTGCTTGATGGACAGCTCGCGGGAGGGGATGACACCTTCGGTCTTGTAACCGATGTCGAGCAGGACTTCATCGCGGTCGACCTTGACGACGGTACCTTCGACGAGGTCTCCGTCGTTGAAGTACTTGATGGTGGCGTCGACTGCTGCGAGGAAGTCCTCAGCGGTACCGATGTCGTTAATCGCGACTACGGGGGTACCGGGCTTCTCGGTGGAGGTGATGGTCATGTAGTAGGGGCTCCGTTGTGGATAGTTAGTCGGTCAGGCAAACCGGCGCGCCCGCGTTATGGAACGCAGGCGCGATTCACGGTGAATCCGACGGATCCTCCGGGTCATCCTGATTTTGTGGATTACTTTCAATGCGGCCTGGGACCGTAAGGACGTGCACGTGGTACACGCCCGTTTATTCTAGTCGGTGCCGGCAACGCGGGTCAAAGCGGCCGGGGACCATGGCGGGGACTCAGAAGTGGGTCAGGCAGTGCGTCGCCCGTTCCACCGCAAACATCTGCCGCGCCTTGAGGGCGGCGCCCGGCCGTGGCTCGCCGATGGCGCCGGCAGCTTTCAGGGTCACCGGGCACACACCACCGAGGAAGATCGAGGACAGCGCGGAGACCCCCAGCTCGAGATCGGCGGCGGTGCCTTCGGGGAGGCGTCCGACGCCGGCCTGGCCGCCCTCCACGGTCAGCGCAAAAATCCCCGGCGTGAGGCCGAGCGGATCGTCGACTTTGAGGACCAGCCGGCCATCGGCCGGGTAGTGCCGCGCAGCGAGGGCCTGTGGAACGTCGAGGATCCTGAGCCAGAGCATGTCGCGGCTGTCCGAGGCGTCGATGCAGCGCGGGTCAGCCAGGGCCCAGGCAAGGGGATCATCCACGGGCGCCTCGTTCCAGGTGACCCTTTCCACGAGGTCGATGGCCGCCAGATACTGCCAGAGTTCGAGGTAGGCATGGTCGGTGGCGGCCACAAGGTCCACCACCTCCACCGTGTAGGGGGTGGTGTCCCAGCCAAGGAACTTATAGGAGACGTAGCCGTCAATGGTTGCGTCCGGGCCGTAGTGCAGCGCCACTTTGATGGCGGGATCTTCCTTGCCGTCCCGTCCCAGCGACCCTGAGGCCAGGTGCCGGTACCATTCCTGCCGGCCGAGGGACCCGGGCGTGTGCCGGTGGACGCGTTCGAACACGGCGGGAGCCACTTCCAGCAGGGTTTTGGGGTCCGCCACTTCCACGGCGCCGGTGGCCGTGTGCCGCAGGGTGAACCGGCCCGTGGTGTCGACTTTGACGGTGCGCTCGAGGCTTGCCACGCCGTAGCCGAACCTGCCGTAGATGCTTCCCTCCGAGGCCGTCAGCGCTGCCATGGCGATGCCGTCGTCCTTGGCGGCCTGGAGGTCTTCGGTCATCATGCGGCGCAGGAGGCCGCGCCTGCGGTGCGATGTGCGGACGGTCACGGCCGTGACCATCTGTGTTTCCAGCATGCGGCCGAAGCCAATGTTCAGGGTCTTGCGGAAGGTCCCGAACGTGGCAACGGGCACCTCGGCAGGCAGCGAGGAAGGAGCCACGGGACCGGTCTGGTATGCCCCGGTGAAGATCCGGCCATCGACCTCATAGGTGGCAAGGGACCGCTCCCGGTGTTCAGGGGTGCGGGTGGAGTCGTGGAAACCGAACCCGACGGCCTTGGCCCAGGTTTCGGCCTCCGCGTACCCTTCGTTGCCTTTGGACACGGCGGGAAAGCGCCGGATTTCATAGTTTCCGCTCAGATCACCCATTTACCCGAGCCTAGCCAATGAATCCGGCGCTTGACCAGCACAAACACGCCGGCGGCGTGCTGGGCCGGCAGGAAGCCTAGTGGCCGGCGTCGTACCAGCTGGGACCGACCCCGATCTGCACTTCCAGGGGCACGCTGAGGTCGGCGGCGGCGGCCATCTGCTCGGTCACCAGCTTTTCCACGGCGGCCCGCTCCCCCGTGGCCACCTCAAGGACAAGTTCGTCGTGGACCTGGAGCAGCATCCTGGACTTCAACCCCTGCGCCTTGAGCTCGTCATGCACACCGAGCATGGCGCGCTTGATGATATCCGCGGCGGAGCCCTGGATGGGGCTGTTCAGGGCAATGCGCTCGGCATTTTCGCGCAGCTGGCGGTCGGTGCTGGTGAGATCCGGGAGGTAGCGGCGACGGCCTTCGATAGTGGCTGTATAACCATCCACCCGGGCCTGGTCCACCACGCCCCGCAGGTAGTCCCGGACGGCGCCGAATCGGTCGAAGTAGTCCTTCATGAGGGTGCGGGCTTCGTCGACCGATATCTCCAGCTGCTTGGACAGGCCGAAGGAGGTCAGGCCGTAGGCCAGTCCGTAGGACATGGCCTTTACCTTGGACCGCATGGCGCTGGTGACCTGGTCCGTGGGCACGTGGAAGATGTTCGAGCCGACGAACCGGTGCAGGTCCTCACCGTCCTTGTAGGCCTGGATCAGCCCTTGGTCGCCGGACAGGTGAGCCATGATGCGCATTTCGATCTGGGAGTAGTCGGCGGAGAGCAGGCATTCGTAGCCGTCGCTGACCACGAAGATGCCGCGGACGCGGCGGCCCTCCTCGCTGCGGATGGGGATGTTCTGCAGGTTGGGGTTGTTCGAGGAGATCCGGCCGGTGGCCGCGACGTTCTGGGCGTAGGTGGTGTGGATGCGGCCGTCCTCGGCCACCGACTTCTTCAGCGACTCGAGCATTTGGCGCAGCTTGGCGGCCTCGCGGTGGGCCATGAGCTGGACCAGGAACTCGTGGCCGGTCTTCTCCAGCAGGTTCTTCAACGATGCGGCGTCCGTGGTGTAGCCGGACTTGATCTTCTTGGTTTTGGGCAGCTGCAGCTCGTCGAACAGTACCGTCTGGAGCTGCTTGGGCGAGCCCAGGTTGACCTCGTGCCCGATGGCGGCAAACGCCTGTTCCTGGGCCTGGTCGATCACCCGCGCCAAATCGGCGAGCTGTTCGTCCATTTTGTCCATGTCGATCGCGATGCCGGCGAGTTCCATGTCCGCGAGGACGCGGCCCACCGGCAGCTCAAGGGTGGACAGCAGGTCCTCGGCCTTGCGCTCCTTGAGTTCATCCTCAAAGAAGCGGCTGAGGGCGAGCACGACGGCGCCGGCCTGGACCAAGGCGTCCGCGGCGGCGGTGTCCTCGCCATCGAACGACAATTCCAGTTGCCCGGCCTTGGCCGTGGCAGCGGGGATTCCCACGTTGAGGTGGTGCTGGGCCAGTTCGGCGAGCTCGTAGGTGCGCCGGTCCGGCTCGATCAGGTAGCCGGAAATGGAGGTGTCGTCCACCACGCCTTCCAGCTCCAGGCCGCGGGCAGAGAGTGCCTTCAGCGCGGCTTTGAAGCCGTGCATCACCTTGGGCGCCTCCGGGTCCCGGAGCCACCCTGCGAGGACGTTCTCTGTCTCCGCGTCCAGGCCGGTGAGGTCGACGTAGACGGCGGCGTCGCCACGGACGATCGCCAGCGCCGCGGCATCCTCGCCGATCCGTCCGGGCACGAGGTCTACGGCGAGGGCGGAGCGCTGGCCGGCTCCCGCAGCCAGGAAGGCGGCGAGCTCAGAGGCACCCGCGGGGGCGCTGTACTCCGGGGTGTCGATGCTGTCCCGTTCCGCTGCCGGGGTGTCGGCGTCGCCGTAGAGGGCGAAGAGGCGGCCGCGGATGGCCTTGAACTCGAGCTGGTCGAAGAGGTCTTCGAGGACGGCCTGGTCCGGCCGCGGCTGGTAGAGGTCATCGAGCGTGACCGGCAGGTCGAGGTCGGTGTGGAGCTGGTTCAGCCTGCGGTTGCGCTTGACGGCGTCCACGTTCCCGCGCAGGGCGTCACCTACCTTGCCGCCGATGGAGTCGATGTGTTCCAGTACCCCTTCGAGGCCGCCGTAAAGGTTGATCCACTTGGCCGCCGTCTTGGGCCCAACACCGGGCACGCCGGGCAGGTTATCCGCCGTCTCGCCCACCAGGGCGGCGAGGTCGGAGTAGCGGGACGGGCTCACGAAGTACTTCGCTTCGATGGCTGCGGCGTCCATCCGGGGGATGTCGCTGACGCCCTTCTTGGGATAGAGGACAAAGACGTTGTCCGTGATCAGCTGGAAGGCGTCCCGGTCGCCGGAAACGAGGAGGACCTCGAAGCCGGCCTTCTCCCCCATGGCCGCAAGGGTGGCGAGGATGTCGTCGGCCTCGTAACCGGGCATCTTGATGGTCTTGATTCCCCAGGCCTCCATCACCTGCCCGATGAGGTCGATCTGCCCGCTCATCTCGCGGGGGGTCTCGTTCCGGCCACCCTTGTACTCGCTGTACTCGGCCTTGCGATGCGTGGATTCGTCCGAGACGTCGAAAGCGACGGCGATGTGCGTGGGCTGCTGTTCCTTGATCAGGTTGATCAGCATGGACGTAAACCCGTGGATGGCGTTGGTGTGCTGGCCGTTGGCGGTGGAAAATTTGTCCGCCGGAAGGGCGAAGAAAGCCCGGAAAGCCATGGAGTGCCCGTCAAGCACCAGGAGGCGCGGCTGGCCGGTGATGGGGACGACGGGGGCAACGGTGGCGGAAACCGACCCGCCGGCAGCGGGGGAAGCGTCACTGGCTCCCGGGTCCTGGGGGGTGGAAGCAGGCTGCGCCGAGGGCTCAACCTCCAGGACCTGGGAAGGGAAAGGGGCCGGTTTGGTTGTTTCACTCACAGGTGCCAGCCTAGTTGCCATGACAGACAATTTCACGCCGGGTCCCTTCGCCGAAGAGCTGGCAGCGGCCGGAATCCCCGACCACATGCACGACTGGCTGGGCGCGTTCGGCGTCGGCGCCCTGGTGGTCAAAATGGGGATCCATTTCCTGGAGATGAGCCCGGAACGGACAGTCGCCACCATGCCGGTGGAGGGCAACACGCAGGTCGCGGGAATCCTCCACGGCGGCGCCCACGTGGTGCTGGCGGAAACCCTTGGTTCGTTCGCCGCCGGGATGCACGCGGGCCCGGGCCGGCACGCTGTCGGCATCGAGGTCAACGCCACGCATCACCGTTCGATTGCGCAGGGACTGGTTACGGGTACGTGCACCGCGATCCATTTGGGCCGCACACTGACCACCCACGAGGTGGTCATGACCGACGCCCGGGGGCGGCGGCTGTCATCTGCCCGGATCACCAACATGCTCCGGGACAACGCCGGCTGAATCAGGCAGCACCCGGCCTTGTTGTTCCCGCGGCCAGCAGGTAGCGCAACTCAACGATCCCCCTGCCGAGGGTGCGGGAGGCAGCCAGTTCAAGTGGCGCCGTTGGCCCCTTGAGTGGCAGCAGCCGCTTTCCCTCCCCCAGCACTACCGGGATCAGGGAGAGGATGATCTCATCCAGCAGCCCGGCGTCCGCAAACTGGGCGGCCAGGTTTCCGCCGCCCACCACCCAGATATTCCGCCCTTGCGCTGCATCCCGGAAGTCAGCGATGAATTCGGCCACGTCGCCGCGGACGAACGTGACGTCGGCGCCGTCGGGGACCGGGTACTCGTGGTGCGTGAAAACATACGCCGGAGTCCCCGCGTATGGCCAGGTGCCGGCGTCGTGCTCCTGCAGCCAGGCGTACGTCTCCCCGCCCATGACGATGCACCCCACCCCGGCCATGAAAGCGTCGTAGCTTTCCGCCCCGCCCTCGAAGCCGTCGAACTGCAGGAGCCAGCCGAGGTCGTCCGTGGGGGTGGCGATGAATCCGTCCAGGGAGGCGGCTACGAAGTACTGGATGCGCGGCATGGGCCCAGCCTAGCCAACCCCGGCCGTGCTGCCCATGGTCGGGTCCAGCCGGAGGAACCCGCTACTTGGTGAAGTAGGGGATGATCAGGTACAGCCCGAAGAGCACGGCCAGGCCACACAGGGAGAAGCACAGGTAGGCCACCGAGCGCTTGATCCCCGGGGAGGGTTGCTGGGCGTCGGCGGCGATTGCCGTAAACCTGACGCCGAGCGAGTAGAGCGTAACCACCAGTGCGGCGGAAATGAGCGTGGTGCCTGCGACGGTCAGGAGTTCCAACCACTTCATCGCTGATTCTCCTTCGGGGTGTTGGCAGCGGCGTCAGCGTCGGCCTTGGCCTGTTCCTTCGCTTTGGCCCGGGCACGTGCCATGGCCTTTTTCTTGGCGAAGCGGACCGCCTGGCCGGCTTCCTCGACCTCGACAGCGTTTTGGTGGCCTACGGAGGACTTGCGCGAGTAGAAGAACATGAACAGCACCGCGGCGCTGCCTGCCACGGCGGCGATCAGCACGCCCACCGGGCCGGTCGTGACCAGCAGTGCGGTCAGGGCGCCGACAATTCCCGCTGCCGGCAGGGTGAAGAGCCAGCCGAGGGCGATCTTGCCCACCATGTTCCAGCGGACGGTGGTTCCGCGGCGTCCCATGCCGGAGCCGATGACCGATCCGGACGCCACCTGGGTGGTGGACAGGGCGAAGCCAAGGTGGGAGGAGGCAAGGATCGCGGAGGCGGTGCTGGTCTCGGCGGCGAAGCCCTGCGCGGGCTTGACCTCCGTCAGGCCGGAGCCCATGGTGCGGATAATGCGCCAGCCGCCGGCGTAGGTACCGATCGCAATGGCCAGGGCGCAAGCCGTGATCACCCAGAGCTGCGGGCCCGAACCGGGGGCCTGGCTGCCCGCGGCGATCAGCACCAGGGTGATGATGCCCATGGTCTTCTGGGCATCATTGGTGCCGTGGGCAAGGGCCACCAGGCTGGAGGTGAAGATCTGGCCGGTGCGGAAACCGCCGCGCTTCTGGGTGAGCTTGCTGCCGGTCTCGGGATCGTGGCGGGCGGTGAGCGCGTAGGCAAGCCGGGTGCAGACGTAGGCTGCGAGGCCGGCGATGACCGGGGCGAAGACAGCCGGGAGGATGACCTTCTGGAGCAGGCTCTCGAAGTTGACGGAACTGAATCCTGCACCGACCACGGCGGCGCCGATCAGGCCGCCGAAGAGTGCGTGCGATGAGCTGGAGGGCAGCCCCTTGAGCCAGGTGACCATGTTCCACAGGACGGCCCCCATCAGGCCGGCGAAGATGATCTCGGGGGTGATCTGCACGCCACCTGATCCTTCGCGGATGATTCCACCCGACACCGTCTTGGCCACTTCGGTGGACAGGAAGGCGCCCACAAGGTTCAGCACGGCCGCCAGGGCCACCGCTGTCCGCGGCTTGATGGCGCCCGTTGCGATGGGTGTGGCCATGGCGTTCGCGGTGTCGTGGAAGCCGTTCGTGAAGTCGAAAAATAGTGCCAGTGCTATGACCAGCGCCACCATGAAGGTGATATCCACCTGTTGCCCAATCTGCAGAGTCGACGTTCAGCAGTTTCTCCTACCAGGCTGCCTTGCACAGCATAGTTCACCAGCTGTTTGCGTGGAATGACTTGCGGTGGGGGCCGGACCGGCGGGAAACCTTATCGATCGTACGCGTCCCCGGCAGGAGGACAAAACAGTGGCCGGTACAGCCAGCGGGTGGCCGCCGGCGCCGGTCCGCCCCGTTTCCAGGCCATCGCGGCCGGGACCGGGGCGGTGCCCTGCCGCGGCTTCAGCCCTGGTGGAACTGCGCGGTACGGGGCGGCGCATCCAGTTCCGGCGCGATCTTCTCTTCGATCGCGGCGACGGTTACATCGGGCAGGACAATCAGGCCGTCCAGTTCGCGGCGGGCCCGTTTGTAGGCGGCCTGGCGTTCGGCGGGGGTGGCGGCCTGGTTTTCCGCGATCTTCAGGAGTTTCCGTGCTGTAGCCAGCCGTTCGCGCTCGGGACCGCTGAACCTGCTGTCCCTGATCCGCTTGGCTTCCCGTTCCGCGACGTCGAGGGCCACCGCAAAGTTGTTGACGGCCTGCCGGTACGACTCGAGTCCGGTCACTGAAGTCAGGTCCGCGGCAGATGCCGGCCGCTTGCCGTCTGCTTCCCGCTTGGCCCGCAGGAAGGCGACCGTGAGCGGCTCACGGACGTCGGTCATGAGCGGAAAGTCGATGAGCTTGCCAACATCGAGTTCGTAGTCGAGCCACCGTTTGTTGGTGGCGTCGTGGGCAGCCATCAGGGCCTGCACCTCAGCCAGGGAGGCCATCTCCGCTTCACGTGCCTGGTTCTTCAGGTTGTACAGTTCAACCCGGCGCTGGTGGCGCCGTTCTGCGGCACGCCGCCAGCCGCCGGCCCAGCGGCCGGCGAACGCCATCAGCGGGAAGACCAGCCACCATTTATCGGAAAGAAATTCCATGAGGGAACTCACCCCTCCATCCTCGCAGGACGAAGGGTCCGCCTCAAGGAGCGGGCGGGGTGGATTCGCCCGGGCCGCGGCGGGGAACTGCAGTGAGCAGCCGTTCCCCGGCCACCTTGGCCCGGGCGTAGCGGTCAGGGAACCTGCGTGGCTTGCGCGCCGTTGACGTTGACCAGCCAGGACGTGCCGAAGCGGTCGACGCACATGCCGAAGACGTCGCCCCACGGTGCTTTTTCCATGGGGACAGTGACCGCGCCGCCCTCACCGCTGAGCTTTTCGTAGTAGCCCCGGAGCTCCCCTTCGTCGTCGCCGCTCAGGGAAACCGAGATCGATGAACCCGGGTGGTATTCCATGCTGTTGGGGGTATCGGCGCCCATGAGGACCAGCCCCTGCGTGGTGGTGAGCATGCCGTGCATGATCTTCTCGGCTTCGGCAGGATCGTCGCTGGCCTGGAAGTCGGCGAATGTGCTCAGTGTCAGTTCGCCGCCAAAGACGGACTGGTAGAAGTTCATTGCCTCACGGGCGTTGTCCCGGAAGCTCAGGTAGGGGTTGAGGATGGTGGGCATTGCGGGTTCTCCTTCACATGGCCGGAACGGTGCACACACCATCCTGCCCGATCCCGCGCCGGCCCGGTAGGGGATGTCTCCCCTGTTCATCCCGTGTTTGCGCGGCCAAAAAGGCTGCGCCATCGTATCCGGGTGATGGTGCCGTGCGGCCCCGGGAACGTAGGCTCGGGTGATGGCCAGATTCTTTGATGTTCACCCGCACGACCCCCAGCCGCGCGCCATTGCGCAGGCAGTCAAAATCATTCGCGACGGCGGCCTGATCGCCTACCCCACGGACTCCTGCTATGCCTTGGGAACCCAGATGGGCAACAAGGATGCCCTGGACCGGATCCGAAGCATCCGCCACCTGGATGACAAACACCATTTCACCCTCGTGTGCCGGGACTTCGCCCAGCTGGGACAGTTCGTGAACATCGGAAACGATGTCTTCCGCAGCATCAAGGCCGTCACTCCGGGCAGTTACACGTTCATCCTTCCTGCCACCAAGGAGGTTCCGAAGCGCCTGCTCCACCCGAAGAAGAAAACAGTGGGGGTGCGCATTCCGGACAACCGGGTGGTCCAGGCATTGCTCGCCGAGCTCGGTGAGCCGTTGCTCTCGAGCACGCTCCTGCTGCCGGATGAGGACGAACCGCTGACCGTGGGTTGGGAAATCAAGGAGCGGCTGGACCACCAGGTGGACGCGGTGATCGACGCCGGAGACTGCGGTGCTGAACCCACCACAGTGGTCGATTTCTCCAGCGGTGTGGCTGAGGTTGTCCGGCGCGGCATGGGCGACCCGTCCCGTTTCGAATAGCCTCGACGCACCTGCGGTCCCAGGTCACTTTGGCTGCGCCGCCGTCGTAATTTCCGACGACGGCCGGTGCGTCCGTGCCAGCGTGCCCTGTTGTGGCGGGCCGGGTCAGTCGTTGCTGGCGTCGGTCGGCTTTTTTGCCCGGCTGGGCTGCACCCTGGGCGGTTCGCCCGGCATCTTGGGGTAGTCCGGAGGGAAGGGCATCTCCCCGAGGCCGTCCGTGCAGTCCCGGTCCCACCATTCCAGGAGCGTGTCGATGGTGCCGGGCGCGGCGTTGAAGTCAGCCCAGGGGTCTCCCACCGACTTCAAGCGTTCCGGAACCGTCAGGATGGTGAAGTTCTTTGGATCCGCGTTTTCCAGTTCCGCCCAGGTGATGGGACAGGACACGGGGGCGTGCGGGAGTGCCCTCGGGCTGTAGGCGCCGGCGATGGTGCGGTCCCGGTTGGCCTGGTTGAAGTCCAGGAACACCCGGCGGCCGCGTTCTTCCTTCCACCAGGCCGTGGTCACCTTGTCCGGGATCCGGCGCTCCACCTCCCGGGCAGCGGCGATGACGGCGTGCCGGACATCAAGGAACTCGCGGGTTGGTTCGATGGGAGCGTAAACGTGCAGGCCGCGGTTTCCGGAGGTCTTGACGAAGCCTGTGAGGCCCGCCTCTGCAAGGACGTCCTTGAGGACCAGGGCGGCGGGGACGGCGTCGCCGAAATCTGTTCCGGGCTGCGGGTCGAGGTCGATGCGAAGCTGGTCCGGGTTGTCGGTGTTTTCCGCCCGGGACGGCCAGGGGTGGAAGACCACGGTGTTCATCTGGACGGCCCAGACGGCAGCTGCCGGTTCGTCAAGGACCAGTTGGGGATGGGACCTGGCGCTGGGGTACACCACCTTGACGGACCGGACGAAGTCCGGCGTGCCTTTTGGCGGGTTTTTGGAGAAGAACATCTCGCCGTCGATGTTGTCCGAGTACCGCTGGAGGGACACGGGCCGGTCCCCGTTGGCGGCAATGAATGCCTCCCCCACCTCGCAGATATACCTGGCGAGGTCCAGCTTGGTCAGGCCCAGGTCCGGCCAGAGGACGCGGCTGGGGCTGGAGATGCGCATGTCGCGCTCGCCGTTGGGACCTTTGACAGTGATGGTGGTCTGTTCGCTCGCCATGGGGACAACGTACACCCGGCCGCCGGCACACACCGGCATATGCGGCTGCCCTCAGGCATGATGGACCCATGCACCACCAAGACCACCCGCTCGTCATCGCTGCAGGTGACGCCACGTTTTCGGCCATTTACAAGCGCCCGGAAAGCCCCACCGCAACAGTGGTGGTGGCGCACGGCGCAGGAGCTGGGATGGACCACCCCTTCCTGCACGGATTCGCGGACGCCCTGAACGGGCTGGGCCTGGCCACCCTGCGCTTCAATTTTCCGTACCGGGAGGCAGGGCGTAAATTCCCCGACCGCCCACCGGCTGCCATCGCCGCCTGGCGGGCCGCCATGGACACAGCACGTGCCCGGGCGGAGGCCCACGGCGACAGCGGCCCCGTCTGGGCGGCGGGCAAGTCGTTCGGCGGCAGGATGGCATCAATGGCCGTGGCCGAGGGCATGGAAGCCCAAGGCCTGGTGTACCTCGGCTACCCGCTGCATGCCCCCGGCAAGCCGGAGAAACTCCGGGATGAGCACATGTACGGGATCACCGTGCCGATGCTGTTCCTGCAGGGAACGCGCGACACGTTTGCCACGCCCCACATTTTGACGGACGTCGTGGCCCGGATCGGCTCCAACGCGGTCTTGCAGTGGGTGGAGGGCGGTGACCACTCCTTTGCCGTGGCGGGAAACAAGCGTCCCGCCGATCAGGTGGGTGCATCGCTGGCGCTTCCCGTGGCGGAGTTCATCGCCGCGCACACCTAGGACGCCAACCGGCGCCCACGTAGGCCGCGGCCGCTGTGCGCCGCTCCTGACCGGCCCTATGTGCGTGGCTTGGCGCGTGCGGTCGCCAGGGCTGACCAGGGATCCTCCGGCCAGGGGTGCTTAGGGTAGCGGCCGCGCATTTCGGTGCGCACCTGGGCGTACGGGCCGGACCAGAAAGAGGTCAGGTCGTCCGTGACGGCCAGGGGGCGGCGTGCCGGGGACAGCAGGTGGAAGAGCACCGGCACCCGGCCGCCGGCCAGCCTCGGTGATTCAGCCAGCCCGAAGCATTCCTGGAGTTTCACTGCCACCACCGGCGCTGCGCCGTCGTCACCCGGCTCCGGATATTCGATCCGGATCCGCGAACCACTGGGCACTTCAAGCGATTCCGGAGCGAGTTCGTCAAGCCTGGCTGCCTCGGGCCAGGGAAGGAGCCCGCGCAGCGCACCGGCCAGGTCAAGGGAATCCAGCGGCGCCCCCGCTGCGAGGGCTTCCAACCCGGTTCCCAGCCACTCTTCCAGCCGGCCCTGGAGGGCAGTATCCGAGACATCGGGCCACGGCTCCCCTACCTGGCGGTGCAGGAAGGCGAGCCGGCTCCGGAAGGAGGCCGCCGCCGTCGGCCAGGAAAGCGCTGCCAGCCCGCCCGACTGGAAAGCGTCTGCCACAGCGGCCCTGCCTTGGGCGGCCGTGGGACGCACCGGTGTCGAGGCAAGCACGACCGCCCCCAGCCGCTTGGTCTTGCGGGCCGTCAGCCGCCCTCCGCTGAAACGCGTGTCCACGGTTTCAGCCAGCAGGTGCGCGGCCGCAGTTTCGGCCATGGTGGCGGACAGGGGCGCTGCGGCGCGGATGACGGCACCGGTTCCGGCCGCATCCCGCCCGCCGGCCCGTGAAACGTCGGCCACGGCGAGCCATTCGTGGCCCGAGAGGGTACTGCCTCCGGGGAGCCCCGCCCGGGTGCCGGACGTGAACAGGTACTGCCCGGACCCCTCGCTGCCGGGGACGCGGCGTGCCACGCGGTCGGGATAGGCGAGGGCGACGACGGCACCCACAGCTTCGCCCGGGCCGGGCAACGACGGGGGAACCGTGGCATGGCGGTCCGGCTGCCGGCGGGCCAGGGACGCAAGGCGCTTGGTTTCATCCGCCCAGCGCCGGCCGGCAGGCCCCGGATCTGCCCGCAGCTGGGACAGGAGCCGGGGCAGGTCGGCTCCGGGCGCGCGGTGGTCCCCGGAGAGTGCAGCCACCACCTCGGCAGCCAGCCGGGTCCCGGCGGACGCGGCACCTTCAAGCAACGCCCGGGCGAGCCGGGGGTCGGCGGGTATGGCCGCGAGGCGCCGGCCCTCGGCCGTTACGTGGCCGTCGTCGGTTATGGCGCCGAGCTCCCGCAGGACCTCGACGGCCTCACCCATGGCCTGGCGGGGCGGCGCGTCCGGCAGGGGCAGGCCCTCCCCGCCGGGCGATCCCCAGCAGGCCAGGGTCAACGCCGCGCTGGTCAGGTCCGCCACGTTGATCTCCGGCGTGACGTGCGCCGGCGCGGCACCGTAGGCCTGCTGGCTGTAACAGCGGACCACTGTGCCCGGGCCCTGCCGGGCGGCGCGTCCTGCTCGTTGCTCAGCGGATGCCCGGGAACAGGAAACGGTCACAAGCCCGCTCATTCCGCGGCCCGCATCGCGCCTGGGCTCCCGGGCCAGGCCGGAATCGATGACCAACCGCACTCCGGGCACGGTCAGTGACGATTCGGCAAGGTCCGTGGAGACGACGATCCGTGGGCCGTCCCCGGGGTGCCGTCCGGACACCGCCCGGTCCTGTTCGGCCGCACCAATTTGCCCGTGCAGTTCCAGGACATCCACGCTGCTGCCCAGCCTGCCGCGCAGGGCCGCGGCCACGTGCGAGACCTCCCGGGCTCCCGGAACGAAGACCAGGGCGTCCACGGAGCTGTCTGCCGCAGCGTGGGCCTCCGCAGCCGTGGCGGCCACTTCGTCAAGGAAGGCGCGTGTCACTCCCCCGGCGTCAAGGCGCGGCGCTTGTGCCGGCAGCCACTGCACCTCGAGCGGGTAATGCACCGCCGGGCAGTCCACCACGGGGACCGGGCGGCCGGATGTGCCCAGCAGCGCAGCGAACCGGGGTGCGTCGAGGGTGGCTGACATGGCGACGACGGCAAGGTCCCCGCGAAGCTCGCGGACCTCGGCGAGCATCCCGACGAGGAGGTCAGTTTCGAGGCCGCGTTCATGCACCTCGTCCAAAACGACGGCGGCCGTCCCGTCCAGGCCCGGGTCCGCCAGGAGGCGTCGCAGGAGGATGCCGGGGGTAACGAACTCAATCCGGGTGTCCGGGCCTGCCCGGCGTTCACCGCGGACCGTGTACCCCACCCGCCCGGCAGCCGGGCTGCCGTCCAGCTCCGAGAGCCGCCGGGCTGCTGCGCGTGCCGCGACGCGCCGCGGCTGGGTGACGACGACGCGGCCCGACCGGCCTGCGAGGTTGGCCAGCAGGGGCGGCACGAGGGTGGTCTTTCCGGTTCCCGGCGGGGCCCGCACCACTGCGGCAGCATCGGGGCCGGTTTCCAGTGCCTGCCGCAGCCGGGGAACTGAGGCCCCGAAGGCAAGCCCGGCGCCGATGGCACGGAGGTCAAAGCCGTCATCGGGGTGGCCGCCAGGAGGAATCATCCATCTATTCTCCCTTGACCGGGACAGGTTCCGTGGCGCCCGGTCAGGGCTTGCCTGGGCCTTTGGCCTTGCCCTTGGCTTCCTTCGCCGTGTTTGAACGCCCCGCGCCCGGTGGGTCGGCGGCGGGCACCGGTTCCGGCGCCACGGCGGCCACGGCCGGTTCAGCCGGAGCGCTTACAGTGTCACCCGGTGCCCCGGACAGGCCGCCGCCGGCCGGATCAGCCTGTGGTGCCTCGGCGGGCGCAACTGCCGCCACGTGCGCTGCGATGTCTGCCCGGACCGAGGCCAGTGCGCTTTCGATCCCGTTGTACCGCTCGGGTGAAAGCCGCCCGTCCGCTGCCGCCTCGCCCAGGTCCTTCTCCAGTGCCGCAATCGCTGACAAGGCGCCGTCCATCCTGTTTTCGGCCGCCGCTTGGCTGATGCCCAGCACCCGAACCTGGAAGCCCCGCAGCAGGCCCTGGTCGGTGCGCCCGGGGCCAACGGCAGCGGCGCCGGCAACCAGTGAGGCTGCGACGGCAATGCACACGAGGATCAGGGCACGGGTTCCGCGGCGCCGCAGGCTGCCGCGGGTGCCGGGCGCTGTTACACGGTCATTGTCCGTGTCGCGTCCGGCTTCAGGCCGCATGCCGGCCACGGAGCGGGACGACGGAGGGTGCGCGCAGGGGCAGCACGGTAACGGTGGCGGGCTCCTGGGCTGCCGGCGTCCTCCGCGAACCGAAAGTCGACCGCACCAGGATATGGCGGACAGCGGTGCGGATCCAGGTGGTGAGGAATAAACCGATCCCCATCCCGAGGAGCACGTGTCCTGCAACGTAATGTTGCCCGGCTCCCGGACCCCCTTCGGCTGCCATCGCCACGCCGCCGACGGTCAACATCATTGACAGGGCCGTTCCTGAGATAACGCCCATGGCTCCTGCTCCATCCCATTTAGTCAGCACGCTTACTGGTATTGCTCAGCAAGCTTACTACTTGGCGGGACTGATTCAAGAGCCCGGAGGGTAAAGGGCGGGACGGTGGGCCGGCCGAAAAACCGGTGCCGGTCAGCCTGCAGCTTCGAGCAGGCGCTCCGCCGGCGAGATCCCCGCGTAGCGTCCCTTGAAGAACAACAGCGGCTCAGCGTCCACCCGGGCATCCAGGTGCCGTACCGCCGCCACCACGATGGTGTGGTCGCCGCCGTCGTATTCCGCGTGCAGTTCGCAGTCGAGCCATGCCAGGGCGTCATCCAGGACCGGATTGCCCAGGGGCGACGAGGTGTGGCTGACGCCGGCGAATTTGTCCGCCCCCGAGCGGGCGAACTGACCCGCGAGGTGCTGGTGTTCAGCCGGGAGGATGTTGATGGCGAAGGTGCCCGCATTGCGCAGCACGGGCCAGGTGGTGGACGTACGCGCCGGGCTGAACGTGACGAGCGCCGGTTCCAGGGACAGCGACGCGAACGACTGGCAGGTGAAGCCTGCCGGCCCCTGTGGCGTAGAGCTCGTAATTACCGTCAATCCGCTGGCAAAAGTTCCAAAAATGTCCCGAAGCCGGCGGGGAGCGAGATCTGATGTGGCGGTCATAATGTGGCCTCTCGTTTGGATCGTTACCTCACCAAACCATCAGCGGATTGCGCGTTCAAACCGCATGAAATGAGCCGACGCGTACCGCAACGAAATGTCACGGCCGGACACCCTGCGTCATCGAAGCCTCGCTCCGGGCCGTCCAGCGTGACCTGGTTTTACGCAACAAACAGTCATCCCGGATCAGGCGGCCACTGCCGGCGATGTCGGTCAGGCGCGCTGGTCCAGTGCGGCCAGCAGCCGGCGGACCGAGCCGCCGAGGTTCCAGTCGGCGGCCGCCTGCTCGAGCCCAGCCCGCTGGCCGCCGGTCACGGGCCGCAGCCGGGCACCCGCCTCGTCCAGGGTGGGCAGCTCCAGATCGCGGACCAGGCGCACGACGGCGGGGGCGGCTTCCAGGTATTCGGCGGCAGCTTCCAGCCTGGCCCGGACCGGGCCGGATACCCCGCCGCCGGGCTCATCCGCTGCTGCCAGCAATCGTTCCAGGGTGCCGTACTTCAGGAGCAGGGACGATGCCGTCTTCTCACCGATCCCGGCAACGCCAGGCAGTCCGTCTGAGGCGTCCCCGCGCAGGGTGGCGTAATCGGCGTACTGCTGCGGCAGGACCTTGTATTTGGCCACGACGGTTTCCTCCGTGACCACCTCGAGGTTCTTCATGCCGCGCGCGGTGTAGATCACCCGGACGCCGCGTTCGTCGTCGCATACCTGGAACAAGTCCCGATCTCCCGTGACCACGTCCACCGGGAACGCGGCGTGGCTGGCGTAGGTGCCCACGACGTCGTCGGCCTCATGGTCTGCGGCCCCCACGATGGCAATGCCGGCGAGCTCAAGGGTCCGGCGGATCATGGGCAATTGGGCCTCGAGGCCCTCGGGGACCACCTCGATGTCGGTTCCGCCCGGTACCGCCCTCGCCACGCGGTGTGCCTTGTACGTGGGGATCAGGTCCACCCGCCACTGCGGCCGCCAGTCGTTGTCCCAGCACGCCACCAGGTGGGTGGCCTGGTAGTCGGTAGTGAGCCGCGCGATCATGTCCAACAGGCCGCGGACGGCATTTACCGGCGTGCCGTCCGGCCGCCGGATGCTGTCCGGAAGGCCGTAGAAGGCACGAAAGTACAGGGAAGCAGTGTCAAGCAGCATCAGGCGCTGGGGCATACCTGATCCTGACACGGATTTCCCGCCTGCGGCTGCACTGGGCAAGCGACGCCGCGCCGCCTAGAAGGACGGTGTGGTGAATTCCATGCCCAGCAGGCCGCGGCCTGCCTGCTCCAGGATGGGGTCGATGCCCAGGGTGGGGTGGCTCAGGAGCACGCCGACGTCGCGCTGGATGCGCTGCAGCGGATGGGACAGGCGGTGGACGCTGCCACCCGATCCGGCGACGGCGAGCCGGACCGCCTCCTGGGCAGCCTCGGCGCTTAGGGCCAGCGACAGCCGGAACGAGGCCCGCTCCCGCGGAGCTCCCGTGGCCGCCGGCCCGTCCCCCGGCAGCCGGGACAGTGCCGCCTGCCAGTGCAGTTGGGCGGTGGCCACCAGCCCGGACGCCTTGGCGTAGCGGGTTTGCGCCGGGACGTAATCCGCTTGCCGGGTGATGGTGCCGTTCTTTTCCTTCCGGCGCAGCAGCTGGTCCCGGAACAGCTCCAGGGCATACTCGGCGGAGCCAAGTGCCGCCGCCGGGGCCACCAGGTTAAGCAAGGTGGACATCGGTGCCGAGATCAGTGGTTCGGGGTGGAGCCTGGCGCCGGGGTTGTTAGGGCCGCTGAGCACGGCCCAGTCCATGACCCGGTCCACCGGAACGAAGAGCGAGTCCGCGCGGAGGTCGTTGCTGCCGGTTCCCCTGAGCCCGTCGGTATGCCACGCATCCACCAGTTCCAGGTCGCTGAGCGGAACCAGCGCCTGCAACCGGATACCATCATGCTGCACAGCCAACAGGGCCCATTGCGAGTGCATGATGCCCGAGGCGAAGCTCCAGTGGCCCGAAATTGCGTATCCGCCGGGCACCTTCCGCGCCGAACCAACCGGGGCACTGGTTGCGGCGGCGAGCGGCATCACGCCGCCGGCGAAAACTTCGTTCTGCACCTTCCGGGGCCAGCGCGCCAGCATCCATGCGTGCTCCGCCAGGTGCCCAGCGGTCCAGGCCGTGGAGGCGCAACCCCGTGCGAGGCCCCGGATGGCTTCCCCGTAGGTCTGTGCGCCCAGGCCGTACCCGCCGACACCTGCGGGTGCCAGGAGATGGAAGATGCCGGCGGCCCGCAGGTCCTGCATCGTCTCCTCCGGGAGACGGCGCAGCTGCTCGGCCTCCTCCGCCCTGGCGCGCAGGCCGGGGATCAGGGCTTCCACGCGGCCCAGCATGTCCGCGTGCCCGGGAGCGCGGCGGGAACCTTCCGGGGCGGCGCGGACGACGGCGGCCCGGCCGAGCTCCAGCGTATGTCCGGTCCGGTCCCGCTTGGCGGCGAGGTAGCGGGCGTTGGCTTCGGAGAGGTGGACGCCGGTGGGGACCTTTTGGGCAGTAGCGATGCCGAGTGCGGCCAGCTGCGAAGCCTTATCGGGATTGTTGCTCAACAGCCGCACCGACGTGGCGCCCAGGGCATTGAGCATCTGGGCTGCCGCCGTGTAGTCGCGTTCATCCTCGCCGTGGCCGAGGGCAAGGTTGGCGTCATAGGTGTCAAGGCCCTGGTCCTGTAGGGCATACGCGTCGAGTTTGGGGTAAAGGCCAATGCCGCGGCCTTCCTGGCGGAGGTAGAGCAGGAAGCCTCCGGCGGCAGCAATGCGTTCCACGGCTTCCCGGAGCTGCGGTCCGCAGTCGCAGCGCTCGCTGCCAAAGACGTCCCCTGTCATGCATTCGCTATGCAGCCGGACCAGGGGCGCCGTTGCGCCGTCCAGCAGGGCCTGCTCCCAGTTACCCAGGGCCAGCAGCAGGTGTTCGCGGCCGTCCACCAGACCATGGAACGTCATGACGTCGGCGGTGGTGGCGTAGCCGTCGAACCGGAGCGGGACGCTGACCTGGCTGCGGACGGTGGCCGCGGGGAGGGCGGACGAATGCGGTGCGGAATGGGCAATTGCTGTCATTGCGGGCCTCGGCGATCATCATAAATGGTTGAAGGTTAAAGTAAGGGTATCCCGCATTAGTTCAAGCTTCAAGCATTGTGTCCGGATAAGTCAGTGCTGGCTGATCGATCGAACCTGACCAGCTTCGCCCACACCCTTGACTGCCCTGACCGACGGCGCCGATACTTCCATATGGTCCAACCACACAGCCCATGACGGCTCCGTGGCCGGCGCCAGGCGGCGCGCCCACGGGTGGAACCCACCCCTAACGAGAGCAGGACTCCGATGCCCGGCATGCAGACAACCATCAATGACAACGGAGCATGGTGCTGGTTCCAGGACGAGCGCGCCCTGGTGGACCCGGCCAACAACACGCTGCTGGTGGGCTCCGTGGCAGCCCCCGAGGGCGCCGGCGGTGACGGCCGCGGCGGAAACATCGAGGTTGCCGTCCTTGACCTTGCTACCGGTGACAGCCAGGTCCACGTTGTCCACGCACGGCTGGAGCCGGACGACCACAACGCCCCGGCGCTCCTGGTCAGGCCTGACGGCCGATACCTGGCGATGTACGCCAAACACAAGACGGACAACTATTCCCGCTGGCGGATTTCCACCCGGCCACATGACGCCTCCGAATGGGGCCCGGAGGAGCACTTCGACTGGACCGAGCTGGCCGGCGGCCGAGGCGCGACCTACTCGAACCTGCACCGGCTCGCCGCGGAGTCCCGGGTGTACAACTTTGTCCGTGCCATCAACGACGACCCCAGCCTTATGCTGTCCGCGGATGACGGCACCACGTGGCAGTTCGGCGGAAAACTCTTCACCCGGCCCAAGATTGGCTACGTCAACGGCTACACCCGCTACTGCGGAAACGGGACGGACCGCATTGACCTCATCACCACCGACCACCACCCGCGGGACTTCAACAACAGCATCTACCACGGCTACATCCGCGACGACGCCCTGCACGACGCCCAGGGCCAGGTGGTCAGCAAGCCGCTGATCGGCTCGCCGGGGATCAACCAGGCTGCACTGACCACAGTGTTCGCGGCGGGAACGGACATTGACGGTGACATCCTTACCCACGGCTGGACCGTGGACCTGCGCGGCCAGGGGCAGGACCTGGCCGCCATCATCAGCTGCCGCGCCAACGACGTCAACGGCCCGCTGCAGCGGGAGCAGCCGCTCGACGTCGATGATCACCGGCTGCTGTACGCCCGCTTCGACGGGAGGCAGTGGAACCTGCACCCGCTGGCGGCCGCAGGCCCGGCCCTGCTGCCGCACGAGCAGGACTACACCGGCCTGGGCGCGGTGGACCCGCATGACCTCAACCAGGTGTATATCTCCACCCCCATCGACCCGCGGACCGGGCAGGCCACCGGCCATTACGAGATCTACCGGGGCAGGACGCGGGACGGCGGTGCGACCTTTGGCTGGAACGCGATAACCGGAGGCTCCGCAGTGGACAACCTCCGGCCCATGGTGCCGCCCGGTGATCCTTCCGTCCACGCGGTCTGCTGGTTCCGCGGCAGCATGACCTCGTCCCAGGCCTATGCGACAGAGGTGGTGGTCCTGCATTGATGCCGGGCCCCCGGACCGCCCAGGCCCGGTGACCGAGTGTGATCGAATCGGCGCCGGCCGTTGACCCCGCCGCCCCCTTGCGCCAGGGTTGAAACGTTATTAGCGTCTGCGAACAGCCAGGAAGACGAATGCACCACCCAGGGGAGCTCCAACCAACACTGACGGTGTCAACCCTGGGGGCGCCCGGCGAAAGCCTGGACACGGTACTGTCCTGGCTGACGGGGCACGGCGCACGGGGAGTGGAGCTGCGGCTTGGCCCCGGCCAGATCGCCGCCCCGGCCATGACCCGGCGGGAACGCTCCGAGCTCCGGTCCCGGATCGAAGATTCAGGCCTGGCCGTCACCGGGGTGGCCAGCTACATCAGGGTCGCGGAACCGGTTGCCGATGAACTGGTGGTGGGAGCGCTCGAAGCGGCGCTGATCCTGGCCCATGATCTCGGCGCACCGGCTGTACGGGTGTTCCCGGGAGCCCCTGTCCACCCCTGCGGATACGACCGGGTTCCCGATACGGTCCACGCCAGGCACGCAGCCAACGCCCTGGCAGCCGGCCGGCTCACCGCCGTCGCACGCTTGGCCCGGGATCTGGGAACGTACCCGGCGCTTGAAACGCACGATTCACACCCCCGCGGCAGCGACATTGCCGCGATCCTGGACATGGTGGATGGGCCCGCAGGCGCCGTCTGGGACCTCATGCATCCGTGGCGGGTGGGCGAGACCCTCAACGAAACATGGCAGGCCCTGCACCCCTGGCTCACCGGCGGAGCGGGCAGCGTCCAGGTCAAGGACGCCCGGTTGCCCGCCAGCAGGACTCCGGCCCTCGTCGGCACGGGCACCCTCCCGGTCGACGCCTTTGCCGGACTGCTCCGGGACGCCGGCTACGCCGGTCCCGTCTGCCTGGAGTGGGAGAAGGCGTGGCACCCCGAAGCACCGCCACTGGACGAGGCACTCGGATCCACCGTGCGGTGGTTCCGGCGGCACTGGCCCGCCCGGTCCGGACCCGACGCCGCCGCCCCGCGCACCTTTCCGGCCCCATCCTTCCCGTGGAGACATCATGATCGCCAGCCCTGACCTGAACTTCGACTACTCCCCCTGGACCTTTTGGGCAACGGCATCAGAGGCACAACGGGACGCCCAGCTCGAACGCCAGCACCTGCTCACCGGCCGCGGGGGCGTAACCATTGGGGAGAAGTCGTACATCTCGGCCCTGGCCATGGTGGACCCGGACACCCTCGCGATGGGCAGCGAATCCCTGGTGGCAGCCCACGCCTACCTCACCGGGACCCTGGCCATCGGGGACAACTGCACCGTCAACGCCTTCACCGTGGTGCGCGGATCGGTCAGCATGGGCGATGGCGTCCGCATCGGTGCCCACACGTCCATCCTCGGCTTCAACCACTCGATGGACCCGTCCGAGCCCGTGTTCAGGCAACCGCTCACCAGTAAGGGCATCGTCCTGGGCGACGACGTCTGGATTGGCTCCAACGTGGTGGTGCTCGACGGCGTCACGGTGGGTTCGCACGCGGTCCTGGCAGCCGGCGCCGTGGTCACCAAGGACGTCCCGGAGTGGGCCGTCGTGGGCGGCAATCCAGCCCGGATGATCCGTGACCGCAGGGCCCGGCCTGCGTCCAGGGGTGCCGGGGACAGCATCCGGGGGAGGCTGGCGCGGTTCGCTGACGCCGCGCGGGATGACGCGCCGGCCATCCTGGCCCGGTCCTGGGACCCGGCGGCGGGAGGCAGCGGCGGCGGCCCGCGGGGCCGCTACGTGGACCACCCCGGGAGCCCGGCCACCGTCAGGGCACACTGTGACGCCATCGAAATCGCGGATCTCCTCCTGCACGGCGTCCCGGGCCAACTCAGCCGCGAGGAACACGCCGGACGCCTCGAGTCACTCCAGGACCCTGTGACCGGACTGGTTCCCGAATACGGTCCGGACGGCCTCACCCACTCCGCCGGCCTCCGCTTCGGATCCGGCCCGGAAACCTACTACGTCCTCGCTGCCGGGTATGCGCTCGGCCTGCTGGGCAGGAAGTTCAAGCACCCCGTCCATGTGGTCGCGGATACCGGCCCGGACGATCTGGCGGCCCGGCTGACCCAGCTCCCCTGGCAGACGGAAGCCTGGGAATCCGGAGCCTGGGTGGACGCCTGGGGAACCGCCGAGTACTGGAACCTGGCCAGGGAACCGGCAGGACAACACGTATCCCTTGACGCACTGTTCGGCTGGCTCCTGACACACGTCAACCGATCGTCCGGTACGTGGGGCACCCCGCAGGACGAAACCCGGCTCAAGGTGGTCAATGGGTACTACCGCCTGACACGCGGAACCTTCGCCCAGTTCGGCCTTCCGGTCCCGCACCCCGAAAGGCTGGTGGATACCGTCCTGGGACACGCCGCCGATCCGAGGTATTTCAGCACCGGCCGGCAAAACGCCTGCAACGTGCTCGACGTCGTCCATCCCCTCTGGCTGGCCCGCAAGCAAACCACGCACCGCGGCCAGGACGCCCGGGACTGGGCCGCCGCGCAACTCGACCAGGCCCTCTCCCGGTGGCAGTCCGGCGCCGGAATGGCTTTCAGCGCGTCGCCCGAAAACAGCAGGGACAACACGCCCGGCCTGCAGGGGACCGAAATGTGGCTCAGTATCATCTGGTACCTCGCCGATCTTCTGGGCCACTCCGAAGCACTCGGCTACCGGCCGCGAGGCGTTCACCGGCCCGAACCCGCAATGCTGCTGCCCACCCTCTAGGTTCAGCCTGTCGTGGGCTCTTCGCCGTTGGCGACAGCCTCGATCCAATCCACGGCCCCATCAGTAAGTTGGGGACCGTCAGCTGATTCGCCAGCCCACCATTCAGGATCGGTCGAGCCGCCGGTGACGGCCATGATGTCCGTGATGACAAGCGGCGGCAAGGGTTCACCGTTGTGCTCAATGAGCCACGTCCGTGTTTCATCACGTACCAGCGGCCACCAAGCGGGTATCTTCATGAACGCAGTATCGCACCGACGCCGGCGCGTGCCTACGCTCATCTGCGGGCGCGATTTCGCTTCCCCAAGCCGGTGCAGAAATGCTAAGCCCCTGTTAGCATTTTCCTCACGTGCATGTGACCCGTGCCACAAGCATGTCGATTCGACGACCAAAGGGGTGCCCCATGGTGAATCCGCTGCAATGGCCGGTGCTGCGCCAGCTGCTCGAGAACGATCCCACGGGCAGGCATCATGCCGTGAAATCACCCGCCACCGAAAACCTCACGCCCCGGATCGCCACCGCAGACCACGTGGTCCCTTCGGTGTGCCCCTACTGTGCGGTGGGATGCGCCCAGCGGGTCTATGTCAAGGACGGGAACGTCATCCAGATCGAGGGCAATCCGGACTCCCCCATCAGCCGGGGCCGGTTGTGTCCCAAAGGCTCTGCCTCACTGCAGCTGACCACCGGTGACTCCCGCGAAAAGTATGTCCTCTACCGGCGGCCCCACGGAACCGACTGGGAGCGGCTCGACCTTGAAACAGCCATGGACATGGTGGCCCAACGCGTGGTGGACACCCGCCGGAAGACCTGGGAATGGGAATCCGGGGGCCTCCGCACCCGCCGCAGCATGGGCATCGCCAGCTTGGGCGGCGCCACCCTGGACAACGAAGAAAACTACCTCATCAAGAAGCTGTTCACCTCCCTGGGGATCGTCCAGGTGGAGAACCAGGCCCGGGTCTGCCACAGCTCCACGGTGGCCGGCCTGGGCACGAGCTTCGGCCGGGGCGGCTCCACCACCTATCTCCAGGACCTCCAACGCGCCGACTGCATCCTGATCCAGGGATCGAACTTCGCCGAAGCGCACCCCGTCGGATTCCAATGGGTCATGGAAGCCAAGGAACGCGGGGCCAAAATCATCCACGTGGATCCCCGGTTCTCCCGCACCAGCGCCATGGCAGATACGTTTGTTCCAATCCGCGCCGGGACGGACATCGCCTTCCTGGGCGGCCTGATCAACTGGGTCATTGGCCACGATGCGTACTTCCATGACTACGTCGTCAACTACACCAACGCCGCTACCATCCTCAGCAAGGATTTTCGCGACACAGAAGACCTCGACGGCCTCTTCTCCGGATTCAACCCGGACGATTCCTCCTATGAAACCGAAAGCTGGCAGTACGAGGGCGGCTTCGCGGCCGCGTCCTCCGGCGAACGGGACGCGGACGAGCAGGAAGGCAGCAGGCTGGGTGAATCCTCGCACGCCCAGTCCCATGGTTCCGGCGGGCCCGGCGTGGCCGGGAAGTGGCACCGCGACGAGAGCTTGCAGGATCCGCGCTGCGTGTTCCAGGTCCTGCGCCGGCACTACTCGCGGTACACCCCGGAGCTGGTGGAAGAGGTGTGCGGGGTACCGCAGGCCTTGTTCGAGGAGGTGGCAGAGGCGCTCACCAGCAACTCGGGCCGGGACCGGACCACGGCCTTCGCCTACGCCGTGGGCTGGACGCAGCACACCACGGGGACCCAGTACATCCGCGCCGCGTCGGTCCTGCAGCTGCTGCTGGGCAATATCGGCCGCCCCGGCGGCGGGATCATGGCCCTTCGCGGGCACGCCAGCATCCAGGGCTCCAGCGACATCCCCACCCTCTTCGACCTGCTTCCCGGCTACCTCCCCATGCCGCACGCCAAGCAGCACCTGGACCTGGCCGGATACGTCGAGGCAGACTCCGCCAAGCAGGGCTTCTGGGCCAACATGTCCGCCTACACCGTGAGCCTGCTCAAGGCCTGGTGGGGGGACGCCGCCACGGCAAGCAACGACTACTGCTTCGATTACCTTCCCCGGATCACCGGCAGCCACAGCACCTATGACACCGTGCTGGCGCAGCTGGAAGGAATCTGCAAGGGCTATTTCCTCATGGGTGAGAACCCCGCCGTCGGATCCGCCAATACCCACCTGCAGCGCGCCGGGATGGCCAACCTCGACT
The DNA here is from genome assembly GCF_030209315.1 of Pseudarthrobacter sp. efr-133-R2A-89. Classification (NCBI taxonomy): domain Bacteria; kingdom Bacillati; phylum Actinomycetota; class Actinomycetes; order Micrococcales; family Micrococcaceae; genus Pseudarthrobacter; species Pseudarthrobacter sp. efr-133-R2A-89. Next base: position 118,278 of record NZ_JARVSE010000001.1, on the reverse strand, counting down.
GGCTCGTGGTCCGTGACTTCTCGCTGATCGAAAGCGCCACCTGGTGGAAGGACGGACCGGAAATCGCCACCGGGCAGATGCGCACGGAGGACATCGGCACGGAAGTCTTCTTCTTCCCGGCCGCAGCCCACACGGAAAAAGCCGGCAGCTTCACCAACACCAACCGCCTGGTCCAGTGGCGCGAGCAGGCCGTGGAGCCGGACGCCGAACGCCGCAGCGACCTCTGGTTCATCTGGCACCTGGGCAACCGCATCCGGAAGCTGCTCGCGGACTCGAGCGACGACGTCGACCGTCCCGTCCTGGACCTGACGTGGGACTACCCCACCGTCGGCACCCAGGATGAACCGGACGCGGACGCCGTTTTCGCCGAAATCAACGGCCGCGGCCCCGACGGCAGCCCGCTCTCCGCCTACACCCAGCTCAAGGACGACGGCTCCACCTCATGCGGGTGCTGGATCTACTGCGGCTGCCGCGCCGACGGCGTCAACCAGGCGGCCCGGCGGAAACCCCACACCGAACAGACTATTTCGAGCCGCGAGTGGGGCTGGGCATGGCCTGCCAACCGGAGGGAACTGTACAACCGCGCCTCCGCCGATCCGGAGGGACGGCCGTGGAGCGAACGGAAGAAGCTCATCTGGTGGGACGCGGACGCCGGGAGATGGACCGGCGACGACGTCCCCGACTGCGAGCCCACCAAACCACCCTCCTACCGTCCAAGCGAGGACGCCACGGGCACCGACGCCCTTTCCGGCATCGACCCGTTCATCATGCAGTCCGACGGAAAGGGCTGGCTCTTCACCCCCGCCGGCCTGACCGACGGGCCGCTCCCCACACACTATGAGCCGCAGGAATCCCCCTTCGACAATGCCCTCTACGGGCAGAACCGGAACCCGGTCCGGAAGCTCCTCAAACATGACGGCAACCGGTACCAACCCAGTGGCCGAGAACCGGGTGCGGAGGTGTACCCGTTCGTGCTGACCACCTACCGGCTCACGGAGCATTTCACCGCCGGGGCCATGACCCGTTGGCTGCCCTACCTTGCCGAGCTGCAGCCGGAGTCGTTCTGCGAAGTGTCGCCGGAACTGGCGGCCGAGCGGGGACTGACCAACAACGGCTGGGCCACCCTGGTCTCGGCCCGCGGAGCCATCGAGGCCAGGGTCCTGGTGACCGGCCGGATGAAACCGCTCACCGTGCAGGGCCGGACCGTACACCAGATCGGGATGCCCTACCACTGGGGCCCCAACGGGCTCAGCCGCGGCGATGCGATGAACGAGCTCTCCTCCATCGCCATGGACCCGAACGTCCACATCCAGGAAGTCAAGGCATTGACGGTGGACATCCGTCCCGGGCGGAGGCCGCAAGGGCCCGCCTTGCCGTCCCTGGTGGCGGAATACCGTCAGCGGGCAGGCATCGATGAGCACACCGGCCAGGAAGGAATCAAGGCATGAGCGTCACGCAGTTGGGCATGCCCGCCATCGGAGCACCCGGTGAAGCACGCAAGGGCTTCTTCACGGACACCAGCCTCTGCATCGGCTGCAAGGCCTGTGAGGTGGCCTGCAAGGAGTGGAACTCGCTGCCGGCGGAAAGGCCGTTGCAGCTCACCGGTGAGTCCTTTGACAACACTTCCCGGCTCAGCGCGGACACCTGGCGGCACGTGGCCTTCATCGAGAAGAAGGTTCCCGCTCCGGCGGCTGGCGGAACCGAGGGCATCAAGTGGCTGATGTCCTCGGACGTCTGCAAGCATTGCACCAACGCCGCCTGCCTGGATGTCTGCCCCACCGGCGCGTTGTTCCGTACCGAGCATGGCACGGTGGTGGTCCAGCAGGACATCTGCAACGGCTGCGGATACTGCGTTTCGGCGTGCCCGTACGGCGTGATCGACCAGCGGCCCGACGACGGCCGCGCTTTCAAGTGCACCATGTGCTACGACCGCCTGGGTGTCGGCGAAGAGCCGGCCTGCGCCAAGGCATGCCCCACCCAGTCCATCCAGTACGGCGAGCTTGATGAGCTCCGGGAACGGGCCGACGCCCGGGTCGCGGAGCTCCACGAGCGGGGTGTGGACGAGGCCAGGCTCTACGGCAGGGATCCCGACGGCGGGGTGGGCGGTGACGGGGCCTTCTTCCTGCTGCTGGATGAACCCGAAACCTACGGGTTGCCGCCGGACCCGGTGGTGACCACCCGGGACCTGCCGGCCATGTGGCGGCGGGCCGCGGGTGCTGCGGCCGGGCTCCTGGCGGGGGCCGCCGTCGTCTTCTGGGGAGCCCGGAAGTGAGCCGCCGCCGCGAGCGTGAGGAATTCACCTCATACTATGGCCGGCCCATCCTCAAGGAACCCACATGGGAGGCGGCGGACATCGCGGGGTACATTTTTGCCGGCGGCGTGGCTGCGGCCTCCTCCATGCTGGCGGCCGGCGCGCAGTACACCGGGCGGCCCGCACTGGAACGCCGGGCGAAGCTCACGGCGCTGACCGCGATCTCGGTGTCCGCAGCGGCGCTGGTGCACGACCTGGGCCGGCCGGAACGGTTCCTCAACATGCTGCGGGTGGCCAAACCCACCTCGCCCATGAGCATGGGTTCGTGGATCCTTTCCGTGTACGGCCCGCTCGCCGGTGCGAGTGCGGCCGCCAACATCACGGGACTGTTCCCGGCGGCCGGGCGGGCCTGCGGCCTCGGCGCAGCTGTCAGCGGTTCCGCAGTGGCCACGTACACGGCGGTGCTGCTGGCCGACACCGCGGTTCCCACCTGGCATGACGCCCACGAAATCCTGCCGTTCGTGTTTGCCGGTTCGGCCGCAGCTGCCGGCGGCGGCATCGCCGCCGCCCTGGCTCCCGTTCCGGAGGCCGGTCCTGCGCGGCGCATGGCAGTGGCGGGGGCGCTGCTGGAAACGGTGGCGAGCCTGCGGATGGAACGCAGCGGCCACCTGAGCACGGAGACACTGCGGGAGGGCCGGAGCGGTACGTTGATGCGCCTGTCCAAGGCTTTCAGCATCGGCGGCGCAGTAGGGCTGGCCCTTGGCGGTCACCGGTCGCGCACCGTCAGTGTCGTAGGTGGCCTCGCCGTGGCCGCGGGGTCGGCCCTGCTGCGGTTCGGTATCTTCGAGGCCGGAAAAGCGTCAACGCGCGACCCCAAGTATGTGGTGGTCCCCCAGCGCGAGCGCCTCAACGCTGCCGAAGCCGCCAGGAGGGAAGCCGCCGGCATCAAAGCAGCAGCCTGAGCCGGCCGCCCGAACGGAAGCCGGAGCCCGGGCCGGGACGCTGCGGAGCGCCCGGCCCGGTCAGAACCAGTCGCCGTCGGCGTAGGCGCTGCGTACGTGCGCCCGGAGGTATTCCCCCACCACGGCTGCGCCCAGGTCGCCGACGTCAGGAGCCACCACGCGGCCGTCCACCCGGCGTGCCAGGCGCTGGATGAAGCGCTCCAGCCCGGGATCGTTCCCAAGCCGGAAAAACGTGGTCTGCGTCCCCGCCCTTCCCAACCGGTCCAGCTCGGCAACGGTGGCCCGGATGGTTTCCGCGTCCGGCGGCCAGTTGAACCAGGCGTCTCCGTCCGGCAACAGGTGGGCGGTCGGTTCCCCGTCCGTCACCACCAGGAGCACCGGCTGCATGGAGGGGTGCCGGCGGAAGAAGCGGCCGGCCAGCAGCAGCCCGTGGTGGAGGTTGGTGCCCTGTTCCCGCAGGGCCGGCAGGGCCGTCAGTTCCGCGATGTCCATGGACTGGGCGTAACGGCCGAAGGTCACCAGCTGCAGCCGGTCACCGCGGAACCGGGTGGACACCAAATGGTGCAGGGCCAGCGCCGTGCGCTTCATCGGGACCCACCGCCCCTCCGCGGCCATGGAAAAGGAGACGTCCACCAGCAACGCGACGGCGGCCTGGGTCCGGGCCTCGGTTTCGGTTACCTCGATGTCTCCGACGGCGAGGCGCAGTCCGCGGGCCGGATCGCCGCCGTCGGCCATGGTGCGGCGGATGGCGTTGGTCAAGGTGCGCGTCACGTCCCAGGGCTCGGCGTCGCCGAACTCCCACTGGCGGCTGGAGCCGGACTGCTCGCCGGCGGCCCCCGCCGTCCGGGTATCCCTGTTTCCCTGCCGCCCGGACAGCTGTTTGGCGGTGTCGCGCAGCAGCGACCTGCCGAGCCGGCGCATGGCCTGCGGGGAGAGCCGGAGGTCGCCGTCGGCGCCGCGGCGCAGGTAACCGCCCTCCTGCATGGCCCGCTCGATTCCGGCAAGCGTGCGGGCGCTGACGGCCGCACCCTCACCAAGTTGCCGTGCCAGCGCGTCAAGGTCAAGGTCATCGAGCCGGGATCCGTTGTAGGACTGGGACAGCTGTTCGGAGAGCTCATCAAGTTCCGCGATGTCCTGCAGGACGCCTGTTCCGTCGCCCAGGCCGAGTCCTTCCTGCCCCTCGAACCGTTCCGAGCCGTTCCAGTCCTCCCCTGGACGCAGTGCCTGCAAGGAGGCGTCGAGCTCGCTGAGCTGGGCCATGAGTTCCGGCGAGCCGAATGCCTGGGCGGACAATTGCATCAATTCCGCGCGCTGTTCGGCGGACATGGACTGCAGGAGCCGCTGGGCGGCGGCGGCACGTTGCGCCAGGGCATCCACGAGTTCTTCCACCGATTGCGGGTCCTCGGGGAAGAACTGGCCGTGCTTGGCCATAAACTCCTGGAAATCGGCCTCGGTGTCTTCGCCGCGGCGGTGCTTCGCCAGCAGCCCGTTGAGGTCCCGAAGCATGGCATTGACGGCCTCGCGGTCCTCATCGGTGGCGCCCTCCAGCGCCTGTTTCATCCCGGCGAACCGCTGTTCCAGGACCTCCCGGCCCAGCAGGTCCTTGATCCGGTCGTAGGCTTCCTTGGCGGTTCCGGACTGCCAGTCGTAGGAGGCGAGCTCGTTGACCGCTGCGGCCGTGGACGCCGGCAGGTTCTGCAGCTGCATCTCCCGGAAATCGCGTTCGGTGTTGTCCATCATGGCGTCCCGGGCCAACTGCTTGCGTTCCTCCAGCACGGCGGTATCCAGGAGCTTCCTAACTTCCTCCAGCGTGCCGTCCAGCCGGTGCCTGCTGAGCAGGTCCCGCCGCCGCTCCTGCACGCGGCGGGCAAGGTCGTCCAGGCCTTCGCGGTTCCGTCCACCGCGCCGCAGGAACTCCTGCAGGGCATGCCGCGGCGAATAGCCTGCCATCACATCCTCGGCGACGGCGTCGAGGACTTCCGCCAGGTCCACCGGCGGAGCCAGCGGGTCAGGGCCGCCGGTGTACCGGCCGTACCTGGCGGACCGTTTGTGGATGGCCATGCTGCCTCCCGTGCTTAGCCGTAGATGGTTTCCTCGTCGTCGGACTCCTTGGAGATCCGCCGGCCCAGGTAGAGCCCTTCCAAGGCCAGTTCGACGGCGGCAGCCCGCTGTCCGTCGTTCGTCGCACCCAGGCGGCGGCCGATTTCGTCGTAGAGGCCGGAGCCGTTCAGGGACGGGAGGTTGCCGAGGAACTCCTGTGCCGTGACTTGCTCACCGGTGGTGACGGTCCGGTGGCCATCCAGGGCCGATACGAGCGGTCCCATATCCAGGCCTTGGAAGTGGGCCCTGACGGCCTCTGCGGTGGCGGTGCGGAGGAGGTGGTCCAGGATGCCCTGTTCGCGGCCTTCCTCACCCGATTCGAACTCGATCTTGCCGGTCAGGACTTCCACGGCCGGTTCGAGGTCGATGATCCGGGCCACGGCGTGGTCCTCCCCTCGGAGCCGGGCCCGGCGGAGCGCCGCCGCGGCCACGGTTTCGGCACCGGCGATCGCGAACCTGGCCGAAACTCCGGAGGTCTGGTTGATGGCCGGGGACTCGCGCAGCGCCCGGGTGTAACGGGCAAGGATCTCCAGGATGAAGGGCGGGACGTCAGCCACCAGCCGGCCCTCCTGGCGGATGACGGAGACCTCGTCCTCGAGTTCGATCGGGTAGTGGGTCCGGATCTCGGCACCGAAGCGGTCCTTCAGCGGGGTGATGATCCGGCCGCGGTTGGTGTAGTCCTCGGGGTTGGCGGAGGCCACAACAAGCACGTCCAGGGGCAGCCGCAGTACGTACCCGCGGATCTGGATGTCACGTTCCTCCATCACGTTCAGCATGGACACCTGGATGCGTTCGGCCAGGTCCGGGAGCTCGTTGATGGCGATGATGCCGCGGTTGGAGCGCGGAATAAGCCCGTAGTGGATGGTTTCCGGATCCCCGAGCCTTCGGCCCTCGGCCACGCGCATGGGATCAACGTCGCCGACGAGGTCCGCCACGGACGTGTCCGGCGTCGCGAGCTTCTCGACGTACCGTTCGGACCGGTGCCGCCAGCCAATCCTTAACCTGTCCCCCTCGGCGCGGACGCGGGCCAGGGACTGTTCGGTGATCGGCTGGTAGGGATGTTCGTTCAGTTCCGAGTCCTCAATCACCGGAGACCATTCGTCCAGCAGCCCGGCCAAGGTGCGGAGCAGGCGCGTTTTGCCCTGTCCGCGTTCTCCCAGCAGGACCAGGTCGTGGCCGGCGATCAGGGCACGTTCGAGCTGGGGCAGGACGGTCCGGCTGAATCCGTAGAGGCCAGGCCACGGGTCACGTCCTGATGCCAGGGCGGCGAGGAGATTGTCGCGGATTTCGTGCCTCAGGTCCTTGGGGACATGGCCCGCTGCTCGGAGTTCACCAACGGTGTAGATTTCGGGGCGGTCAGTCACTCCTCTACCGTAATCCCCACCCTGACGGTAATCGATAGGTTCCTCCAGATTCCTGGGCCGGCATGCCGCCCGCCGTCAGGAGCCGGCATATCACTGGGGTTCGGGGCGTCCTTGCACGGCCGCAGCGGCAGCCGGCGCTGCCTGCTCAAGGTACGCGCCGATGTGTTCCAGGAGGTAGTGCTGGCCGGCCACGGTGGGGTGGTCGCCGTCGGGGCCGATCAAGTCATCGAAGTCGCCGCTGATCCAGCCCTCGGCGATGGGGTCCACGAATTCACCACCGGCCCGGGCCGTGGCGGCTTTGAGCTGGCTGCTGATCTCCAGGAGCCCGGGATCCGGGTCCGAAGAGTACGACGGCGGTCCCACCACAATGATTTTGGCTTCCGGGGCGAGCGTCTCGGCCCGGTCCATCGCAGCCAGCGCGGCGTCGCCAACTTCATCGGACGCGTAGCCGAGGTCGTTTTCAGAGCCGAAGAACACCACAATGCCGGTGTTTGAGTTGACCAGGTCTTCAACCTGGGTGCCAAAAGTTCCGTCAAAATCGCCGGGGCTGACGTATCCGCTGCCGTCTTCTGCTGCGTTGACCACTTCCAGGCCGGCCCCTACGGGGTCGTTGCGCATCAGGGCCGGCCAGGCTTCCTGCGGCGAGGTGCCGTGGCCGGTGCTGAGGGAGTCCCCCACCACTACCACCCGGACCGGGGCCTCTCCCGTGGCCGGTGGCTGGGTCTGCGCCGCGCTGCCTGACGTAACGGCCAGCAGGACGCCGAATGTGCCGGCAGCAACGAGCCTGGCCGGGTGCCCGCGCAGCGGCACGTTGTGTTGCATGGGTGCCGCCTCCTGCCTGGAATCTGGCGGCGGCTATGTCGCCGGCCGCCACCTTATTGTCGTTTGTCCGTGTCCCATCGTAGGCATTCAGTGAGGATACTGTAGTGCCGGCGGGGCCAATGCGACAGATCGCACAGCAACTCCACAGGCAATTCACACCTTCTGCAACGGTTGCCGCCGGGCGGCCGGTCCCGTCCGGCGGCCCCTTGCCGGCTGCCCGGGACCGGCCCCAGGTGGTCAGCCCTGGTGCGGAACAACCACCGCGCGGGCGCTCAGTTTCCCCTCCGCCAGCCGGCGGTAGGCGTCCAGGCCGTCGTCAAGGGAGAAGGTCTCGATCTCCGGCACGATCTGGCCCGCTCGGTACATGTCCACCACCTCGTGGAGCTCCTCGATGGTGCCCCAGTAGGTGTTGGTGATGGTGGATTCGTAGGGCGTGTTGAAGAACGTCCATTCGTGGACTCCGCCGGCGATGCCCACCACGGTCAGCCGCCCGCCCTGGGCCACGGACCCGGTGGCGGTGGCGATCGTGGGGGTGACGCCCACGAAGTCGAAGGCCGCGTCCACGCCGCGGCCGCCGGTAAGCTCACGGATTTTGGCCACCTGGTCCGGGCCGCCGGGCACAGTGACGGCCCCTGCCGCTTCAGCTTTGGCCATGGCCTCCGGCTTCATGTCGGTGGCGATGATGGTGGCGCCCGTGAGTGCCGTGAGGATCTGGACTGCGATCTGCCCCAGCCCGCCAAGTCCCACCACCAGCGCAAAGCGGCCTCCGCCGTTCAGGTGCGGAAGGGCAGTCTTGATGGCGTGGTACGGCGTCAGTGCGGCGTCGGCCAGCGGTGCCGCGGCGATCGGATCCGCGGCACCGAGCGGGATGAGGTTGCGGACCGGGACGGTGACGTATTCGGCCATTCCGCCGTCGCGTCCCAGCCCGATGCCCAAGTAGGGGTTGGTCGCCGCATTCTCGCAGTAGGTGTCCTGGCCGCGGGAGCATGCCTTGCAGTGCCCGCAGCCGATGGGCCCGTACACCAGGTAGGCGTCGCCAAGGTTGATGCCGTCGACGCCAGGCCCGACCTCTTCAATCCACCCGGAGTTTTCGTGGCCGAGGATGAAGCCTTTTGACATGTTTCCGGGCACTTCGGCCGTGAAATCCTCGAAGATGCTCACATCCGAGTGGCAGGCACCGGCGCCGGCCACCTTGAGCAGGACCTCGCCGGGCCCCGGAACGGGCCGGGCTACTTCCTGAAGCTCGGGAAACTGCTTCCATTCGTTGAACACTATGGCGCGCATGCTGCTGCCCTCTTCTTTCTGTTGCGTTGTGGTGGGTTTCTGGTTCAGCGGGCGGTGTAGCCGCCGTCGACCACGAGTTCGGAGCCGGTCATGAACGCGGCGTCGTCGCTGGCGGCGAACAGGATGACCGCCGCCACATCCTCGGGGCGGCCCAGCCGTGCCATGGGAGTGGTGTCGGTGAGGAGTTTGCGGTCGGTGTCGCCCAGGATGGGCGTGTCGATAAAGCCGGGGTGGACGCAGTTGACGCGGACACCTTCCGTGGCCCAGCCGAGGGCGGTGTTCTTGGTCAGTGTCCGGACCGCGCCCTTGGCGGCCGCATAGGCCGGGGACGTCCCGAATCCACCCACGATGCCGAACATGGAGGACACGTTCACCACGGCGCCGTTGCCGGAATCCTTCAGGGCCGACGCGGCCGCCTTCTCGCCGAGGAAGACGCTGGTCTGCGTGACGGCTACCACCTTGTTGTAGGTTTCCACGCTGGTTGCTTCGATCGCTTCGTTGTCGCCAATCCCGGCGTTGTTCACCAGGACGTCAAGCCGGCCGAATTCGTTGAGGGCGTGGGCGACAACCCCGGCCCAGCCCGACTCGCTGGTGACGTCGAGGTGGAAGGCGCGCGCACGGCCGCCGGCCTGCTGGATCCCGGCGGCGACCTCCGCGGCGGCTCCGTCCTGGATGTCCGCGACGATCACAGCTCCGCCTTCGGCGGCAAACCTCTCGGCCGTGGCCCGGCCGATGCCGCTGGCGGCCCCCGTGATGATGCCGACTCGTCCGTCAAAGCGGGACATGGTGCTTCCTTTCAACCGTGGGCCGAAGGTACAGTGGCCCAATCGACTTATCCAACAAGTGTTGGATAGTTAGAACGCTACGCCCGCAACGACGGTTTATCCACCGCCGGCGGCCAAGATCACCAAGGAGTGTGACCGGCATGACAAAAGGACAGGAAGGGGGCGCGGTGGTACCGGCTGCTGAAGATCCGCGGGCGGCCAGGAGCCGTGCCAGGCTGGCCGCCGCCATCCTGGAGCTGGCAGCAAAGCACGACGCCGGGACGCTGGGGGCCGCGCAGGTCGCCGCTGCCGCGGGCGTCAACAGGTCGACGTTCTACCAGCACGCGGCATCCCCCGCCGCCTTGCTGCGCCAGGTCCTCTCCGCCGAACTGGATGCCCTGCGGGACGAGCACCTCTCCGTGTCCGGCGGCGACATTGGCCACGCCGTCGCAGCCGTAACCGCCGGGGTGGTCCGCCACGTGGATGCCCACCGCCGGATCTATCGCCACGGCCTGGCCGCCGAGCCGGGAACTGCGGGGTTGCACGGCATGCTCGGCGCCCATTTCGAGGGTTCGGTCCGCCTGCTGATCGAACGCCGGGCCATCGCCGTTCCGGCACCGGGCGGCCGCGACGTCCCGCCGCCCATGGTGGCGCGGTTCATTGCCTACGGCGTGGTGGGGGCACTGGAGTCACGCCTCCTGGAGGATCAGCCCCGGCCGGCGGAGGATTTCCTGGCGGACCTGTGGCAACTGCTTCCGGACTGGTGGCCCATCGGCTGACAAGACCGCTCCCTAGAACTTGCCGTACCGGGCCCGAGCCATGGAGTACACGCCGTAGCAGATGAGGCCGGCGGCGATGGCCGCCAGCAGGAACACGCCGTAGGGCTGTGAACCCAGTGCCTTTAGCCCGCCATCCAATCCCGAAGACTTGGACGGATCGGCGGTCGCAGCCGCCACGATGATCAGGACACCAACGACGGCGAGGACCACTCCTTTGGCGATGTAGCCCACGGTGCCGAGCCACTCGACAGCGGTACGGGCGTTTCCGGGATCCTGCAGGTCTTCCATGAACTTTCGGGTGAAGCCCCGGTACGCGTAGTAAACGCCGGCGGCAACGATCGCCAGGCCGACAACGACCAGCAGCACCACTCCAGCGGGCGCAGCCATGAGCTTGGCCGTGAAGTCACTGGCCGACTGGCTGGAACTCTTGGAACCGCCCGTCGCGAACACGGCGAACGTGAAGGCCAGGAAACCGAACACCACGGCCTTTCCCGCAGCGGATCCTGCCTCTTTCAGCTTTTTCTTCGAATCACTTTCGGAACGCGCACCGAACACGGCTTCGCCGACCATCCACAGGGCCAGGGCCGCGCAGGCAACCGCCCCTGCCCACAGGAGGATTCCGCCGCCGGGTTTTGAGGCAAGGGATCCAATCGCCCCTGACTGGTCCGCTTCTCCGCCCTGGCCCCGGTCCAGCTGCAGGGCGATCACGCCGATCAGCACGTGGACCAGGCCGATGAACACGAAACCGGCCCGGGCCAGAATGCGTAACGCCGGGCTGCGGCTGGCCGATGCCGCTTCCGAAACTGCCCGGTTAGCTCCCTGCGACGCGTTGCCCATGGTCCGCCCTTCCAGCTATGTACTTGATCCTCTGTTCCCACGCCAGCTTTCCCCGGCCGCAGCGTGTCGCGGGATGCTTCAGTGTAGATCCGCGGGGAACATCCCGACAGGCCTCCGGTGTGGCCTGATGCGCGGCTGACCGGCGCGTTTGTCCTCCGTGGGCAGGCTGGCAGAGCCTGTCCAGGGCCTCGTTGAGGGTGGACTCGATCTGGCCGTTGAGGAGGTCCCGGCGGCCGGTGCTGGCGGGGTCTTCAACCTCACCGGGCAGGGGCGGCGCCGTGACCGTCATTGCGGCTTGGTACCGCCCGTCGTCGCTGCTCACGGCAACGGTCTGGAAGTCCCGGAACGAGCCCTTGCCTTCCTGCCTCATGGCGGGTGAACACTGGTCCGCGAAGCGCCACAGTCCCAGCCCGAAGCGGCCAAAGCCGGGGCTGGTTTTCATCTCCTTCAGCGAGGACGAAGAAACGGCACGGCCTTGGAGGAGGGCGGCCATGAAAAGGTTCAGGTCCGCCACCGTTGACACCACCCCGGATGCCGGGGAGCCGGCGACGGACGCGTCGCCGGTGGTGTCGATGCGCTCGCCGTGAAGGGTGGCGTAGCCGTGGAGGACGTTCGGTGCCCGCGGGTCCGGCCGGTCCAGGGTGCTGTCCTTCAGTCCCAATGGGGAGAACACCTGCTCCAGCATGACCTGCGCGAATGGCTTATGGCGCAAGGCCTCCACCACGAGGCCCAGGGCCACATAGTCGGTGGTGGAGTATTTGAACAGGCCGACGTCGGAGGCCGGCCAAGGGAGCGTCCCGGCCGCCTGCACCTGCTTCCGGAGGTCCAGGGTCCGCGACAGGGCCGGGCGGAAGTCCACGTCGCGGGGCAGCGCCGCGGCGGCGTCCGGCATCCCGGACGTGTGGCTCAGCAGTTGGCGCACAGTGAGCGGTCCGGGCGGCCGCAGCACGCCCGCGAGTTCCGGGACGGCGTCGAGGACCGGCTCGTCAAGGCCGATGAGGTGGTCATCCACGAGCCGAAGTACCGCGACGGCGGTCATGGCCTGGGTGACGCCGGCAACCTCGACCCTGTCCGTGGGCTGCGCCGGCTCCAGGGAGTCGAGGTCGCGCACGCCAAACGCCTGCGACCATTCGCCGCCAGGCCAGCGGACCTGGACAACGGCCGAGACGGCGCCTTGGTCCAGGAACAGCTGGATCTGCTGGGCCATAGGCTCCAAGGCAGGAGGAAAGGTACCGGGCGGAAGGGGGTCGTCCGTGTAGGTGCAGCCGGAGACGGTGAGGGCCACCGCGAGCGCCGCCCGCCTCACGATGCGGTTTTTCGAGCCCACACCTCATGGTAGGGCGGCCCGCGCCTTATTGACATGCCGGGGCCGCTGCCCATAATTGGTGGCAGCACTTCAGTGAGACCGGAGAATGGCATGACGCGTTTGGTGAGCTCACTGCTGAGGCCCCGCAACAATTCAGAGCAGCGCGGACACGACCTTCTGGTCCACACCGACGGCAACCAGCGCCAGGCCGTCCTGGTGGAACTGCAGGTGGGGCACGGGACATTGGCCACATCCGCGGGGGCCCGGTTCGCCACGCTCTTCAACCTCACTTTTTCATCGGTTGCGGATCCGCCTTCCCCGCCGCTGCAGGTCTCAACCCTGTACCTCCAGTGCCGGCTCCGGCCCGACGAGCTCACCGACCTCCTGGCCGCGGATGCGGTACACGGCGTTGCGGAGCGCACCATCTACCGTGTGTGGCCCGACTACATCGTGCGCCCGCACATCGACAGGTCGGCCGCCACGGTCCAGGCTGATGCCGCCCTGCGCACGTTCGGGGCCTCGGGCCGCGGATGCGTTTGGGCCGTCATCGACTCGGGCATCGACGGCACGCACCCGCATTTCCTTCCCGTCCACGCGGGCAAAGCGGACAACCTGCATGACCCGCGGGTGGCTGATCTCCACCGCGACTTCACGGTTCTGGTCACCGGCCCGGATGCCGACGGTTCGGCTCCCAAAGACGCAGGAGACGTCCGCTCAGCCAAGGACCTGGTCCCGCAGGACCCGGCACCTGCCCTGGTGGACGACGTCGGACACGGGACACACGTGGCAGGGATCATCGCCGGCTCCGCTCCCCCGGCAGCCCTCATCATGATGAGCCGGTCCACGCCGGACGGGCTGCCGGAATGGATACCGCGGGAACTGGACCCCGGCCGGTCGCTGGCCGGCCTGGCCTCCGAGGCCCTGCTGGTGAGCCTGAAGGTCCTCAACAACCAGGAGCACACGCTGTCCAGCGCCGTCATCGCCGCACTGAACTACGTCAGGGCGGTCAACTCCTACGGCCGCAACATGGTGATCCACGGCGTCAACCTTTCGCTCGGCTGCGATTGGTATCCCGGTGACTTCGCCGCCGGCCAAAGCCCCCTGTGCCGGGAGATCGACCTGCTGGTGGGCTCCGGCGTCGTGGTGGTGGTCAGCGCAGGCAACGGTGGAGACGCCCGGGACGACAACGGCGACTTCTACGGCCGGCTCTCCACCATCACCGACCCGGGAAATGCGGCCAAGGCGATCACGGTCGGTTCAACGCACCGCGACCAGCCGCACGTCTTCGGGGTGTCCTATACCTCCTCCAAGGGACCCACCCTTGACGGGCGCCTGAAGCCGGACCTTGTGGCCCCCGGCGAGCGCATCACGTCAGCAGCCGCCGGAAAGAACCGCAGCCAGGTCCCGGGCTTCAAGGACGCGGCCGCTCCCATGCCCTGCTATGTGGAGGACAGCGGAACCTCAATGGCTGCGCCGCACGTTTCAGGGGCCATCGCCGCTTTCCTCTCGGCGCGGCCGGAATTCATCGGCAAGCCTGAGGTGGTCAAAGAACTGTTCATGCAGAATGCAAGCTCGCTGGGGCGGCACCCGTTCTTCCAGGGCAGCGGCCTGGTGGACCTGATGCGGGTCCTGAACTCGATCTAACCATCCACCAAGCAGGAGCAGCCATGACCGGTCGCATCGGGAACCTCGACTACTACGAGCTGGCATTCGCCGCCGATGGCAGCGCCGACCCCGGAAGCCCCTCGGACGGTGCTTCCCTGGCCGCCGCCGTTGCGGACGGCGGCATCCGTGACATCTTCGTCCTCTCCCACGGCTGGAACAGCGATGTCCAGTCAGCGCGCAGCCTCTACCAGTGGATGTTCGGCAATCTGTCCGACCAACTGGGGCAGCAGGCGGACGGCTGCGCCGCCGTCGGAATCATCTGGCCCTCCCTGCTCTTTCCCGAGGACCAGTCAACCGCAGCGCAGGCAGCCCCGTCCACGGGGGCAGCACTGGCGGCGCACCTGGCCGCGGCGTTCCCCCGGAACGAGCAGGACCTCGGCGCAATCGGAGACCTGTTGGACCGGCAACCGGAAGATCCGCAGGAACTCGAACGCTTCCACCACCTTGCACTCGGGCTGGTCAGCTCCCCCGTGCCGCCGCCTGAATCCGAGGACTCGAACCTGCAGGCAGCGTTGTCAGCCACCACAGCGCCCCTCCTGACGCACGCTGCGGCTCTGGCCGCCCCGTCGCAGTCGAGCGCGCAGGACATCGGGAACCCGTTCGGCATGCTGTGGAAAGGGGCCCGCGAGGTGCTGCGCGCGTTCAGCTATTACGAAATGAAGAACCGTGCAGGCGTCATCGGCAGCCAGGGACTGGGCCCCTACCTCGGTTCCCTCGCAGGACCCGGCGGCCAACCACGCATCTACCTGATGGGGCACAGCTTTGGGGCCCGGCTGGTGGCCAACTCGCTCGCCGGGCTGCCGGCGTCCGCTGCCGGCCCTGCCAGCCCCGTCAAGCTGCTCTACCTCATCCAAGGAGCCTTCTCACACTTCAGTTTCGCGTCCCCGCTCCCCACCGACCCCGCACGGTCGGGCCTCCTGGCATCCTGTGCCGGCCGGGTGGACGGGCCGTTCATCGCCACCTTCAGCAAAGCCGACCGCGCGGTGGGGACCTGGTACCCGACAGCAAGCTTCCTCCAGCGCCAGGACAACGAGGACGTGCACGACTTCATGTACCGCTGGGAGGGCATGGGCCACGACGGCTACCAGCAGGCCGGCGCAACAACGGTCCCCCTGCGCCGGCCTGGTGAGTCCTACGGATTCAGCGCGGGCGGGTTCTACTGCCTTGACGCCAATGCGGTGATTTCCCAGGACCAGAACCCGTTCGCCGGTGCCCACAGCGATATCAGGCACCCCGAGGTGCTGTGGCCGGCCGTGGACGCCTTCACTGCCGCCGCCGGACGGTGACGCTGCCCGGCCCTGCGGGTCGGCGCCCGTGTCCGTTCACCCGCCAAAGCGCAGGATCACCACCAGGCTGATCAGGGCGAGTACCCCGGCAAGCAGCATCCCGGCCCTGGGGTTGCCGAAATTGAGGGTCCAGCCCAGGCCGAACCGGCGCGGCACCATGAGCGCGTGGTCCTCACGGTTGATGTACAGCAGTCCGCCGCGCCAGAACCTGTCGTCGTCCCGGTGGGTCAAGCCGGTTTCCCGAGGAGTCCCGCGGGGTTCGCGGTTGTGCCGCGCGAGGACCACCATGCAAAGTCCGACGCCGGCCAGCACCGGGACCACCACGGCCAGCGCAGCCCACGGAGTCCGGGTCCCGGTCCACATCAGCAGGGACGCCCCCATCATCCCCAGCGTGATCATGCCGGCCAGGCCGAGCAAGGTCCGTGCCCCGAGCGAGGCGTACTCGCGGTGCCAGCGCGCCGAGGCATCCGGGTGTGCGGGGTCGAGGTCGGGCCGGCCGCGGAGGATGCCGGCTGCGATGGCGGACAGCAGCGCGGTGACGATCACCTGGACAATAACCAGGGAAAAGGCGGTTCCGATTGACTTCGGCGCCAGCCGGTCGGCCTGGCCGCCGGCACCGTAGTGCACGGCCAACTGACCGGGCATCGCCGGATACCGGATGATCCCGGTCACCGCGGTCGCCACCGTCACTATGGCCGGGAATGCCAGCCACAGCCAGGGGAACCTGGGCGGGTCCGACCGGAGACCGGTGTCGACGGCGACGCCCTGCCGAAGGCCGCCGTACCAGTTTCCGGCGGCCTTGGCGGCACGGATTTCCTGGTTGGCGAGAAAGAAGCAGCCGTACCAAGCGCCCAGGAGCAGCAGCACAGAGACGGGCAGCAGGAACGTTGCGCCCGTGACGGCGAACATGCCCACCCCGGCCACGGCGGTGACGACACCGCTGAGCAGCACCCTCCACCGGTAGTGCCTGGACTGCGCCACCACCACCGGATCATCGACGTGGCCGTCCGGCACCCGTACTCCAAACGGCACTGTGGGGCTGGTGATGGAGGGCAGTACCAGCGCCAGCAGGAGCACCAACGCCAAAAGAACTGAACTCAGGATGATCCCGACGGTCATGGCGAATCCTTGGTCTGCGGGGTGTGGAAGGAGGCGAGCATGGACTGGCAGGCGGCCATGACCTCGTCGGCCGGGACTCCCCTGGCAATGGCCTCAGCCAGCAGGGTTCGGGCCCGGGCCGTCCATTCCGCATGGAACACCGGGTCCGCAGCCGCCGCAGCCGCCACGACTGCCCCGGTCTTGCGGTTGAGCCTGATCAGGCCCTGCTGCCGCAGCAGGGCGTAGGCCTTATTGACCGTATGGAAGTTGATGCCGAAATCGGCCGCCAAGGCGCGAGTGGCAGGTAGCGGGCTGCCCTCAACCAGGGCGCCCTCGGCGATACCTTCCGTGATCCGGTCCCGCAGCTGCACGTAGAGCGGTACGTCGCTGGTGAGATCAAGCGTCAGAATCATGCTGCACCTCTTTATGCCATCTGTTATAGAACAAAGGAATCCCGGCGGCAAGGGGTCCGCGGCTTACGGGGACCCGTGGCAATTCCGGCCCTGGGGCGGGTGCGGCCCTCCGCCGTCGGCCGCTCCTTTTCTGTTGCCGCAGGCAAATATCAGCCCAGCTCTGGACTCTTGGGCGGGGCCCAATCAGACTGTCTACAACAGCTGGCCGGGCGCGCCGACGACGACGTGAATTTCGACGACGGGATACCGGACGGCTGCATTTATTGGGGATTTACCGTGATGCCTGTTCCGCGGCATCGAAAGGACCTGGACATGCCGGATTTCACCGCATTCTTCCCGCTTATTGCCACCATTCTGGCGGTGCTTGTCGCCATCGGATTCATTTGGACGGCAACAAAACTGATGTGGAAGGTGGCCGAACCCAACGAAGCCCTGATCATTTCCGGGCTGACCCGCGGAACCCTCGAAACCCGGGCCGGGATGGACTTCAAGATCGTCACCGGCAAGGGCGCCCTGGTGCTGCCCGGGCTCCAGACCGTGCGGACCCTCTCGCTCACGCTGAATGAAACGGAACTCAAAGTTTCCTGCGTTACCTCCCAAGGCATCCAGGTGATCGTGGAAGGGGTTGTCATTTACAAAATCGGCGATGCCCCGCCTTTTATTGCCAATGCGGCCCGACGTTTCCTGGGCCAGCAACCAAAAATGGAAAGCCAGGTCTATAACGTTTTTGAAGGACACCTGCGCTCCATTATTGGCAGCATGACCATGGAGGAAATCATCCGCGAACGCGACAAGCTGGGTTCGCAGGTCCGCAGCGCCAGCGGCGTGGAGATGGAGAAACTGGGCCTGGTGGTGGATTCGCTGCAGATCAAGGACCTGCAGGACCCCACCGGCTACATCCAGAACATCGCCAAGCCGCACATCGCGCAGGTGAAGATGGAGGCCCGCATTGCCGAGGCCACCCGCAACCGCGAGGCTGCCGAGAAGGAAGCGGAGGCTGCCGCGCTGATTGCCGACGCGCAGAGCGTCTCGGCGATCAGGCAGTCAGTGGCCCAGGCGAACGCCGAACGCGCCAAAGCCAACGCTGCGCAAGCCGGCCCGCTGGCGGAGGCCACGGCCCGGCAGCAGGTGGTGGTCCAGGAAACCGAAGTTGCCAAGCTGGAGGCGGACCGGGAAGAGCAGAAACTGCAGACCACCATCCGGAAGCCTGCCGATGCCAAAGCGTACGCCAAGCGCACCGACGCGGAAGGCCAAAAGGCCGCCGACATCTCCGCCGCAGAGGCCCTGGCCCGGCGCACCGAGCTTGAGGCCACGGCCAATGCCCGCCGAACGGAACTGCAGGCGCAGGCCAACGCCAACGCCGCAGCTGCTGCCGCCGGGGCCACCAAAGTCACCGGTGAGGCCGAGGCCGCGGCCACCAAGGCCAAGGGTGACGCTGCAGCCTCGGCAATCAAGGCCAAGGCCCTGGCTGAGGCAGACGGCATCAAGGCCCGGGCCGAGGCTTTGGGAACCAACCAGGACGCCGTGATTTCGCAGCAGCTCGCCGAAAACATGCCCGCGATCATCGCCGCAGCGGCCGAGCCCTTCTCCCACGTGGGCCAGATGACGGTCCTGAACGGCGGCGAGGGGGTCAACAAGATGCTGGGCGGGATCCTGGCACAGGTGGGTGACTATCTGCCGGCCCTCTCGTCCGCGCTCCGGAAGGGCGGCGAGGACAAGCGTACGCCCAAGGCTCCGGGCGCATAGGGACAGCCGATGCACAAAGAGGTGGACCGGAGCCTGACGGGAAAGATTGGGCGGGTGACCGGCCGCATCGGGCCGGGCACCATCGGGGAGGTCATGCTGCCATACCTGGGCGGCATCATGGCGTTCCACGCCTACCCGTACGACAAATCAAGCGGCTTCGCCGTGGGCGAGGAAGTGCTGGTGATCTACTACGACCCGCCGCAGACGGTGTACGTGGACCAACTGCCCGATGTGCTGAAGCACCCGGCGTAAAGGCCCACGCACCACCGCCTCCTAGCGGCCGCCCTCCATCTTGCGGCTGCGCTGCTCCTGCGCCATCGGCCCGTACGGGTACACACCCGTTTGCGGCCGGCTGGCCTCAGTCAGCAGGCTGACTTCATCGCTGCTGAGCCGCAGGTCCGCAGCAGCCATGTTGTCGGCCAGCTGTTCGGTGGTACGGGCTCCCAGGATCACCGAGGTCACCGCCGGCCGGTCCGCCAGCCAGGCCAAGGCCACCTGGGCCGGGCTTACCCCGTGGCCGGCGGCGATGTCTTCGACGGCGTCAATGACCGCCCAGGTCCGGGGGTTGTCGTTGCGTGCCTTCCACGCCTCCATGCCGCGTTCGGGGTTCTCCCCAAGGCGGGTTGCGCCGGCCGGACGCTGGTCCCGCTTGTACTTGCCGGACAACCAGCCGCCGCCCAACGGGGACCACGGCAGCAGGCCAATCCCAGCGTCGAGGGCCGCAGGGACAATCTCGAACTCGATGTCCCGGACCAGCAGGCTGTACTGCGGCTGCAGGCTCACGGGCGCACTCCAGCCCTGGCTGCGCGCCGTGTGGACGGCCTTGGTCAGCTGCCAGCCGAGGAAGTTGGAGAAACCGTAGTAGGCGATCTTGCCCCGGCTCACGGCGTCGTCGAGGAAGCGGAGGGTCTCTTCCAGCGGCGTGATGGGGTCCCACGCGTGCAGCTGGTAGAGGTCGATCTGGTCCACCCCCAGCCTGCGGAGGGAATCGTCCAGGGCGCGCGTCAGGCGCCGCCTCGAAGTTCCGACGTCGTTCGGTGCCGTTCCCATGGGGAAGCGTCCCTTGGTGGCGATGACCGCTGTGTCCCGCAGTGCGGGACGCTGGGCCAGCCAGCGGCCAATGATCTCCTCCGACGTGCCCGAACTGTAGACGTCGGCGGTGTCGATGAAGTTTCCGCCCGCGGCGAAGTAGCTGTCCAGGATGGCGTGCGAATCTTCCTCGGTGGCTTCCGCGCCGAACGTCATGGTTCCGAGCGCGTAGTTGGTCACGACAGTGCCGCTGTGGCCCAGGGTTCTGTACTGCATGGATGTCCTCACGTTCAGGGGTGGGTTGATGGAATGTTCCGGCTGGCCGCATCGCGGGTGCTGGTGCGGATCCGGTACAGGCTGGTGGTCGCGGTGAAATAGAGGTCCCGGCCGTCCGGGCCGCCGAAGCACAGGTTGGAAACCGTCTCCGGGACGTCGATGGAAGCCAGCAGCTCGAAAGACGGTGAGTAGATCCTGACGGCGGGGCCTGCGGAGGTCCAGATCCTGCCCTCGACATCGACCCGGAGGCCGTCGGCAGCCTGCCCGTCGGGGAGTTCCACCACGACGCGGCCGGGCCCGCAGGCGGCGTCGCGAACGTCGTAGGCCACGATCCTCAGCGGCACCCCGTGGCTGGATCCGGCGGTGTCCGCCACGTAAAGGACGGCCTCATCCGGGGAGAACGCCAGCCCGTTGGGGTGCACGAGGTCGGTGATCACTGCATCAAGGTTTCCGGACGCCGGGTCGAGCCGAAACACATAGCATCCTCCGTATTCCTGCTCGCCCTCGTGCCCTTCCCTGGTGCCGGGGAGGATGCCGTAGGGCGGGTCGGTGAACCAGATGGACGCGTCGCGGGCAATGACCACGTCGTTGGGCGAGTTCAGCCGGCGGCCCCGGAAGGAATCGACCAGGCCGGTCACGGTGCCCTCCCTGTCCCGTTCCACCCGGCGGCGGCCGTGGCTGCACTGCACCACGCTGCCGTCGTGGTCGAGCGTGCGCCCATTGGTGAACTCGACGTTCCGGGCGTAGTCGCGGACATCGCCGGTTGCGGGGTCGAATTCCAGGATGCGGTTGTTGGGAATGTCGCTCCAGCGCACGGTCTGCGTCGAGGGCACCCACACGGGCCCTTCAGCCCAGACGGTTCCCGTATATAGGCACTCCAAGGCGCCCGTCGTCAGTCCATCAGCCATCGGCGCACCTTCGCATAGGCACCACGATAGCCGCACGGCCGGACGCGGCGCCTGTCCCGCGCCGAGGCCGTGGATCAGTCCGTGAAGCCGTGCGGCACGGGTGGCTGCGGGGTCACCAGACGGAGTCGCCGCGCAGGACGGCGTCGCTGCCGCCGTCGATGTAGACCACCTGACCGCACAGATGGGTATTTTCCTCGCCGCCAAGCCAGGCCAGCAGGCGGGCCACGGCGATCGGTTCGGCGATGCCGTTCAACGGCATCGGCACCATCGAAAGCAGGGCCTCCCGGCCTTCGGCTGTTTCAATCAGGCCCGCCGTCATGGGGGTGGCAATGATGCCGGGGGCGACCGCGTTGAGCGGGATGCCTGCGCCGGCCCACTCCGGGGTGGCCGCCTGCCGCCGGACCCAGCGGGAGAGTGCCAGCTTGGTGGAGGCGTAGATCAGACCCCCTGTGGTTTCCGGTTCCCGGGCCAGGACCTCGGCGCGGGCCAGCGACGCCGCTTCGTCCCCTGCCGTAAGGAGTGAAACGAGGTCGGGGTCGCTGGGCATCAGGGCGGCCATGGAGGATACCAGCACGGCCCGCGGGGCAGGGGAACCGGCCAAGAGCGGGCGCAGGCCATCGAGGGTGGCGACGGTGCCGAAGAAATTCACCGCCACGGTGGCCGCCGTGGGGGTGGCCAGGCCGGCCACCGCATACACGGCGTCCACCTGCCCCGCCAGTTCCCTGACTCCCTGCACCAGTGCTGTCCGCCCTGCGGGGGTTGAAAGGTCGGCGGTCACATCAGTGCCGTGGATGTCCACGCCAATGACGCGGCCGCCCCGCTGCTCCAGCAGCTCCTTGGTTGCCTTGCCGATGCCGGAGGCGGCACCTGTGACGACTGATATCCGGGTCATTGGATCCCCTTGCGCGTTGCTGCGGTGACGTGTGCGGTTTCACAGTAAAGGGGGCGTTGGCGGGCAGGACAGGGTCCAACGGCCCCTACGGCCCGGACCGGTCCGATGGCTCCCTGTCCTCACTTGACCCCGCCGGGGGCCAGGCGTATACCGAAAGAATCATCATGCTGGCCCCCGCTGGGCCCTGTATGGAGCCGGCTGCCCCTTGGTCTTGGACACGAAATATCTGGAGTTGTGATGGGTAGCGAACGTTTCGACGTGCTCCGCGAACAGGTCCGCGGGCAGGTCATCGAAGAGGACGACGCCGAGTATGAGGCTGCGCGCCTCGTCTACAACGGCATGATCAGCCGCCGTCCGGCAGCAGTCCTGCGGGTCTCGCAGGTGGCGGACGTCCTGGCGGCCGTCCGGTTCGCCAGGGGCCTTGGGATCGATGTCGCCGTGCGCGGCGGCGGACACAGCGCCCCGGGATTCGGGACGGTCGACGGCGGCCTGGTCCTTGATTTCTCGGCCCGCCGCGGCGTCCGCGTAGACCCCGCGGCACGGCTGGCCCGGGTGGAGCCCGGCGCCACGTGGGCGGACTACAACCACGCCACGCATGCGTTCGGGCTGGCCAGTACCGGCGGGATTATCGGTTCAACCGGGGTTGCCGGCCTCACGCTCGGCGGGGGCATCGGCTACCTCTCCCGGAAGTATGGGCTGAGCTGCGACAACCTTGCTTCAGCGGACGTGGTCCTTGCCGACGGCACCTTCGTCACGGCCAGCGAAGCGGAAAATGTGGACCTCTTTTGGGCGCTGCGGGGCGGAAGCGGCAACTTCGGCGTGGTGACGTCGATGGAATTCCGGCTGCACCCGGTGGACATGGTGCATGTGGGGATCATGTTCTTCGATGCCTCGGCCGGGGCTGCGGTGGGCGCTGCCTACCGGGAGTGGATTGCTGCCGAGCCCGACGAGATGGGGGCCTTCCTTGGATTCCACCAGGGACCGCCGGTTCCGTTCCTTCCCGAAGAATGGCACGGGAAACCGGTGGCCGTGATTGCCGGCATGTGGACGGGCGATCTTGACGCGGGGCCGGCACACTGGCGGCCGATGCTGGACGCGGGAACGGTGCTGGGCAGCTTCTTCGCACCCATGCCGTACCCGGCGCTGAACATCATGTTCGACGGACTCAGCGGCGTGCCGGGCCTGCAGGGCTACTGGAAGGCTGATTTCCTGCGCACCCTCAGCGACGAGGCGTTGCGGACCGCCGTCGAGTACGCACCCGGCATTCCCAGCGTCCACTCCGCCAACCACTTCTATCCGATCGACGGGGCGGTCCAGCGGGTAGCGCCCGAGGCCACCGCTTTCGCGTACCGCGACGTTGACTTTGCACCGGTCATCGCGGCGCAGTGGCCCGACCCGGCAGAGAACGAGCGGAACATTGCCTGGGTCCGGGAGTACTGGTCCGCGCTGCACGAATTCTCCGAGCCCGGCGGCTACCTCAACTTCCAGGACGCCGACGACCAGTGCCGGATCGAGGACACCCTCGGATCGAACTATGCGCGGCTGGCCCACCTCAAGGCGAAGTACGACCCCGACAACTTCTTCCACGTGAACCAGAACATCAAGCCCGCCGCGGCGGCGGCAGCCACGCCTGGATCGGAAGCCGTGCCGCACGAGGACGCTGCGCCACCCGCGGCACATCCGGCCGAGGGGGCCGCAGCGTCCTGAGGTGCGGGTGGCCACCTTAGGAAGGCGCGGGTCCTAACGCCGGAGCTGCGCCCACACGGCGGAGGGGTCTACGGAGGTGCCGTCGGCGAACACGAACTGGCCATCCGGGCGGAAGCCGGCGGCGTCCAGTTCCGCAGTGGTTCCGTTCCCACCGAGCCCGACGACGGCCGCGTAGTCTCCGTCAACCGCTGCGCCGGTGGTACCGGCCCACGGAATGGCCACCTGCTCCCCCACCGGGTGCGGCGTGTCCGACTGCCAGGTGCCGGCGTCGTCAAGGTCATGCCCCCAGCCCACGGGTCGGACCACGCTGCTGAGCGTGGACCCGGCGGGGACCGGCCACCCGCCGATCCGCAGCCGTGCGTCCGCGCCGGACGCGCCGCGCACACGCACCAGGCGAAGCTCGACGGCGCCGCGCGTCACCGAAACCACGGTCACTTCCGGACCAGGCGTGGCGGTACCGGCAGCTCCGCTGCCGTGGTCCGGACCGCCGTCGGGATCGATGGCAATCCAGTGCGTGGCCGCACGGGAAGCGCCCACCTGCACCCCGCCGGCGCGGAACTGGCCCAGGAAGTCAAAACCTGTGCGGTGGGTCAGCCGCCCGCGGGAATCGGCGAACACCACCGCATTGTCCAGGGACTCGGATGCCAGGTCCGGGAAGGTGGCCGTGGAATAGCCCAGGCGGGCGTACAGCGGTGAATCAGCCACCCGGGTTCCGGGGTTGGCATGGTCGGTTCCATGGTTGCGGACCCGGACCACGCCGTCCGCTGCCGTGCCATCCACCTGCCACCCCGGCGCCGGGATGAACAGCCGGGTATCTCCGGTCTCCACCGGCAACGGCTCCTCGACGGCGGTCCACGCCGGGTGGTCCGCCGGAAGGGCCAGGCCCAGCATCCCCTTGGCCGCCCAGTAGGGCGAACCTGCTCCGGAGTAGGACTGCTTCATGCCCGGGAACTCGCCGTGGAACCCAATGGTGAGCAGGCCGTCGTCGTTCGTCGCCCCACGGCCCATGAAATAGGCCAGGACACCGGACGCGGCCCGCCGCGAAACACCCGGACCCAACCGGGTATGGCCCAGCAGCTGCCCGCTCCAGAACGGGGCTGCCGCCGCAAAGCGGTAGATCAGGCTGCGGCCCTGGACCAGGGGCGCACCGTCGGCCCCCACCAGGTGGATGGCGTCGTCGAGGAAGTCCGCCAGCCGGCCGCCGTCCAGCGCCGCCCGCGCCTGCACCCGGGGATCCCCGGGCGCCATGAGCTGCAGCAACTGCGGATACACCTGGAAGGCCCAGCCCACATAGTGGTCGTACGCGCGCTCCGGTCCGTCGGCAAACCAGCCGTGCCCGCGGTGGAGCGAGTCGTGGACGGCCAGGCCGGCGTCGATATCCGCGTCCGAGGACCTGCCGCCAACGCCGGCGAGGAAGATCTCCACCACGATCTGGAACCACACCCAGTTAATCGGCGGGTAGGTTTCGCCAATCACCGTCTCGAACCACGCGATCAGCTGTTCCTGCACCCGGCGGGGCAGGGTGTCCCAGAGGACGTCGCGGGTCAGGGCCAGTCCTACGGCCAGCGATGCGGCTTCCACTTTGGCCTGGTCCAGTTCGCCCGGCGTGGGCCAGCGGTCGGGGTTGGCGGGGTCGGTGCCGGCGTCGAGGCCTTGCGCGTACCAGTCCGCGAGCCAGCGGGTGCCCTGCGGGTCTCCGGCGATCCGGAAGGAGGCGAGCAGGAAGGTCCGGGCGAAGGCTTCGAGCGAGTCGCTTCGGCGACCGTAGGCGCTGGTGGCGCCCGGAAGGAACAGGTTGGCGTGGTCCGCGGTGGCGAATCTGTGCGCCGAACGCAGCAGGTGGTCAGCGTAGGCGCACCAGTGGTCACGGGTCAGGCCGGTGAAGGGCGACAAGTTCCGGTCCAGCGGGGGTAGGACGAGGGCGGCGGGTCGGGCAGGGACAGTCATGGATTCCTAGGTTGAGTGTTGCCCGCGTGCCGGGCAGCGGGCCGGGCAGCAGGCCGCCCGCGGAAAGGCGTCAGGATTACGGCGAGTCCAGCAGCACACCCGTGGCAGCGCGCGGCGCTCCCACCGATGAATCACGCAGGATCAGGTCGGGATTCAGTTCCACCCGGTGCACCGGCCGCATCCGGCCCTCAGCGAGCCGGGCGGCCATGAGCTGGACCGCCACCTTGCCCACGTACTGCTTGGGCGGGCGGACGGCTGAAATGGCGGGTTCGCCGAGGTAGGCCACCTCGTCGTCGTATCCCACCACCGCGAGGTCCCCCGGCACGGCCAGTCCCTGGTCCACGCAGTGCTGGACGAATGCGACCGCCTGGGTGTCCGAATGCACCAATATGGCAGTGGTACCAGTTGTGGTGCACAATTCCAGCACTTGGTCGAAGTGCTTGGCCCGGTCACCGTTGACCTGTTTGACGGAGTCTTCGAGGACCGCTCCCTGGACCGGAATCTTGAGCGCGGTGAGGGCCTGCTGCCAGCCCCGCACGACGTGCGGGCTGGTGGGACTGGAGGAGTCCGTCAGGCAGCCGATCCGCCGGTGCCCTTCCTGCCACAGGTGACGCACGGCCATGCCGGCGCCAAAGGCATGGTCCGTGGCCACCCACTCGAGCCGGTGCGCCGGAACCTCGGGCGGCGAGCGGCGTTCGGCCAGCACCACCGGGATGGGCAGGGCGTTGAGCCACCGCAGCAGCTCCTGCCCGTGCTCGCCGCCCATGTCCGGCGCCACGATCAGTCCGTCGATGTTCTGGGTATCCAGGAGGGCCTGGACCTGCCGCCGGTTGTCTGCCGCGTCATAGGCGGATCCACGGACCAGGATCCGGAGGTTCTGCACTTCCGCTTCGGCACGCGCACCGCTGATCACCTGCGGCCAGTAGTAGTCCAGCGACGGAACCACCATGCCGATCGAATAGCTGTGGTTTGCCGGCCGGGCCGCCGCGGTGCGGTCCAGGGGGCTGGGCAGCGTGGCACCGCCGTGGACCCGGGACACCAGCCCTTCATCCGCGAGGGTGTTCACGTCGCGGCGGATGGTCAGCTCACTGACCCCGAACCTTGCTGCAATATCCCTGACGGTGATGGCACCATGGGCGCGCAATTCCTCCATGAGCCGTTCCCGGCGCTGTAGCGAGAACAGTGATTTCGCCTCCGCGCCGGCGGATTTTTCAGGACTCATGGTGTTGCCTCCACAGTGAGGGTGAATGCGCCCGGGGCGCCGGACGGGGTTGGCGCGCGGAAGCGCAGGCGGGTGAGTTTCGGTCCCCAGACGGCGGACAGCAGCGGGTCTTCCAGGTGCCATTCGTCCACGAGGACGACGGCGGATCCAGGCTCCCAGCGCAAGGCGGCTCCCCGCCCGGTTGCCGGGGCGCCGCCGGAGTCCGTGCCGGGAATACCGGCCGGGTGGACTTCCGCGCTGCCCGCCGGACCGACGCGGACGGTGCCGGAGGCCAGGAACGTGATGTCGACGTCGGACGCCGCTCCGTCCGGTGTTGAAGCGTGCGAGCCTCCTCTGTGCGGGCCGGCCCGGAGGTCCCAGTGGTCGGCAATAGTGACCCGGCCCGTGGCACGGTCCAGGGTGGACGTGCGGATCCACTGGTGCGGCTGCAGCCCGTAGGCTGCCCCCAGGGCGAGTCGAAGTCGTGGCTGCTCTGCCGTGGGCAACCCGAGGACTTCGGCCGCGAACCCGCTGCCTGTTCCCTGCTCCATGCCGAACGGGGCGGGGACGTTGTGCCAGCTGCTCTGCATGGCGCGGATATGGTAGCGGTCCGGACCAAACGTCTTTGCGGTGTACGTGGGCTGGCCGGCGTCCACCAGCAAGGGGGTGCCGTCCACGGCAACCACCACGGATCCGACGTCGCGGTGGTTATGGTGCTCGCCGTTGTGGCCGCCCTTCGCGGCCAGGAGCAGGCCGCGGGTGGAACCTGCTGCTTCCCGGGCAACCATGATCTGGACCGACGGCAGGTAGGTGAACGGCACCAGCGGGAAGGGGGCATTGACGCCCTGGTGGTGGCGCCCGGGCGCCGATATACCCAGGAACAGCGAGTGCAGGACACGGCCCAAACCGGCGGCTGCCTCCGGCGCCCCGGAGGGCATCGAGGCCGCGTGCCGTGCCGCGTTGTCCTCCCCCAGGCGCACCGCCCAGCGGTGGAGCATGTCCCACGGAAGTGCCGTGGCGGCGCGTGCAGGACCATCCGCCACGTTCAGGAACCAGGTGCCGCCGATATGCATCCGGTGCGGGAAGGCCACGAGCTCCCGGATTACCGGCAAGTCGGCACCAAGAACACCGCCAGTGGCCTCCTCCAACAGCGCCAGGCCTTCCAGGGCGCGGCCCGCCCCATTCCACCAGTAGGCGAATCCTTCGTCGATGGCGCCGTCCGCCGGGATGGAGGCCAGGAAACGGTCCAGTCCCTCGATGCAGCGGGCCAGGACCCGGGCCTGCAGGCGGGGATCGTCCACCAGGAACAGTGCCGCGGTGATGAGGTTCGAATGGATCCACGGATTCCAGTTGTGGACGTCACCGTCCAGGCCCAGCCAGTGCCAGTCGAGCCGTTCCAGGAAGGGCTGGATCACCCGTTGGTGGGTTTCCTCGCGCAGGCGCTTCCGCAGGCCGGGCGCCCGGCTGTCCAGGCCGGCGCCCAGGACGTGGTCCAGCCAGGCCAGTTGGGCGGCCACCTCGCCGGCACCCAGGTCGAGGAACGGCCGCCCCCGGTCCGGAACCACGTCCCCGGAGCAGCGGAATACGTCGTCGTGTGCCGCCCAGGACCAGGAGCTTTGCTCGCAGAGGAGGTAGGCGCCGTCCACAACATCATCGAGCCACTCGCCGGCTTCATCACGGTCGGCAGGTGTCAGGGCCATCACCACGGCCCGCGTGAGCCTCTGCTGCCGGGCAGCCACCAGATCCTCGTAGGCCGTGCGGTTGCCGTCACGAAAGTAGCGCGCGTAGTGGGAAACCAGCGGTTGCGGCCAGGCGGTCCCGTGTTCCTGGACTGCCTGCCGCTGCAGCGCCGCCAGGCTGGTGCCGGCCACGGACCGCCAGGCGGGATCTCCTGACGGGCGGACAGTGATGCGGGCCTCCGCGCCCTCCAGGGCGCGCAGCAACTCATCCGGTCGGGAGTGCGTTCCCCATGCCGAAGCGAGGGGGGCGCCGGGCGGCGTTGCCACGGCGGGGGTCTGCGGAACTGGCATCAAAGAACCGATTCTGTTGTTCGATCTTGATCGCTTAAGAGCGATCCAGATTATCTTGGTTGTTCTGTCTTGTTCATGAGTATGTACTGATTGTTAGATGTGATGCAAGACATGAACAGCGGTTCGACCCGCTCTCCAACCAATGAAGAAAGGAGGCCCAAATGTCGCGTAAACCCAAGGCCCTGCTGGTCATGAACCAGGGAACCTTTGCCGACCAGTTCGATTCCGTGCGGCTCGCCCGGCTGGCGGCGCTGGTGGACCTCGGCGAAGCGCCGTGGACCGATTCCCTGGATGATCCGGCGCTGGCCAACCACCTGGCGGATGTCGAGATCCTGCTGACCAGCTGGGGGGTGCCCCGCCTCGATGCACCTGCCCTTGCACGGATGCCCAACCTGCGCGCGGTGTTCCATTGCGCAGGTACGGTCCGCAGCTTCGTCACCCCGGAGCTGTGGGAACGCGGCATCCTGGTGACGAACGGCGCCGACGCCAACGCCATCCCGGTGGCCGAGTTCACATTCGCTTCGATCGTGCTGGCCGGCAAGAAGGCCCACGTGCTCGCGAATGACGCACGGATACACCGCGAGGACTGGGGCTATGCCACGGCGCGTGGGGAACTGGGAAACATCGGCCGGGTGATCGGCGTGATCGGGTTTTCCCGGATCGGCCGCCGGGTGGTCCGGCTGGTCCAGCAGCTGCAGGACGTGACCTGCCTGGTCAGCGACCCCCATGCGGATCCCGCGGCCGTGGCTGCCGCCGGCGGGAAGCTGGTGTCCCTGCATGAGCTTCTGGAATCCTCGGACATCGTCACGGTCCACGCCCCGGCCCTGCCGGAGACCCGGCACATGATCGGGGCCGCCGAGCTGCAGGCCATGAAGGACCACGCAACACTGATCAACACGGCGCGGGGTTCGCTGGTGGACACAAAGGCCCTCGAAGCCGAGTGCGCCACCGGCCGGATCCAGGCACTGCTGGACGTCACCGAACCCGAGCCGCTTCCGGCGGAATCGATCCTCTATGACCTGCCCAACGTGGAGATCACACCGCATATCGCAGGCTCCCTGGGAACGGAAACCCGGCGGATGTCTGATGCAGCACTGAACGACCTTGAACGCTACCTGACCGGGCAGCAACTCGCGGCGCAAGTGGTCTCAGCAGACCTCTCCCTCAGCGCCTGAACAACCTCACGCCGCACACGGCACACAACCAAAACCTCAAAGGAGAACGCAATGAAGCGCAGGACTTTCACCGCCATGGCGCTGGCCGTCACCGCAGGGCTCGGCCTGTCCGGATGCGCCGGGGCCGCAGGCACGGCACCGCAGGCGCAGGACGGCAAGACCACGTTGACCGTATCCGTGTGGAACTACGCAGGGACACCGGAATTCAAGGCCCTCTTCGACGGCTACGAAGCCAGCCACCCCAACGTCCACATCGAACCCGTAGACATCCTCGCCGACGACTACCCGCAGAAAGTCACCACCATGCTGGCCGGCGGCGACACCACCGACGTCCTGACCATGAAGAACGTCATCGACTATGCCCGCTACGCCAACAACGGGCAGCTCCAGGAAATCAACAACGTGGTGGACGCCGTGGGCAAGGACAAGCTGGCAACCCTTGACGCTTTCAACATCAACGACAAGTACTACGCGGCCCCGTACCGCCAGGACTTCTGGCTGCTCTACTACAACAAGGACCTCTTCAAGGCGGCCGGCATCGACGACCCCAAGGACCTGACCTGGGACAAGTACGCCGAGACCGCCAAGAAACTCAGCGGCACCGCCCCCGACGGCAAGAAGGTCTACGGTACCTACCAGCACATCTGGCGCTCGGTGGTCGAAGCCATCTCCGCGGCCCAGAACGGCAAGGACCAAAACAGCGGCGACTACAGCTACTTCAAGGACCAATACACCATGGCCCTTGACCTTCAGAAGAGCGGCGCCTCCCTGGACTACGCAACGGCCAAGAGCCAGAAGACCAGCTACCGGACCATGTTCGAAAGCGGCCAGGCAGCCATGATGCCCATGGGCACCTGGTACATCGCCGGCCTGCTGCAGGCCAAAAAGGACGGCAAGACCAACGTCAACTGGGGCCTTGCACCCATGCCGCAGAAGGACACGAACGGCAAAGTCACCACTTTCGGCTCCCCCACCGCGTTCGCCGTGAACAAGAACGCCACCCACTCCGACGAGGCCAGGAAGTTCATCGAGTGGGCCGCCGGCGAAGAAGGAGCCAAGGCCATCTCCAAGGTGGGCGTGGTCCCGGCCCTGCAGGACGACGCCGTGACGGACGCCTACTTCAAGCTCGACGGCATGCCCACCGATACCCTGTCCAAGAAGGCATTTGCGCCGGACAGCACCGCCCTGGAGATGCCGGTCAGCGACGAGTCCGCGGCCACGGACAAGATCCTGAACCAGGAGCACGACCTCATCATGGTCGGTGAGAAGTCGGTTGCCGACGGAATCGCCGAGATGGGCAAGCGTGTCAAGAGCGAAGTCCTGGGCCAGTAACAGGCAGCCATGACTACCAAAACCATCACCCTGGCCGCCGCGCCCGCAGCAGCCCCGGCGCCCGGCCGGGGCAACCGGAAACAGGCGCGGCGCAACACCCTGATCGGCTGGACGTTCATCCTGCCGAACTTCCTGGGATTCCTGGCCTTCACGCTCATCCCGGTGCTGGCCGCATTCGCCCTTTCCTTCATGGAATGGACCTCCTTCAGTGCCCCCAAATGGGTGGGACTGGCGAACTTCCAGCGGATGCTGGCCAGCGACTCCTTCTGGGTGGCCCTGCGGAACACCGTGGTCTACGCGATCGGGCACGTGCCGCTGACCATGGCCCTGGCCCTACTGCTGGCCATGCTCCTGAACCGCAAGCTCAAAGGCATTGGCTTCTTCCGGGTGGCCATCTTCTTCCCGTACATCACCTCCCTGGTGGCTGTCGCCGTCGTCTGGAACATGCTCTTCAGCCCGGACAACGGACCCATCAACCAGTTCCTGCACGCGATCGGCATCGCCAACGCGCCGGGCTGGACCTCCAGCTCGGACTGGGCTCTTCCCGCCGTCATCATCACCAGCGTCTGGCGTGACATGGGCTATTACATGGTGCTGTACCTGGCGGGCCTGCAGGCCATCCCCGCGGAACTTTACGAGGCCGCGGAGGTTGACGGCGCCAGCGCCTGGCAGCGGTTCTGGAACGTCACCATTCCGTCGCTGCGGCCCACCACGTTCTTCGTGGTGGTCATGCTGACGGTTTCCAGCTTCAAGGTCTTCGACCTCATCGTTGTGATGACCAACGGAGGTCCCGGCCGCTCCACCACGGTCCTGTCCCAGCTCATCTACCAGGAGGGCATCGGCGAAGGGAAGTTCGGCTACTCGTCCGCGATCTCGCTCGTGCTGTTCCTGATCGTGCTGACGGTCACCGTCCTGCAGTTCAAGATCCAACAGCGGAGGGAACGCTGATGACCAACATGGCCGAAGACCTCAAGGCCGAGTCCCGGCTCCTGGGAACCGGGCTTCCCCCGAACACCGCCGAAGAGGACCGCCGCACCGAACGCCGCCGTTCACCGCGGGAGCAGAAAAAACGCACCACAGACCTTGTCATCTACGCCGTGCTGGCCGTGCTGGTGGTGGCGCTCATGGTGCCGTTCATCTGGATGGTCTCCTCCTCGCTGAAGGAAAACAACCAGGTCCTGACGGTGCCCATCCAATGGATTCCCAGCGAGTTCGTGTGGAGCAACTACACGGACATCTGGACCCGGATCCCCATGATGGGGTACCTGCAGAACTCGCTGTACCTGGCCGTGATCATCACCTGCCTGCAGGTGCTCACCGGATCGCTGGCCGCCTACGGCTTCTCCAAGGTCCGTTTCCCGGGCCGGGACGTCCTGTTCCTTTGCTACATCGGCACCATCGCCGTGCCCTGGCAGGCCTACATGGTGCCGCAGTACATCATGATGCAGAACCTGGGCCTGACCAACAGCTTCAATGCCCTGATCCTGCTCCAGGCGTTCGGCGCGTTCGGCGTATTCCTCATGCGCCAGTACTACATGACCATTCCTGATGAACTGTGCGAAGCGGCCCGGATCGATGGCTTGAGCGAATACGGGATCTGGGCCCGGGTGATCCTGCCGCTGTCCAAGCCGGCGCTGGCCAGCCTGGCGCTGCTGACGTTCGTGAACACGTGGAACGACTACATGGGCCCGTTCATCTACCTCACCTCCAACCGGCTCTGGACCGTGCAACTGGGGCTGCGTTCCTTCGTGGGCCAGTTCGACGCCGAGTACGCCATGATCATGACCGGCTCGGTGATCTCGGTGATCCCCATCCTGGCCATCTTCCTGATCGGGCAGCGGTACTTTATCCAGGGCATCGCCACGAGCGGGATGAAGGGATGACCTCCGTGGCACAGGACCACACGTCCCGGCCTGGAGGGCCCGCCCGGCGCGGCCTGGCCGGGCGCATCCCCAGCCCCGGGTTCGACGCGTTCGGCAGCATCTTTGGCTTCATCTACACCTTCCTGGCCGGGAACGTGCTCATGGCACTCGCCAACGCCCCGCTGGTGCTGTGCCTCGCACTGGTGGCGGATCCGGCTGCGGCATGGCCCTTCTTCCTGGCGCTGTGCGTCACCGTCGCGCCGTCTCTCGCCGGACTCTTCGCCTCCTTCCAGGCATTGCACGACGACGGCGCCGCGGCCAAGCCGGTGGCCTCCTTCCTGCGGGGCTACCGGCGCGGTTTCCGGCGGGCAGCCCCGCTCGGACTCGCGGCCGTGGCGGTACTGCTCTTCCTTGGCGTGGACCTGGCGATCGTGCAGTCCATGCCGGCCGCCGCACTCCTGGTGCCCGTGATCGCGGTGGCCGCCGCGATGACCATGAGCGTGGCCGTGATGGCGATTGCCGGCGTCGTCCTCCTTCCCGGCAGCGGGTTGAAAAGCCTGCTCAAGGCCTCCCTCTACCTGTCCGTCCAGCGCTGGTACCTGAGCCTGGCCATGCTGGTGCTGCTGGGGATCATTGCCTCCGCGGCCCTGCTGCAGCCGGTCCTGGGCGTGGCCCTGGCGCCGGCACCGCTGCTGTTCGTGGCCTGGAGCAACGCCGCCTACGCCTATTCTTCCGTCCTGCGCACTCCCTAGGATTCCCTCCGTGCACACCTTTGCCATCGGCAGCCACGACTTCCTGCTGGACGGGGAGCCGTTCCGCATCCTCTCCGGCGCCATCCACTACTTCCGCATCCACCCGAACCTTTGGGCAGACCGGATCCGCAAGGCGCGGCTGATGGGCCTGAACACCATCGAAACGTATGTGCCTTGGAACGAGCACTCCCCCGCCCCCGGAGAGTTCCGGACCGACGGCGGCCTGGACCTTGCCCGGTTCCTGGACCTGGTAGACGCGGAAGGAATGCGGGCCATCGTGCGGCCGGGGCCCTATATCTGCGCGGAATGGGACAACGGCGGGCTGCCGGCGTGGCTCTTCACCGATCCCTCCATCGGTATCCGCAGCAGCGAACCCCGTTACCTGGCGGCGGTGGATGGTTTTATGGGGAACCTGCTGCCCACCGTGGTGGAGCGGCAGGCCACCCGCGGCGGGCCGGTCATCCTGTTCCAGATCGAGAACGAGTACGGCGCCTACGGCTCGGACAAGGCGTACCTGCAACACCTGGTGGAGGTGGCCCGGCATGCAGGCGTGGACGTTCCCCTGTTTACCTGCGACCAGCCGTTCGGGACCATGATTGAGGACGGCTCACTGCCAGGGCTGCACAAGACAGGCACCTTTGGTTCCCGTGCCGCAGAGCGGCTGGCGTTCCTGCGGGAACGGCAGGCGGACGGCCCGCTCATGTGCGCAGAGTTCTGGAACGGCTGGTTCGACACCTGGGGAACGCACCACCACACCACGGACGCCGCCGCGTCCGCCGCCGAGCTGGACACCTTGCTGTCCGCCGGGGCGTCGGTGAACATCTACATGTTCCACGGCGGCACGAACTTCGGCTTCACGAACGGTGCGAACGACAAAGGCATCTACGAACCCACCATCACCTCCTACGACTATGACGCCCCGCTGTCCGAAGACGGATACCCCACCGACAAGTACTTTGCGTTCCGCGAGGTTATCGCGAAGCATTTCCCCGTTCCTCCGGAGGTCCCTTCGCGGCGCCCGGCTGCTGCCGGGTCGGCGGTGGTTGTGGGGTCGAGCGCCGCGCTACTCGACGTTGCCGGCGCCCTGCCCGCCGCAGCGGTACCCGGCCCCGTGCCGCCGGCCGAGGCCACCGGACAGTACCGCGGCTTCGTCCTCTATGAACGGCACATGCCCGACGCCGGAGTCCTCACCTTCAGCGACGTCCGGGACCGCGCCCAGTTCTTCCTCGACGGCGTCCCGGTGGGTGTCCTGGCCCGCGAACTCGGCGAACGGACCGTCGTCCTGCCGTCAGGAGGGAAACTGCAGGTCCTGGTCGAAGACCAGGGCCGGGTCAACTACGGGCCACGGATCGGCGAAGCCAAGGGCCTGATCGGGCCGGCGCTGCTGGATGGCGTTGAGCTTCCGGACTGGAGCATCCGGCGCGTGGACCTTTCGTCCCTCACGGCGTTCCGGGCCGCAGCGGTGCTGCTGCCTGGATCCGGGGGCGTGCAGCCGCACGGCTCCGGCGGCGTGGCCGGACCGTCCGTCTCCTTCGCCACCTTCACGGCCGACGGTCCAGGCGACCGGTATTTGCGGCTGGACGGCTGGACCAAGGGCAACGCCTTCATCAACGGCTTCAACCTGGGCCGTTACTGGAGCCGCGGGCCGCAGCGCACGCTCTACGTGCCAGGACCCCTGATCCGGGCGGGCAGCAACGAACTCGCCATTCTCGAACTGCAGGGCAGCGCCACCCGCGCAGCGCGCTTCGTGTCCGGGCCGGACCTTGGGCCGGACGAAAAGTAGGTCCGCCCGCCTGGAGGCGGCGACACCTGCCGCGGGACGTCGTCGTTAAAGGATGCGCTGGTACATGCGGTGGTCCTGCCACTGGCCCGCGATCCGCAGGTATGCCCGGGCGGTGCCGTACGCCTCGAAGCCATTCTTTTCCAGCACCCGTTGCGATGCCGTGTTGTGGACGAGCGTGGCGGCCTCTAGGCGGTGCAGGCCGAGTTGGGCCTTGGCAATGATCATCGCCGCGGCCAGCGCGGACGTCATGAGCCCTCCCCCTTGGGCGTCCTGCGCGGTCCAGTAACCCACATGGGCGTTTTGGAAGGCGCCGCGGACGATCGAGCTCAGGTTCAGCAAGCCGACCACTGAGTTGTCCGCCACGAGGACCATGGGGAGTGCGGTGCCGTCGTCGAGGTCCTTCAGCCGGCGGGTGAGGACGTCATGCTGGCCCTGGACCGTGTAAAACTCCTCGGGCCTGACCGGTTCCCACGGTGCGAGGTAGGCGCGGTTGGCCTGGAACGCAGCGGCCAGCGGCCCGGCATCGGACAGGTGGACGGGACGGAGCACGATGCCGTTGGCGAGTTCGCAGGAGAAGTCCACGCGCCCAGACTACCCGCCGTGCGGGTGTGGCGGATCGCCCCGGCAGGGTGCTACAGCGCGGCCCGTGCCCGCCGTGCTACTGGGCGGTGCCCGTCTTCGCGGCATACGCAATGGCCTGCGCGCGGACCTGCCGGATGTAGGGATCTGACTGGTTGTACGAGTAGATGGCATCTGTCCACCCCTGCGCGGTGGTCAGGTCGCGGCCGTGGGCGCACAGGTACGTCGCGGCGGTAAGGGCTGCGTCGTCCAGGTTGAACGGATCCGCCACGCCGTCGCCGTTTCCGTCCAGGCCCGCCATCTTCCAGGTGGAAGGGATGAACTGCATCGGTCCAACGGCGTGGTCCCAGCGGGCGTCACCATCCAAGGCACCGCCGTCCGTGTCAGGGATGGCGGCGAAGCCGGCGCCGTTGAGGCTTGGGCCCACGATGGGGCCCGTTGCTTGACCTTCACTGTCCAGGCTCCCGCCGCCGTAGCTTCCGTGCGCCGATTCGACGAAGCCCACCGCCGCCACCGTGTTCCAGCCAATCCCGCAGCCAGGATTGGACCCGTTGGCAGCCGCAGCCGCGGCAACATATGCGCGCAACGCGGGAGCGGGGATCCCGGTCTGCGCGGCCGCCTGCGCGAGCCACCCACCGTCCGGGGTTCTGGTCACATTCACCGCCGTCGTCATGCCGGCGGACAACGCATCCATCTTTACGGCCGCCCGGGGCGGCGGCGAAAAGACCCCGCGTGCGTCCGCCGCCGGCTGCCCGATGACCCAGAACGAGAACGCCGCGATGGCGCCCACCAGGAAGAGGCAGAGAACCAGGTAGCGTTTGAAACGGAGCACTGACCAATCAAACCATTTCCGGCCGCGGCCGGTTGACGGCTGGGTACCATCAGGCATGGGCAGAAGGAATTACCTGGTGGAAGGTGGTTCAGGGACTGGAAAGACCGCAGTATGCAACGAGTTGCGGCGGCGCGGTTTCCAGGCCATCAACGGCGACCGGGAGCTGGCCTACCAGGGTGATCCGGAAACCGGTGAACCGCAGGCGGGCATCACGGGCGTCGCTGCGCATCAGCACCACCTCTGGCGGGTGGGTGAGGTGGAAGCCATCGCCTCGGACCGCAGTGAAGCGCTGACCTTCTTCTGCGGCGGCTCAAGAAACCTCGAAAAGTTCGTCCACCTGTTTGACGGCGTCTTCGTCTTGGAGGTGGACCTGGAGACGCTGCAGCGTCGGCTTGACGGGCGGCCCGATGACGAATGGGGCGGGCGGCCGGCGGAACGGGCCCTGATTGAGCACCTGCACAGGACACGGGAGGACATCCCGGCTGGCGGCATCACGATCGACGCCACCGTGCCGCTCCGTGACGTGGTGGACGAGATCCTGCGGCGGGTCCAGCCGACGGGCGGGGCCTGACGTTCCCGCGGTGCCACCCTTAGGGCGGTCTCTTGAGGTGGACGGCCGCGGCCCGCGGCGCCCGCCGGGAAGTCACCCCGGTCCGGCGCCGGGGAGTTTAAGTGCGGTCTTCCATCGAGCGCGCGGCGGGAGCAAACTGCGAGAACGCGGGTGCCCGCGTACACACCATCCAGCAGAAAGGCGTTCCAATGACCACTTTCGAACCTCTCCTTGGGATCGGCGTCAGCGAGATGCAAAGCGCCGCGGGGAGGGAAGTCAAGAGGATCATGGCCGAGGCAGGCGGCGACCGTCTCAAGGCCGACAAGATCGTTCTCAACAAACTCCTTGAACTCCAGTTCATCACCGAAGCCGAGTTGCCCGTATTGACGCACATCTGCGAACTGGGATACGCCGTCACGGGCGGCAAACACGACGCTGCCGCGGCCCACACCGAGGTCAAGAAGGCGTACGAGGAGCTCCTGGTCCGCGGCAACGCCACCCCCGTGGCACTGTCCTATGCGTCGGGCGCCATGGGATCCTACGTGCCAACCGGTTCCGGCGGACAGACCACAGTCGTCTACAAGAAATCAGGCGGCAACTGGCAAGGGACCCTGGCCGGGGCGGGAGCCATCATCGGAGGATACTTCGGGGGGCCGGGCGGCGCGGCCGTCGGTGGCGCCATCGGCGGTGTCCTCGGCAAGATTGTCGACGACTGCTGACGTGGGGCACTGAAACACCCGGGTGCGCAACAGGTGCACACGGCATCTTTGGGTGTGCTGACTCGCGCCTCGCCGCGGAGATCATTTTCGACGTCGGCCTCGGCGATGTCTTTGTGGTGCGGACAGCAGGGCACGTCCCCGACTACGCCGTGCTCGGCCCGCTCGAATACTGCTCACGACAGCCGGCGTCCTCTGGGTCGGCCATACCGGGCTGGCGCCTGCAGGGCCTATTCGATTCCGGGCAAAGAAAAATGCAGCGCGCCATTGGCGCGCTGCATTTTGTAGTCACTTCTGAGGAGGCGTTAGCCGTCGCTGCCGGCAGCGGACGTGCCGGCAGATGAAGTGCCTGGCCGGGGGTGGCCGAGGGCCGAGGAGCCTGCGGCAGGGGAAAGACCCAAACGGCGGACGATTTCGGCTGCTTCCTCTGCAGGAGTCCGGCCCACGTCGATGACGACAGTATTTTCCTCTGGTCCCGGAGGTTCCAGCGTGGCGATCTGTGAATCCAGCAGGGTGGCCGGCATGTAGTGGTCCATGCGGCTCGTCAGGCGCCGGGCGATCTGTTCCTTGGAGCCCGACAGATGCACGAAGACGACGTTCTTTTCGCGGAGCCGGTCACGGTAGATCTTCTTCAGCGCCGAGCAGGTAATGATGCCTGGTATCCCGGCCATGGTGTGTTCGATGATCCATGAGGCGATCGTGTCCAGCCACGGCCAACGGTCGTCATCGGTCAGGGGGATGCCGGAGGCCATCTTTTCGATGTTCTCAGGTGAATGGAGATCGTCGCCCTCCTCGAGGTCCCAGCCAAGCTGGCCGGCGAGGATGCCAGCCACCGTGGACTTGCCGGAGCCTGACACACCCATGATGACAAGGACGGGCTGTTGGTCCTGCCCTGGTGCGTGCACTGAGTCCTGCGTCATGGAATCACCACGGAAAGAAGCATCACCAGGCCGAAGCCGACGAGCGAGATCAGCGTCTCCATCACGGACCAGGTCTTGAAGGTCTGGCCCACGGTCAAGCCGAAGAGTTCCTTTACCAGCCAGAATCCTGCGTCGTTGACGTGGGAG
Organism: Pseudarthrobacter sp. efr-133-R2A-89; assembly: GCF_030209315.1. NCBI lineage: Bacteria > Bacillati > Actinomycetota > Actinomycetes > Micrococcales > Micrococcaceae > Pseudarthrobacter > Pseudarthrobacter sp. efr-133-R2A-89. The sequence goes on along the minus strand of NZ_JARVSE010000001.1, from coordinate 78,963 downwards.
AGGAACAGCGATCCTGCGCCCACCGCGAGTGCCAGCAGGCCTGCGTGCACCGGCGAAAGGGACGTGGCCAATGGGGCGACAATGCCGGCGGCCGTGACGGTTGCCACGGTGGCCGAACCCGTGGCCAGCCGCATGGCCACGGCGATGAGGAACCCAAGGACCAGCACGGAGATGTTCGCACCGGTGGCCCATTTCGCGACGGCGTCTCCGACGCCGGCGCCGATCAGTGTCTGCTTGAACCCGCCGCCGGCGCCGACGATGAGGATCACCGCGGCGATCGGTCCCACGGAGGCACCGATTTTGCCGCCGATCTTGTTGCCGGAGAAGCCGACGGCGTAGCCGAAGGTCACCAGCGCCAGGAGCACTGCGAGGGTCATGGCGACAAGGGGTTCTCCGATGAAGTCGAAGAACACGCGTGCGGCGCTCGGGTTCTTTGCGTCCGGGGAGATGATGTCAACGATCGCCTTGAGGAGCATGAGTACGACGGGGAAGACGATGGTCAGCAGGGTGACGAGGAAGGACGGCTGGCGTTTGGCTTCCGGGTCGGCCTGCGTGTGTTCGGTGTCGATACCGCCGGCCAGCTTCGGTGCGTCGACGGGAACCCAGCGCGCGGCGTAGATCGCGAAAAGCGGTCCGCAGATAATAACGGTGGGAATGGCGATCAGGAGGCCGAGGGCCAATGTGATTCCGAGCGGGGCGTTCAGGCTTGAAATGGCAACCAGGGGGCCGGGGTGCGGCGGAACCAGTCCGTGGAGCACGGAAAGGCCGGCAAGGGCTGGAATGGCGACCCGCATCAGTTTTCCGCCGGACCGCTGGGCGACCAGCACGATGACCGGCAGCAGGAGGACCAGGCCGATCTCGAAGAACATCGGCAGACCGATGATCACCGCCACCAGGGCCATGGCCCATGGCAGGAGCTTCGGGGAGACCTTGCCAAGCAAGGTGTCCACCACGCGGTTTGCCCCGCCGGAATCGGCCAGCAGTTTGCCCAGCATCGCGCCCAGGGCAATCAGCAGGCCCACTTCCTTCAGGGTGTTGCCCACGCCATCTTCGAAGTTGCTGATGACCTTGTCCAAGCCGACGCCGGATGCCAGCCCGACAAAGGCCGAGCCGAGCACCAGTGACAGGAAGGGATGAAGTTTGAATTTGACGATCAGCAGCACAATGAGGGCGATGCCGATCGCGGCGACCACCACGAGTTGGGTGTCGTGGCCGTTCCAGGGCTGCGCTGCCGCAGGAAGGAGGAGGGGTGTCATGGGTTTCCTTGGGTTGGGGCGGAACCGGGATCTGTTTGTTTTTGACCGGACCGCCAAATATGCTGTGGATCACCGTACACACTAAATACGATTTATGGAACCCGGCGGCGCTGCCAACAAATTAACGTGCCTCCGGCCCAAGGGGGACGCTGCGATGACTGATCAACCAGGGACCGCCCGGCATGTCAGCCGGCATTCTGCGATTGTCGAGCGGCTCGGAAGCGACATTACGTCCGGCAAGCTGGCCACCGGCCTGGTACTCCGCTCCGAAGACATGGAGCAGCAGTACGACGTCACGCGATCTGTGCTCCGCGAAGGCCTGCGCGTCCTGGAAACACTGGGAATGGTGACCTCCCGGCGCAGCGTGGGCGTATCCATCCGCCCCCAAGCCGAGTGGAACGTCTTCGATCCACTCGTGGTCAGGTGGCGCCTGAACGGTTCAGGCAGGGCAGCCCAGCTTCGGTCTCTGACCGAGCTCCGCTCCGCCGTCGAACCGCTGGCCGCGAAACTGGCTGCCACGCGCATAGCGGCGGAGGACGGCCGCCTGCTGCTTGAACTCGCGGCAGGACTTGAAGTCACTGCCGAAGCCGGCGACCTCGAAGCCTTTCTACCCTTGGACATCCAATTCCACGCGCTGATCCTCAAAGCGTCCGGGAACGAGATGCTGCTCAACCTCGAATCGGCGATCGGAGAGGTCCTGACCGGGCGAACCCAACACGGGCTGATGCCCGACAGGCCCGAACCCGAGCCGCTCCGCCTGCACCTCGAAGTCGCACGGGCCGTTGTCGCCAGCGAACCCGCGGCAGCACATGCGGCCATGCAACGCATCGTGGACATCGCGGGCCAGGAAATGGACGCAATTTTGGGGTAGGGACCCGGTATGCAGGTAGAAACCCAGGTTCCCCTCCCCGGAGGCAGGGCGTTAGGCCCTGTCGGTGCCACCAGGTCAGGTATCTACTGAAAGGACGGCGGGCCTTGCGTGGCCCCTAACGGCCAGCGAATCGAGCGCATGGTGACTCACCCTGCCGGGCGGGAGAGGAGCACATATGAGCGGACAGCAGCCCCCTGCGCTGCAGTTCCTTGGCGCGACAGATACCGTGACAGGTTCCCGGTACCTGATTCGTTCGCAAAATCACCGGATCCTTGTTGACTGCGGACTTTTCCAGGGCTACAAACTCCTCCGTGACCGAAACCGCGCTCCGTCGCAGGTCAGCCCCGCGAACGTTGATGCAGTGATCCTCACCCACGCCCATTTGGATCACAGCGGGTACATCCCCGCCTTGGTACGCGATGGCTTTCGCGGTCCTGTTTACTCAACACCCGGCACCGCGGAACTGTGTTCCCTCCTGCTCCCGGACAGCGGTTATCTCCAGGAGGAGGAAGCCCGGTATGCGGACCGCACCGAATCGTCAACGCACCATCCGCCCATGCCCTTATATACCGCTGACGACGCCGTCCGGTCGCTGGACAGTTTTCAAACCCGGAACTTCGACTCCCCTTTCGTACTGCCAGGGGGAATCGAGGCAACATTCCTTCCCGCCGGCCACATCCTCGGGGCAGCACAAGTACACCTCAGACTCGCAGGCCACACCATGCATTTCACCGGCGATCTGGGACGCAGGAACGACCCCCTGATGTACCCGCCCCGAGACCTTGAGGCCACTAACGTCCTTGTCACGGAATCCACGTACGGCAACCGGGCACATCCAGAAGGAGACCCGGAAGCTGAACTCGGCAAAATCATCAGCCGCGTGGCCAAACGACATGGAGTCATCATGATCGCTGCATTCGCCGTCGGCCGGGCCGAGACAGTCCTGCTGTACCTTTCGCGCCTGGTGGCCCGGCATGCAATTCCCGCCATCCCCATATACCTCAACAGCCCGATGGCCATCGACGCCTCCGGGATGTATCAGCGCCACCGCGAGGAACACAGGCTGGAACAGCACGACTTCGAAGCCATGTACAAGGTCGCGAAGCCCATCCGCAGCGCGGACGAATCCAAATTGCTCAACCTCCGCGGCGGACCCATGATCATCATCTCAGCCAGCGGCATGCTCACGGGCGGCCGGATCCTGCACCACCTCGCGGCCTACGGCCCGGACAAGCGCAATGCCATCATCCTTAGCGGATACCAGGCGGGAGGCACACGCGGCGCAGCACTCGCCGCAGGTGGGAAACACCTCCGCATCTACGGACAGGATGTCCACATCGAAGCCGAAGTCATCCAGATGGAAGGCCTCTCCGCGCACGCCGACTCCAATGAACTGCTCCAATGGATGCAGACCGCCCCACAGGCGCCAGACATGACCTACGTCACGCACGGGGAACCGGACGCCGCCGACGCCCTCCGTGCCCGAATCAAGCGTCAACTTGGCTGGAACGTCCGCGTTCCTGAACACCAGGAGACCATTTCGCTCGAAAACCCCCGCTGACACCCGGCCTTTCACAGCCACCGCCTGCCTGATCGTCCCGCACCCTGCACACGTGCTCTATTTGCAGCCCTCAAGGGTACGGGCAATGGAATCATGCTCGGCCTGCGTGACCCAGAGACTGTATTTGGCCTTCACAGACGTTTGGCGGGCGACATACTCGCATCGGAAGGCTTTGTTCGGCGGCAGCCACGTCGCCGCGTCACCATCCCCTTTGGCGGCGTTGGTCGGTCCGTCCGCCGCCATGAGATTGAGCGGGTCATTGGCAAGCTCCTCGCGCAGCTCATTACTCAGTTCTTGCGCACCCTTTTGCCATGCATCACTGAGTGGAACGATATGGTCGATCTGGACCTTGGAGCTCGTGTCCTGGCCGCGGACGAAGTTGATTGTTGTGGCGGTGTATTTGTCGGCCAAAGTGCCGCTGGCAACTACACAGTTGTTAGTGTTCGGCTTGAAAGTCTTGTCGACGAGGTCCCGCGCGAGAATGTCATTGCGGGTGTCACAACCGTTGTGGTCAATATCCGCCCACGCTGGACCAAACTCATCGCGGGTATAGCCGGTCTTGGGGGCCCGACCCTTGACTTGGATGGTTTCCAGTAGGTCGAGAGCTTTCGCGGCGTCAACGGAAGCTTCAGGATCCACCGTTGTTCCCGAGGCGATGCCTGGGCCACCCCGGACGTCGTCAAAGGCGTGGGCTGTGGCGTCGCATCCGGCCAATGACCCACCCAGCAGCAAGACGGTTGCGGCGGTTAGGACTTTGGAAGTCTGAAGGGCGGTTTTCATGGTCCTCTGGATCGCTGGGGGTCGTTCCACGCTAGCTTTGAACGACCGCCGCGGCGTGTAACCGCCTCCGTGGTGCCTGCCACACGCGTCGGACCTGCAGTCCCCGGCAACATCCGTTCTGACACCGTGTTCTCCATCCGCTGAGCAAAGAACGCCGTGTACGCTGTGGGCCATGACGGCGCCGCAAATCTATGTCATGTTCCCCGGCACGGCGCGTGAAGCACTTGCTTTCTACGCGGACGTTTTCGGCGGCGAACTCTCCTTGTTCACTTACCGGGAGTTCAGCCGGGATGATGGACCACCGGATGCCATAGCCCACGGCGTCCTCTCTGGCCCGGTCGCCGTGGCCGGGGCGGACGCGGCCACAGGCGAGAAGACTGTCCGATCTGAGGGGCTGATGCTCTCGCTGCTGGGAACGGCCGAACCTGCTGTTCTTCACCAGTGGTTCGACGAGCTCGCCTTGGGCGGCCACGTGATCGATCCCCTTGGCCCGAAGCCATGGGGCGCGGCGGACGGCCAGGTCATCGACCGCCACGGGCTCCACTGGCTCATCGGCTATGAGACGGCGCCCTGAGCATGCCCGTCATTTGTAGTCGATGGCGCGGCCTTTGGCGAGGGTTTCCGCCCACCACTTGAGCCCTTCGGCTAGGGCTTTGAGCCGGGGTTCGATAGGCTCGAAGACGCTGAAGTCAGCAGGGTCTTTGGATTTTAACGCTGGGCGTATGACTTCGGGCAGGATGTGCACGGCCTGGCGGATGGCTGCCATCTCAAGTTCCATGGCCACGAGTCGGAGTTGTTCGATCGCCCGCGCGCCCCCTACCCCGCCCCAGCCGACAAAGCCAACAGGTTTGCGCTGCCATTCGATGAAGGTGTGATCGATGGCGTTCTTCAATACTGCGGGGTAGCCGTGGTTATATTCCCCGGTCATGATGACGAACCCGTCCGCTTCATCAATTTTCCGGCCCAGGGCGGCGATTTCCTCGGTTGGGTAGTTACGCCCGGTGACGGACGGCGGTTTCTGGTCGAAGAACGGCAGCGGATAGTCGCGGAGATCAAGCAGTTCCACGTCCAATCCGTGCTCCGTCAACCGTTGCTGCACCCAAGGCGCTACACGTTCGCTGAAACGGCCCGTCCTGGTTGTTCCCATGATGACCTGGATCCTGGTCAATTGGCACCTCCTGGCCGAACTGGCACTCATTGACGAAACGCCGGCGCCGATGGCGTTATTTCATCGGAGCTTTGGAACATCTGGACACGGTCCCCCGAACGGCTGATGAACACTGGTCGAAGGCACGAATAACCCCGGTGCGTGGGAGCGGGCCCCGACTTCATGGCGCTTTAGTGTCGACATCCATGATCACCCCCAATCATCGTCACCGCCTCGCGGTCACCATCGCGCTCGCCGTGTCCCTCCCCTTCGCCTTCCTCACCCCCGCGTGCGTTTCCACCGCGGCGCCAACGGCACCCGATCCGCAGGCGGCTGCACCGGCACCGACGTCACACCTGGACCTCGGCGCGCAGAATCTGCCCGAGTCGCGGAACGTGACCACACTGGCCCCAGGCCTGACCCGGACCACGATCACGCGCGGCGCCCCTAACCAGGATTTCTCCTGGACCGCCGAAGTCGCAGTCCCGTCCATCTCGCCCGACCCTGACGCCCCGGCCTCCGCCCTGTCCACCCAGGCACAGGCGCAGAGGGTTGCCGACAAGGTCAACGCAGCCGGAGTCCCCGCCCGTGTCGAGCACGTCCAGTCACCCCAGCTCGCCGACGCCGGCGGCGACCTCGGCTACCGGGTCCGTGCGGGCCACTTCCAGACCAAGGCCGACGGCACCGCCACCGTGGACCAGATCAAAGCCGCGGGCTTCAAATCCTCCGTCATCTACACCGGCTGGGACGGCGACGCCGGCACCAGCGAAAATGACCGCGGACCTTGGAATCTCCAGGTGCTCACGATTGATCCGAAGGAATTCCACGGCGACCTCACCTCCTCCTTCGGCCCCAACCTGGAAGACCGCGAAACCACCAGCCAGCTCTCCGCAGCAGCAGGGGCACTGGCCGCCGTGAACGGCGGGTTCTTCACCATGGACCCCGCAGCGGGCGCCCCCGGGGACCCCGCCGGAACCGCAGTCCACGACGGCAAGGTCCTCAGCGAACCCGTCGCCGACCGGCCCTCCCTCATCCTGGATAAGAACGGCACCTCCATCCAGCGACTGCACTGGCACGGCACGGTCGCCGGCCCTGACTCGACCGGGCTCCCCCTCGACGGCATCGACCGGGTCCCCGGACTCATTCGCAACTGCGGCGGCACCGACGACACCCCGACCAACCTGCCCTTGCATGACTTCACCTGCACGGACGCGGACGAGATCGTCGCCTTCACCCCGGAGTTCGGCCCCACCACCCCGGCCGGCCCTGGACTCGAGGTCGTCCTGGACGCCCAAGGGACGGTCACCGCCGTCAACCACACGCGCGGGGCCGCTGTGCCCGCCGGCGGGCAGACGGTGCAGGCGATCGGCGCCGACGTCGACAAGCTCGCCGCCGTGGCCGTCACGGGCAAGAAGCTGAAGGTCGACGCCGATTTGCTCACCGAGAGCGGCAAGGCGCTGAAAACAACCCCTTCGACAGACGTCGTCAACGGCGGCCCGACCCTGGTCCAGGACGGGCGGCTGGACGTAACGGCCAAGCGCGACGGCATGGTCCGGACAAACGACAGCAACAGCTTCTTCTACGGCTGGGTCCACAAGCGCAACCCACGCACCTTCGCCGGAGTGGACGCCCAGGGCCGTACCCTCCTGGTCACCGCCGACGGCCGCCAAACAACCAGCCTTGGCCTGAGCCTGAACGAAGAAGCCCACGTAGCCAAGTCGCTCGGGATGGTCAATGCGATGAACCTCGACGGCGGCGGATCCACCACCATGGTCCAAGGCGGCCAGATGGTGAACTCCCCCTCGGACGCCACCGGCGAACGCCCCGTCGGGGACGCCCTCCTCGTACTCCCGGGCCGCAAGCCGTAATCCAACCCCACCCATCCAAAGATCTGACCGTCCCGTTACCCAAGTCCGGTCGACGGTGGGCTGGTTCGCCAGGTGAATTGGGGGTCGTAGCCCAGCAGGCGGCGCGCCTTTTCGATGGAGAGCAAGGTCTCGTGTTCGGCCAAGTCCTTGGTCACTCTGACCTTGGGGTACACCTCGGCCGCCAGGCTGGCGCTGGAGCGGGTCATGACGGTGTCCGCGTTGGCGATGATGAAGGCCTCGAACCCCGGTTTGCCGTTCTCCAGCGCCCGGAGCACGGCTTGCGCCCCGTCGCGGCCATCGATGTAACCCCAAAGGTTCCACTTGCGCAGCATGGCGTCGGCGTCGAAGGACTGAAACGCTTCGTAGTCCTCCGGATCCATGACGTTCGAAAACCGCAGCCCAACGATGCTCAGTTCCGGGTCCCAGCGCGTCAGCTCGATGGCCATCTGCTCCTCCAGGCATTTGACGAGAGCGTACGTGGTTTCCGGCCGGGCCGGGTACTCCTCATCGACCGGGAGGTAGGGCGGGTCGACGTCGAACGGTGTTCCCAGCACCGTCTCACTGGAGGCGTACACCACCTTCTTTATCCCGGCCCGGCGGGCCGCCTGAAACACGTTGTAGGTGGAGAGCATGTTGTTCTCAAACGTCGCCGCATCCGGCATGAGGCCCGGGGCGGGGACCGCGCCCAGGTGGACGACTGCATCAAAGCCTGAGTGCCTGCGATCCACGCCCAGGAACGCGTCGACCACTTGGCCATAGTCCCGAAGGTCCACCACGACCAGACCGGGGCTTCGCTCACCAGCCCGGTCCAGGTTCAGCACCCAGTGCCCCTCACTCGTGAGGCGCCGCACCACGTGCCGGCCCAGCTTCCCGCTTCCTCCAGTCACCGCAATCTTCATCGATATTCTCCTCAGAAAGGTTTGGCCGCGCCCACATCCACGCTTGCGGCAGGCCGCAGGGGTACACTGACCGTGTCAATTGGGACCAATCAACACCAAACGTAGACCGCAGACGCTCGTTCGCGCGTGGCCCTCCCGGTCCTAGGACAACCCGACCTACCCCCGTGCAAAAGTGAACGTAGTTTCCGATCAGGACCCGCAGCATGTCCTTCATGGTGGTGCCCTCGTGGGCGTTTCTCCGGGCTCGGAAGCTGGAATGTCCTAGACCGTGCGGGGTCCATTGCCGATAGGCTGTTGCTCCGAGACAGGGACAGCTACCTGAACAACGAGGTCTAAAAAGTGGATTCTGCTGCCATTCCCGTTACCCCCGTTCGCGTGGCCGAGTTGTTGCCGGAAGGCCAGCCCACGCCAATGCCCGTCTATGTGCACGTCATAGACCATCCCGAAGGACGCGTGCTGGTGGACACGGGCATGACTGACCTTCACCCGGCGGTCGCCGATATGGACCCCCGCCTGTATCCGCTCAAGGACCAGGGCTTCGACATCCGGAGTGTGGACATGATCGTCAACACGCACCTGCACTTCGACCACTGCGGAGGCAACCACCTCTTCGCGGGCACGCCGATCTACGTCCAGCGACAGGAACTCGACGACGCCCGCAACCAGAATGACTACACCATTCCTGAATGGGTGGATGCGCCAGGGATTCACTACATCCCTGTAGATGGGGAATTCGTACTGCTACCCGGCCTGAGGCTTCTTCCAGCCCCCGGGCATACACGGGGATCACAGGTCGTCGTCATCGACAGCGACGCCGGACCGACCATCATCGCAGGCGATACCGCAGTCTGGTTCGACGAACTCGACAGCCCCAAGACGGAGGGCCAACACCTGGTCCGCTCCCTGACTCCGCAAACCGTGTGGATGACGCATGAGCATACTCCCTGGACGCCTCGAACCAACACAACCCGGTAAGCCAAACCCAGATTGAGCTGCATGAGAGCTGCGGCCGGCGTGATCAGCCGGGCGTCTCCGCCACCGCGGGCTCCAGGCCCGGGCGATTGCGGATCACGGACGTACTTCAGGGGTGGCGCGCGCCCCGCTCTTGGGCGTGTTTGGCTCCCGTCAGAACGCTGCCCGCGTGTCGAACGCCGCAGCCGATTCGCTTAGCAGCCGAGCAACGGTATCGAGACTTGGGACCCGCCGATAAGCTCGCATGCGAAGCAGATTCCGAGGCATCGGCGACTGTAGAAGCCTGCACCAGGGATGCCGGAAATTGTACGGAGATCTCCAGTCAACTCCCCCAAAACAGATTAGGGAGGCAGAACAATAGATTTACGCGCTAAGTGATCCTTAGAATTGGCAGACCAAAACGCGGCCTTTTATGGCCCTAATATCCGGGTTTTCCCTACCGGCGCAGGGAGTGCAGGGGCTCCCCACTGAATTCAGCTCGTAAGAATTGCCAGGAGGCAACAATGAATTCGCTCCCCCGCAAAATCGCAAAGTTTCTCTCGATGGCCACATTTCTCACCCTGGTCATATCCGGCTGCAGTTCGCAGCCGGATATACCTGCCACCCAAGGGCCACCCGCCGCCCCAGCAACTTCTGCGGCTCGCACAGCGGATTCTGCAACGACACCAGCGACCAATACGGACACCCCGCAATTTGAAACTCCCACCCCTGCCGTCACACCCACAGCGCAAAGGCAAACCGTCATCGCGACGGCTCAACTGCCAACCGCCACCGCAACTGCCAGTTGCTCAAGCACCGACAGGCTTAACCCGGGCCATTGCATTGAGAGCGACTCATTGGGAGATGCACCGCTCGGTGCTGCGCCTCCGCAAAGCCAGATCATTCCAGGGAGCGACTACTCGTACACCGTGGAGCAGTACCTGAATTTCGTTATGGAAGATGTAGGAAACCAATGGGCGAAGTGGTTCCCTTCAGTTGGCCTGCCGCAACCATCCGTTTACTTCATCCTCGTCGAGCCAAATACGACAACCACGAGTAAATGCTTCACTGCACCCCTCTCCAGTGATCATCCGAACTCTTATTACTGCCCCAAGGACAGCGACAGCCAACATGACGGGACAATTATTCTCCCCGTCACGACCTTCCAGAAGATGTGGACAGGGGACGTCTTCGAACGCAACAGCAAGGCCAAGGGTGATTTTGCAGCCGCCATACTTGTGGCCCACGAGTTCGGCCATCACGTTCAGAATGCGATCCGACTGGGTTACAACAAGTTACATCCGGAAGCGCCAATATCGGCGGCACCTCAAGGAAAAAACATTGAACTCATAGCCGACTGCTTCGCAGGCAATTGGATGGCTACCGCCTATTACGAAGGGCTGCTGGAACCAGGTGACTACGAAGAAGCCATTGCTGGCCTGGAGGCCATTGGCGACACACTCCCCGGCGGAACGGCCCCGCACGGCTCGGCAGACGAACGGAAAACGGCGCTCTTGACCGGCTACAACGGTACGTCGGAAACGAAGTCGGGCGATCCCCTCGCCTGCATCTCCACCTACTGGAAGTAGGGGCGGCAGGCTTGTTCGCCAGGCCGGCAGGGGCTCGTCGCAGGCTTTGCGGGCCGTCAGCCTCATGACCTGAAGCGTGCCCCTTAGCGAAAACAGGTGAATTCTATGTAAGGGAAAGCGCGACGCTAAGGGAAGATCCTGCGACGGCGGCATCAAGGCACCTCTTGTAATACAAGTTATCCACTTGTATTATATGTGAGCGGGGTAACGTCGCCCCTTTCCATAGGAGAATGAATGAGTACCGTCGATCTGATCCGGCACGTCAAGCTGTCCACCGCACGCCTGCCCCTCACTGTTCCCATCAGTGACGCCAAGGTATTTACCGGCCGGCAGAAGCCCATGACCGAGGTGGTCTTCCTGTTCGCCGAGATCACCACCGAACTCGGGCATTCGGGAATCGGCTTCAGCTACTCCAAGCGGGCCGGCGGTCCGGCACAGTACGCCCACGCCAAAGAGGTCGCCGAGGGCCTGATCGGCGAGGACCCCAACGACATCGCCAGGATCTACACCAAACTCCTCTGGGCCGGCGCCTCCGTGGGCCGCTCCGGCGTCGCCACCCAGGCCCTGGCCGCCGTCGATATCGCCTTGTACGACCTGAAGGCAAAACGCGCGGGCCTGCCACTGGCCAAGCTCCTGGGCTCGTACCGCGACTCGGTGCGGACCTACAACACCTCCGGCGGCTTCCTCAACGCCACCCTGGACGAGGTCAAGGACAGGGCCACCCGCTCCATCGAGGAAGGCATCGGCGGCATCAAAATCAAAGTCGGCCTGCCGGACAGCAAGGAGGACCTCCGCCGGGTCGCCGGCATCAGGGACCACATCGGCCCCGACGTTCCCCTGATGGTCGACGCCAACCAGCAATGGGACCGCGCCACAGCCCTGCGCATGGGCCGCCGCCTCGAAGACTTCGACCTGGCCTGGATCGAAGAACCACTGGACGCCTACGACTTCGAAGGCCACGCCCACCTGGCCCAGGCCCTGGACACCCCCATCGCCACCGGCGAAATGCTCGCCTCCGTTGCCGAACACAAAGGCCTCATCAACGCCAACAGCTGCGACATCATCCAACCCGACGCCCCACGCGTCGGCGGCATCACCCAATTCCTCCGCCTCGCCGCCCTCGCCGACGAACGCGGCCTGGGCCTTGCCCCGCACTTCGCCATGGAAATCCACCTCCACCTCGCCGCCGCCTACCCGCGCGAACCTTGGGTGGAACATTTCGACTGGCTGGACCCGCTGTTCAACGAACGCCTCGAAACCAAAAACGGCCGCATGATCATCCCGGACCGCCCCGGCCTCGGCATCACCCTCAGCGACCAAGCCCGCGCCTGGACAACCGAAAGCATCGCCTTCGGCGCGTAACCTCCGCTTCGGGGCGCGCACGTCTACCGGCACCCACACAACCCAAGCCAGCCGCCGTTAGCACCCACGGCGACACGGCCGAAGCACCCAACGCTCCGGCATCCCCCTGCGCCCCGAAGCGCAACCCTACCCCCGCGCTTTTTCACGATAAGGAACGTCGATGTCCAATCCCATCATCCAATCCCCTACCCAGGAAGCCGGACCAGCACGTCCCGCAGGCACCAAGTCCCATACACGGTTCCTTGTGCTGGGGCTGATCTTCTTCGTCACGGTAGTCAATTACGCAGACCGCAGCAGCATGTCCATCGCGGGAACAGACATGACCAAAGAACTCGGGATGACATCAGTGCAGCTCGGGTTTGTTTTCTCAGCCTTCAGCTGGGCCTACGTCGTCGGGCAGCTTCCGGGCGGATACCTGCTGGACCGGTTCGGAGCCAAAAAAACCTACGGGCTCAGCCTCGCGCTCTGGTCCGCAGCCACTCTCGTAGTGGGCTTCGTCGGCCTGATCTCCACACCTGTCCTGGTATCCGTGGGCATCCTGTTCGCCCTGCGCCTGTTCCTCGGGCTTGTGGAAGCCCCCGCCTTTCCTGCTAACGCACGTATCACCACCATGTGGTTCCCCACCACGGAACGCGGTCAAGCCACGGCAGTGTTCAACTCCGCCCAATACCTCGCCACCGCGATGTTCGCCCCCATCATCGGCTGGATGACCTTCACCTTCGGCTGGCGCATCGGCTTTTACGTCCTGGGCGCACTTGGCCTGGCCATGGCCGTCGTCTGGTTCCGCTGGATGAACGTCCCCTCCAGGCACAAACGCGTCTCCGCCACAGAAATCGAAACGATCCGGGCAGGAGGAGGCCTGGTCGACCTCGACGAATCGGCAACCTTGGCCCAGAGGAGGGCGACGATCACCCGGTCCCAGTTCAAGCAGCTCTTTACCAGCCGTATGTTTTGGGGTCTTTACGTAGCGCAATACGCCGTCAACGCCCTTACCTATTTTTTCATCACCTGGTTCCCGATCTACCTGGTCAGCAGCAGGCACCTGAACATCATGCAGGCCGGCTTCATCGCGGCCATCCCCGCGCTCGCAGGCTTCGCTGGCGGCATCCTGGGCGGATTCATCTCCGACCTCCTCCTCCGTAGAGGACTCCCCCTTACGGCGGCACGAAAAATTCCGTCGGTCGCCGGCATGGCACTGGCCATGCTGATCATGCTCTGCCCATTCACCGACAGCACGCCCCTCATCGTGACCCTCATGACGCTCGCGTTCTTCGGCAAGGGGTTTGCCGCACTGGGCTGGGCGTTCGCCACCGACATGGCCCCCAAGGAAGCCAACAGTGTCTCCGCCGCCATCATGAACGCCTTCGGCAACATCGCCGGCATCGTCACCCCCATCGTCATCGGATTCGTTATCGCGGCCACCGGGAACTTCGACGTCGCCCTCTGGTTCGTCGGCGCCCACGGAGCCGTCGCCCTGTTCGGCTACCTCATCATGGGCAAGGTACAGCGGCTCGAATTCACCCCCGACAAAGCACCGAACTAGACGCCCTCTGGCGCGCCAACTCGACTCGCCGAAGAGAACGCGGTGAGACCGACCCGTGCCGCCGGCCGGTCTCACTGCTGCTTCGTTTAGGGGTCGACTGGACCGCACTCCTGCTTACATCAGACTGGATAGAAACCGTTTCTCGCTCTCACCCGAATCGCCTGGCGGCCTTCAGGGAACGCATATCACTATGCCTCCACGACAGGCATGAACACTGAGGTCATGAGCTCGGATTCGGGCGTTTGGCTCGGATCGTTGCGATAAATGTTGAAGTGGTGCGTCGCGAGGTCGTCATCTTCCCTGGCCGGCCGCAACCCGCTATCAGCGATAAACGCTGCTATCGCGGCATGTGCCCGGGGAATCGCATCCGTGTACGGCCCGGTGACTGTAGCGGTCACCACGCGACGTGCGGGAAAGTGCAGCACGCTCAATGGCTCCGCGGCCTCCGTATCGGGCGCTACCTCAAGGAAGACCGACTCGTCGACGTCGTGCTCGCGGTATTCACCGTCGTGTTCGATGCACCCGCCAGCGCCCGTGATGTGGATCCCCTGGGCTGAGATCTCAGGCGTGAACCGGGCCCACAGTTCGCCCTCGGCAGTGTAGTCGGGCACCCGCCCGCGAAGGGTGATGAGGGTTTGCTCGGGCAAGGTGGCGAGTTCGGCAGAGATGGTAGACATGGCGTCCTCCTGACGTTGTTGGTCCAGCATTCGTTCAATGATTACGAGCCGTCGCAGGGCGGCTGACGATTCCTCGGCAAGGGCAGCTCGCTGAGCGGACAGGGCTTGTGCGTATGCGGGGGTCCCCCGGGCAGCAAGGAGCGCCCCTATGGCAGACACACCAAAGCCCACGTCCCTGAGCCGCCTGATTTCGTTTGCCTCGCGGAGCTGGTCGTGGGCATACCAGCGGTAGCCGTTGGCTTGATCGACAACAGCCGGAGCGAGGACTCCGTTCGCGTCGTAATGCCGCAGCATCCTGACACTGATCCTGCTGAGCGAGGAGAAGTGGCCGATGGGCATGAGCTTCGAGATATCGGTCATGCCTCTGATTCTCCGCGCTGACATCGTGTCAGAGTCCACTTTCTCGAAGACTCATTTGGCGGCGCACGGCGACCGACCAGCCGGGGTGCCAACCAAAAAGTAGCCCAAGTCCACCTCTCTTGGGCTACCCGCGCCGATGCTGCCACTGCCAGGCGTGCCAGAACATGAGGCCCATGAAGGTCAAGAGAGTCCGCTAGCCTTCGCAGACCAATTAGGCTCCGAAAGCACCAGCCTAACTGCCGTCACAGGTGGTCGATATAGACGGATGCTCTTCGGAAGCCACCTTCTCCAGCCGCCGATCGAGGTTCTCAGGAGTGGCACGCATCTAACGAAACCCTCCATTCAGTGGGCGACGGCGGACATGGCGAAAAAACCTTTGACACCAACCAACTAACGCGGGTAACTTAGATCACGCATCAAGGTAACGCGAGTTACTAACCGTAGGTCCGGTCCACTAGTGGCCAACGTCCAGTTCAACGAAGACTTCTGGAGCATCCAATGGCGGACACAGCCTCCCAACGCCGCGCACGGAACTACCCAGGCACTGCTTCGGCCGGCAGCCAGTGCTGCACACCGAGCGTCAAGGAGCCCCGTGGAGGTGAGTATCCAGGAACAAACACTTCAGAGTTCATCAACCCATATAGCAGGAGAATCGACCACTGCCATCCGGCAGTTGATCGACCGTCCTGCTACTGGACGCTCTTCGGTCTGACCGCGAAATCAACGTCGAAGAGCGAAACCCAACCCACCCTTCACCTTGCTGATGAAGACAGGAAGAGACAGCCCATCATGACACAACCCAGATTCTTTCTTCAGGTCGAGCCAGGCGCTCACCCGACGCGATGAACTTGGGAGCCCCCGGCTCCTGCAATTGAAGCCACTTCGATTTCGCGGCGCTCCCTTTACGCCAACACACGCCCGCTCCACAGGTCCGCGGACCTCAGTCACGGCCATGAAAAGAGAACAATGAACAGCGTCACCACCACCGTTGAGACCTACAGGCCGGCAATGCACTTCGCCGCCAAAGACACGTGGCTCAACGATCCGAACGGGCTTGTCTTCCACGAGGGCACGTACCACCTGTACTACCAGAACAATCCCTTCGGAAACGTCCACGCCAATATGTCCTGGGGCCATGCGACTTCTACCGACCTGGTCAGCTGGACGGAACAACCCGTAGCGATTCCCTGTGATGACGACGAGGAAATCTACTCCGGCAGCATTGTGGTGGACGCCGGCAACACCAGCGGATTCGGCGCGGACGGGACGGCTCCCCTGGTGGCTATCTACACCAGCGCGTACAAGCCGGGCTCCCTCCACGAGGGCACGCAGGCGCAGTCCCTCGCGTGGAGCACGGACGGCGGATACTCCTGGACGAAGTACGCCGGCAACCCGGTCCTGACCCGGAACTCGCCGGAATTCCGGGACCCCAAGGTCTTCCGCTACGACGGCCCTTCGGGCAGCTATTGGGTCATGGTGGCGGTGGAAGCTCATGATTTCACCGTCCTGCTCTACCGCTCCCAGGACCTCAAGAGCTGGGAATATCTCAGCACCTTCGGCCCCGCCAATGGCACGGGAGGCATCTGGGAATGCCCGGACCTTTTTGAGCTGCCCCTGGACGGTGACTCCTCAGCCACGAAATGGGTCCTGACGGTGAACATGAACCCCGGGGGCCCCAACGGCGGGTCCGCAGGGCAGTACTTCGTGGGAGAGTTCGACGGCGTCACGTTCAGTTCCGAGACAACCCTCACCGAGGGGATGCAGGACCCTGAGCGCGTACCCGACTACCAGTGGCTGGACTGGGGCCGGGACTACTACGCCGCCGTCTCATTCAGCAACGTCCCGGAGGGCCGGCGGCTGATGATCGGTTGGATGAACAACTGGCAGTATGCCAACCACATCCCCACCTCGCCCTGGCGCAGCCCCATGAGCCTGGTCCGGGACGTGTCCCTCGTTTCCGTGAACGGGCAACCCCGGCTCCTGCAGCGCCCCGTACCGGAGGCGAGGGCAACTTCGACACCCGGTCCCGAGCAGCGGCTGGCCCTGAACGGCCCCGCAACCGTCGAGGGCGGCACTGCGGTACAGCTTATTGACATCACCTTCTCCCCTGGTGATGCCGAGGAGTTCGGGCTTGTGGTCAGAGGGTCAGCGGACGGGACGGTCGGTACACGGATCGGGATCCGCGCCGGCAGCGGGGACCTCATCGTGGACCGCACCCACTCCGGCGACACCGACTTCCACGAAGCCTTCGCCTCGACCAGCCGCGCCCCCATTGCCCCAGCCAAGGACGGCAACTACACCCTGCAGATCTTTGTCGACCACTGCTCAGTGGAGGTCTTCGCGAACGATGGGCTCGTCTCGGTGACCGAACTGGTCTTCCCGGATCCAGCCCAAACTTCCCTCACTCTCTACTCCACCGGCGGCACAGCCGACGCAAAGCTCCAACTCACCAACTTCGACAAGGATGATGCCTAATGGAATACCGCAAATTGGGAACCTCCGGCCTGTACATCAGCGAAATCGCCTACGGAAACTGGGTCACCCACGGCGAGCAGATCGACCAGGCCGCTGCGACGGTATGCGTCAAGCAGGCACTGGAGTTGGGCATCACCACCTTCGACACTGCCGATGCCTATGCCGGAACCCGGGCGGAGGAAGCTCTGGGTGTCGCGCTCAAGGGAACACGCCGTGAAAGCGTGGAGATCTTTACCAAGGCCTACTTCCCTACCGGGGATGGCCGGAACGACCGCGGCCTGTCCCGCAAACACGTCATGGAGTCCATTAACTCGTCGCTCCGCCGGCTCCAGACTGACTACGTCGACCTGTACCAGGCACACAGGTATGACTACGAGACTCCGCTGGAAGAGACCATGCAGGCTTTTGCCGATATTGTCCGGGCGGGGAAGGCACACTATATCGGGGTGTCGGAGTGGACGGCGGACGAGATCCGCTCCGGCGTTGCCCTTGCCAAGGACCTTGGGGTCCGGCTCATCTCCAACCAACCGCAGTATTCCATGCTGTGGCGCGTCATCGAACCGGAGATCGTTCCCCTGAGCGAGGAACTGGGCATTGGCCAGATCTGCTGGTCTCCGTTAGCCCAGGGAGTCCTCACCGGCAAATACACCCCCGGCGCGGTGGCCCCGGAAGGCTCCCGCTTCCGAGGCGACAACGGCGAGCTGAAGAACGACCACCGCTTTCTCAACGAGGACATCCTCACCCGCGTC
Source organism: Pseudarthrobacter sp. efr-133-R2A-89 (assembly GCF_030209315.1). Lineage (NCBI taxonomy): Bacteria > Bacillati > Actinomycetota > Actinomycetes > Micrococcales > Micrococcaceae > Pseudarthrobacter > Pseudarthrobacter sp. efr-133-R2A-89. The sequence goes on along the minus strand of NZ_JARVSE010000001.1, from coordinate 60,875 downwards.
CAGAAACTGAAGCCCCTGGCCGAAGAGACGGGACTGTCCATGGCAGCCTTCGCGGTTGCATGGGTACTGCAAAACCCCAACGTCTCGGCGGCCATCGTGGGAGCATCCCGGCCCGAGCAGCTCGTGGACAACGTCCGGGCCGCAGGAGTGAAACTCGACCAGGAAATGCTCCTGAGGATCGATGACATCCTCGGCCCTGTCATCGAAAGAGACCCCGGGAAGGTCGAGTCCTTCAAGGACCGCCCCTAACGGCAACAGCTAAAGAAACGTATTGACACCGGCTAGTAACGCGGGTAACTTAGATCACAGCCTGAAAGTAACGCGAGTTACTAAGCTTAGATTCACCCACTTACTTCCGTTTTACCACGGGCAACCCCGGCTCAATGAAGACCTCTGGAGCATTCAATGGCGAAGACCACCTCACCCGACAAACCCGGCACTGCCCGGCAGCGTGGCGTCACCATGAATGACGTAGCCAGGCATGCCGGAGTGTCCAGGACAGCTGTTTCTTTCGTGCTGAACAACCGTGAGGACGCCAGCATTTCGGAGGAGACCCGGGTCCGCATCGCTGAGGCGGTTCAGGCTTTGGGTTACCGTCCAAATGCCGGGGCGAGGGCGCTGGCATCCCAGCGCAGCGATTGGTACGGGATCGTCACCGAGATCGTCACCGCCCCCTTCGCCGTGGACATCATCAAAGGTGCCCAGGACCAGGCCTGGAGTGACGGCCGGTTCCTCCTGATCGCCCCGTCGGACCAGGGTGATGCGGCCGGCCCCAACCAGGGGATGGAGGATGCTGCTGTGGAAAAGCTGCTGGAGCAGCGGGTGGAAGGCCTTCTGTACGCCGCAACCCACCACCGTGGCGTCCATGTGCCCCGCAGCGCGCACGAAGTGCCCACGGTGCTCGTCAACTGTTTCGACCTGGACGGGAAGCTGCCCTCAATCGTCCCTGACGAACGCGCGGGCGGACGGGTCGCCGTCAAACGCCTCCTCACGGCCGGCCACACCAAGATCGGTGTGATCAACCTGGACCCCCGCATCCCGGCAGCTGTTGGGCGTTTGCAGGGAGTCCGGGAGGCCTTGGCCGACGCCGGCCTGGAGCTTGATCCGGAGCTCGTGGCGGCCGGGTATGCGACGGCAGACGGAGGCTACGACGCTGCCTGTCAGATCCTTGACCGGTACCCGGCCAAGGACCGGCCCACCGCCCTGTTTTGCCTCAATGACCGTATGGCCATGGGGGCTTACGACGCCATCAAAGAACGTGGCCTGGCCATCCCCGGTGACATCGCCGTGATCGGCTTCGACAACCAGGAACTCATCGCGGCCTACCTCAGGCCCAAGCTGACCACTGTTGCGTTGCCGTTCGAAAAGATGGGCGCTCTGGGAGTCCAGACGCTCGCCGCCCTTACAGCCGGACAGCCGATCACTGCCAATCAGCAGTTGGTCGACTGTCCGCTGTTAGAACGCTCTTCGGTCTGACCGCGAAATCAACGTCGAAGAGCAAAACCCCAACCCACCCTTCACCTTGCTGATGAAGACAGGAAGAGATAACCCCATCATGACACAAACCAGGTTCCTCAAGTCCGCCCGCATTGCCGCGGCCGGACTGGCGGTAGGCGCGATGCTGCTGACCGGCTGCGCCGCCACCGGCAACAAGTCCGGCGGCACCGACGCCGCAGCAAATGCCAGCGCGTTCCTCACCATTCCCCGCGAAGACATGGGCACGTTCGTGCAGAACTTCAACCCGTTCGCACCGACCGTCAACCCCATGGTCCAGCAGTCCATCTACGAGTCCCTCCTGGTCTTCAACCCGGCCAAGGGCAATACGGTGCCGTGGCTGGCCACCGACTGGAAGGCCGCGGACGACGGTAAGTCCATCACGTTCACCCTGCGTGATGGTGTGAAGTGGTCCGACGGCCAGCCGTTCGTTGCCGACGACGTCGCGTACACGTTCGAGCTCCAGAAGAAGCTGAAAGGCGGCTACGAGTATCTCGACGGCGTGACGGCACAAGGCAACAAGGTCACCTTCAACTTCAACAAGCCCTGGTCCCCAGCCCTCTACGACGTCGGCCAGCTCAGCATCCTGCCCAAGCACATCTGGTCCGCGCTGGCCGATCCGGAAAAGGACGCCAACGCCAAACCTGTGGGCACCGGACCGTACACCGAGGTGGACAACTTCCAGGCCCAGTCCTTCGTGCTGAAGAAGAACCCCAACTACTGGCAGCCGGACAAGCAGAAGATAGCCGGCATCAAGATGCTCGCATTCGCCGGGAACGACGGCGCCAACCTTGCCGCCGCCAACGGCGACGTGGACTGGGCGCCCCAGTACATCCCGAACATCGAAAAGACCTTCGTCTCAAAGGACAAGGACCACCGGCACTACTGGTTCCCTCCGACCGGTGCCATGATCAACTGGCAGCTCAACACCACCAAGGCCCCCTTCAACGATGTTGATGTCCGCAAGGCGCTGAGCATGGCCGTGGACCGGGACCAGGTCACCAAGATCGGCATGAGCGGCTACGCCCAGCCGGCCGACTGCACGGGCCTCTCCGGCAACTACGAGACCTGGAAGAACACGCAGGTCAAGGACAACTGCACCTGGACCAAGCACGACGTCCAGCAGGCAAACGACCTGCTGGACAAGGCGGGCTACACCAAGGGCTCCGACGGCAAGCGCACGCTCAAGGACGGCAAACCGTTCGAGTTCAAGATTTCCGTGGGTGCTACCTCGTCCGACTGGCTCTCCGTGGCCAACGTGATCTCCCAGAACCTGGCGGAGGTAGGCGTAACCGCGAAGGTGGACTCCCCGGACTGGGCTGCCGTGGTGGCAGGGTACGAAAAGGGTGATTTCGACTCCGGCATCGTCTGGAGTGCCAACGATCCCAGCCCGTACAAGTACTTCAACACCACGATGGGTTCCTCATCGGTGAAGCCGGTGGGCACCAAGGCCTCCGACAACTACCACCGTTTCGGCGACCCCAAAGCTGATGCCCTTCTGAGCGACTTCGCTGCAGCGACTGACCAGTCCAAGCAAAAGGATATTGCCAACAAGCTGCAGGAAGAATACAACGACGCCGCACCAGTGGTGCCGCTGTTCTCCGGCCCGGAATGGGGCGCGTACAACGACATGCGCTTCACCGGCTGGCCCACGCAGGACAACCCGTACGCCACTCTCTCGGTTCGCGCACCCTCCACGGTTCTGGTGCTGACCAGCCTGGAACCGCGCAAGTAGTCCCCGCCCCTGAGGCCCATCTGGCCCTCAAGGCACCACACGCCCGACGGCCTGGCTCATGCCATCAGCCGGCCGTCGGGCGTACCCACAATCTTGACCACTCCCGAATTGGAGGGAAACCGTGCGCTTCATCCTGCGCCGACTGGGTTTCTACCTGATCGCCTTCTGGGCATCCATTACCCTGAATTTCCTGCTCCCCCGCTTCATGCCCGGGGACCCCGTATCACGCATGTTCGCCCGTTCCCAGGACAGAATGCAGCCCGAACAGCTCGAAGCCCTGCGCAAGCTGCTTGGCGTGGACGACCGGCCCATCTGGGAGCAGTACGCCGGCTACCTCCAGAACATCCTCACCGGACAGATGGGGGTATCGATTACACGCTTCCCCACCCCCGTCACCGAAGTCATCTCATCCCAAATCGGCTGGACCCTCCTGCTTGGCGGAACCGCGCTGGTGATTGCCGCCGTCGTGGGCAACCTGCTGGGCATCCTGGCAGCCTGGCGCCGCGGCAGCGCCCTCGACTCTGCCCTGCCTCCCGTGCTGGTCTTTATCGGATCGTTCCCCTACTTCTGGCTGGCAATGGGCGCTCTGTACCTGTTCGGCGTCGTGCTCGGCTGGTTCCCCATCCGCCACGCGTTCACCGACGGCCTGGAGCCGGCGTTCACTGCCGAGTTCATCGGTGACGTCGGCGCCCACCTCGTGCTACCGGCGCTGACCATCGTGCTGGTCTCCATCGGTGGCTGGATGTTGGGCATGCGGAACACCATGATTGCCACGAACTCCGAGGACTACATCACCATGGCCGAAGCCAAGGGCCTTCGCCCCGGACGGATCATGCTCCGCTACGCAGCCCGGAACGCGATGCTGCCCTCGGTGACCAGCTTCGGCATGGGCCTGGGCTTCGTCGTCGGCGGCGCCCTTCTGACCGAGGTGGTCTTCGCCTACCCCGGCGTCGGATACCAGCTCCTCAACGCCGTCCAAGGCCTCGACTACCCGCTTATGCAGGGCCTGTTCCTGACCATCACCGCCGCCGTGCTGCTGGCGAACTTCCTGGTGGACATCCTCTACGTCCGCCTCGACCCCCGCGTGCGCAGCAACTGAGCAGTGCGTACCCAGTAACCAAGGGACCGACCATGACCAGCGTTATCCTCCAGCAGCCAACTGAAGCAAAAGCTGCCCGCAAAACCAACCGTGGATTCATCCACGGACTCATCACCAACAAGAAGGCCATGACCGGCATGGCCATCATGCTCGTCTTCATCGTCCTCTCCCTGGCCGCGCCGGTACTGTTCCCGGACGACCCCTCCCGGATCACCGGGATGGCCTCACTGGAACCAGACAGCGAACACTGGCTCGGAACCACCGCCAAGGGCCAGGACGTGCTCGCCCTGACCATCCACGGCGCCCGAAGCTCCCTGCTCGTAGGGCTTACCGTCGGGTTCGCATCCACCTTCATCGGAATCCTCGTTGGCCTGGCATCAGCCTATTTCGGCAAATTCATCGACGAAGCACTGTCGCTGCTGACCAACGTCTTCCTCCTCCTTCCCGGCCTGCCGCTGCTCGTCATCCTGGCCGCCTTCCTGCCCCCGGGGCTGGGCACGGTCATCCTGGTCCTCACCGTCACGGGATGGGCCGGATCAGCGCGCGTACTCCGGGCACAGGCCCTGTCCATCCGATCCAAGGACTTCGTCGCTGCCGCCGTCGTCTCCGGTGAGCGCGCCGGCCGCATCATGTTCCGCGAAATCCTGCCGAACATGGCATCGATCGTGATGGGAACACTGCTCGCCTGCGTCATCTACGGCATCGGGGCCCAGGCCGGCCTCGAATTCCTTGGACTGGGTGACGTCAGCACTGTCTCCTGGGGCAACAACCTCTTCTGGGCCGGAAACGAAGGCGCCCTGCTCACCGGAAGCTGGTGGGTCTTCATCCCCTCCGGCCTCTGCATCGCCCTGGTCGCATTCGCCCTGGCCCTCATCAACTACGCCGTCGACGAAGTAACCAACCCCCGGCTGAGGAAGATCCGCAAACCCGCCACCACCGAAAGGGGCGCCGCACAGTGACCGTCTCCCAAACCTCCTTCGGCTCCCATGAACCGGTCCTCGACGTCAAGAACCTCACCGTCAAATACGTCGGCGACTCCCGCTCGACCACGGCCGTGAACGACGTCTCCTTCAGCATCGGCGCCGGTGAGGTCTTCGGGCTGGCCGGCGAATCCGGTTGCGGAAAATCAACCATCGCCAACTCCATCATGCGGCTGCTCAAGGACCCGGCGAAGATCGCCGCCGGCAGCATCTCCTTCGGCGGCAAGGACGTCCTCGCCATGAACCAGGACGAGCTGCGCCGTTTCCGCTGGCAGGACGTCGCCATGGTGTTCCAGTCCGCCATGAACTCGCTGAACCCGGTGCTCACCATCGGGGAACAGATGGCTGACATCTTCACCACCCACGCCGGCTACCCGCGCAAAGAATCCCTTCGACGCGCGGCGCAGCTGCTGGAACTGGTCCGCATGGACCCCGCCCGCCTCAAGTCGTACCCGCATCAACTCTCCGGCGGCATGCGGCAACGCGCCGTCATCGCCATGGCTGTGGCCCTGAAGCCCTCACTGCTGATCCTGGACGAGCCCACCACCGCACTGGACGTGGTGGTGCAACAGGAGATCATGGCCCAGATCAAGGATCTGCAGCGCGAACTGGGCTTCTCCGTCCTCTTCATCACGCACGACATGTCCTTGATGGTGGAACTCTCCCACCGGATGGCCGTCATGTACGGCGGCCGGATCGTGGAAACGGCCAAAGCCCACGACATCTACACCGCCCCAGGACACCCCTACACCCAAGCCCTCATGGGCGCGTTCCCGCCGCTCACCGGCCCGCGGATCCCGCGTAAGGGCCTGCCCGACGGCGTGAAGTTCCGGAACATCCCGGACCTCGCCGAAATTGCGCCCGGCCACTTCGTGGCACCGTTTGATGCCGACGCCGAAGCCGCCGTCCTTGAAGGAGCAGCACAATGAGCCACGCCGTCCACTCCCCGGCACGGCCGGATGTTTCGTCCCTGACTCCTGCCCTGGAGGTGCGCGGACTTGGTAAGTCCTTCCACATCGGCGGCCTGTTCTCCAGCCAGGCGGTCCGGGCGCTCCACGGTGTCGACCTGACCATCGGCCGCGGAGAGATCGTGGCACTGGTCGGCGAATCCGGTTCAGGCAAGAGCACCCTGGCCCGCTGTGTCGCCCGGCTCGAGAAACCGAGCGAAGGGGCCATCCTGGTCGACGGCGTCGACGTCCTCAAACGTGACCGCTTCCAGGCCTCACGGGAGTTCCGGTCCCAGCTGCAGATGGTCTTCCAGGACCCCTTTGGCTCACTGAATCCCGCCCACCGAATCGAGCACTTCCTCCGCCGGTCCCTCACCATCCACGGCAAAGGCGGCACCCGCCAACGCGGTTCCGAAGTGCAGACCAGGCGCCGTCTCGAAGAGCTCATGACCACCGTCGGGCTTCAGGCCGACATGCTCGACTCCTACCCCCATGAGCTCTCCGGCGGGCAACGTCAACGGGTCGCGATCGCGCGGGCCCTGGCCGTGGAACCAAACGTCATCCTCGCCGACGAACCGACTTCCATGCTGGACGTTTCGGTCCGCATCGGCGTGCTGAACCTGATGCGGAAACTGCGCGATGAGCAGGGCATTTCCATGCTCTACATCACCCACGACCTCGCCTCCGCCCGGTACCTGGCGGACCGGACGGCCGTCATGTTCGCCGGCGAAATCGTGGAAGAAGGTGAATCACTGGACCTGCTGGCCAACCCGGCCCACCCCTACACCCAATTGCTCGTCTCAGCCGTCCCCGACCTGGCGCGGGCCGGATCCTACGACCCCATCCACCGCGCCCAGCTCCGGCAAGCCGTCATGGCTTCGGCCAGCTGCGCCTTTGAGAACGACCCGGAGCAGCGCTGCTCATCCGAGGAACCCGTCCGCCACCAGGTGGGCGACCCCCTGAACCGCCACTGGGTCCGCTGCCACCTCTACCGCCCGCGCGCCGGCGCCGGCGGCCATGCATTGGCCACAGAACCGGAGCCTGGAGACTGACGTTCCCGTTTCCACGTCCAAACATCAACATTCACGCCCCTGGCCGCACCGTCGCTGCCCGCCGAAAGGTAACTGATGGAAGACTCACCCGCCGTATCCCGGCGTGCCCTCCTGACCGGAAGCGGGGCCGTTGCCCTCACCGGATCGCTCGCCCTCGCAGCACCATCCGCTCAGTCAGCGGCAGCGGCACCACCGAACGCCCCCGGCACCGCACCGGCCAAGCCGCCCTACAAAGGACCAACCCGTATGCGCCCGACCTATCACTTCAGCGTCCCCGACAACTGGAAGAACGACCCCCAGCGGCCCATCTACATCGACGGCGAATACCACTACTACTACCTCTACAACGCCGATTACCTCCAGGGCGGCGGCGGCACATCGTGGCGCCGTGCCACCACAACCGACCACGTCTCCTTCCGCGACCGTGGCGTGGCCATCCCCAAGTTCAGCAACGGCAACGGCGACTGCTGGTCAGGCTGCCTTGTCATCGACGAACGAAACACTGCCGGCTACGGTGAAAACGCCGTCATAGCCCTCGTGACCCAGGCACCCCAGGGCCGCCAGGCCCAATACCTCTGGTACTCAACTGACCGTGGGCGTTCGTTCCAACCTGGTGGGACGGCGCCGGTACTTCCAAACCCAGGCGTGCAGGACTTCCGCGACCCGAAAGTCATCTGGGACGCCGACCGCGGGCAGTGGTTCATGGTCAACGCCGAAGGGCAGAAGCTCGGCTTCTACACATCTGCCAACCTGCGTTCCTGGCGGCGGGTCGGCGAATTCGTCCGGACGGACCTGGGGTTGCTGGAGTGCCCGGACCTTTTCCGCATGACCGCCGACGACGGTACTTCGCACTGGATCCTGGGCACCAGCGCCAACGGCAAAGGCCGTGGACTGCCGGCAACATACGCCTACTGGACAGGAGCCTTCAACGGAATCACGTTTGCTCCCGACCATGCCGAGCCGGAATGGCTGGACTACGGCTATGACTTCTACGGAGCAGTGACCTACCCCCACCACGACGCCTCCGGCGCGGAGGATGCCACCCTGCGCAGGGCGCTTGGCTGGGCGAACTTCTGGGACTACCCCCACAACACCCCCACCCTGGCGACCGACGCGTACAACGGTGATGACATGATCGTGCGCGACATCCGGCTCAAGAAGGCAGACGGAAGCTACCACCTCGCCTCAACCCCCACCACCGGCCTGGCCAACCACATCAAACGCACCCACAACCTCGGGGACGTCAAGGTCACGGGAACGCATGACCTCGATATCAGTTCACTGGCCTATGACCTGACCTGTGAACTCGTATGGGACCCGGCGGCCCCTCCGTCCAACATCGGCCTTGAGATCTGCCGTGCAGCCGGTGGGGGCCGGCACGTTGCCGCCGGTGCGTTCCTTCGCGGCCCCTTCGCCTACGTCAACCGGCGGCCCACCATCAACCCCACTGGCGGGGAAAGCCAAACACCTATCGATCCCTCGGCAGGGCGCCTCACACTCCGCCTCCTGGTGGACCGGACCAGCGTCGAAATGTTCGTCGGAGACGGACGGGTGGTGCACTCACACCGCGTGTTTCCCCTGGAAGGTGACAACAACATCCGGCTCTACGCCAACGATGGAACGGCCACGTTCAGTGACCTCACGATCAACGAGATCGACGCGACGACTTAGCCATTCCCCACTCAACACTGCCCGAGAGACAAACATGGATTACCTCAAAGCAGCCTGCCCCGACGCCCAGCAGCCTTTTGACGCCGTCGTTGTCGGCGAGGCGCTGATCGATGTGGTCACCACCCCGGACAGCCAGGTTGAGCATCCTGGCGGATCGCCCGCCAATGTCGCCTATGGCCTCGGACTCCTGGGGGTCACCACGGGATTGCTCACGGCCATTGCACCCGATGAGCGGGGAAGAACCATAGAGAACCACCTCCACGGGGCAGGAGTAACACTTCTGCCCGGATCAAAATCCCTCACCCGCACCGCAACAGCGACCGCAACCCTCGGACCCGACGGATCCGCCGCATACGACTTCGACATCCGCTGGCAGCTGCCAACAGCAACGCCTGCCTGTTTCCCCCAAATCCTGCACACCGGTTCCATCGCCACCTTCCTCAACCCTGGGGCCGGTGCCGTCAAAACCCTGCTCGAACAAGCCCACAAGCATTGCACCATCACCTACGACCCGAACATCAGGCCATCCCTGCTTGGCAGCCACGCCGAAGCGAAGGAAACCTTCGAAGCAATCGGCGCACTGACCGACGTCGTTAAACTCAGCGACGAGGACGCCCAGTGGCTCTACCCCGCGAAAACACTGGAAGAAACCGCTGAGCACATCCTCCGCCTCGGCGCCAAGCTGGCGGTGATAACCAAGGGTGCTGCCGGCTCCCAATTCACCTCGCCGTCCGCGAGTATCACCATTCCCGCCGTCAAAGCGACGGTGGCGGACACCATCGGCGCCGGCGACTCCTACATGGCCGCACTGATCCTGGGCCTGCTCACCCGCGGCACCGGGGGCTTTGCCCCCGCCGTCATGGAGCAGCTGGGACGCACCGCAGCCGCAGCAGCGGCCATCACCGTGCAGCGCGCCGGGGCGAACCCACCCACCCTTGACGAACTGACAGCTGCTGTCGAAGCAAACGCCTCCGCACCACGAATTTCGCATGCGACCAGGCATAAACAAAACGACCCTGCGGGCAACAGAAGTCTGGGACGCCGTTTACCCTGTTAGGAGGAGCCAACAATGACGTCTGAAAAGACACAAGGGCACCAAGCCCCTGCGCATTCGCTGCGGTCCAGCAGCAGGTTCGCGCAACTCACCCGGCGTTCCATGCTGGGCCTGGGCGGGCTCGCCGTGGCTGGGGCCACTGTGGGCGCCTGGCCCCGACTTACCGGCGCCGACATTCCGGGCCGCGGAAGCAAGGCCCTGAACATCGCCATTCTGGGAACGGCCGCGGATGCGGCGGGACGCCAGGGCCTGATCGAGGCTTTCACCGCCGCCCACCCCGACATCCCAGTGCGGCTGCAGGCGATTCAGGGTGCGGACTGGAAGGACTTCTTTTCCAAGATCCTGACCATGGTGGCCGCGGGCACGCCCCCGGATGTGGTCTATGTCGCCACCGAAGGCGCGCAGTTGTTCGCCGACAAGCTGGCCGAGCCTCTGGATGGATACGTCCGCCGGGACGCCGCGGCGATGAGCGATTACTTTGACGACGTTCATCCGAGCCTGCTGGAAGCTTTCATGTACCAGGGAAGCCTGTACCAGCTTCCCCTGGACTGGAACGCTGCGAACATGTACCTGAATACCACCACCTTCGCTCAGGCCGGCCTTGACCGGCCAAGCGACGACTGGACCAAGGACGACTTCAGCTCCACCCTAAGGGCCCTGCGTAAAGCCCGCCCCTCCGATTTCACCCCGTACTACTGGACCAACCGGCTATTCGGCGGGGTGGTCCCGTGGCTTTACGCCAATGACACCAGCTTCCTGTCCGAAACGAAGGCGCCCGGCGGGGACTGGCTTTGGGACCGCTTCTACCCCACCGACCCTGCCCGCGGCACCCGTGGTGGCGGGTACCAGTGGCTGGCCCCCAACGCCGAGGACGGGCGGGTGGTCGAGACCTTCGACTATCTGCGTGAACTGGTAGCCGAAGGACTCGGCGTGCGGCCGGAATCCGGGGGCGGCAACGCCCTGGTGGGCCTGTTCGGCAACAACCGCATCGGCACGACGCCGGCCGGCGGCTATTGGGCGCAGGGCCTGCACGAGGCGGGGATGACCGCCGATCAGTTCGACGTGCAGTTCTTCCCGCGGTGGCGGACCCAGCGGCACCAGTTCGGTGCTGCCGGCTACGCGATCATGCGCACCGCGAAAGACAAGGACGCGGCCTGGGAATGGGTGAAGTTCTGCTCCAGCCGCGAAGCGATGCAGCTGGCCATTCCCAAACCGAACACCACCCCCACACGCCGTTCGATGGTCAACGAGTCCTTCTACGCCGCCACCGGGCCGCGGCACTGGAAGGTCTTCTACGACACCCTGGACCGGTTCCCCACCTCCGGTCCGATCCCCGCCCCGCCGCAGCAGGCGGCCGTCGAAACTGCCCTGATGAAGAACGTCTCCACCGCGGTCAGCGGCAGCTCCGCCGATGTACGGACAGCGATGGGCAACCTTCAACGTGACCTCGAACTGGCCCTGAGGAGGAATTCATGACCACCACGTCCACCGTCCCGCGGCCAACAGTGAAGCCACCGGCCGTGCGCCGGTCCTTTGTCGAGCGGTGGCTGGCAAGGATTTTCCTTGCTCCTACGGTGATCGGGATGGCCCTTTTCACCTTTTTGCCGATCATTGCTTCGCTGGTCCTGGCTTTCTTCCGCTGGGACATCATTTCAGCGCCGCAGTTCGTCGGGTTCGCCAATTTCGCCTCACTGGCACAGGACCCCACCGTCCGCGTGTCCTTCCTGAACACCATCGGATTTGTCATAGTCGCGGTAGTCCTTCAACTGGGCATCGCCCTTGGCCTGGCCGCCATGCTTCAGGCCAGGATGCCGTCCTGGCTGATGGTATTCCTCCGTTCCACCTTCTTTTTTCCCCTGGTCCTGTCCGCCGCGTCGGTGTCCATCTTCATGCGGTACATGTTCAACGAACAATTCGGCGTGGTGAATTGGCTCCTGTCACTCGTCGGGATCCCCGCTGTGCCGTGGCTGACAAGCCCCGCGGCGTCCGCCGCCGTCGTCGTCCTTGTCTACGTGTGGCAGAACTTCGGGTTCTCTTTCCTGCTCTTCCTCGGCGCCCTCACCAATATCCCGAAAGAACTGCATGAAGCAGCGAACCTGGATGGCGCCACGGGCTGGAAACAGTTCAGCAACGTGACCCTTCCGCTGATCAGCCCCACGGTGCTCGTGGCCTCCGTCATGGCCATCATCAGCGCCCTGCAGGTCTTCGACCAGCCCTATGTCCTGACCAACGGCGGCCCCGGCGACTCCACCCGGACCGCTGTCATGGTCATCTTCGAATCCGCCTTCCAGCAACTGGAGTTCGGCAAAGCCTCGGCCATCGGCCTGGTACTCACCGTGCTGATCCTTGCCGTCACCGCCCTGCAATTCCGCCTTAGCCGCCGCTTCGTCTTCTACCAGTGAGGTCCGCAATGTCCGGCCAGACCCTGCACAGCGGGACCGACTTGCCTTCCGGTTCCACCGCCGAACCGTCCGCCACCCGTACGCCCCGCCGCTTGCCCGCAGCCGGCACTGTCGGCAGATACGCCGCCTTGGCCGTGGCAGCGGCGCTGACCCTCGGCCCTGTCCTGTGGACCTTGTCCACGTCGCTGCGAACGCCGTCGGAATCGTTCAACCTGCCGCCCTCCTTCCTGCCCATCAACCCTGACTTCACGGCCTACCAGGAAGTGTTCAAGCAGATCAACGTCGGCCTCCTGGTCCTGAACAGCGCCCTGGTGACCGGCCTGATCGCACTTGGCCAGATGGCGTCGGCCACCCTGGCCGGCTACGCCTTCGCCCGCCTGGACTTCCGCGGCAAGAACGCCATCTTCTCGCTGGTGCTGGCCACCATGATGGTCCCGGTCCAGGTCACCATCGTCCCGGTGTTCATGCTGATCCGTGGAATGGGCCTGTCCGACACCCTGCTGGCCCTGATCCTGCCGGCTATTCCCACAGCATTCGGCACCTTCCTGATGCGCCAGTACTTCCTGGGCCTGCCGAACGACTTCGCCGAAGCAGCCGCCCTGGACGGTGCCGGGCCGTGGCGGATCTTCCGTTCGGTCTACGTCCCCCTGGCGGTCCCCGGCATGGCGATCGTCGGGATCCTCGCCTTCAACTTCCATTGGAACGAGTTCTTCCGGCCACTGATCCTCACCATCAGCGAACAGAATTTCACCCTTCCCCTCGGCCTGGTCACGCTCCAGGGCAACCTCGGCACCGGGAGCATCTCGGTGGTCCTCGCCGGCGTGATCCTGTCCATGCTGCCGGCACTGGTCGTGTTCATCTTCGGCCAACGAACCCTGCGAGAAGGCCTCACCGCCGGCGCCAGCAAATAGCGGCGCTGCAGGAAAGAAACACGCCCACGCAGTGGGGTGCATCATCTCGGGACGGCACGGCGAGCACCGCGGCGGCCCGGCCACAGCAATCGACAGAACCCTCAGAGCGACGAGAATCAAGCTCCGTCTAGACGCTATAGGCACGCGGAGCTCCTCGTTTAGCTCCATCACTGGCGTCCTCACCTTGCCCGCCGCTGGTCGGCACGCGGGGCGCGCTTCGACGACGGCGCTGAGGAGAAGGCCGCCGCCAAAGTTCCGTCTGCGCCCGGCTGGCTTAGTCGACCAAGGAAAGCCTGTACAGGACCACCTGATCGGGGTGGATTCGTGGTGAGGCGACGCCCACCTTTTCCAGTGAACTGCCTGCGAACACAGCGCCCGGAAAAGTCACGTCGTCCTGGACGGTCGCCCGCAGGGACGTCCGCGCAATGGGCACTCCGGCGGACGTTGGTTGGCCCCACCATTCCGGCGGCACCAGCCCGGATGGGGTGGGTCCGGTAAAGACCGGCGCCACCTTATACCTCGCTGTCGGGTCGAGTCCGCGGAAGCGGAGGCGCCCGGCCGGGTCCGGGTAGAGGCTGTCCAAGGCGGCTTGCGCGAACATCGCTTCCGAGCGATCCGGACTGACGACTCCATGAATAAGCACCTGGGAATCGGGGCCGTCTATGCGGATCACGTCGCCGGTGAGCAGCAGTGCACGTTCGTGTTTGTAGAAGGAGATCCACCGGCGCAGGTGGTCGAGTTCCTCGTCGGTGGCGATGGTAAGGTCCCATTCAACACCGAGGTGCCCGAAGACGGCGGTGCCGGCGCGGAACGCAAGGTCGTGTTGGCGGCCGGTGGTGTGGGAACGGCCTGATGCAATGTGTGATCCCAGGTATTCGGGTGGCAACAGCTGCGTGGTCCAGCGGAGCATTGTCTGCCGGTCGTGGGGGTCGATGTTGTCAGACACCCAGACCCTGTCAGTGTGCTCGAGTACGCCGAGGTCTATGCGCGCTCCTCCCGAGGAGCATGATTCAATCTCCAGGTCGGGGTGTTCCGAACGGATCTCCTCCAGCAGCGCATAGAACGCCAGGGTCTGCCGGTGAACACCCGGGCGGCCACCCTCCAGCTGGTTTCCGGCCTCAATGAGGTCCCGGTTGTGGTCCCATTTGATGTAGTCCAGCTTGTATTCGGCGAGGAGCGCGAGGATCTGCTTCTTGACGTGCTCGTATGCCCCTGGGATTCCGAGGTTGAGGACCTGCTGGTTGCGTGATTCCATGGGCCAGTCGGAGCGGGCCGCCATGATCCATTCCGGGTGGTCGCGGGCAACGTCACTGTCCGGGTTGACCATCTCGGGTTCGAACCATAGTCCGAACTGCATTCCAAGTGCGTGGACGCGGTCCACCAGCGGGTGGAGCCCGGCCGGCCACACGTCCGGGGAGACGACCCAGTCCCCCAATCCCGAGGTGTCGTCGCGCCTCGAACCGAACCAGCCGTCGTCGAGCACGAAGCGCTCAACGCCTGCGGCGGCTGCATGTTCCGCCAGGTCGAGGAGTTTTTCTTCTTCGTGGTCGAAGTAGACGGCTTCCCACACGTTCAGGGTCACGGGGCGATCGGCGGAGACCGGAGAAGTGCGGCTCCGCACATGGGCATGGAAACGCTTGGCGACGGCGTCAAGGCCTGTCCCGTAGGAGGCGTAAACCCAGGGGCTCTGATAGGTATCTCCAGGGTCCAGCCGGACCTCGCCTGGAAGAAGCAGTTCGCCGCCACCGAGCAGCTGGTCGCCAAAGAAGCGCTCCGTATAATGCCGGTGGTTTCCGCTCCAGGCCGTGTGCACCGCCCAGATCTCGCCGTGGCCGAATCCGAATCCGGGAGTTCCGGCGTGGAGGATGAAGGCGCTGTCAGACCCGGTCCGGCCCTTTCGGTTCTCACGCAGGTGCGTCCCTGTGCGCAGGGTTCCGCGCTGTGGAACCCGTTCAAAGTTGTGGCTGCCCGCGAAATCGAGCAGTTCCGTTGCCTCAGCGGGAACCGGGAAGGCCACGGAGACCTCGTCGACCGCATACGTTTTCTCGTGCAAATTGGTCAGTTTCGCCCGGGTGCGCATCAGGCCGCCGGGAAGCAGGTCCAATGTCAGGTCAAGGCGTAACCGTTGCGCGTCGTCGATTGCGCCGACCAGCACGCGGCCTGCTCCGGCGGGTGCGAACCCGGTCACTGGTGCGCCATCGAGGGCCACGGTGTGTACCTTGAATTTCGGTGACCAGCCCACACCGTCGAAGGACCCGCGTAGTCCTGGGCGCCCCATCCAGCCTGAGTCCTGTCCGGGCAGGAGACCGGGCCGGGGCGGGACGCCGATGGTACTCGACCCTGTGACGGGCGTACTGGCGCCCACCAGTGTCCGGGCCTCTTCGGCAGTCAGCACCGGCAGTTGTTCGCCCCAGTGCACGATAGCGGGCAATTGGCCGTCCGTGGCGTCCACGACCACGGACACTCCACCTGCTGTCAGGTGCAGGATCGCTCCAGGGTGGCGGGCGGGCATGGAAGTCCTCATGGGTTCTTGGGCGACGGGACGATGGCCAGGGCTCCCCGTTCGGGATCCCAGTGCACCGGCAAGGGGTCGGACACGAGGCCGTCGAACGTTCCGTCGCTGTTGGCGTCATGGCAGGCCATCATGAACCATTGTCCGGACCGGTCCTGGACCAGCTTTCCGCTGTAGAGCGGCGCGGTGGTGACGACAGCGGCGGATGCAATGTCGAAGGGACCACTGGGGTGGCGGGTTTCGAGGCTCCAGATGCCGCCGCCGTCGAACCCTGCCGCTTTCCCGGCGGAGAGTGTCTCCGCGCCGCACGAGAACAAGAGGAGATGCCTGCCGTCAAGCACCAGGGTCTGGGGAACTTCGAGGTGCCCGAAGCCGGCGCCGGGACGGCTCAGGGGTGGCCTGACTTCCCAGGAGGAGAGATCGGGTGAGACTGCGTGTCCGATGACGCCTCGGTTGTCATCGTCACCTTCATTCGTGCGGGCGGTGATCAGCATGTGCCAGCCGTCGCCGTCCGGGTCGGCGAAGACCCAGGGGTCCCGCCATGCCTCTTCCGGCCAGCTGCTGTCCCCGTATCGTTCGTACCAGCGGCCGTCAGGTTCGATGACGACGGCGGGTTGCTTGGTCCAGGTGTAAAGGTCCGGGGACGTTGCAACACCGATGGCTTCGATGTTGTGGGTGTCGTAGAAGCGGGCGCCGGTGTAGAACATCCGCCACAGCCCGTCCGGGCCCTGGACCACGCTGCCCGTCCATGTGGAGGTTGCGTCGAATGCCTTCGGATCATCTGGCTGCAGGACCACGCCTTGGGGCTCCCATGTGACAAGGTCCTTTGAGGTGGCGTGCCCGATCCGGGCATTGCGGTGCCGCAGTGCCGGGTCTCCCAGGCTCTTGGGGGCGTGGAGGTAGTACATGTGGAAGGTGGCGCCGTCGTCGGCGATCCAGAAGTCCCATACCCATGAGTCTTTGAGGCTGAAGGCCAAGGTAATGCATCCGTTCTGTTCGTTGGGGAGGGCCGGTTGAGTCGACGCGGAGCGTCAGCCCTTGATGGCGG
The DNA here is from genome assembly GCF_030209315.1 of Pseudarthrobacter sp. efr-133-R2A-89. Lineage (NCBI taxonomy): Bacteria > Bacillati > Actinomycetota > Actinomycetes > Micrococcales > Micrococcaceae > Pseudarthrobacter > Pseudarthrobacter sp. efr-133-R2A-89. Next base: position 43,970 of record NZ_JARVSE010000001.1, on the reverse strand, counting down.
AGCTGCTGATACTGGCGACGAACCATCGCTGGAAGATCAGGAAGACCGCCAGGACCGGGACGATAAACATCGTGCCGAAGGCAAGCACCTGGCCCCATTCGGGAGGCTGCTGGTTTTGGAAGATGCTTATCGCCAGCGGCAGTGGCCGGACGGTCGGGTCTGAGACCATCAGGACTGGCCACAGGTACGACCCCCACTGGGCGAGGAACGTCAGGATGGCCACTGTGGCGAATGCCGGCTTGGTGATGGGGATGATGACTTGGAAGAACGTCCTGAAAGGCCCGGCTCCGTCCAGCCTCGCGGCCTCTTCGATTTCGCCTGGGACATCCAGGAAAAACGTGTAGAAGAGGAAAATCGAGAACGCGTTGGCTATGAACGGGATCGCCTGGATGATGACAGTGTCCCGCTGTCCCGAAAACATGTAGTACAAGGGAAGAGCGACGGCTTCGAACGGGATGATGGTCAGGATGATCACCAGCAGGAACAGTACCTTCTTGCCGCCCCATTTCATCCTCGCGAACGAGTAGGCCGCCATGGAGTTCACGATCAGGCTGCCGGCAACCACGGCCGTGGTGACGATGATCGAAACAAGCGCGAACTGGACGAAGTGGCCGGTGGCATCTGAACTGAGGTGGTCGAAAACGCCGGCGTAGTTGGCGAAGGACAAGTTGGTTGGCAGGAAGCCGCTCAGGCCGCTCAGAACCTCCGAGGATGGCCGGAAGCTGCCAACAATCAGGTAGTAGACGGGCAGGAAGAAGAACAGCGCGACAACCGTCAGGATCAGGTAATGGAGTGCGGTTTGCCAGCGACGGGTGCGTTTCACGCTGCTGGATCGCCGGGTCCGCTCCATAGTCTTGGACATCGTCATCAGACCCCTCCCCGCTGGCGCACGGCGGCGCGTTGGATGATTGCGATCACGGTGATGATCAGCATGAAGATGACAGTCATGGCAGCGGCTTGGCCCACGTTGTTGTTATCGAATCCTGTGTTGATGATTTGCGTCATGACGGTCTCGGTGGAACCACGGTCAACGCTGCCGGAACGGCTCAGCAGGTAGACCTGGTCGAACAGCCTGAACGAAAAGATGGTGGTGATGAGTGCAACGAAGATCAGGGTGTTGCGTATGCCGGGAACAGTGACGTTCAAGAACTGCTGCCACTTGCTTGCCCTGTCCAGCGATGCGGCTTCGTAGAGTTCGGCAGGAACGCTCTGCAGGGCCGCCAGGACAATGATCATTTGGAAACTTACGCTCTGCCAGATCGACATGACAATGATGGAACCGAGCGCTGTGGAGGGGCTCCCGAGCCAGTCGTGGCTGGACAACGCGCCGCCACTGATCAGCCCCAGGATGGAGTTCAGGAGCCCCTCGTCGCCGCGGGAGTAGATGAGCCGCCAGATCACGGCGGTAAGTGCCAGCGGAAAGACCAACGGCATGAAGATGAAAGTCCTGAAGACCACCATGCCACGCAGCTTGCGGTTGACCAGGACCGCCAGGGCCAAGGCCAGGACCGTCTGCACCGGAACAACAATGACGGCGAAGGTGAAGTTGTTCAGCAGTGCATGGCCGAAGGCTGCGGACAGGTCAGGGTCGGTAAACAGGCGCGTGTACTGTTCAAATCCTACGAACCGTGCGGGCCGCGGGCTGTTAAGCTGCACCCGGTAGAAGGACAGGACGATCGCGAGCACAAACGGCGCCACGAGGAAGATGGCAAGGCCGATCAGGGCGGGGCTGGCGAACAGTGGACCCGCGAACCGGTGGCCGGTAAGACTGCCGGATGACTTTCGCTTGGCCGGCGCCGCTGCGGGGGCCGGGATATTTCGGGTTTCAGTGGTCATGATGGAGGCTTTCGCTGGGAGCGAGTCCGCCGCGTCCGGCCACCCCGAAATGGGGCGGCCGGACTGCTGCGGAGGTCTATTTCTTATATCCGTCGTTGTCGGCGAAGTTCTGGTCGATGGCACGGGCTGCGGCGCTCAAGGCTTCCTTGGCGTCCTTGCCCGCGTAGATGGCGGCTTCTGCTTTACCGACCTGGTCCGTCACGATGGGGTAGCCGGCGGTCACCGGCCGTGTGACGCTGACACACGTTTCGGTGATCTGGTCTTCGGGACCGCAGGCCTTGCTCAGCTGGTCGCCCAGCAACTGCAGCTGCTTGCCGGGACCGTAGAGGCTCGAAGCTGCCAAAGCCGTTTTGGTCGCCGGGGGAGCTCCGTTGGCGTCGGTGTAGATGCGGACGCTTTCGTCGGACATCAGGAAGTCCAGGAACTTCCCGGACGCGGCGCCGTTCTTGGTGGAGGCGCCCATGCCCCACGCGAAAGTACCCGACGCAGTCTTGGTTCCCTTCCCGAAATTAGGCAAAGGAATTGACACCAGATCGCTGCCCAGGGCTTTGTAGGTGGGATACGTCCAGTGACCAACCCAACTCAGCGCAACCCGGCCGTTCGGGAACGCCTGGCCGTCAGCATTCGGATCCGTGTATTTTTTCCACGATGCGAACTTCGTCAGTGACTTGACGTTGGCATCGGAATCCAACGCCCCGGCTGCCTTGTTGTCCTTGAGCATCGTGCCACCGCCTGACCAGATGACCGGCCCGGCAGAACAGCACGTTCCCCACTCCCCGGCGAAGCCATACTGTTCAGACAGGTCCAGCGGCTTTCCCCCTGGGACGACGGCGGCGAGCTTATCCAGGACCCCGGTGAACTCCTCAGCTGTCCAAGCCTTCTCCGGCGTGGTCGGGTACGCGACGCCCGCAGCATCAAGGAGTTTCTTATTGCCCCACAGGGCGAGGCCTGCATTCATCATGCCGACGCCATAGACGGCGCCGTCCACAGTGTTCTGCGCCTTGATGGAATCCGTCTGATTGGACAGTGACTCTTGGGAGACGGAGCCCGTCAAGGGTGCCATCTTGCCGTTGTATACGAAACTGGCCAATGTGGGCCCGTCGAAGTCGAGTACATCGGGCAGGTCGCCCGGGGCCGCCGAGTTGACCGCCTTGGTGTACTGGTCCGAAGGAAACAGCTTGAGATTTACCTTGATCTTGTTCTGCGACGTTTCGAAGTTGGCGATGATCTTCTTCAACGCGTCATTCTCGGCCGCCTGGCCATCTACGGCCCAGACGTTAATCGTGCCCTCACCGGACCCCGCCTGGACGGATGCGCCGGCGTTGCCGGCATCCGGTCCACCGCAGCCGGCCAATGTCAGTGCCGCCACGGAAACTGCAGCCGTGGCTGCAATGATCCGTACCTCGCGACGGGACTTTGAAATGGTCATCATCATTGATTCCTCTGGAAAATGTGGAACATATGGAAGCGTTTCGATGCCTGGATATCGTCAGGCGGGGCGTGAGAAGGGTCACTTCCCTCTGCTGAAAATGAAGTCTACGCGGGTAGACTACAGTCCGCAAGAGACAAGTTTTTTCCCTCAAAATAGATGGATTTTGTTCTTTGTTACTGAGTCCACCCGGGTAGACTCAATCCAACAATGAGGTGAAAGGTGTTCCTGATGGCAAGCATGCAAATAGGTTCCGGAAAGGTCACACGGACTGACGTTGCCCGATATGCGGGCGTCAGCACCGCCGTCGTCAGTTATGTGATCAATGGCGGACCCAAGCCGGTTGCGGCTGCCACAGCGGAACGCGTCCGGGAAGCCATCAGGGCACTCCAGTACCAGCCCAACGCAACCGCCCGCGCCCTGACCATGGGCTCCGCCCGCCTGCTGGGGATTATTGTCCCGGACAGCACCAACCCGTACTTCGCCGAACTGACGGATACCATCGCACAGGCGGCGGCAGCCCGCGGCTACGCCCTCCTCACGGCAAACTCCCGGACCGACGCCGAGACCGAGCGACAGAATACGGTCAATCTCGTATCCCGCCAGGTTGACGCGATCATCCTCGCAACTGTCCTGCCACCGAGCGAGGTCGCGGCAATGCAGGTCCAGGGCATTCGCCGCGTGCTTATCGACCAGTCCAGCATCGTCCATGGCATACCAATCATCAGCACCGACTTTGAGCAGGGAGCCACCATCGGCGTTAAGCACCTGATCGGTCACGGGCATCAAGACATCGGCATATTGGTGGGCAGGGATATTGACCCTACGCGCCCGGACCCGCGGCAGAATGGCTGGAAAAAGGCCCTCGCCGACGCAGGCCTGCCGGAGGGGCCGGCCGAACTCACCGACTTCACCCGCCAGGGCGGATATGAAGCAACCCGCCGCCTGTTGGCACTGCCGAAACCGCCCACAGCGATCTTCGCAAGCTCCGATCTTCTTGCTGTGGGCGCACTGCGGGCCATTCACGAAGCCAACCTGTCCATACCGGACGATATTGCCGTTGTTTCGTTCGATGGGACATCTGAATCGGAATTCAGCTGGCCGCAGCTGACCACCGTGCGCCAGCCCATCGACCGGATTGCCGATCGGGTCCTTGCGGCCGCCTTGTCCACGGAAGAACCCGCCGGCGGGATCGAGCTACTCACCACTGAGCTCATTGTTCGCAGATCGTGCGGCTGCTGACCCTGGAGCCCAGGTAGCTTTCCCGCAGTTTCCTTCGTTTCTTGTCCATTTGATTCTCATGGGAATATATCCTGAGCGCACTCAGTTATGAGTGTAGTCACCAAGTTAAGGACGCATTAGCTGGCCTTAGCGTCCACGGCGGCCTTACACCGGCCGGGCGGGGTGACGCTCTGATACATCGAAACGCGAAGGACTAACCAGTGACCCTTTCCGCATTGTGGCAACCACTGAGCCTTGGCATCACTGAAGGCACACAGCCATCGGCAGACGGACAGGGCTACGCCAACACGCCGGGGATCTACACACCTGAGCACGAGGTGGGCTGGCGAAGCGTCACCGAAGCAGTCCATGCCCGCGGCGGGGCGGTGTTCATCCAACTCATGCATGCGGGCCGCATGTCCCACCCCGACAACACCCCTCACCACCGTCAGCCCCTGGCGCCCTCGGCGATCTCCGCAGGCCAGGATATTCTCACGCCGACTGGACCCCAGAAGACGCCGAGACCCAGGGCGTTGAGCGTGGAAGAAATCCATGCCACCGTGGCTGACTTCCGCCACGCGGCAGCATCGGCCATCGCCGCCGGCGCCGACGGAGTTGAAATCCATGGAGCGAACGGATATCTCCTCCACCAGTTCCTCTCCCCCAAGGCAAACCACCGCACCGACGCGTACGGCGGATCAATAGCAAACCGGTCGAGGTTCGTGATCGAACTCACCCAGGCCCTGGCCGATGAAATCGGCGCCGACAGAGTGGGTATCCGCCTCTCCCCCGCCATGCCACTGGGTGGAATCAACGAGGGCGACACCGACATGGTGCGCGCCCAGTACCGGCACCTGGTAGCCGAGCTCGCGACCCTGAACCTGGCATACCTGCACCTTCACCATGCAGGCGACGACGAACTGCTCCGCTCCCTCAAGAACATATGGCCGACGGCGGTGCTCGTCGTCCGCTACGGACGCAACCGCGAGCAGATAGCCGACGACGTTGCGGCCGGCCTTGCGGACGTGGCCCCATTGGGCCGTTTCGCACTGGCCAATCCCGACATCGTTGAGCGCCTGCGCTCAAACGCTCCGTTGAATCCGGTCGATCCCAGCACCCTTTACGGTGGCGGCGCAGCCGGGTACACCGACTATCCGGCCCTTGCCAACGCCTAACCCCACACCATTCAAGCCAACCGGCACGGATGAACATCAACACAAGAAAGTCACGAAATGAACTCGCTTAATGGAGCAGTCGTCCTCGTCACCGGCGCGAACGGCGGCATCGGAACCCACTTCGTCCACGGCGTCCTCGCCCGGGGCGCCAGCAAGGTCTACGCCACCGCCCGCACCCCCCGCACCTGGGAGGACGAACGCATCGTCCCACTGACCCTCGACATCACCGACCCGGCCTCAATACGGGCGGCCGTCGAGGCTGCGGGCGATGTCACAGTACTGATCAACAACGCTGGAGCATCCGTGACAACCCCCGGCATCCTAAGCCACACCGACGCCGAGATCCGGACCAATGTGGAGACAAACTTCCTCGGCCCGCTCTTCCTCGCCCGCGCGTTCGCGCCGATCCTGGCAGCGAAGGGGAATTCCGCGATCATCGATATCCACTCCGCCATGAGCTGGTACGCCGTCGGCGGCATCTACAGCGCCACAAAGGCCGCCCTCTGGTCTGCCACCAACTCGTTGCGCCTGGAACTCGCACCGGAAGGGGTGCACGTGGTCGGAGTCCACGTGGGCTACGTCGATACTGCGATGGCCGCGCACTCCACCGACCCCAAGATGGATCCGGCCGATCTGGTCAGCGCGGTGTTGGATGCTGTCGAAGCTGGCGAGTACGAGGTCCTCGCCGACGAGACGTCCGTGCAACTCAAGGCCGGCCTCAGCGCCCCCATCGAAGCGCTCTATCCCCAACTTGCGTCCGGGAAGTCTTAGTAGTTGATGCGCCGTGGTGATGGGCACCATCGCCACGGCGCATCTTTGAATGCTTGACTTTTAACTGAGCATACTCATAATTGATTGCAGTCACCTAAAGAAGGAGCGTTGCGGCATGCGGGCATTCGTCATCACCAAATACAAGGAAGCCCTCCACGAAGCCGAGGTCGCCGAGCCTGTCGTCGGCGGACGGGACGTGCTGGTCCAGGTGCAGGCCGCCGGCCTGAACCAACTCGACGAGAAGATCCGCCTTGGGGAGTTCAAGCAGATCCTTCCCTACAAACTCCAGCTGATCCTTGGCAACGACGTCGCGGGGACCGTGCTGCAAGTCGGGTCAAAGGTCACGGGATTCAAGCCCGGAGACGAGGTCTACGCCCGTCCACACCAGGATCGCATCGGGACGTTCGCCGAACGCATTGCCGTCGCGGAGGAAGACCTTGCACTCAAGCCCATGTCCGCCAGCATGGCGGAGGCAGGCTCGCTCCCCCTGGTAGCCCTCACAGCATGGCAGGCGCTTGTGGAGCGTGGCCATGTCAAGCCAGGACAGAAAGTCCTCATTCACGCCGGCGCAGGCGGAGTCGGTTCCATCGCCATCCAGCTCGCCAAACATCTCGGCGCGACCGTTGCAACCACAGCCAGCAGCTCCAACGCCAGGTTCGTGCGGGACCTCGGTGCTGACATCGTTATCGACTACCGCACCGAGGATTTTGAGCAGCTTCTGAGCGGATACGACCTGGTGCTCGACAGCCTCGGAGGGCAGAATCTGCAGAAATCACTGCGCATCCTCAAGCCAGGCGGAAAAGCGATCGGAATTGCAGGCCCGCCCGATCCGGCCTTCGCCCACGAAGCCGGCCTCAACCCCTTGCTGCGCCTGGCAATCACCGGGCTCAGCAGTAAAATTCGGAGGCAAGCCAGGAAGCTCGGCGTCAGCTACGAATTCCTCTTCATGCGCGCCAACGGAAACCAGCTGCGGCAGATCAGCAAACTGGTGGACGCTGGAGTATTGCGCCCCGTCGTCGGGAAAGTGTCCCCCTTCGACCAGGCGCCGGAGGCACTGGAATCCCTCGCAGCGGGAGGCTTCCGGGGCAAAGCAGTGCTCACCCTCACCACGTGACCCAGCGCCAGCCACTCACACCAAGATCCAGGAGAAACACCGCCATGGAAGACACCAGCGCCCCGAACGAGCCCGTCGTAACCTCATACGCCCAGGCACCCGCCAGGACCATCACCGCAGGAGGTGTTAGTTACGCCTACCGCGAGCTCGGGCCAAAAGGCGGCATTCCCGTCGTGTTCTTCGTTCATCTGGCAGGCACCCTTGACAACTGGGACCCCCGCATCATCGATCCCATCGCCAGGAACCGCCACGTCATCACCTTCGACCAGCCCGGCGTCGGCGCTTCCAGCGGACACGTCCCTGGCAGCATCGAAGAAATGGCCGACGACGCTTACACCTTCATCCAGGCCCTCGGGTTCAACACGATCGATGTCTTCTCCTTCTCACTGGGCGGCATGGTCGCCCAGGACTTGGTCACCAAACATCCCGGTCTTGTCCGCAAGCTCGTGCTGACCGGAACCGGTCCGCGCGGCGGTAAGGACATCGACAAGGTCGTGGGCACCACCTACTGGGACATACTGCGGGCGGCACTGACCCGGTCCGACCCCAAGGAGTTCCTCTTCTTCAACCGCAACACCGCCGGCAAGACCGCCGCAAAGGCGTTTGTCCAACGTCTTCAGGAAAGAACGAGTCATCGTGACAAACCAATCAGCCCCCGCGCCTTCCAGACGCAGCTGAACGCAATCCGGAAATACGGCCGGTCTGCCCCGTCCGACCTGTCCACCCTCACCCAACCCACCCTCATCGCCAACGGCGACAACGACCGCATGGTGCCCTCCAAGCTCTCCGACGAACTGCACCAACGCATCAACGGATCCGAACTGATCATCTACCCCGACTCGGGCCACGGTGGCATCTTCCAGTACCACGACAAGTTCACACCCGCCGTCGTCGAATTCCTCTCCCCCTGACCACAACACCCGCAAAAGAAGGCCCTAATGGGCACCTCACCGGCACCAGCCCAACCCCGGCCTCTGGCCCGCAATCACAGGCGAAGAAACCGCCATCCCGGCGAACCGGAAGATCGACGGCATCGCGGAAGTCACGCGGACCGTAGGAAACAGACTTGTGCCCGCCTTGGTTGGTACCCGGACGCTCAAGGAACTGCGAACCCAGTCCTTCATGCCTTGGATCGCGAAAATGTGAGACACTCTGCACGTCGCCCACGACAACCCGGCAGGCCAGCGCTTCCACGCATTAATCATCCTGGGATTCGCCGATCGGGCAGCACGCGCCGCATTCTTCACCGTTACCACCGTCCGCAACCTCTCACTTCAACTGGCGCCAGTGGTCTCCGCCATCCACGCCTACGAGTTGAAGCAGCACTGACCCAGTAAAGGAAGGCAAGATCCTCCCCTGCTTCGAACAGTAAAGGCGGCTGCCGGGCAACCCGGACCTCCACAGTTTCGACGATATACTCAATACTGAGTCCAGTCAGTTACGGCCGAGGAGCCATCATGCCCGTCACATCCCCGCCGCTCGGCAGGCGCGAGCGGAACAAACAGGAAAAGCTGGGCCGCATCAAAGCCGCAGCCGCAGAGCTGTTTGCTGAGCACGGCGTCGAGGACGTCACCACCCAGCAAATCGCCGACAAAGCCGACATTGGCACCGGAACCCTCTTCCTTTACGCCAAATCCAAAGGCGAACTCCTCCTCCTCGTTCAAAACGCCCATTATGCCGAGGCCCTGCAACGGGGACGGGCTGACGCTGGAGCCATCGAGGATCCCCTGGACGCGGTGATGGCCATCGTGCGGCCGATCGTGGAGTGCAACCGGACCCAGATCGACAACGGACGCTTCTACCTCCGGGAAATGGTCTTCGGCGACCCCACGGAGCCACACCACAATGAAGCCCTCACCATCGTTGCCCAAACCGAGGAGGCCATCGCCGCCATACTGGGCCGCAACACAATGGCTGCTGCCGATGCTGCGACAAAGGCGCGCATCGTCTCGGCGATCATGTTTGTCGCAATGGCAGCAAGTGTGAATGCCGGATTGGACGTCAATACGATCGTGCAGGAAATCAGGACACAAATCACCCTGCTGATACCCCGCTGACCGGGAGGGCACCTCCGTCAGGCCAGCAACGCATATCTTTTTTGCGGCCTGCGAGCTTAGCCCTGACGTCGAGGCGCCAAAGAGGAAAAGACTGCTCGACCGAGCTGGTCCCTCTCCTTGCCCTAGCACAATCCCTACCGGTGAACCCTTCGGGCCGGGGATGGTAGTTCAGGCAGAAGTATCGTTCGAGGAGATCTTCGCCCCTATTCGTCGTCGTGACGACGATACGCGATGAGTCTGAAGCTGTGGCGAGGGTGGCGGCCTCGACGAAGTAGTCTCCCGCTGATCGGGCTCCTGCGCCCGGATGAGGTACAACCCAACCTGACGTTCAAGCGCCTCAACAGGGGGAATTCGGTTGTCAGTGGAACTCCAGTCCTCTTGTTGGCAACCTGCGGAACCGCAGCGAGTGACTTCGCCCTTTCCTGGCACATCAACGCAGTGTCATTGCCTCGGATTTGATTCCTAAGCGCTGTTCCCCCAGCCTTGACGCCGACAGCCAAGAAGTCTGCCGGCGTCAGGGGTGACGTCCTAGTTCTATAGGTGTTGTTGACGAGTCAGGCCGTAGGGAACGGCTGGGTGCGCTCGAACAATATAGCGGCCGGCCCCCACGCGGGTGACCATGATCCCGGTTTGGTGGCGGCTTGCCGCATCCTTGATCGCCTCGATAGCCTCGTTTAGGGCGGAGTCCAGGTCGGAGCTGTCGTTTACGTTGACCTCGACCATCCCAGGGGAAGTCTGCCTCTTCGCTGCCGTAGTCATGGTTTCAGGTTGATCGTCGTTGCGGACGGCAGATCCGTGACGGAGAATCCGGCCCGGATCTGGTAGTTGCCGGGTTCGTAGTTCCAGCCGTTGTTCCAGTATGCGAGGAGTCGGGTGGGGATCTGCAGGTTGACTGAGGTGCTTTCGCCCGGCTCTGCCCAGACGGGCGTCGAACCTATGAGCCAGCGGACGGGACGGTCGACGGCGGAGTCCTTCTTCTCCGCGTAGACCTGAACAACTTGCTTGCCGCCCCTTTTACCGGTGTTAGTCAGGGCGACCTGCAGGGCCAGGCTGTCGCAGGGGGCCACAGTGGTGGGCCCTTCCACGTTATCGAGGGTCCATGTTGTGTATCCGAGGCCGTAGCCGAAGTCGTAGGCGGGGGTGGCGCCGGCTTTGAGCCAGGCGCGGTATCCGATGTGGATACCCTCGTCGTAGCGGAGCTTGCCGTCGGCATCGGGGGTTGTGTTGAGGACCGGGACGCTGGCCTGAGTTGCCGGCCACGTAGTGGGCAGACGGCCTCCGGGCTCGGTGGTGCCGGTGAGGATGTCGGCCAGCGCGTTTCCGAATTCCTGACCGCCGAAGTAGCCGATCAAGGTCGCGGCGACTACGTGGCGCCACGGCATGATGACGGGAGAGCCGGCGTTGACGATCACAACGGTGCGGGGGTTCGCTGCGGCGATGGCGTGCACGAGCCGGTCCTGATAACCAGGCAAATCCAGGCTGGTCCGGTCGTAGCCTTCGGATTCGACCCGGGAGTTTGTGCCAACAACGACGACGGCGACCTCCGCTTGCCGCGCAGCTTTCGCTGCTTCGATGATGAGCACCTCGGGGTCGATTTGAGCGGGTTCGGTGCCGAGGGTGACGCTCAGGGCGTTGTCGAGGGGGCCCCTCCGGTTTGATGTGTCCAGTTCGACGAGGACTTCCACGGCAACACCTGCGGTTACCGGGATCTCCACCGTTGATGACGGCGGGGCGAGGAAGGACTCGGCGATGTCTTTGCCGTTCACCTCCACCTCCGCCTCATGGACGAGAATTCCGTCCACGTGGATCCGTACCCCGCCTACGGTGGCGGCCCCCAAATGGACAGAGCCTGTTTCGTCGGGCGTGTAGATCGTGTGCAACCGGACCGTGGAGGATTCGCGGATGGGGGCGTCTCCTCCGAACCAGACGAGGGCGGTGGACCGGCGGTCCTCCGTGAACAGTTCCTTGCCGTCGGCGTCGAGGAACGCAACCCGCAGACCGGGAATGCCGGTGGCAGGGTTAGTTATCTGTGCCAGGGGCAGTTCGGCGACGCCTTCCTGCACGATGGCACCAGTGCTGTAGGTGACGCTGTCTGCCCCGAACGCGGCGCGAATCCCTTCAAGCGGGGTGACGATCTTTTCCGGGAGCACGGTCGCTGACCCGCCGCCCTGGGTCCGGGCGTACTTGGCGTTATGTCCGATGACCGCGATCGTGCCCACTGCGGCTGGGTCCAGCGGCAGCACGCCGTCGTTCTTCACCATCACAGTCCCCGCAGCGGAGGCTTCCCGGGTAAAGGCCACCAGGTCCTCCCGGTCCACGGGTTCGGCGCTGACAGGTTCGAAGCCTTCCAGGGCGCCGACCCGGGCGGCGAGCTGCAGGATCCGCAGGACCTTCCGGTCGACGCTTGCTTCTGCCACCTCACCGGCGCGGACCGCTGCGACCAGCGCGTCACCCCAGGGACCGTCAGGACCTGGCATGACAAGATCCTGGGATGCGTTGGCGGAGTCGACGCTGCGCACGGCGGTCCAGTCGCTGATCACGACCCCGTCGAAACCCCATTCACTGTTCAATGGTGTTTCGAGCAGGTCATTCTCAGTTGCGGTGGTGCCGTTGATCGAGTTGTAGGCACTCATGACCAGCCAGGCGCGGGATTCAACGACGGCCTTTTCGAAGGCCAGCAGGTACAGTTCCCGCAAAGGGCGCTCATCGACGATGGCGTCAACGGTGAAACGGTCGGTTTCGGAGTCGTTGGCGACGTAGTGTTTCGGCGTCGCCCCGACACCATTGCGCTGGACACCTGCGACATAGGCTGCCGCCAGTTCTGCTGTGAGGACCGGGTCTTCGCTGAAGGCTTCGAAGTGCCGGCCGCCCAAGGGCGAGCGGTGCAGGTTGATGGTGGGCCCGAGGACGACGTCGACGCCCTTGCGCCTCGCTTCGACCGCGGATGCCGCTCCGAGACGGTCAGCGATGGCGGGGTCCCAGCTGGAGCTGATGGCCGTGGCGGAAGGGAAATTCACGGACGGCTGGCGTTCATCCCAGACTTCGCCGCGGACCCCGGTGGGGCCGTCGGAGACCAGGATGCGGCGCAACCCGATCTTTTCCATCGGCCAGGTGGTCCAGAAGTCGCGGCCGGTCAGCAGCTGGACCTTTTCTTCAAGGGTAAGTTGGGGCAGCAGGGCTCGGAGGCGGTCGTCGATGGCTTTGTTGGAGGTCTTCTGTGCGCTGAGGGTTTCCATGGGCTGGTGGTGGTTCCTATGCGTGGGTTGGAAGGATGATGAGTGGGTGCAGGACGGTCAGTCGTGCTGGAGTGCTTCCTGCCGGCGGGTCTCGAGGATGTTACGGACCTTGGCGACGTCCCGCGGGTAGCAGCCGTAGAGAGCGGTGAGGACCACTGCATTGACGAGCATCAGGATGACGAGAGTCCAGAGGAACACGGTCTGGATGCCAAGCGACGCTGCGAGTGCGCCGGCGCCAAGGGAGAAGACAGCCCAGCCGATGGTTTCGAAGACGGTCAGGAAGATCGCGAAGGCCTGGTTGCGGAGTTCAGGCAGGACGACGGCGGCGACGATGGGGCGGTTGGCGGGCGGGTTGGCGCCTTGGGCGAAGCCCATCAGTGCCCAGAAGATGCCGTAGATGCCGATGTTTTCGTAGTTGAACTGGGTGGCGAAGAACGCGACGACGGCGAAGAGGACCTGTGCGCCTTGCAGGTAGGCGACGCGGCCGCGGTCCGGCAGGATGCGGTCGAGTAGTGCCATGAGCCAGCCGCCGCCTGCGGTGCCGGCGAAGTAGCCCAGCCCGAAGGGCAAGAGCACGATGGCGGCCACGGCGTTGGTGAAGTGGCGTTCGGCGACGAGGAACTGGATACCGAAGATCACGATCAGCAGGTGACCGGACAGCAGCCGGGAGAGCATCATGACGGAGAAAGTGGGGATGCGGAACAGGGAGAGCACGGTGCCGAGGGTGACTTTCGGGGCCAGGGTTTCGCGTCCTGTCAGGTCGGCGAGCTGCTTTTCGGACGCGCCCACTCCGGGGTCCTTGAGGAAGAACATGACGAGCAGGCCCGCCGCGATGCAGATGGCGCCGATGGCCCACATGCCGTACCGCCATCCGTCGGTCAGTCCGGTGAAGAGCGCGATGAGGGGGCCGATGAATGAGCTGATGAGGCTGATGAAGCCGTAGAAGTAGCCTGCGGCCTTGCCGCGCTGGCTGTCGTCAAAGGAGTCGGCGATGATGGCGTTCGCGATCGGGCTGCCGCCGATGATGGCTGCGGACATCAGGGTGTTGAAGATCAGCAGCTGGACGAAGTCGTGGGAGAAGCCGGCAGCAATGCCGAAGGCACCGCCGACAAAGGTTGTGGCGACCAGGGCCTTGCGGCGTCCGATTCTTCCTGCCAGCCAGGCCCAGGCGGGGCCTGCGGGTACAGCGACAAGTTTGCCCAGGGCCGCCAGGAGCCCGAGGTGGCTGCTTTGCAGTTTCAGCGCGGCCGCTATGGTCGGAAAGAGCGTTGTGCTGAGACCGGCTTCGGTGTTGTCGACGACGGTGACACCGGTGAGGACGGCAAGGTTGCGCCACCGGTGCGGGACGTTTTGGGCCTGCGTGGAACCTTCCACTGGGTTGGCAGCGGCTGTCTTCTGGGCCGGGGTTGTGGGGCTGTGGTGAGTGCTCATTGAAGGATTCCTGTCTTCGTTGCCAGGGGATAGATGGGTGGGTTGTGTCAGGCCGTGGGTACGGCGGTGAGTGCTTCAGCGATGGGGCTGAGGACGGCTGCCGGGACAGCGGCGACCGCAGCAAGTTGGTAGAGGGTGAGCTGCGCCGGAAGGTTGACGAGTTCGGTGCTGACGAGATCAGGTAGGTGCCTTTCCAGGACCTCGCGTGCCTGGGGGTCCTGAAGGAGTTCGAGGACGGGGACGGTCAGTGCCGCTCCCCCACCGGGAAGGGACTCCAGGGCGGGCAGCGGTTCCAGGGCCAAGCGGGCGCGGTCGGCCTGCTTCCGGACCAGCAGGTGGTCTTCGCTGGGTTCGCCGGCCACGGGAAGTCCTAGGCGTTCGAACTGGCTTGCAGGAGCTTCACTGGCGTGCATGAGCTTCACCAGGAGCCGCAGCATGCGCAGTTCAGTTTCGTCGTCCGTGAGCGGGTTGTTCTGCTGCGGGTCGTTCTCGAGGTCAAACAGCAGAGTCCCGTGGGTCCAGGGGTTCATGAAGGAACTGGTCTGCACGGACATGGTCCGCAGGCCCTTGGTGAAACCGAACGGTTCGGCGGGTTGCCAATTGGCCAGTTCGGGCACGGTGAAGCGGCTGCGCATGTGGGTGGGCATGAGGGTGTAGTCCTCCAAGGGCCCGTTGCCGGAATCGGCTGCGGCGCGCATATAGACGTACCGGCCATCGGTGACGTTGACGTGGCCACCATGGATCCCGAACAAGGCAGCGTCGCGGACTTCAGCGGAGTCGTTTTCCATGACGAGGGCGAGGTCTTGGCCCTGCATGTCCGGGGTGGGTTCGAGGCCGAAGAAGCGCAGCATGGTGGGGGCGATGTCAATGGTCTGTGCCAGGGCTCCCCTGCGGGTGTCGCAACCGGCGGTGCGGGGATCCCAGAGGAACATCGGCAGGTGGACTAGTTCGTTGAACCAGGGCTGGACTGATTTGGCCCACCAGCCGTGCTCGCCCAGCAGGAAACCGTGGTCGGTGTTGACCAGCAGGAGGGTGTCCTCCCAGAGGTTGTGCTTGTCCATCGCGTCGAGGATCCGGCCGAGGGACTTGTCACACATGGATACCAGGGCGGCGTACTCGTAGCGGGCGTGTTCCACCTGGCCCTGGGATTCGCTGACCTTCTGGTAGCCCGGCCAGTCGAACTCCGGACCGTCGTACTGGTGCGGGTACATTGCCTTGTAAGCCTCGTGGGTGAAGAACGGCTCGTGCGGGTCGAACAGCTCAATCTGAAGCATCCATTTATCCGCGTCCTCGTTCACGTCGAGGAAGTGAAGGCCGGCGTCAACGGTTCTGGTCTGAGAGTGTTCCTCTTCAGTTGCCATGTAGGAGCGGTTGATCAGGTCCTGCCGCTTCATCTGCGACCGCCAGTCCCCGCCCTCGATTGCCGGCTCGACGACGCCCTTCCAGGGGTCGCCTTCCTGACCGCGGAAGAATTCCCAAGTGGTGTAGCGGGGGTGGTAGGTCGCTCCGCCGTCTTCCCAGTAGTGCGGGTGGTCGGACACCAGGTGCGTGTGGACGCCAGCCTGCTTCAGAAGCTCGGGCATCGAGTCATCAAAGGGCTCCAGCGGTCCCCAGGAGCGGTGCAGGAAGTTGTACCGGCCGGTGTGCATTTCCCGCCGCGCGGGCATGCAAGGCATGGATCCCGCGTAGAAGTTATCGAAGGTGGTCGCCTTGGCCGCGAGCCGGGCGAAATTGGGTGCGTGCACGATGGTGTCGGCTGCGTAGGGGGAAAGCATGTGCCTGTTGAGGCTGTCGAACATCAGGATGATGGCCCGCATGGGGAATCCTTTCAAAGACAAGAAGTCAGGCGCGTGGAGGAGGTGGGCGAGCATGCCGTCATGGAGTTAAGGCACGCGTGCACTAAAAATGGAACCGCGAGTGTTATCCGCGGGGTTCAACGGGGAGTTCATCCCCGGGAAGCGCCGTCAGCGAGCGAGAAGAGAGCTTCCCGTCCAGCAGATCGCGGCGCAACTCGATCATGGCAGCGACGTGGGCGTCGATGGCCGCCGCCCCCATCAGGTGCATGCGCTCCCCTACGGCATCGGCAAGTTCTGCGTCAAACGGGATAGTCGGCGCCCAGACCTGCCTCCGGTCCCTGTTGCGGTAACGGGCAATTTCAGACTGCCGGGTTTCAATCTCGGTATCCAGGATGCGGAGCAGTTGCTCTGCGCTCATGAACCCCGAGAAGGTCAGGCGAACGCCCAGTTCGGGATCCTGAAAGCGCGACGGCGGCTGGTAGGGTCCCGTAAGCCAGTCAAGGAAGACAGTGGCTCCTTCCTGCGTCACGCGGTAGGTTTTTGCGTCTTGGGCGCCGGGGCGGGGATCGAGCTCGTGCATGACCCACCCTTGTTTCTCCATGGCGTTAAGCGAGCGGTACACCTGGCTCATTTGGGTGTTTGAGCGCAGGAACCGGCCGTGGGTATCGAGGTACTTCTTGAGGTCGTATCCAGTGCTCGGGTGCTCAAGGAGCACTCCAAGGAGAATGCTCTCCATCTTCATTGATGCCTCCGGAAGGTCGTTGGATGCCGTGAGGTGGATCACCTCGTTCTCATTGAGCATGACACAAGTGGAATAACAGGTCAATAGCACTTGTGGAATGGTTTCTGACGTCGCATAGTAGATGAAAGCTTCAAGGGAGTAACCGACGAGGACCCCTTTTAGTGAAGGAGGAGCATGGACTGCCACACCCCGGGGACCAGCCCCAGTTGCTGCGCACCCAATGGCGGAGCAAACACCCGCACTGCCGCAAAGCAAGACGCGCGACCAGCAGTACGAGCTTCCCCCACTACCGCATCGACAGCGCCTATACACCAGGACGTCCCCGTCCCGGCAGGTTCATTCCTCATGGGCGACGCATTCGGGGAGGGCTACCCAAGCGACGGAGAAGGCCCCATTCACAGGGTGGAGCTGGACGCATTCAGGATCGACGCGACCACGGTGACAAACCGGATGTTCGCCGCCTTTGTGGCGGCCACCTCTTACCGTACGGAGGCCGAACAGTACGGCAGCTCGGCCGTGTTCCACCTCCTCGTAGACGCACCGGATGCAGACATCCTTGGCCGCGCGGCCGGAGCGCCCTGGTGGATCGACGTCCGCGGTGCGGACTGGGCACATCCAGCGGGCCCGTCCTCCAACTGGACCCAGCTTCCTGGTCACCCGGTCGTTCACGTCTCCTGGAATGACGCGCAGGCGTACTGTCAGTGGGCCGGCCGACGACTGCCGACCGAGGCGGAATGGGAATGTGCCGCGCGCGGCGGACTGACAGGGAAGCGCTATGCATGGGGGGACGAGCTCACTCCGGGCGGGGAGCACCGCTGCAACAAATGGCAGGGGACCTTCCCAACAAACAACAGCGAGGATGACGGCTTTCTCGGCACCGCCCCCGTAAAGTCCTACCCCGCCAACGGCTACGGGCTCTACGAGGTTGCCGGAAATGTCTGGGAGTGGTGCAACGACTGGTTCCTTCCCAACTTTTACCGGACCTCGCCCAGCCAGGATCCGCAGGGGCCCGTCACTGGGGCCGGCCGGGTCATGCGCGGCGGTTCCTACCTGTGCCACGAGTCGTACTGCAACAGGTACCGGGTCGCCGCCCGTACCTCCAACACGCCGGAATCCTCCAGCGGAAACTGCGGCTTCCGAACGGTGACCCTCTAATGGTCAAGGTCAAAGAACCCAAATGGCGCCGCAACGGGGAGATGCCGGACTACCGCTTCTCACTGGCAAACGAACGCACCTTCCTGGCCTGGATCCGCACCGCTATGGCCATCCTCGCCGGCGCCATCGCCGTCGACCAGCTCACCCCGCAGATCGCCCCGCCCCCGGTCCGGATCATCCTGTGCCTCGTGCTCGCCGTCATCGGCGCGCTGCTGGCCCTGGAAGCCTACCGGCGCTGGTCTCTGCAGGAACAAGCCATGCGCCAGAAACGGGAACTCCCCCACGCCTGGCTGCTCGTGGCGATGACGACCGTCATCGCACTGGCCGGCACCGTCGTCGCTGTTCTCATCCTTGTCCGGTGACACCACGGGACCCAGGGCTGCAGCCGGAACGGACCGCACTCGCCTGGCGGCGCACCTTCCTGGCAATGATCGTTTCCGACTTCTTTATCTGGCGCGCTTGGACAACATCCCTCACCCCCCACGGCGGCGACATCGCAGGCTCCTCGCTCGGTCTCGGCATCGCAGCGGCCGTCGCGGCGAGTGCCACCGCCGTAATCGGAATCTGCATCCTGCACCGCAACGCAAACCTCCGCGACAAAAAAGCGGCGCATCCAGTCCTCCTCCGCACCGCGACGGGGGCAATCATTGCCGTCGGTACCGCCACCATCTCTTCAATCCTGCTGGGCGGGTGAAACACCGGCCGAGAACAACCGTGTGGGAAACGCACCGATACGCGCCCGCACACACGCGCGATAGTCGCCAAACCCGCTTTCCGACCGAGCCAAGTTGCCGGGCGGGTTCAACGACACGGGCTGGGCAGGCTTTGGTGGACGAGCCCAGACGCGAGTGGCGGGTCTTCTTGGTGCCCACAGGTTCGCCCAGAAGAGAACGCCCAGTCCGAAAGGAGCAGAGGATGCTGCCTCATCCAGCGCTCAAAGCCAGAGTGGTGGTGCTTGCCAGAATCGACGACTGTCCGAAACGTCAAGCTTTGTCAACACCAAAAACATAATAAGCTCTTGACCTGCGGAAACACTGTGCCCGAGGTGGGACTCGAACTTCATTCCCGCCCTTGAAAACACTGGGCTCCCGCGAAAACATGCGGAATTCGAAGAAGTCCGTCAGCTGTACGAGGCAGTACGAGACGAAAAGTGTGAACATTGTCCACACGCCTTTCGGGGCGCTGGAGAACTACCGGGGCACCAGATGCCTGGAAATCTCGGCGGCAGAGTCCAGCAAGTCGATGGTGCCCGCGGCGACTCCGACGACGAGGTCGAAGCCCTCCTCGGTGGTGAAGCCATGCCGGGAACCGTTGATCCACAGCAGCAGCACCATGAGCGTCCACGCCGTCCGTTTGTTCCCATCAATGAGTGGATGGAACCGCGCGACCGACTCCAACAAGGCTGCCGCCTTCACCGCCAGTTTCGGGTAAGCCTCCGCACCCATGACAGTCGTGGCCGGCCTGGCCAACGCCGAGGCCAACAACCCGACGTCGCGGATAGGGAAGCCATACCGATCAACTATCTGAAGTGCATCCTCAATGTCCAGATACGCTGTCACGCGTCCTCAAGGCGCTTCAGCAAATCAGCGTCATGACTCATAACAAAATCAAGGCCCTCGCTGATCTCACGCCGC
This sequence comes from Pseudarthrobacter sp. efr-133-R2A-89, assembly GCF_030209315.1. Taxonomy (NCBI): domain Bacteria; kingdom Bacillati; phylum Actinomycetota; class Actinomycetes; order Micrococcales; family Micrococcaceae; genus Pseudarthrobacter; species Pseudarthrobacter sp. efr-133-R2A-89. Next base: position 24,373 of record NZ_JARVSE010000001.1, on the reverse strand, counting down.
CGCGCATGGCGCTGCAGAACCAACTCTGCACCCTGCAACAGAAGCGCGGACTTCGACGTATGTTCCTCCGCAGCCAACGTCTCCAGCCGCCGATCGAGGTCCTCAGGAACACGAAGATTCATAGCCATGTCACCATGGTACCAAAACGGTACTGACACCTCAGCAGGCGGCACGCGCCTTCGATTCGAGTCCCGAGCTCAAGGGGCGGGAGCACCGGGATGAAGTTCGCTGCCCGAATCTTTCAGTCGGCCGGGCGCCTAAATCCGAAGGGTCCCGTCGGCTTTATCGAACGGCCGATATCGGCCTTCGAATTTGACCTGGGGATGGCTCGGAGAAGGACGCCCCTGGGCTTTTCTCTCGCTTACCAGCGCGTGACAGGTTGTCCCCGGCCAGTGCCGACGTTTTACCCTCAGTCGCCGGCGCCTGCCATCACCCTTGGCGAAGTGGTGCCTCAGGGGTAGCCCAGGCGGCAATCCCGAGCCATGATGGCACCATGACTGATCCCCAACGGAAGCTGTCCGCCGCCGAACTCGCCGAGGCCGGGCCTACCGGCTGGCACGTGACCGGCGAGGCCCTCGCCGCCACCTTCAGGACCCGGAAGTTCTCCACCGGCCTGGAGCTCGTAAACCGCATCGGCGCCTCCGCCGAGCAGGCCAACCACCACCCCGACCTCACACTCACCTACCCCGAGGTCGGCGTCACGCTCTCAAGCCACGACGTCGGCGGCATCACCAGTCGCGACATCGACCTCGCCCGCACCACCAGCGGCCACGCCGCGGACCTCGGGGTCGCCGCCGTGGAGTGAGTCCGCGCCGTCGAGCACAGGGCGAACGGACCATCGAGGCGCTAAGCGGCCTTTACGGAATCTTCATTATCAGCCTTTGAAATCAGACAGGGAGTGCTCGGTATAGGGCTACTTCCGGCCGATATCGTGACGGTTTCTCCCCAAGCTCTCCCAGTCCAAACTGCCCCACTCTGCGTCTAGACGCCGGGCGGCGCCACGAGCTGGCCGCGAAACGCTCCCTCTTATTTATCAGGCCGGAATGAGGGAGGACGTCGCGTCGAGACGGTGGATTTCCAGTTCTGTGAGGGCCAGGGAGGCTGCACCCATGAGGTCGGGCAGCTGTTCCGCGGTGCGGGCGCTGGCGATTGGGGCGGCGATATTGGGTCGGGTGAGAAGCCATGCGAGGGCTGTGGTCGCAATAGTGGTGCCTCTCTCCTGCGCGATGTCGTCGAGGACGGAGATGACCCGCAAGCCTTCGGTACTGAAGTAACTGCCTGCCATCTTTTCTCGGGGTGTGCCCACGAGGTCTTCACGGGTCCGGTACTTGCCGGTGAGGAATCCGCTGGCGAGGGACCAGTAGGGGATGACCCCGAGCCCGTTGGTGGCAGCCAGTGAAGCCAGTTCGCCCTCGAAGTCAATTCTGTGTACCAGGTTGTAGTGCGGCTGCAGGGCCACGGGACGGGCATAGCCGTTGTCGTCCGCGATCCTGATCCATTCCCTGATCCGGTCCGCGCTGTAGTTGGAGAGGCCGACGTGACGGACTTTTCCGGCGATGACGAGATCATCGAAGGCTCCGACGGTCTCCTCCAGAGGAATAGTCTCGTCATCGAAGTGCGCATAGTAGAGGTCGATGTAGTCGGTGCCGAGGCGTCGCAGGGATGCTTCGGATGCTGCCACGATGTTTTTCCGGGACAGGCCGGCAAAATCGGGGTGCTGGCTGACTTTCGTTCCGATGATGACCTGAGACCTGTTGGAGCGCCGTGCCATCCAGTCTCCGATGATGGTCTCGGATTCCCCTCCGATGTTGCCCTCGGCCCAGGCCGAGTAGCTGTCTGCTGTGTCGATGAAGTTGCCGCCCTGTCCGGTGAAAGCGTCCAGAACACTGTGGGAAGTCTGTTGGTCAGAGGTCCAACCGAATGTGTTTCCTCCCAGGGCGAGCGGGAAGATGCTGAGATCCGAATGTCCGATAGTCGTCATTTTCAAGGTCCTTTAGTAGTGGTTCTGTCAGACGGAGAGCGCGTCGATGGCTTCCATCTCGGCCGTGTTTAGGGTGAAGCCGTTCAGGTCGAGGTTCTGGACGATGCGTGCGGGATTGGTTGAACGCGGGACGATCTGGGCGACGCTGACGTCATGGTCTTCGGCCAGATGAAGCAGTGTCTTGTTTTGCAGGACGGGACCGCCCTGACCCAGCGGTGACCAGGCTGTCGTGACGATGCCGCGTGCGGTATTTTCCGCGACCAGGCTCTTGCGCTGCCGTAGAGGGTTTAGTTCGATCTGGTTTACCGCGGGGGTGACGTCCGAGTGCTGGGCCAGGAGGTCAAGATCGGCGGCTTCGAAGTTTGAAACACCGATGGAGCGGACGGTTCCGCGTTCCAGGAGTTTTTCCATGGCCCGCCAGGTTTCGGCGACCAGTCGGGAGTCGGGCTGGGGCCAGTGGATGAGATAGAGGTCGATGACGTCGGCATCGAGCAGGCGGCGTGAGGTGTCGAACGCTTTCAGGGTTTGAGCGTAGCCCATGTCGGCGCGCCATACCTTGGTGGTGAGGAAGACGTCTTCGGGGGTTAGCCCTGCGTCGCGGATGCCCTGACCTACGGCCTGTTCGTTCGCGTAGAAGGTTGCGGTGTCAAAGGCGCGGTATCCGGCGCGCGCGGCGGCGGCAATATCGGCGCGGGCGGTCTGCCAGCATCCGTATCCGACCGGTGGGATGCTCGCTCCGGTATTCAGCTGGATGTTTCCTGCGGTGGTCATGCTGTGATCCTTTTCTTGCCAGGGTTTGGTGTGGTGCGTTTCTGGTGCGTTGCGGACGCGAGCCAGATAACGAGGGCGATGAGAACGAAGGCGCCAGCCTGCACGCCGACGAGGGGCATCCCTCCGGCGCTGAAGGCAACCGTGCCCGTAAAGGCTCCGGCTGAGCCGCCCAGGAACACTGCGAACATGAAGACCGTGTTGGCCTGGGCTGATTGGACCGGGTTCGCCGCCAGGGTCCGGGCCTGGTTAGCGGAGAGGACTGTCTGGTTGGCCCAGGTGATGACGAACATGCTCGCACCAAACAGGACGGCCGACGAGGGATCTATGATCACCGACAGCACGCCCAGGAGCAGGACCAGCAAGAACACGAGACCGACCGGAAGGGGCCCGAAACGGTCAACGAAGCGGCCGCTGAATGGGGTAGCGATTCCGGCGGCAAGTCCGACGGCCCCGAAAAGGCCGGCCGAAAGGACGCTCCAGCCGAATCCAGGTCCGGTGAGGTGCAGCACCGTGACCGTCCACAGGGAGTTGAAGGTGGCGAACACGAAGAACTGCATCAGCGCAGACTGGATCAGTTCAGGGCTCCGCCGGCTCAGCTGAAGGGTCGAGGCCAGCAGGTGCCGGTACTTGCCGCCGGCGGCGTGCAGCTGGAGCTCTGTGGCCAGGGCAGTGCGCAGGAACGGCAGCACGGCCAGGACCAGGACGGCGAAAGACAAGACGACCCACCGCCATCCGATGGTCTGGACGAGCAGGCTTGCGATGATCCGGCCGCCAAAAATTCCGATCAGCAGGGCGCCGGCCACTGTTGCCAAGGCAGCGCCCGCCTTCCCTTTGGGGGCTAACCGGCTCGCGGCCGGGATGAGGATCTGGGCAATGTTTGCCACCAGGCCCACTGCCAGGAATCCCAATGTGACTCCCACAATCTCGGGCAGCACCGCCGTTACCGCAAGGGCCGCGGCAAGGAGAACCGACTGAATCGTGACCTGCCGCCGGGGCTGGACGCGATCAGCGAGGGGAACCAGCAGGAAGATGCCGATGGCGTAACCGGCCTGAACGCTGGTCGCGATGACACCGGCCGCTGCCGGGGCCACGCCAAAACCAGCCGCCAGCACCGTCAGCATGGCCTGTGGCAGGTAAATAACGCTGACCGCTGTAGCTGCGGCGACCGCGAGAACGATCAGTCTGGCGGCCCAGGACCATTCCCGCGCATTTCCCATCAGGGCACGTACCTTTCAGATGACTGGCTGCTTAGCACAACGGGCGGAATGATCCGATCGGCCTCAAGTTCACGGAAGAGTTCCAGGAACCGGTCTTCGCTGTCGAGGCAGTCGGTGAAGCCGGCCTGGCGGGCCTTAATGGTGGAGGAGACGTTGTCGAACCCGGACCGCAGCAGGAAGTCGCCGAATTCCCATCCGACCAGGTCTTCATACGGAGTCGGGACCAACGAGTGCCGGGCCACCAGCCGCTCCCAGACGTATTTGAGCTGAGGCATCGCGTCAGCCAGGGGCACCGGCTGGGGTTCGGCGTAATCCATGCCGAGGTGACGGGCGAAGGCCGGCCACAGCTGGCGCCAACGGAACTGGTCACCGTTGGTGATGTTGAAGACTTCGCCGGCGGCCTGTGGATCCGAGCCCGCCCATACTGTGGCCCGGGCAAGCAGCCCTGCATCGGTGACCTGATAGAGGGCGTCAAAGGCGGCAATCGTGCCGGGAAACCGTAGCGGCTGGCCCAGTTCACGACAGATGCTGGCGTAGACGGCGATCACCATCAGCAGGTTCATTGGGTTGCCGACAGCGTAGCCGACTACCCCTTCGGGACGCAGGATGGTCAGGTCAAAGCCGCGCTCCGCTGCGGTTTGACGCAGCAGGTCCTCCTGGTCGTAGTAAAAGTTCGGCTGCACGAGGCGCGGGTCCCGCTCCTTGGCCGGTGTGTTGAAGTAACCCGGATGCGCCCCGTAGGCCTTTCCGCCCTTATACAGGGTGACGTGACGCAGTGGGGCACCGGCGCTGTAAAGGCCGTCAAGGGTATTGCGCAGCAATCCGACGTTGGCCTCTGAAAGCTCCCGGGACGTCGGGCGCTCGGCGTAAGCGCCGAAGACCAGATGCGTTGTGTCTTCGGCCTCAGCCAGACCTGACGCGGAGGCTGCGGGATCGCTGAGATCTACCGACAAGTGGTCCCAGCCGGCGCCCTGGACGGGGCGCCGGCTGATGCCGCGAACCTGCCAGCCCTGACGTGCATACTCATCGGCGGCATGCCGTCCGATCACTCCCCCGGCCCCGGCAACAAGCACGCTGCCCTTCCGGCGGGGCTGGTCCGGATCCCTGAGGTGCTGCTCAGACAAGGCGGGCTCCGCCGTCAACGTGGTGGATTGTTCCGGTCGTGAAGCCGTTATCGATCAGGTGCAGGACTGTAGAGGCGAGATCCTCAGGACGTCCGATGCGGCCGGTCGGCAAGGATTTGGCCTGCTGTTCAAAAGCTGCTGCTTTTTGGTCGTCGGGGAGGTGGGACCAGCCCTCGGTGTCGGTCATGCCCGGGCTGACGGCGTTAACCCGGACGGGAGCTAGTTCGACGGCGAGAGAACGGGTGAGGCCTTCGACGGCGGCATTCACTGCTGTCACGGCGACCGTGCCGGGCGCGGGGCGGTCGGCGGCGACGCCGGAGAAGAAAGTGATGCTGCCGGTGTCCGGCAGCATCGGCCCGAAGACCTGGACGGCGCGGTAGTAACCCCAGAATTTTGCTTCGAAGACGTTCCGGGCGTCGTCGATGGCAAGTTCCCGGAAAGGGGCATAGGCCAGGGCGGCGGCGGAGAGGACCAGGTGGTCGATAGGGCCTGTTGCCGCAGCGGCTGCCCGGATGCTGTCCATGTCAGTGAGGTCAATCTCGAGGCCGACGGCGCCGCCGCCAATGTCCCGGGCCGTGGCCTGCGCGCGGGATTGCGTGCGTCCGGCAACGATGACCGCGTCACCGCGTGATGCCAGCAGTTTCGCGGTGTCGCGACCTATGCCGGAGGTTCCGCCGATAATCAGTACTGTCTGCGAGGTGCTCATGCCGATGTTCCTTTGGGTTCGGGCCGTGAAGGCAAATTGGTCAGTTACGGGGTGGTGCACAGGGCGCCGGTGGAACCCGGATCCCTGGTGACGTATGAGCAGGCATGGCTTTTCAAGAGGCGGGCCGCCGCGGCGGCTTGACCCGCTTCGAGGGCTGCCATGATTGCGGCGTGTTCTTCCACCGAGTTGGGGAAGCCCACCTGGTCGTGGGCAGCGCCTAAGAGGGTGAGCATTTCGATTCCCAGGGCGTTCCAGGCCCGGGTGAGTGCATCGTTGCCGGCGCTTTCAACGATGTGGCGATGGAAGCGTGTGCTGTGGAAGCACAGCGCGATGAGGTCGCCGTTTTCCTGCGCGGCCCGCATTCCGTCCAGCGCGCTGGCCAAGTCCGTTGTCTTGCCCTTCAGATGACGTGCAGCGGAATGTCCGGCGATTTCCTCGAGGGCGGCCCGGACGGGGTGGGCCTGTCGCAGGTCCTCGCTGTCCAGTTCCCGAACGCGGCAGCCCTTATTGGGTTCGGACTCTACAAAGCCCATGCCCGCAAGGTCCCGCAGCGCCTCCCGCGCAGGTGTCTGGCTGGTGCCCAGGCTCCGGGCTATCTCCAGTTCTGTCAGGCGCTGGCCCGGGACGTAGGTCCCATCCACGATCCTGGCCGCGATGTGGTCGCGGACGCGGACGCGCAAGGGCGTGGCAACCAGGGGGCCGCCGGAAGAGGAGTCCGGATCCTTCACGGTGGACTCCCCCGCTGTCACTGTCATTTGTTGCTTACCTCCCTTAGATGAGCCTTACCAACCTAGATACTACATTATCGATAATGGATAATTGATTTGTGACTGAAGAAGAGATCGATCCCACGCTCACCGACCATGGTCCCGCGCCTTATGTCCTGGACATCGAGAGTGCTACGGAGGCCAACGATGACTACCGAAGGACAATCTGGACGGGCGGCCGGCTGCAGGTCACCGTCATGGCCATTGCCCCGGGGGACGACATCGGACTGGAAGTGCACCAGGACGTGGACCAGTTCCTGCGGGTGGAGAGCGGACAGGGCAAGGTCCAGATGGGTCCGGCAGCCGGGAACCTGATCCATGAATGGGACGCTCGGGACGGCGATGCGATCTTTGTTCCGGCCGGAACCTGGCACAACGTCACAGCCGTCGGCGCTGTCCCCCCTAAGCTCTACTCGATCTATTCACCACCGGAACACCCGCACGGCACTGTGCAGACCACAAAATCCGATCCCGAATAACTGACCACACATCGATCGGACGCCTGCGGCGGATCAACGTCCGACAATGCGGATCCCGATCCGAAAGGAACGCCAAGCTAATGCCTGAAAGAAGCATTTCCCGGCTGACGGCCGTGGCCGTGACCCTGGCTGTCGTCATGGACCTGCTGGATACCACCGTGGTCAATATCGCGGTGCCTACCCTTCAGGAGGAGTTCGACGCCGGCCCTGGGCCGGTCCAGTGGGTGATCACCTCCTATCTTTTGGCGATCGCGGTGTCACTGCCGATGAGTGGCTGGATCAGCCGCAGTCTGGGCCAGGGCCGGGCATTCCTGATCGCGCTGGGAATCTTCGGGATGGCCTCGGCCCTCACTGCCTTGGCATGGTCCCTGCCGGTCCTCATCGCGTTCCGGGCTCTACAGGGTCTCGGCGGAGGGTTGATCCTCCCGATCGGCATGGCCATGCTTTTCGCCGCGTTCCCCGCCGACCAGCGGGCGAAGGCCTCCGCGCTCATTTCGGTGCCGGCGGCCCTCGCCCCGGTCCTGGGCCCGCTGATCGGTGGGTGGTTTGTGCAGGACATCGGCTGGCGGTGGGTCTTCTGGCTTAACGTGCCCATCGCCCTCGCCGCCATTCTGACCGGCCTGCGTTTGCCGGCGCAACGGCCGGCCACCCCCGGTGCCCGGTTCGACGGCGTTGGCCTTGTACTTGTCTCGGCAGGCCTTGTGCTTTTGGTGCTGGGTCTTACCGGAGCCGAAAACGGATACCCCGCCGCTCTGCCCCTGATCGCCATCGCCACCGCAGTGCTGCTCCTGGCCGGATTCGCCGTGCGGCAGCTCCGCCGCGAAGATCCCCTGCTCAATGTCCGGCTGCTCGTCAATCGGGAGATCTGGAGCAGCAACCTCGCCTTCCTCCTGACCGCCCTGTCCTATGGGGCGCTACTGTTTCTGCTCCCGCTGTATCTCCAGGGCCACGGCGGGATGTCCCCGCTGGACAGCGGATTCATGACATCCCTGCATGCCGTCGGCATCCTGCTGGCCACCCCGGTCACCACGCGCCTTACCCGGCGCACGGGCCCGCGTGCGCCGCTGGCTGCAGGATTGGGTCTCATGGCAGCGGGAGCGGGGGCACTGTCACTGGCGGGCCAGGCAACGCCGGGGTGGCTGTCGGCAGCCGCGATTCTGGTTGCGGGTGCGGGTTTCGGCACAACCATCGTCCCGCTGCAGACGGCTACCGTCACCGGACTGCACGGTCCGGAGCTGGCCGACGGTTCGACAATCGTGAACATGGCCCGGCAGATCGGCATGGCGGTCGGCGTGGCCGCCGCCGCTGCTGCCCTCAATGCCTTGAACAGCACCAACGGCCCCGGTTCCGGATATGCCGGCGCGTTTCTCCTCGCCGCGGCCCTGGCAGCGCTGGCCATTGTCCCCAGCCTGGCCTTCAGGGACCCCAAGCCCGCACCGCGAGATCCAGAACATGCCCCGAAACGGCCTGAACGGACGGGCGCCACGAGAGCATCATGAAAGACTGGGGAAATGGCGGTATCAGCAGCATTTGAGAACGAGAGCCTCTCGGAAAAGGTCAAGCGCACCATCGTGGACAGGGTCGTTGACGGCACCTACCCTCCCGGTATGCGCCTCGTGGAGCTCCAGCTCGCCAAAGAATTCGGCGTCAGCCAAGCGCCGGTCCGCGAGGCCCTGCGGGAGCTGTCCTCCACACGGCTGGTCGAAAACATCCCCCGCCGCGGAACCTTCGTCCGGTCCGCCTCCCAGGATGACCTCGCCGAAGTCTACTTCGTCCGCCTCGCGCTCGAGGGAACCGCCGCCGCCGCCGCATATCCGGCACTGCACGCCGACCCTTCGCCCCTGCGCAATGCGTTGGCGGGTATGCGTGAGGCCGCGGCGACGAATGACGCCCACGGCATCGCCAAGTACAGTACCGACTTCCACCGGGCTGTTGTGGTTGCGACCGGGAACCGGCTGATGCTGGAGATCTGGGATTCCCTGTATGTTGAGGCCCGCACCATGGCCACCGTCGTGCGCGGCCACGTCGACCTGCACGCAGCGGCCGAAGCCCACGTCCCGATCCTGGAAGCCTTCGAGAGCGGCACGCCGGACCTCTGCACCAAGCTCGTCATCGAACACCAGCACGAGTACTCCATCCTCCCCCAGGAATAGGCCCTTCATCCTCCCCCAGGAATAGGCCCTTCATCCTCCCCCGGAAGGGCCCGCACCCCTTCCAAAAGAAATTATCGATAATCGCTTGTGATGCCAGTCACGGTCGTGTAGAGTCAGCTCATCAATTATCGATAATCGATTCGAAGGGGAATCACTTTGAAACTCGTTACGTTCCGCCACAACGGCACCCAGCAGACCGGCGTCCTCAACACCGACGCCACCACGGTGACTGCAGTACCGGGCGGGCAGGACCTGCTCTCACTCATCGACAACTGGGACAGCGCAGCTGCCCAGCTCGCCGCCGTGACCGGGGAAGCAGTCCCCGCGACCGACGTCGAGCTGCTGGCCCCCATCCCGCTCCCCCGCCGCAACATCTTCTGCGTGGGCCGCAACTACGTCGAACACGCCAAGGAATTCGCCAACTCCGGCTACGACGCAACCGCAAGCGCCACACCCCAGCCGGAATACCCGGTGGTGTTCACCAAGGCACCCTCCACGGTCATCGGCACCGGCGCGGAGGTTGACCCGCACACCGGCGTCACCTCCGAACTGGACTACGAAGCCGAGCTCGGTGTCATCATCGGCGCGGGCGGCCGGGGCATCAGCAAGGCGGATGCGCTGGACCACGTCTGGGGTTACACGATCATCAACGACGTTACCGCCCGTGACCTGCAGAAAGACCACAAGCAGTGGTTCCTGGGCAAGAGCCTCGACACCCACTGCCCCATGGGGCCCTGGGCCGTAACCCGCGATGAAGTCGGCGACGGGCCCCTGGACCTGCTCTGCACCGTCAACGGCGAAACCCGCCAGAAGGCCACGACAGCGGACCTGATCTTCGACATCCCCACCATCATCGAAACAATCAGCGCCGGCATCACCCTCCAGCCCGGCGACATCATCGCAACCGGCACCCCGGTCGGCGTCGGCATCGGCTTCACCCCGCCGCGCTTCCTGACCAGCGGAGACGTCGTCGAGATCACCATCAGCAAGCTCGGCACCCTGCGGAACCGGATCGGAGAAGGCCGATGAGCACCGCGACCATCCCCGCAGGACTGACAGCCGTCGGAACCCAACACCTCTTCGTCGAAACCACAGGCACCGGAGAGGATGTTGTCCTGGTCCACGGACTGGGCGGCACCACCAGCTTCTACGAACCCCTCGTCGCCTCACTTGCCGAACGCTTCCGCGTCACCCGCTACGACTTCGCCGGACACGGCCGCTCGCCCCGGGTGGGGGAACTTAGCCTGGAATCCCTGGCCGCCGAATTGGCCCTGGTCATCGAATCCCAGACCACGACAGGCCGCGCCCACCTTGTTGCCCACTCGATGGGAACCCTCATCGTCCAGCAGCTGGCCTCAACACGTCCTGACCTGGTCCGGGAAATCGTCCTGCTCGGCCCGGTCCGCAAACAGGCCCAGGCAGCCAAGGAAGCCACCCGGGCACGCGCGGCCCTCGTCCGCGAAAAGGGCATGGCCGCGGTGGCCGACACCGTCGCGACCGCCGCCACGGCCGATCATGCAGCGATCGGGAACCCGCTGGTGCGCCCCTTCGTCCGCGAACTGCTCCTGGGCCAGGACCCGGAAGCCTACGCGCAGGCCTGCGAAGCCCTGGCCTCAGCAACCAACCCGGACCTGGCCAGGATCCAGTCCAAGGTGCTGCTGCTGACCGGCAGCGAAGACAAAGTCAGCACACCGGAATCGAACGAGGCCATCGCAGGGGAGCTGGGCCAGGCCGAACTCCTGGTCGCCCCGGGCACCGGCCACTGGACGGTGCCGGAGGCGCCGGACTTCGTCACCGCCGCGGTCCTGGACTTCCTCACCGGTTCCACGCTCAAGCCGGAGACGAAGAAGACGTGTGCCTGCAGCAGCTCCAGCCCCGGCTGTCAGTCACGCCGCCAGCAGACCATCACCATGCAGATCCGCAAAGCCCCCTAACAACCGCACCACCGTCTCCAACTCAAGATAAGGACAACGAAGTCATGTCGAAAACCCTCTTCACCAACGTCAACATCCTCGACAGCACCGGCGCCCAGCCCTTCCTCGGCGAAGTGCTCGTCGTCGATGAGCGCATCACCGACGTCCGTCCCGGCACGGGCAACCTGCCCCGCGAAGGAGCCCGCGTCATCGACGGCCGCGGCCAGACCCTGATGTCGGGCCTGTGCGACGCACACACCCACTTCACCTGGAACGACGGCGACCTCAACAGCCTGGAAACCATGAACGTTGAGGAACACCTGCTGCACACCGTCGAGTCCGCCAAGTACTACATCGACTACGGCTACACCATGTGCTTCGGGGCGGCCAGCGCCAAAAAGCGCCTCGACGTCGTCGTGCGCGACGCCATCAACGCCGGCCGGATCCCCGGCCCCCGCTACCTGGCCAACGGCCAGGAAATCGCCACCACCGCAGGGGACCTCGTGCCCGGCATCACCCAGATCGCCGACGGCGTCGAGGAAATGCGCAAAGTGGTCCGGGAAACCATCGGGCTCGGCGTGGACCAGATCAAACTCAGCATCTCCGGTGAGGAAATCACCGGCACCAAGGCAGCCACCGACACCTACATCACCGAAGAAGAACTCCAGGTCGCCGTCGACGAAGCACACCGCCGGCACGTGCGCGTATGCACCCACGCCCGCAGCCGCGACTCCGTCCTCATCTCCCTGAAAACCGGCGTCGACATGATCTACCACGCCTCCTACATCGATGACGAAGGCATGGACCTGCTCGAGGCCGCCAAAGACCGCGTCTTCGTCGCCCCGGCCATCAACTGGCTGGTCGCAACCCTCCAGGACGCCGAAGCCTTCGGCTACTCCCACGAGGCAGCCGAACAGGCAGGCTACGCCCGCGAACTCGACATCGCTGTCAAAGCAATGCAGGAGATGCGCCGCCGCGGCATCCGCGTGCTGCCCGGCGGAGACTACGGCTTCGCCTGGACACCCCGGGGCACCTACGCCCGGGACCTGGACCACTTCGTGAAGCTCTTCGGCTACACCGAAATGGAAGCCATCATCGCTGCCACCGCCCTCGGCGGGGAACTCTTCGAAAAGCCCAACGAACTCGGCAAGGTCCTGCCCGGCTTCTACGCCGACATGATCCTCGTCGACGGCAACCCGCTCGAAGACATCACCATCCTGCAGGACATCAACAAAATCACCGCAGTGATGAAGAACGGCGAGTTCCACCGCGCACCGGTGGAACCCACGCCTGCGACTCCCGACAACGCGGACCCCGCCGACCTCGCCCTGACCCACCTCTAAACACTCCCCACGTAGTACGGCCCCGGCGTCCTTGCCGGGGCCGTACCACCAGATTCACCCGCACCCAAAAGAGCTAACACCCGCTCCGCGTTCTGCGCACTTCAGCGAAGCCTGCACATGCACACTCCCTCAGCTTTCCTTTTCAAAAAGACAATGACGCCATTTTGACCCTAAGGAACTACCCATGAAGCCCCTTGTCATCATCGGAATCACCGTCGGCATCCTCGCCGGGCTCTGGACCCAATTCAGCACACCCCTGGGCCTCATAACCTGGGTCGGATTCCTCTCCTGGGCATGCTTCTTCGCAGCCGGCGGAAAACGCGCCGCACTCCTCAAAACGATCCCTGCCAACCTCTCCGGAGTCCTCTGGGGCGCCATCATCGTCTGGGGAGCGCCGAACCTCCCCATCCCGGCGCGCTCGGCATCTCCGTCGCCATCGCAGCGTTCGCCATGTGCGTCCAGGCCCGCTGGAGCCTCCTGGGCTTCATCCCCGGAGCGTTTGCCGGATGCGCCGCCTACTTTGGCACCACCTTCGACGCGGCCGGCACCTGTCTGGCCTTGATCGTCGGCGCCTGCCTTGGGTGGCTCTCCGAATACACCGCGGGGCTCCTCACCACGGCTAAAAAGGACCAGGAACCCGTCCCGGTCGCGGACACGCAACCCGTCGCCTGAACCACAGCAAGCCTGCTCGACCCACCAATCCCTCTCAGGTGCCACGCCCAGCTCCCCGGCGGTCGGTGGCACCTGACCCCACCCCTGCCCGCCGCCACCTAAGGAACCGTGATGAACGCACCAACAGCCCATGCTGCGGCCGGGTCCTTCCCGATCGAACGCAGAACCTTCACCCCCCACCCGCCACAGTCCTACCGGCTCGATGACTGGTTCCATCTCCCGACAACAGCAACAGTGGAAATCCGCCGAAACGGCACATACGTCAGAACCGCACGCATCGAAGATGCCACCCCCGACTCCCGAATCCTCTGGCTCGCACCCGAAGGCGTCGACTCACGCATCCTCATCGACAAACTCGACGGATACGAAGTGTGGATTGACGCCGAGCAGCTCTACTACATCCAGCAACACCGTTAACCGAAGGAGGCAGCCATGACTATCGTTACCGAACGGCCCGGCACTCTCGATCCCACCCACGTGCGGGACACCATGTCCATGGTGCCCACCAGCGTCGCCGTCGTCGCCGGACAGTCTGAACTCACCAGTGACCGTGCCGCCATGATCGTCGGATCGTTCGTCTTTATCTCCCTGGACCCGTGCCTGGTCGGCTTCTTCATCGGCCACGAGTCTTCCAGCTGGCCACAACTCAACAAGGCCACCGTGCTGGGCATCAGCGCTCTTGCATCATCACAGGCGCAGTTCTGCCGCAAGCTGGGTAAAAAGGACGCGGACCGCTTCGATGACAGCTTCTGGATCCAAGGAGCATACGGAGCCCCACTAGTCGCAGGCGCAGTCGCGGCCTTGGAATGCCAAATCGAGAACGTCACGCCCATCGGGGACCACGCCTTTGTCCTGGCCAGGGTCCTGGGCCTCAACACCGGGAACGCCAAAGATCCCTTGGTCTTCCAAAACCATGAATTCGCGGGACTCCTCCCCCGCTAACGCCCTTTGCGTCCGCGCGCAGCAGCTTGGAATGCCTTCACCTCGCTCGCGCTAGGCCAGGGCACCGGACGCCGCCGGAGGGAAAGGCAGGGGCACGATGGTCCACACGATGGGACGCTCCCGCATGGGAGCACACCCCACCCTCACAGCGTCTCCTGGGTCGTCGGATGTCAGCGAAGCCGGGAGTCTTCGACCATCCGGGCGACGTGAAGGGTCAGGTATGTCACTTCTTCTTCGGTCAGGGGGGTGCCCAGCCGCAGCTCGAGTACTGCCTGCAGCTTGAGGGCGGTCGCGTACGCCTCCGGGTAGGCCTCGCGGATTGCTTTGCTGAGAGTGCTGGCCCCGTCGTCCAACTGTTGGCCTGTCTGTGCGCGCACGACGAAGTAGCGCAGGTGGGTGATGAACCGGGCCGCGTTGACCGTGTCCCGTTCAAAGGGGCGCCCATAGGCCTGTTCGAGGACGTTAAGTAGCTGCGTAAAAACACCCGTCATTTGATAGGTGAGGGAGAGGTCTCCTGTTGCGAAGCCGGCGTTTACTAGATGCAGGGCTATGGGCACAGCCTCTTCTTCGGGCAGTGTTTGCTCGGCGCGGGTGTTGACGAAATCAAGGACGCGCTGGGCTGTGCGCAGTTCGTCCGGGTAGAGGTGGGCTACTTCAGCCCGCAACGGGTATTCCAGGTGGATGCCTTGACGAAGCCGTTTGATGGCAAAACTGAGATGATCCGCCAGGGCTACAACAGTTGTGGAGCTCACAGGTGTAGTGTCTCGTCTTGCCATTTGCAGTGCTTGATCTGCCGGGGCGAGGTGCTCCGGGGGGATGGCCGCCACAAGAGCGCCGAAGTTGTCCGCGTTTCGACCATCCTCGGGCAGGAAAACGCGGACTACCTTGGCTTGATCCACCTGTGCACGGGGTTTGGTTTGAAATCCCAGCCCCCGCCCGGTGAGAATCACATCTCCCCGTTCGGCGTCACGGGCGAGGACGACGTTGTTGTTGAACACACGCAACACCTCCACGCCACCCTCCTCTCGTGATCGTTGAACGATTGTCTTCCGCAGCGAATGCCGGCGCCAGCTTGCTGACCGGCACCGGCATTGTCGCAGTGGCGCTAGTCTTCCAGGCTGGCACCGTTGGTGGCGATGACTTCCTTGTACCACCCATAGGACTTTTTCGGGTGGCGCTGCAGCGAGCCGCTGCCGTCGTTATCGCGGTCCACATAGATGAAGCCGTAGCGCTTGCTCATCTGTACTGTGGAGGCGCTGACCAGATCGATACAGCCCCACGAGGTGTACCCCAAGAGCTTGACCCCGTCCTCTACGGCCTTGCGGGCCTGGACCAGGCTGCGAGTCCGATTCGTTCAGCGCCGCGGTGGGTTCGTCCAGGATGAGGATCTTCACGGACTTGTTCAGCGCCTTGGCGATTTCCACCAGCTGCTGCTTGCCGACGCCGATTTCCTTGATGGGAGTGTCCGGGTCATCCCGGAGGCCCACCCGTGCCAGCAGGTCCAACGACCGCAGGCGCGCCTCGGCCCAGTCGATGACGCCCCGCTTGGTGGGCTCGTTGCCCAGGAAGATGTTCTCCATGATGGACAGTTCGGGTATCAGCGCCAGTTCCTGGTGGATGATCACGATGCCGGCGTATTCGCTGGCCCGGATGTCCCGGAACTGCTGGACCTGCCCCTGGTAGACGATATCGCCGTCGTAGCTGCCGTACGGGTACACACCGGAAAGGACCTTCATGAGGGTGGACTTGCCGGCCCCGTTCTCGCCGCAGACGGCATGATCTCGCCCGCCTTCACCCGCAGGTTAACGTTGGACAAGGCTTAAACGCCCGGGAACTCCTAGGTAATGGAACCCATCTCAAGGATGACCGGATCCGAATGCGCCGTCTGGCTCGTCATATTGCCCCAACCCTCAAATGCCATGACTTCTTGTCTTCTCGTTGTTCACAACTACTAAGGGAGTGCGAAACGTTGCTAACTCTAAATAAATGCTTCGATGAGCAATGCTCCGGAAAGGCCCGCTAAAGATAGCAGGGTCACCATGAGAGTCCACGTCTTGAATGTCTGGCTGACCGTGAGACCTAAAAACTCCTTCACCATCCAAAAACCAGGATCGTTCACATGGGACAAGAAGAGTGAGCCAGCACCGATTGCAATGACCAAAAGGGATAGTTCCGGTGATGAAAGACCGACAGCCAAAGGAGCCAAAATTCCGGAGGCGGTTACCGTTGCGACGGTTGCTGACCCGGTGGCAACGCGGACCAGAGCTGCGACCAACCATGAGAGCAATACGATGGAGATACCGCTGCCCAAGGCAGCTTTCGCCAACAGACTTCCAATTCCGGCATCAATGAGGATCTGCTTTAGGCCGCCGCCAGCACCGACAATGAGCAAGATTCCGGCTACAGAAACCAGCGCGTCGCTTGCGGACCTTCCTACATCACTTTGCCGCATGTTGCTCGCGCGGACGAAGAAGATCATTGCGTAGATCAAAGCAAAACCCAGAGCAATAGTAGGAGTTCCTATGAAATGAATCAAAGTTGAGAACAAATCAGTGGCGTTTGGGTCCAGCGATTCGTTCACGGCGCGAACAAGCATGCAAACGATAGGGAGAAGAATTCCTATTGTTGTCACGAGCGCGGACGGCCGCTTTCGGACAACGGCCGTTGAGAGCTGTGTCTGCTCCTTCAGTTCCAAGCCCACAGAATGACCACCGTGTTGACCAGCGAGAGGCCTGGATGAGTCATCATTATTGTTCGCTTGGAGAACGCCGCCACGGGCTTCTCCAGTGAACATTTCGGGAACTCGAACGTGCGGCATCCATCGTGCGGCAGCAAAGCTGAGCACGGGGCCGGCGAGCACCACGAGGGGCACCGCCAATGCTGCCCCGATGGCTAGACTCAGGCCGATGTTGGCGTTGAGCGTGGAGATGGCCACAAGCGGACCTGGATGCGGAGGGACAAGCCCATGCATCGCCGAGAGACCTGCTATCGCTGGCAGGGCAACCTTCAGCAGATGCACGCCGCTGCGGCGTGCCACCAGAAGAATGATCGGCATTAGAAGGACCAGACCGACTTCAAAAAACATCGGTAGGCCAACTACGGCGCCAATGACCGCCATAGTCCAAGGCAGCGACCGAAGCCCTGCTCGATGCAAGAGCGCGTCAACGATGGCGTCGGCACCGCCAGAATCGGCCAGGAGCTTACCAAAGATAGCGCCTATAGCGATGAGAACGCCGACGCCCGCCATTGTGGCCCCGAAACCATTTGTGAAGCTATCGACTGACTTTCCCGGTGCCAGGCCAGCGGCGATGCCGGCGCAGATGGCTGTGCCACTCAGGGCAAGAAAAGGATGTACTTTGAGCCACGAGATGAGGGCGATGATAAGCGCCACTGCGATGAGGGCGACCGTGATCAATTGCGCCGGACCACTTGCCGGCGGGACGTCAGCTGATCCGCCAGCCGTGGCGACTATTAGTGGAAACAAGATTTACCTCCGGTATATGGATTTGCATTCAGCTCAACTTTGAGCTGGTCATCGGAAATTTGCGGGTGCTGACGGGTTGGGACATAGAAATAAGGGATTCAATTCGAGTCAGCTGAGAGGCTAGGTTCCCTGGGCCGCCCAGGGTTAGCGTGGGAACTCTACGCAGCTACCTTTTCTAATCGGGTTTCCATCCTGCGAGGTGGTGAGCGGGGATCCTGTCCCTGTCGTATGTGATTTCTGCATAACCGTGCGGCTCAGGCTTGCCCTCGACGTCCAGGTTTACAAACACGATCTCTTCGATGGTGAGGATGCTTCGCCGGGTGATCATGTTTCTGACTTCCGCTCGCATAGTCAGTGAAGTCCGGCCAAATTTGCTTGCAGCTAGACCCATCTCGATGAGGTCCCCTTGCACGGCGGAGCTGACAAAGTTGATTTCTGAGATGTACTTAGTCACCGCCCGGCCATTGCCAAGCTGGAGAATGGCATAGATTGCCGCTTCCTCATCGATCCATTTGAGAAGACTTCCACCGAACAGGGTTCCGTTGGCATTCAGGTCTTCTGGGCGCACCCACTTTCGAGTGCGGAACGTTATATCGGAGGACTCCATTGTGAACCTTACTTCTGTGGTCTTGCATTCGTTCCAACGCGAGGATCAGTCGGGGGAGCCTTGGTCTAGTTGCCGGCTCGATTCCTGAGGACGATTGACGGTGACTTCGAAACGATCTGCTTGCTGGTGCACGCCATGTTTTGCAGCTTTGGCGAGGACGCAGGGCTGGTGATGCTATCTGAGGAGAACCAGCACCCTTTTCGCCAAACTGAAGATGGCTGCGAGAAACTATCGCGGAATAAGGGGTGCCTTGATTGGGCTTACACAGGCGCGACGTGCACCCAGACTTCGTACGAGGCGGACTTCTCGTACAGCCGCCTTTGGTCGGATGGGGGCTGAAGCCAGAGGATCATGCCGTCAGAACTGACAGCATCAACAATGCCGGCACAGCGGACCTGCCCGTCTTTCCGAATCTCGACCCTGGATCCCGTCAAACCGATCCAATCGTCGACATGGCGGGTATGGACCTTCGGCGGCCGACTCTCCTGAGATGGACAGTTGCATTTCACTGGCATAGTTACAACCACGTCTACTCTCTTAGGACTGGACGCAGCGTGATGGTGCTGCTGCGGTCCTTGATACAGGCTTTTCACGTCGTTTCCCAAAGCCCATTTCAGGGCGACGAAGTGGTAATGTCCCGGAATCTTCGGGGACGGGCCGCAAAAGGAGAGGCGGGCAGCTGGGCATGCGGCCTCGATGATGGGCAGGCGGTCTGACCCCGCCCAGGCGGATGGGGCCAGACCTCCTAGCAGTAAAAGAACCTGCCACGAGCATGGTAGCTAGACCTTGCCCAGCATCAGCGATGGGTCAGATGGATGGGGATCCAGCGGTCGAATTGTTACTGACATAAATTCCCTCAGCGGTAGGGAGCCCAACAGCGTCTGGAGTTCGGTTACGTCTTCGGCCTCCCACAGACCGATATTCCGCCATCCCGGCACTTGGGGGCGCCACAACCGAAGTAGATGCCCGGAGGCAGCGAGCTGGTCGGCCCGTCGTGCTTCTGCCGTTTTGAGCTCCTCGAGAACGCCAGAATCCATTCCAACTGGAGTTGTGAAAGATATTTCAACGAGGAACTCCACCGCTTTTACACCCCAATGGCGTGGCCAGCAGGCGCGCTGCTCACCAACGTCGTGGCTGCCGCGACTATCCTGCCGGTGGTCGGCAGCAGCGCATCCTGCAGTGCAGGCGCCGATGGCATACGCACATCCGGGGTACCCACCCGCTGGACTGGAGCGCTGAGTTTCTCGAAGTGCAGTTCTGTAATCCTTGCGGCGACTTCAGCACCAAAGCCCCCACTGGTGTGGGCCTCATGGACGACAAGGATGCGTCCAGCAGAAGCAGTGACTGCGCGAGCAATGGCATCCAGGTCCAATGGCCGCAACCATCGAAGGTCGAGAACCCCGGCGGAAATCCCGTCTCGTTCCAATTCCTTTGCGGCTTCCAACGCCAAGGAAAGTGTGCTGCCCCACGTGATGATTGTGAGATCCTTGCCGTCGCGGTGGTGACGGGCGCCCTCCGCACGTTCAACTACCCCACCAAAGTCCACCGGAGTGGAGACCTGGTACAGCGCACGGTTCTCGAGGAGGATGGTTGGGTCTGGGTCTGCAATGGCCGCTCGTGTCATGTTGTATGCATCCTGCGGTGTTGCCGGCAGACCTACCTTGATACCCGGGATGTGGGCCAGGATCGCCTCTATGCTCTGGGAGTGTTGGGCACACGATCCCGGCGTGACGCCCTGCTGCATCCGAATGGTCAAGGGGGCATGGATGGCTGAACGGTTTATGTACCTGACGTTCGAAGCCTGGTTGATGATCTGGTCCAGAGCAACGAATACGAAATCAGCCCACATGATTTCCGTAACCGTCCGTACGCCCTCCATGCCGGCCCCAACGGCAGAACCGAGAATTGCGGACTCGGAGATGGGGGTGTCGAAGACGCGCTCTTCGCCATACTTCTTCTGAAGACCGCGGGAGACGCCGAAGATGCCGCCTGCAAACCCAACATCCTCTCCGTAGACCAGAAGGTCCGGCCTGCTGTCCAGTTCATCCGCGAGTGCCTGGTTGACCGCTCGCTGGTATGTGAGCTCTTTAGTCTGGGTGTGCTTGGCATTGGCATCGAGTTCTACGGCGGACCCGTAGAGGTGATCCTGTGCAGTTGCCGGGTTTGGAGCTGGCATGGCCAAGACGCTTTGCACAATTTCCTCGATTTCGGCTGCGATTTCGGCGTCAATTGCCGCGACCGCGTCCACATTCAGCCCGCCGCTGGAACGGAGGCGGGTGAGCGGCTCGGTGTCGATAGCGTTCTGCTTGTCGGCCTTAGGGCGGTAGTGTTCGATGTCCCGGTTGTAGTGCCCGCTCAACCTGACGGTTTTGCACTCGAGCAATACTGGGCCCTCGCCGCGCCTGCAGGTTTCTGCTGCTGCTGCGACTGCGTCGCGAACAGCGAACGGGTCGCCACCGTCTACGACGTGACTTTCAATGCCCAGGCCTTCTCCCCGCATGGCGAGATCGGGGCCCCGGGTTGTTCTGTCCTGCGGTGTCATCTCGGCCCAGCCGTTGTTTTCGCAGATAAAGATAACGGGAAGATTATTCGCAGCCGCGAAGATCATGCCTTCGGTGGTTGCGCCCTGGTTCATGGCACCGTCGCCAAAGGTGGTGACAACGACGCGGTCGGAGCCTTGAGTTTTGGCTGCAAGGGCGACGCCGGAGGCAATGGGGGATCCGGCACCCACGATGGAATTTTCCCCAAGGAAACCTACTGCCGGGTCGCTGAGCAGGGGAGAACCGGCACGGCCCCCATTAACTCCGCCTTCCCGCTGTGCGATTTCGGCGAGAACCCCGGTAGGACTGCTGCCGCGAGCGATCGCCCACCCATGTCCTCTATAGGTAGCAAGAACGCGGTCGGCCGGCCCGAGCGCCGCCAAGGCTCCAACAGGAATGGCTTCCTGGCCGAGGCACAGGTGCACTGAGCCTGCTACGTGGCCGTCAAGCGACAACGCCAGTACACGCTCTTCGAACGCGCGAATGAGCGCCATCCGCCGGTAGGCCTCAAGGGGTGTCAATTCGCTGGAAATGGTCATTTTTCCTCACTTCGTGTTTACTAACCGGACTGCGGAGTGCCGACGGTCTGGCCCATGCCCAGGCCACTCGAGGACCCCGGAATCGACGCGGTGCGGCAGATAAGGGAGATTTTCACGGCAGAGCCTCCTGCCCTGAGGGGAGTGCGCGGAGGTGCCGTCATCAGCTTGAAGTTCCCGAGACCTTCATCCCGGCTGACACGGATGCAGCGCCCGCGCGGGTCCTGGGGATGGGAGCAACGTCCCATCTGCAGGACGCGAAGTCCCCAAGCCGAAAGACATCGCATCGCCGCGCGCTCGTCTCTCACAGGGCCCTGATTCCATCCGACTTCGATGTCGTTCACCTTAGGAAGTCTGACAGGGACGCATCTACATTGTCAATATATTGAATCTTTTCAAGATAGCTATAAAAACTGCGCCTGGTACATTGATGCCGCCGCTGCGCTATGGCCATATGAAAGACATTTCATATATTTACACTTTCGGGCGCGGTCGGCTATCCTTGCTGAAGTTCGAAGTCCGCCTGATTGACTGCCGCCCCAAAGCCGTGGAGGTTCCCTTATGCCCAGTATGTCTGCCATCGTGAAGCTCAGCCCGGGCAGGGGCGCTATGTTCCTGACAGAGGTCGAACGGCCCACTCCAGGACCAGGTCAGGTTGTCGTTGAGGTCTATGGTGCCGGACTCTGCGGTACTGACCTGCACATCATGGACGGCGAGTGGCCTACTAACCCACCCGTCGTGCTTGGGCACGAAGTTGCCGGCATTGTCCGCCAGCTTGGTCCAGGCGTGGACGAAGCCTGGCGGGATTCCCCTGTCGCCCTTGAAAGTTTCTTTTCCACATGCGGGCACTGCCCATCCTGCCTGTCCGGTCACCGCAATCTATGTCCAGAGCGGGTCTCCATCGGCAGCCATGTCAACGGGGGCTTTGCTTCAGAAGTGCTCGTCCCCGTCCGAAACCTGCACCGCCTTCCGGACGGGATGGACCTGCACCATGCGGCACTGCTGGAACCGCTGGGGTCCGTGGCGAACTGCCTGTTGGATCCGCCCATCATCAACCCCGGCGATTCCGTTCTTGTCACGGGGCCCGGCACGATGGGGATTCTCGCGGCTCAGATCGCACAGTCATCGGGAGCCCAAGTAACCGTCGTCGGTACTGCCCGAGATGCCCAACGGCTGCATATCGCCAACTCCCTTGGCTTGGCCACGGCTACCGACGAAAGCTATACGCCAGGGACACGCCCGGCCGACGTCGTTATCGAATGCTCCGGCCACCCTTCAGGTGCTGCTCTGTGCCTTGAAAACGTGGGACCCCGCGGAGCCTACGTTCAGGTGGGAGTATTCGGAAAGCCCGTGACTGTCCCACTGGACAAAGTGCTGATGAAGGAATTGACCATCACATCTGGTCTGGCCTCTCCGACCGCTGCCTGGCACCGAGCCATCGCACTGGTGACGAGCGGAAAAGTTTCCCTTGGGCCCCTCGTGACCGAAGTCGCCGGCCTGGGTGACTGGGAACGCATTTTCAAAGCCACCCGTGAGGGAGACGGGATGAAGTTCGTTTTTGATCCCCACCTGTAAGACTAAGTAACGACTAGCAGCTAAGAGGAGACCAGTGCGCATCCGTGCCATTGCCGACCTGAAAACAAGCCTCGGAGAAGGCCCGCTCTGGGACGCGGAGCAGCAGATGCTCTATTTCATTGACTCCGCCGACGGCCGGATTTTCCGATCCACAGCGGACGGTCGGCAAATCAAGGCATGGGATGTCCGCCAAAAGATCGGGTCCATGGCGCTCCGTGCGGACGGGCAGAGCGCAATCGTGGCTCTTCAGCAAGGACTGTACAGTTTCGACTTCAAACACGACCGGCTTGAGCTGCTCCACTCCCCCGAGTCCGATATTCCGTCCAACCGCTTCAACGACGGCAAGGTCGATTCCCGCGGCCGATTTGTCGTGGGGTCAATGGACACTAACGAAAAGGCCGGAACCGGAAAGTTGTACAGCCTTGACCCTGAGCTCACCCTCACCACCCTGGACTCGGGGATCGTCTGCTCAAACGGACCTTGCTGGAGCCCTGACGAAAAGACCTTTTACTTCACCGACTCATGGGGCAACGACATTTGGGCCTACGACTACGACCCGGAAACCGGGGCCGTATCGAACCGTAGGAGCTTTGTCGGCATGGACAAATCAGACGGTGGAGTCGCGGACGGCATGACGGTCGACGCCGAAGGCTATCTGTGGGAAGCGCATGTCTTCGGAGGCAAACTCAACCGCTACGCACCAGACGGATCGCTGGACCGCACGGTCGCCATGCCGGTCAAGAAGGTCACCAGCGTCATGTTTGGTGGCCCCAATCTCGACATTCTGTACGTGACGAGCATGGGCCGGCCACCCCTGCCTGGGCTGCCCGACGACGGCCCGATGCGAGGCGCCGTTTTCGCTATTGAGGGCCTCGGCGTTAAAGGCCTGCCCGCACATCGTTTCGGTTCCTGATTCATAAGTGGACGACGATTAACGGTAACGCGGGCAAGAACTGAGAGTGCCGGTCGCAAATTGCTCTTAGGGCAATCTGGCAGAGCTGATAAGGCGGAGGATGTCTCGGGAGCGCTTCGAAGAACCCTGCACGTGCTCATTATGATCAGCCGGAGAAACAGCGGATGGGACTTATCGAACCGCGCTGCCGGATCGTGAGAGTCAGCCGTACATTGGTGCGTCATGTTCAGCTGGCGGCTCGGCCACTCAAGGGAAATCTGTTCGCCGATTCCACCCCGGCTTCGCCAAAAGTATCCCGGGAAGCGGCATTCGGGTGCGCGACAACCGGTGCCCTCCGCCCATCAAGCCTGTCGTAGTCGCCGGGCTACCGCCTCAGCACTCTGGTCCGAACGCTCGGATCTTGTGTTTTGGGCGGGATTCTATGCAAACGCGCTTTAATTCGATGGAGCAAAGGCCCTAGCGCTGCCGATGCCGCAGTCTTGAGGCCATTTAGGGAACGCAAAAAGGAGATCGGCGAGGGCGCACCCGCACCGATCTCCTTCTACGTCAGCTGAGGCAGCGGCTCGGCTTCATTCAAGCCGTTAGCTGCGGATCCGCGTACCTTGGGCCGCTTTTTTCTTCAATGGTGCCCCCGCCTGCCGCTGATGCCT